>CAVWSC010000005.1:0-527702 GCA_963757435.1 Lewinellaceae bacterium | reverse complement strand
GCGCCTGAACCGGGCCGACCCCCAGGGAGGCAGCCCGCAGGGCCAAGCCGCCAGGCGCGCGGGTAAGGGACCGACCCCGCGCCCCCGGCCGGGGACACGCCCACACCTACTCCCCTCCCAAGGAAATCAAATTCACGAATAAGCGGTACGCCCCCGGTACGCCCGCCGGTAACTCGCGGAAGAAGCTGTAACCGGTGTAGACGTAGTGGCCTTTGCCGTAGGAAGCGACCAACAGGCCGCCATCGCGGGCGGGTTCGCCGGGGTCGTTGCTGCTGAGGATGGCGGTGTAACGCTCGTCCCACTGATCGGGGAAATAGAGGCCGCGCTCCTGGACCCAGCCATCGAAATCGGCGGGGGTAAGGCGGTTGGGCGTGGTGAGGACGGGGTGAGCGGGCACGAGGAAACGGACGGGGGCCTCCTCCACGGTGACGCGATCGCGGGAGAGGCGGAGGGGGTAAGGGCCGATCTCCTCGTCGGGTAATTCGAGGCCGCGACTGGTGTTGTACTGCACCACCAGGGTGCCGCCCTCCCGGACGTAATCGAGCAAGGTAGGCTGGTAGACGGGGAGTCGGTCGAGCGTATTGTAGGCGCGGACGCCGACCACGATGGCATCGAAACGGGCGAGTTGGCCGGAACTGAAATCGGCCTCCTCGAGTAGCGTGACGTTATAGCCGATGCTACGCAGTGCCTCGGGTACGGCGTCGCCGGCACCCATAAGGTAGCCGATATTTCTGCCGCGCGTTTCCAGGGCCACGCGGACCACGGGCACCGAGGCGTCGAGGGCAACGAGCTGGGTGGGGATGTGATCGTGGGCAATGGTGACCATTTTTTGGTGGTAATCGGATTCGGGCTGGCCGCTGAGGGTGGCCTGGGGCACGATCTGGCCGGTGGACTGGCCGGCGGGCGGCGTGAGCATAAAGGTGAAGAGTTGCTCCTCGCCCTTGCGGGTGGTGGTGAAGTCGACGTGGGCGGGGCTGACCTGCCAGTCGGCGGGGCGCACCAGTTGCAGGCGGCCGGCAGTACCGGCGCGGTGGGCCGTGAGGCGCACCTGCACGGCGCGTGGCTCCGCGCTAGCGAAGAGGTAGGATGTTTCCTCGGTGCGCACCGTGATGGCGGGCACGATCTCCAGCGGCTCGAAGATTTCGCCCTTCACGCGGTCGGTGGTGGTGTAGGCTACGGGGCGCAGTACGCGCAGGACGGCGGGATCGGTGGCGTCGGTGCGCCTGATCTGGACGTCGAAGGCCACCATCACTGGGTCGTCCGACTCCGGTTTACCGCGCAGTTGCTGGTCGTCTACGGTGTAGGTGCCCAGCCGCCAGGCTTGGCGCAGCCAGTAGGGCGAGGAGATGTCGGCCGTGGCGGGGAGGGTAATTTTGAGGGTATCGCGCAGGGGCGTGCGCAGGGTCAGGGGGCTGAATTCCTTGCTTGATTTGGCGGGCAGCACCTGGGGCGTGGAGACTGAAACGCCTTCGCCCAGTCGCTGCGTCACCTCGGTTTCGATGGTCAGTTCCTCGCCGGGCGTGATCATCGCGTCATCCGTGGTGGCGGCCAGGTAGAGGCCCAGGCAACCAACGATCAGTTCATCCAGTTCGGCTAGTTTGCGGTCGCGGTAGTGGCTGGGGGCCAGGGCCGCCATGCGTTGCCGAACATACAGTAGCTTGGGCACGGAGGCGGCGGGGTCGTCGTCACGAAACTCGATCTCGATGCGGGCCAGCGTCCGGCCGATGCCGGCCCCGTCCTCGACCCGGTCCCAGGTCGTTTCGATGCCGCCGAACAGGTCGGTCGGGTCCTTGGGCAGGTCGCCCTCGATCAGTTCCAGGTACTCGGGCGAGGCATCGCGGGCACCGCTGCTGCCGAAGCCCTGGCTCTTGTGCTGCGAGCGGCTGATGGCCGCGATCTCGGCCACGCTCTGGCCGCGCTTGGGCAGGTACCGGTTCACGTCCACTTCCACCAGGCGGCTCTTGTCGGCCTTATCAAAGGCTTCCTGGCTGCCGTAGAACCACCAGCTGGTATTGAAAAACAGGCGGCGCGGCTGCCACACCTCCACGTACTTCAGTTGCTCGGGGAAGGCCGTGGGGTCGCCGGCCAGTTCAAAGGCCTCCACACCCAAGATTGCCGAGGCCGTATGGTGCCCGTGCGTGCTGCCGGGGGTGCGGTGGTCGAAGCGATTCACAATCACGTCGGGCCGAAATTTACGGATCACCCACACGGCGTCGGCCAGCACTTGGTCGCGGTCCCAGATGGTGAAGGTTTCGTCGGGGTCTTTGGAATAGCCGAAATCATTGGCGCGGCTGAAGAACTGCTCGCCGCCATCTACGCGGCGCGCGGCCAGCAGTTCCTCCGTCCGGGTCAGGCCCAGCAACTCGCGGATGTCGGACGCGATCAGGTTCTGCCCCCCGTCGCCGCGCGTGAGCGAGAGGTAGCCGGTTTCTACCTTCTCCACATTCGCCAGGTAGGCGATCAGGCGCGTATTCTCGTCATCGGGGTGGGCGGCAAGGTAGAGCGCACTGCCCAGCACCTGCAATTTTTGCAGCTGCGCCTTTAACTCTCCCGCCGTCGGCTGGCGGTAGCCGGCATACTGCGCGGACAGCGGCAGCGCGAATGCACTAATAAGGAGTAGGCAGAGGTAGCGGAAGAAACGAGTTTTCATGGAGTAGCTTGGGTAAGACAGGAGGGTAGAATGACGATGGTAACGACGCCCGCCCCACGGCGGTTTCGCCACCCCTGATAAAAGACGGCTTTCACACGAACCTATGCCGTCCCGCATCACTTCTACGTCCACAAACACCCCTCCCCGTGTACCTCCTCCCTCGCATCGCCGCCGCCTTCGATCCGCCCCGCTACCACGGCTGGGGCAAAAAACGGCACTACTTCGAGGGCTGGTACTTCAAACTCACCGACCCCGCCGGCCGCGCCTCCCTGGCCGTTATCCCCGGCATCAGCATGAACGATGACGGCACTCAACACGCCTTCATCCAACTTCTCGACGGACTGGCGCACCGTACGTACTATCACGAGTTCCCCGCCGAAGAGTTCCAGCCGGCCCCCGACCGTTTCGACCTCCGCATCGGCACCAACCGCTTCACTACCGACCTGATCCAGCTCGACCTACCCGAGGTCAGCGGCGCCCTCCACTTCAGTGGCGTCCAGCCCTGGCCCGCCCGTCCGTTCGCCCCCGGCGTCATGGGTTGGTACGGCCTCGTGCCCGGCCTGGAATGCTACCACGGCCTCGTCTCTTTCCACCATGTTTTAGAGGGCAGCCTCCAGTGTTTCGGCCGCGCCACCGATTTCAGCGGCGGCATCGGCTACACCGAAAAAGACTGGGGCCGCAGCTTCCCCCTCGCCTGGGTCTGGACACAGAGCAATCACCTCGACCACCCCGCCCCGGCCTCCCTCATGGCCTCCGTGGCGCGCATTCCGTGGCGCGGCCGCTCATTCACCGGCTTCCTCTGCACCTTCCTCTTTGCCGGCGAACTCCACACCTTCGCCACCTGGACGGGCGCTAAGATCAACCTCCACATCACCACCGAAACCGTTACGCTCACCTTCACGCACCGCCGGAAACGCCTCCGCATCCAGGGGCGTCCCGGGCCGGGCGGCAGCCTGGCCAGCCCCATCAAGGGCGGCATGACCGGCAAGATCAGCGAAAGCCTGGAGGCCGAATTGCAGCTTGAATTCACGGTGCGCGGCACGGTAGTTTACCAGGGTCCGGCCCGGCGGGCGGGCTTGGAGGTAACCGAGAACGCGCGGGCGGTTTTAGTGGGTTAGGGTTTCCGGGCGTGCCCCCGGCTAGGGCCGGGGTCGGTCCCTTCCCGGCGCGGCTATCGCCTCGGCCCTGCGGGCTGCTCGCTGCCGCTCGCCCCGTCCAGGCACCTCACGCGAGTTATAGCCCTGACGGATGGGGCAGCGATTTAACTGCTTTTACAAATGATCGTCAAAATCATTGCGCTCGATGCCCATCTTCCGCATTCGGGCGAAAAGAGTTTTGGGGTTGATGTTTAGCAGTATGGCCGCGCCCTTTTTTCCGCTCACGCGGCCGTTGGTGCGTTGCAGTACCCGGCGGATGTGCCGCCGCTGGCATTCTTCCAGGTCGAACCGATCGTTCTCGGTATCATCTTCCAGTAATTTGAAATAGCCGCGAATCAAGTTGCTATCCGAAGAATCTCGGCTCGGTAAGTGCGTAAGCTCGAACCACTGCGAATTACCCAGGGGGGTAATAAACTCGAATACCCCACTCAGGGGAGAGCCACCGGCTCGTTCTTCGGCCAGTTTGATGCGGTAGCGTTCGCTACTGTTCGGACTCATCTTTTTTTGAACATTCTCAAAGCGAATTTCTTCCGGATCGCGTATCTGCATGATCTGGAGCAGTGAATCGGTCGTCAGCAGGTAACCGCTGTTTAGATCGATCTCGAAGCCACCCAACCCATTAGCAGCGGCTATCTGATCCAGTAGGTCGGAATAATGCCGGGCCTCCTTGAGCGAGCGCACCATGCAGCAGATATAATCGCTCTCTTTGTCCAATAGGGTACTCGTAGTCTGGACGGGATAAACCTGCCCGTAGGTGTTTTTATGGTAGCTGATGAACTGACAGCTTCCGTCCGTTATGGTTTTTTCGTAGTGATCTTTCCACTGACTTTTTCGTAGACCGGGGCTATGTTCGAACAAGGTCTTAGTAAGGAGGTGATCCAGTTTATAGCCCAAATCATTGCAGGCGGAGGGGTTGGCATAGCGAATTACCCCTTCGGCATCCAGGCAAAATATATTGCCATCCATTTGCGAAACAAGGCCACTGGCCATCGTGGAAATCTCGGTGGTGTTGAGAGGATTCATCAGTAGGGGTTCGGTTTTTTTATAGGTTAGGTGGCTTAAAAGTAGGGCAAAACAGTTGTCTGAACAACTTTTGCGTTCATCTTAGTTGTTCCTGCTCCCTTGTGGGAGGTTTGATATCCACCGAATACTTGTTTTGCCCACTGCATTCGGTAGGGTTTCTTTTGGATTAGCTCATAAATTTAACGCAGTGAGTCCGCTGCACAGCGCATCTTTTCCGTACTTTGGCCCGTTAGGTAAACGGCTTTAAGTCGTAGAATGCTTATTCGCATTTGAATGTTTCGCCGTTTTTTTTGTTGCCGCTTATTCTTTATCCCATGAATGGACCCGATAACTATCAATTACTGATTGCCAAACTCGATCAGTTTATCCGCAAGTTTTATATTAACGGCCTGATCCGGGGTGCCCTCTACACCGTCGGTGCGGTACTCCTCTTGTTTCTTGCCATCACCCTGGCCGAGAATTATTTTTATTTTGACAAGACCACCCGCAAACTGCTCTGGTATTCCTTTATCGGTCTCAGCGTGGCGGCCACTTCATTTTGGGTACTAGTGCCACTGGCGCACTACTTCCGCCTGGGAGACGTAATCAGCCACGAACGCGCGGCCGCCATTATCGGTAACCACTTCAGTGGCGTACAGGATAAGCTGCTTAATGTACTGCAACTCCAGGGCCAGGCCGGTACCCAGGCTGACGCCTCGCTCATCAAAGCCAGCATCAACCAGAAGGCGGCCGAAATCAGTCCGGTGCCCTTCCGTTCCGCCATCGATCTGAACAACAATCGCCGCTACCTCAAGTACGCGCTGCCGCCCTTGTTACTGCTGATCGTTATCATGGTCGCTTCCCCTGCCTGGATTACCGACGGTACCCGCCGGTTGATGAACTCTAATGAGGAGTTCGAGCGTCCCGCCCCCTTCAAATTCACCGTTGCTAACCCCGACCTCCAGGTTGTGCAGTTCGCCGATTTCCCCCTGACCGTTATAGTCGAAGGAGATATTTTGCCCAATGAGGTCTTTATCGAGATCGACAATTACCAGTACCGGCTCCAGAAAGTTAATCCGAATGAGTTTACCTACCGTTTTGCCGGCGTCCGTCAGGATGTGGATTTCCGTCTCTTTTCCGGTCAGGTCAAATCCAAGGGCTACGAACTCAGCGTACTGAAAAAACCGAATATCGTTAACTTCAATGTCCGCCTGGATTATCCAGATTACCTAGGCCGTTCGGACGAGTCGCTCGCCAACATCGGCGATCTCAGCGTGCCCGTCGGTACCCGCATCGACTGGGAATTCACTACCGAAAACACCGATCACATCGACCTCTTTTTCTCGGGCGACGAGAATGCCGAGATCGAGCGCGCCGGTCAGGACCGCTTTCTCTTCCAGCGTCGTGCCAACCGCGACGAGCAGTACCGCTTAGTAGTCTCCAATGACCGCTTGCCCCGCGCCGATTCCGTCGCCTACTCGCTCAACGTCGTTCCCGATCTTTACCCCGAAATTTCGGTAGAAAAATTTATCGATTCCACCGATAGTAAGCTACTCTACTTCGTCGGTGATGCCGCCGACGATCACGGCCTCACCCGCCTCAACTTCGTCTACACCCTCAAGCGGGCTAAGGGAGGAGACGCCCAGCCTAAAACGATCAGTATCCTGAAGCCCACCGGAAAGCAGACCCGCTATGACTACGTCTGGGACCTGCGCGAACTGGCACCCCAGCCCGGTGACGAGCTATCCTATTATTTCGAGGTATACGACAACGATGGCGTGAATGGCGCCAAGCCCTCCCGCACCGGCATGATGACCTACCAACTGCCCACCCGCGAGGAACTGGAAGAGCAGGCCGAAGCCAACAGTGAACTGCTGAAGGATAAACTGCGCGAAGCCATTAAGGAAAGTAAGGAAGTAAAGGAGGAAATGAAAAAACTCCGCGAAAAGCTGCTCCAGGAAAAGGAGATGGACTGGAAAATGAAAAAAGAACTGGAAAAACTGATGCAACGCCAGCAGCAGGTCCAGGAAAAGATCGAGGATGCCCAGGAAGCTTTCGAGGAGAAGAAGCGTAACGAGGAAGAACTCAGCCCCGCCGAAGAAAAAATCAAGAAGAAGGAGGAGCAGTTGGAGAAGATGATGAAGGAGGCAATGAACGAGGAAATGGAAAAGCTGATGGAGGAGATCCGGGAGCTAATGGAGAAGCTGGAGAAGGAAGATGCCCTCGAAAAGATGGAGGAAATGGAACTCAGTAACGAGGAAACCGAAAAAGAACTCGACCGCCTGCAGGAACTCTACAAGGAACTGGAGTTGGAAAAGAAGATGCAGGAAACCATCGAAAAACTGGAGAAACTAGCCGATGAACAGGAGAAACTGGCCGAAGAAACCGCCGCCGAGGAAAAGCCTACGGAAGAGTTGAAAAAGGAGCAGGAGGAAATCCAGCAAGAATTCGACAAGGTCCAGGAGGACATTGAGAAGATGGAAAAGATGAATGAAGAACTGGAGAAGCCTACCGACATGGACCCCCAGGAAGAGATGCAGGAGAGCATCGAAGAGGATATGGAGAAGGCCCAGGATAAGATGGAAGACAGCAAGCCCTCCGAAGCCTCTGATTCTCAGAAAAAGGCGGGGCAAAAAATGAAGCAGATGGCCGGCTCGATGCAAATGCAGATGCAGGCCCAACAGCAGAAAGACCAGGGAGAAGACATCGAAGCCATGCGTCAGTTGCTGGAAAACATCGTCGGCCTGAGTTTCGACCAGGAGGAACTGATGCGCAACTTCAGTGCCGCCACCGTTAATACCCCCCGCTACGTAAGTCTGGTGCAGGAGCAATTCCGCGTAAAAGATGACTTCCGCTTGGTGGAAGACAGTCTCCGCGCCCTGGCCAAGCGTAACATCGATATCGAAACCTTCGTCCTCGACAAGGTGAATGACATCAAGGGTAACCTGCGGCAGGGACTCGATGATTTGGAAGAAAGGCGCAAGCCCCAGGCGTCGGATCAGCAGCAGCGGGCGATGACTAACCTGAATGACCTGGCCCTGATGATGAGTGAATCGCTAGAAAAAATGCAACAGCAAATGGCCGGCATGATGCCGGGCGACCAGGCTTGCGAAAATCCCGGCGAAGGGAAAGGCGAGGGTAAAAAACCATCCGACAAGCCCGGCGAGGGCGGTGGCCAGGGTAAGGGACAGCAGGGACTGAATGAGGATATGAAGGGCATGCAACAGAAAATGGGCAAAGGCGAAGGCAAGGCCGGCGCGGAAGAATTTGCCCGCATGGCAGCCCGCCAGGCGGCGCTGCGCCGTGCGCTGGAAAAGAAGCAGGCCGAACGACGCGGCCAGGGAAAGGGCGATCCTGAACTACAAGAGTTGATCGATGAGATGAATAAGTCCGAGGAAGACCTCGTCAATAAGCGCCTGACGAACGAAACCATGAAGCGCCAGCAAGATATTTTGGGCCGATTGCTCGAACACGAGAAAGCCGAGCGCGAACGCGATCAGGACGAACAACGCAAGAGTAAGACTGCTGACCAGCAACGCCGCGAGATGCCCGCCAATCTTCAGGAATACATCAAACAGCGTCAGGCCGAGGTGGATATGTTCAAGCGGGTATCGCCCGATCTGAAACCTTATTACCAGTCGCTCGTAGACGAGTACTTTCAGCAACTGCGCGGAGGTAATGCGGCACCGGCCGTTACGCCCGGATCCGGAAGATAGTTGATCGACCGAAGCACTCCGCTATGCTGGGATTCAGCCTTTGGGCGAATGTTAAAATTTGCCGGAAAGGAACCTTTTCGTCCTGGTTTTTAGGTTCTTACCCAGCTTTTTCGTATCTCATACGTTAATTATAGTGGTACTTTGATTGCATCCCCACCAGCCAACTCTACCCACCGACGCTAAACTACGCCATGCTACAACAACTCAAATCCGACCCAAAGAACATCTGCGAAGTCGATCGATTCGTCGCTAAAATAGCGGAGAAGTATAAATTGAGTGAGGAAGTATATGCCAACTTGTTGATCAGCCTGACCGAGGCGGTCAACAATGCCATCATCCACGGCAATTGCCAGGATTGCAGCAAAACCGTTTCTATTAAGTTGCGCCGCCTCACCAGTGGTCTGGCCGTGCGCGTAAGCGATCAGGGTCCCGGGTTTGATTACCGCCAACTGCCCGACCCTACCGCCCCCGAGAATATTGCCAAGCCCGGCGGCCGGGGTGTTTTCCTGATGAACCAACTCTGCGACAAAATGCAGTATCAGGATAATGGCTCTACGGTAGAAATGCGCTTTAACCTGAGGTAGTTATTGACTGGCAATAGGCTACCCCTTATTCATTGCGTGAGGTGCCCGCAGGGGCGTTAGCGCACGAAGTGCCGAGGCGAACGCCGAAGCCCGGAGGGGACCGGCCCGGCCGTTAGGCCGGGACACGCCCGAAAAATAAGCTTAGAGCGTGTCTAATTAATGGACCACCGGCTGTAACCGGCCTAATTATCTGCTATCATCGAGCACCCATTCCCCCGACTACCCGACCAGGAACCGGAAGAAATCCTCACTTTTACCACCTCCGAAGCACTGGACTGGTCCCCCGACCCCGCCTGGATTGCCCGTCATTCCACTTGGGTCGAGCGAACCATTGCCGCCGCCCGCCGCCGGCTAGATCGACTCGACTATACCTTTTGCACCGATGACGAATTGCACGCCATCAACTTGGAGTACCTTGATCACGACACCCTGACCGACATTATTACTTTCGATTACGGCGAGCCACCCGGCGTGGAAGGCGAGATCTTCATTAGCCTGGACCGCGTGCGTGAGAACGCCGCCGAACTGGGAGAACCGCCGGCCCGCGAACTGGCCCGCGTGGTCATTCATGGGGTGTTACACCTGTGCGGGCAGGGCGATAAATCTCCCGAAGAAGCCGCCGAGATGCGCCGAAAAGAGGAGGCCGCATTAGCGGAATGGAAATTATCCGCTTAAATTTTTCCCAAAATACGTGCGCTACGTACCTTTTGACCTCCTTTTGCGTAACTTGGGGAGGAAAGACTGCCGCCCTATGCTATTGCCAGAGCGGTGCATTATTTTTCTGCTATCCCATCTATCCGAACCCGCCACGCTTTAACTCGAACTGGCGGTTTTACTGTCTCCGGTTACAATGACACGATCCTGCTTCTTCGCAGCTTACCGCTGCTCCTTCCTTTTATTGGTCTTTTTCTCCTCGCAACTAACTGCTCAATCCGTGAGTGGCTTGGTCTATAATGGCAACCTGAGTCAGTCGACCGCCCAAGAACTCGATTGGGTGAACCGAACCTATCAGAACATGACGCCCGACGAGCGGCTGGGTCAATTGTTCATGATTCGCGCTCACAGCGATCTGGGACCCGATCACGTAGCAGCCGTAGAACGCCAGATTAACGATTATCACATCGGTGGCCTTTGCTTCTTCCAGGGTACTCCGGAAGACCAACTGGCTTTAACCAACCAATATCAGAACCTGAGCAAACTGCCCCTGCTGGTGAGCATGGACGCCGAGTGGGGACTGGGGATGCGCCTGAAAGAGACGACCATCAGTTTTCCGAAGCAATTGGCCCTGGGTGCCATTCGTGATAACCGTCTCATTTACGACATGGGTACCGAAATTGCCCGCCAGATGAACCGCCTGGGGGTCAACGTCAGTTTCTCGCCCGTGCTGGACGTCAATAATAATCCCGACAACCCCGTCATCGGCACCCGCTCGTTCGGTGAAGACCGCTACAATGTGACCGTTAAGGGCTATATGTATATGAAGGGCCTACAGGACCACGGCGTGATGGCCTGTGCCAAGCACTTCCCCGGTCACGGCGACACCGATGTGGATTCGCACAAAGACCTGCCGATCATTAACCACAGCCGCGCCCGCCTGGATAGCATCGAACTTTACCCATTCCGCGCCCTATCGCGCTATGGTATCGGCAGTGTGATGGTGGCCCACCTCAATATCCCCACTCTGGACAGCCGTGAAAACCGGCCCACTACTCTCAGCCGTGCCGTCACCACCGATTTATTGCGCAATGAGGTGGGTTTTCACGGACTGGCTTTTACCGATGCGATGGAAATGAAGGGCGTAACCAAGTATTTCAGTCCCGGCGCGGCCGACGCCGAAGCCTTGTTGGCCGGCAATGACATGATCTTGCTGCCCGAGGATATTGCCGCCTCCTTCGTTTCCATCCGTAATTACCTGGCCGACGGCCGCCTGAAATCGGCACAGCTCGAAGCATCGGTCAAACGCATCCTGCTGGCTAAATATCGCCTTGGCCTCACGGGCAACTACCCCACCCTGGCCGCCGCCAACCTGCGGCAGGAAATTAACGCCCCCGCCGCCTACGAACTCAAGCAGCGCCTGCACGAAGCCTCCCTTACCCTGGTCCGCGATGATGCCGGTATCCTACCCATCGGCGGCGACCTGAGTACCCTGAAACTGGCCGCTATCGCCGTGGGTGGCGATGAGGTAAATCCTCCTTACCAGGAACGACTGGCCGGCTATGCGGGAATCACCCGCCTGAAGGTGGGCCTGACCCCCAGTGCCGCCGAAACCGCCCGGATGCTGGAACGAACCGCCGGCCGCGACGTGGTGCTGGTCAGTCTGCACAGTAGCGGCAGTTCCTCGCAGGAGAAAATCCAGGTGAATAATTCCCTGCTTGCCATGCTGCGCCAGTTGCAGCAGCGCACCAAGATAGTTATCACCATTTTCGGCAACCCCTACACCCTGGCAAAGCTGGATGAGTTCGGCAGCGTTATGGTCGCTTACACCAACGATCCCGTAGCGCAGGATGCCGCCGCTCAGGCCATCTTCGGCGCCATCGGCATGGATGGTCGCTTGCCGGTCAATGCGTCCAAACGATCTACTTACAACAGCGGTCTGGTGACCCGCAAAAATTTCCGCATGGGCTATGCCCCGCCCGAGCGCGTGGGGATGTTTTCCGACACCTTATATACTTACATCGACAATCTGGCCCACCAGGCCATTGCCGAACACGCCACCCCCGGCATGACGGTGCTGGTGGCTCGCCAGGGAAAGATCGTACTGGAGAAAGCCTATGGTTACCACACCTACGATAATAAATTGCCGGTCCGAACCGACGATCTCTATGACCTCGCTTCGGTTACTAAAGTAGCAGCCACTACCCTCTCGCTAATGAAACTGTTCGAGGAGGGCCGTTTTGAATTCACCGAGCCACTGAGTAAATACTTGACTGTTTTGCGCGGCACCAATAAGGAAAATTTGCTCATCGGTGATATCCTGGCCCACCGGGCCGGATTGCTGCCCTGGATTCCTTTTTATACGGCTACCCTGAGTGGCACCAAGCGCAAAAAAGTAGCCTCTACCGAGTTTTACCGATCCATCGTCGGGGGCAGTTTCAATGTGCCGGTTACAGAAAAATTGTTCCTGAAAGACGACTACCGAGAAGTAATTCAGGACCAAATCCTTACCTCCAAGGTCCGGCCGCCGGGTGCTTATCGTTACAGCGACCTGGGCTTTTACCTCATGGCGGATCTGGTTAAAGAACTAAGTGGTGAAACGGTGGATGTTTACGTCGCCAAAAATTTCTACCGTCCCCTGGGCCTCAGCCACCTCACTTATCTGCCACTCCGCTATTACAGCAAAACACAGATCGTTCCTAGCGAGAAAGATGCTTACTGGCGCAAGCAGATCGTCCAGGGTTACGTACACGATATGGGTGCGGCCATGCTGGGCGGCGTTTCCGGCCACGCCGGTCTCTTCGGCAACGCCCGTGACCTGGCGGTGGTTTTTCAGCTTCTCCTCCAAAACGGTACCTACGGCGGCCGCACCTACCTTCAGCCCGCTACGGTAGCCGCCTTCACGCATCGTTTTTCGGGTGAGTCGCGGCGCGGTTACGGCTTCGATCTCAAACAACTCAATCCGGAGCGCAAACTTAATATGTCGCCCCTCGCCTCCGATCTCGCTTTCGGGCACCTCGGCTTCACCGGCACCGCCGTCTGGGCCGATCCCCAGGAAGACCTGGTATTCGTTTTCCTTAGCAACCGCACCTTCCCCGATATGCGCAACCAGCGCATCAGCCGCCTCGGCACCCGCCCCCTCATGCAGTCGGCCGCGTACCGTGCCATCAACCCAGGGGCTTCGATCGACCGGCTGAATAAGCTGTATTTGCCTACTACCTAGGGCGAAAAAATAGTAATTAAAATGGTTTTTTGGGCGTGCCCGGTCGGCTGCCGCCGGCCCGGTCGGTTCCTTCCGGGCTTCGCTATCGCTCGGTGCTGCGCACGTCCCCTTCAGGCACCTCACGCGAATGGGGCGCATAATAATGGATAAGCATCTCTCATTAGACGCCTCCGAATGATGTTATTCATTCGGAGGCGTGAGGTATCGTGTCTTTACGAATTATCCGATCAGCCCTTCATCATTTTCTAACTCATTGAAATAGCGAACGATGAGGTGTTTTAACAATGTTTCCTGCTCACCTAGCTCTCGACGGGGCACGGGGAGTGAGGCATCGTAGTGGGGCCAGCCATCGGCGTCGCGGCCCACGAAGGTGTAGTGGCCCTCGTAACTCAGTAGGCGGCAAACGGCAATGTGCATCAGGTCCTGCTTTTGCTCCTTGGTAAATTTTTCCTCCCAGCGGCCCAGTTCCTGGAGGCCGATCAGGAAGAGGAGGGCGTTGAGGTCGGGCAGGCCGGCACGGCCGAACTTATCCTGTACCAGGTGTCGGATACGGTTGAAGGCGAAGTCCACCTCCCAGCTTTCAGTCGGTTTACTCATTCCCTACAACTGCCGTTGTTGAAAGAAGGCATCCAGCGTTCCTTTAGATAGGTCACCTGACTGATAGCCGTTGGTAAAGTAGCGCACCCGCTGCTCGGAAGTGCCGTGGGTAAACGATTCGGGAACCACATAACCCTGTGCCTCCATCTGCAGGCGGTCATCGCCGATAGCGGTGGCAGCGCGGATGGCCTCGTCGATGTCCCCATCCTGAAGGATGCCGGCGGTCCGCTGCGCATGGTGCGCCCAGACACCGGCCAGGTAATCAGCCTGTAGTTCCAGGCGGACGGAGAGGTCGTTTTGCTGGGCCTCACTCACCCGGCCGCGAGCCTGGCTCACCTGCTGCGAGTAGCCGGTCAATTGCTGGATGTGGTGCCCTACCTCGTGCGCGATCACGTAGGCCATCGCGAAATCGCCGGGGGCCTTGAACCGTTGGCGGAGTTGATCGTAGAAAGATAGGTCGATGTAAACTTTTTGGTCGGCGGGGCAGTAAAAGGGACCGGTGGCCGCAGTGGCGTAGCCGCACGCGGAACGATCTTCGCCGCTGAAGAGCACCAGCACGGGTTCGCGGTAATTCTGGTTAAAAGCCTGGGGAAACTGGGTATTCCAGACATCCTCGGTTTCGGCCAGCACGACCGATACGAATTGGCCGAGTTCATCGCTGCTGCTGCCCTGCGGTGTTTGCAGGCCCGAGGGAGCAGAGGTAGTGGTGCCGCCGCCGGTATTGGTCACGCCCAGTATTTCCGAGGGATCCACTCCAAAGAGTAGGGCCAGAATCACGATCACGATGGTACCGATGCCGAAGCCGCCGGCCGCTTTACCGCCGCTGAATCCTCGATTTCCGCCACCACTACTGCTTCTGCCACGGCGGTCGTCTACGTTGCTGCTCTGTCTTCTTCCTTGCCACTTCATGGTTTCCTTCTTTAGATGGTTGGTTGGGAGGGCAGTGCCCGCCGTATTCTGCTAAAGCGCATAGTTGGCAAGATAGTTTGGTTTTGGTTCTCACGTGGCCACTTTTTGAACATCCCCTTCATGGCCTACTAGTCCATTTTAAATTTGATCGGCAAATTGAACAGCACGGGCACCGCCACTCCTTTCTCCTTACCGGGTATCCAATGGATCCCCTTTTCGTTCATTAACTCTACCACTGACATGGCTTCTTCATCGATCCCACCTTCCAGACTGCGCACGATCTTGATGTTGGAAAGGGTGCCGTCGGTTTCTACTACGAACGACACCACCGATGTTCCCTCAATCCCTTTTTCCCAGGCTTCATCGGGGTAGTAAACATTCTCAAAAATAAACTCAAGCATTTTCTGTTCGGAACACCGGAGTTTTTTACTCAGGTCCCTTTCTTTCTCACAGCCGGGGAAACGGGGCATCTCAGCTACCTTACGATAAACACCGTCTGAGAGCGTGCCTAAATTTTTACTTCCTGATAACCAAGTATTTAAGAACCTGGCGTCTTAAAAACTGACTTGCGTAACCCGCTATGCGCGCACCACGAAGTAGCCGCGAAGCGAAGTTTTTATCTAGCCGGAACCTTAACCACGAAGTAGCCGCGAAGCGAATCATTGATCCTCAGTTCTTAAAAATTTTAGACACGCCCTAAGTCGGGATTGGGGGGCAATGCCCCACCCGGCTGTTGGGCAAAAGTAATTCCACTACTACCCAGTAAGACGGCCAGGAGAAAAACGCGGGCCATTGCGTGAGCAGTAATTCGTAGGATAAATGAATACATCGTGAACGGGTTTTTCGGTGAGAGAAAGCGCTGTGTCGTTGCCAAGGTACAATTTGACGGGGAATGACCGAAAGCACTACCCTCCCAATGAAAAAGGCCGAAACTTTCCTTACGGAAAATTTCGGCCCTAGCTTGTTAGTAGGATCAAGTTCTTACTCGAGCCTGAATTTAACCGGCAGGTTAAACTGTACACGTACTGGGCGGCCCCGTTGCTTACCAGGGGTCCACTTGATCCCCTCGCTATTCATCAGGTTAACGACGCGCAGGGCTTCGTCTCCCGTCTGGGCACCGGGGTCACGGACGACCCGGGCATCGGTTACTTTGCCGTCTTTCTCGACAACGAAGGTAACTACCGCCGTGCCTTCCACACCGTTTTCACGGGCGATGGCGGGGTACTTGATGTTCTTGTAGATGAACTCGAGCATTTTTTTGTCCGAGCAGGTCTTCTTTTCGGCATCGCTACCCAGGTTTTCACAACCGGGGAAACGGGGCATCTGCTCCACGACCTTAAAGATATCCTCCACGGCGGGTGGGGGTGGCGGGGGTGGTGGTGGCGGGGGAGGCGGCGCGGCGGCTTTCACTTCCGGCGGTGCCTCCACGACCGTCTGGTCATCTACCGTTTGGTCGGTAAACTCGGGTGGGTCTTCCTCAATCAAATCCTCTTCGGGTACCTCCTCGATAACGGGGGGTGGGGGTGGAGGTGGCGGGGGAGGTGGTTCAGCGGTCCGCGGCGGTTCCATCTCGATTTCGTCGGGAATGTCGAGGGCACCATCGGGGATGAAGATTTGCTCCTCGTACTGGGTCCAGCCAAAAGCCAGGAGCGCAAGGCCGAAAGCCAGGGCGAGGCCGAAGTTGAAGAACGTACCGCTGAGGCTGAATACGTCGACTCGGTTGTACTTAGCTCGATTCTGGAGGGGCGACTGAGAGAGGTTTTCGCGGTATTCACCGGCGATACCTTCTTCGGTACGCTTTTTATAGACGTTTTTCAACACCACGATCATCGCGATGATTCCAACAACGATAGCCACCAGTATCAAACCTAACGCGAGGCCGGTTACTGAGATATCCACATTCATAGGCTCGGGTTTAAAATAATTTTAAATTATATGTTCGACTTACCGATTATCAAAAGACGACCAAGATAATAGAGCGTAACGCCACCGCCGGCACCGAGGCCGTTGGCAAACATATCGCCTACGTCCAGGTGGCGACCCGGAAAGAAAGCGAATTGCATCGCTTCCATAAGGATTCCATAGCTGAGCGCGATTAGAAATGCCGTCCAGCCCGGCCTCTTCGCTCCAGATTTCCGCAAGGGAAAATAGAGCAAAATGGCGAACAGGGCGTAAAATACGAAATGCGCCGCTTTATCCACGCCGAAGAGATCATTTTGCCAATCTATTTTCGGGAGCCGGTTACTCGGCCAGCCGGAAAGCAGGAGCAGCAAGGCGCCCCAGAGTAGGGCTGGCAACCATTGTCGCCGGTAAGTCTTCAGTAGGATAGATGCCAAGGTAGCGGATTTTGGCGGGCGATCGGCAAAAAAAAATTACGCGATCGCTTTTTCGTAAGCCTCGGCATCCAATAGATCGTCTAGCGAAGCAGGGTCGGTTACCTTGATTTTAACGATCCAGCCCTTATCATAGGGACTTTCGTTGACCAGGGTCGGGTTGTCGCCTGCTGATTCATCCAACTCTTTATTGAATTCAACGATGGTGCCGGCCACGGGCATCAGTAGGTCGGAAGTAGTTTTTACTGCCTCCACGGAACCGAAGACTTCACCTTGATCCAGGGTTTCACCCACGGTTTCTACTTCTACGTAAACGAGTTCGTCAAGCGCGTGCTGGGCATAGTCGGTAATACCGACATAGGCGTGACCGTCGGCCTCCAGGCGAATCCACTCATGGTCTTCCGTATAACGGAGTTCGGCGGGGATGGTACTCATTGGTTATGGGTTAGGGCTGCGCCCGTACTTTTGTACGCGGCTTCGCCTTTGGTGATTTTGTATTTTAGTATAAGTCTATGCATAGACTTCGGGATAGCAGAGATGGCTTAGCTCCCACGTCTGGTCCCGAAAGGGGTAGGACGTTCATTCTTGGCATGGTCATTAGCTACGCTGCTTTTCAATCCGGCAGAGCCGTTTTCGAGGCCGGCCATTCAGTCCTTCACTAAGTCACTCATCAACACCGCGTGAGGTGCCTGGAGGGGCGTTAGCGCACGCAGTGCCGAGGCGAATGCCGAAGCCCGGAAGGGACCGACGCCGACCTACAGGGAGGGGGCACGCCCAAAAAACCAATCCGAGCGTACCCTTTACGTTAGGTTAATTAGCACTGACGCCGGCTTCTTTTTCCAGGAATTGGTTGACCCACTCGCTGGTGAGCGACTTTGGCCGTTCGAGGGGCATGCCGAGGGCACGGCTCCAGCACTGGGCGGCCAGTACGCCGAGGGCGCGGCTGACGCCGAAGAGCACGGTATAAAAGGTCTGCTCGGTGAGGCCGTAGTGCATGAGGATAGCGCCGGAGTGCGCGTCCACATTGGGCCAAGGATTTTTGACCTTACCGAGGCCGCCGAGGATGTCGGGTACCACATCGAAGATTTTCCAAACGGTCTGGATGGTGGGATCGTCACTGAGGTACTTTTCCGCGTATTTACGTTGGGCGGTAAAGCGGGGGTCGGGCTGGCGCAATACGGCATGGCCGTAACCGGGGATAACCTGACCGTTGTCGAGGGTCTCACGCACGTAATCGGCGATCTGTTCCTTGCTGGGGCTATCGGTACCCAGTTTTTCGTTCATGGCCAGTATCCACTTGATGACTTCCTGGTTAGCGAGGCCGTGCAGGGGACCGGCCAGGGCGTTCATGCCGGCGGCGAAAGACAGATAAGGATCGCTAAGGGCCGAGCCGACGAGATGGACGGTATGAGCCGAAGCATTTCCGCCTTCGTGGTCGGCGTGGATGGTAAGGTAAAGGCGCATGAGGCTCTTAAAATCCTTGCTGGGCATCCCGAGCATATGCGCGAAGTTGGCGGCCCAGTCGAGCGAATTGTCGGCCGGAATCTGCTTGCCACCATGAAAGGTACGGCGGTAGATGTAAGCAGCCAGGCGGGGCAGGCGCGCAATGAGGTTCATGCTGTCTTCATAGACGGCATCCCAGTATTCATCCTTGGCCATACCCTCATCATAGCGGGCGGCAAAAATACTGTCGGGCTGCATGGCCATAACCCCGATGGTAAACTGGGTCATGGGATGCGTGGTAATGGGCAGGCTGTCCAACACCTTATAAGTAGCATCTGACACGGTGCCGCGCGACGACCACTCTTTGGAGAGCCAATCGACCTGCTCCTGCGTGGGTAGTTCGCCGGTGAGCATGAGCCAGAACAAGCCCTCGGGCTTGGGCTGTCCTTCGCTATCGCCCGGCAGTAGTTCTTTGAGTTGCGGAATAGAATAGCCCCGAAAGCGGATCCCCTCGATGGGGTCGAGACGAGAGGTTTCCCAGAGCATCATCTTGATGCCGCGGGCGCCACCGTATATCTGGCTAAGGACGACTTCGTCCACTTTTTTATTTCCGTGCTCCTTGAGCAGTTGGCGTGACTCGGCAAAAAGGGTTTTCGCCTTTTCGGCGAAGAGTTGCTTCAGGGGATCCATGTACTTTTTTAGATAAAAGAAGGGCTTGATAAAAATGGTTCAGTGGCCGCGTTCAAATCAGGGATTTGACGCGAATAGGAGACGGGTTAACCGCTGCGTGCTCCTCCACGTAAAATTACGGTGCAGGGTAGCGCAAAGGTACGTTAGCCCTTATCTTTCGCGGGGAGTTAATAGCTTTCGAGCAGACGTACCCGAATGGCGTCACCATTGTAGCCCTGGGCGCGTAGTTCCTTGATCCGATCGCTTTCGGCGATACGTGCGGCGGTCTTGCGCTCGCGAAAGATGGCGCGTTGGGCATCGGTGTTAAGCAACCGCTCGATGCTATTTTGCTCGCCGATATGGGAAGACTTACGTTTGGCGTAGTACTTGACCCGGTCTTTGTTCTGGAGTGGGGCGATGGAGGCCAGGTTTTCCAGCCGGGTGCGTTCGATCTCGGCCAGCGTAATCTGCTGGTCGTCATCGAATCCGTAGATGGCCGTTACTTCGGCGACTGCGGCGGCCACTTGCAAGTTGGTCACCTTAGCGGACTGGGCGGTAAGGAGGCCGGCAAAGAGGAAAAAGGAAAGGAGAAAAGAATACTTCATGGCACGAATTGGTCGACCTCCGGGATGAGGGAGGCAAGGTATTGGTTGGAATGCGCTAAATTAAGCAAAAGCCGTCGCTTATCGGCGGTATTGACCGATATTTGCGTGCTGAACGCGTCGGCACGTCGCCCGGACGCGCAAAATCCCGCCTTAGTTATGCTTTACATTCAGGATGTGCTGATCAGCGATGAAGTCGTTTCCGAAAATTTTCTCTGTAACCTCGATGCCTGTAAAGGAGCTTGTTGCTGGGAGGGTGACTTCGGAGCGCCGCTGGAGGCCGAGGAATTGTTGTTGATGGACCAAGTTTATGAGGAAGTGAAGCCCTTTATGAGTCCGGCCGGAATCGCGGTGGTGGAAGAGCAGGGTAGTTTCGTCAACTATAAGGACGACAACTCTTTCGGTACGCCACTGATTGCGGGCGGGCCGTGTGCGTACATGACACTGGACGAGTCGGGTAAAGCGCAGTGCGCCATCGAGCGAGCTTATAAAGCGGGGGCAACGGCATTTTATAAGCCCATTAGTTGCCACCTCTATCCCATAAGGGTAACGGTGAACGAGGAAGCCAACTTTGAAGCACTCAATTACGACCGATGGGATATCTGTTCGGCAGCCTGCTCGAAAGGGGAGCGGGAGCAAGTGCGCATTTACGAGTTCGTGAAGCCTGCCCTGCTGCGGAAGTACGGGCCGGAATTTTACGCGGAATTATGCGCTGCGGCTGAACACATGGGGTAAAAAAAAAGACCGACGCACACTGTGCATCGGTCCCAAAATAAACACCTAAAACCCTATTAACAATTCTTAAACGGCCGTTGAACAACCGCTAGTATTTTGCATAACATGGTAGTCTCGGCTATTGTTCGTGAGACGACAGTTGCACCGATCTGCCATGATTTTTACGTGGGGAGGACAACCGAGCGTAGTTGGATGGATTCATTCCAACTAAGCAAATGGACAAAATCGCGGATAATAAAAGCGACTTGTCTTTTACCTTACAAAGATAGGGTAAATTTTTTCAATACACCAAACCGGGTTAAAAAAAAACCCCATCCCATACCCCATATCTGGAGAATGAGTCAACTATTCGACGTTTTTCTTGCTTGAATGACTTTAAGAGCGTGTCTAAATTTTTACTTCCTGTAAAGTCCTTTCATTTTTGCGATGCTCATTGACCTACTTATCAGCGGCATACTGGCCTTTATCATGCTCAGCGTCGGCCTTGCCCTGCGGATGGAACATTTTTGGTTGGTCTTTAAGCATCCCAGATCACTACTTCTCGGTCTTTTTCTCCAGTTGATCTGCTTGCCGCTATTGGCGTTTGGTATTGCGGCCGTTTCCCCACTCCCTGGACCGCTGGCTGCCGGTGTGCTATTGCTGGCGGCTTGCCCGGGCGGCATGACGTCAAATTTTATCTCCTATCTTTTAGAGGGTAATACGGCCCTTTCGGTAACTCTCACGATTAGCAACAGTATCCTGGCGATGGTCACGATTCCGTTCATTGTCAATTACGGGCTGGACTATTTTTCGGTCGGTCTCGGCCAGTCGCTGGGTCAGTTACCCTTTTCGCCGACGGTCGGGCGCATTTTCCTCATCGTGCTGGTACCGGTGCTGGTTGGATTAGTCCTTGCAAAACTGGCTCCTTCCTGGGCAAAGCGTGCTCAATTAAGCCTGCGTTGGATCACCCTCGCCCTACTGGCATCCTTGTTTGCGATCAAGTTTTTGGCTCCGGCCGAAGCCGGGGGTTCCGGGCTTACCCTAACCGAGGTCTCCCTTATTTTACCGATTTCCCTAGCGATTAACGTATCGGCCCTCACGCTGGGCTGGATGCTTAGTCGGGCGGCCGGTTTGCCCCGCGACAATCAGCTTACCCTGGGCGTGGAGATCGGGATTCAGAATACCTCCCTGGCCTTTCTCATTGCCGGCACCCTGCTAGCCAATGAGGATCTACTTAAACCGGCCCTCGTATATGCTATGTTCTCCTTTTTTACCGCTGTAGTGTACGGCCTGTTGCTCAAACCGCACCAGTTTCCCCGGCTGCGGGCGCAGTATAAGGAATGGCGAGAATAAAGCGGGAAGCGACGAAAGTTAGGTGAACTGGAATAGCCGGGATCATTCTTCTTCCTCCCGTTCCACTTGCATGGACGGCGGTATTGTCGGTAGGAGAGGATACAGTTTCTCCGGATTGCGCAGCCACAAATCGCGTTGCGGAAAGGGAATCTCCACGCCCTGACGGCGGAATTCCTGATCGATGGCAAAACGCAGGTCACTACGGATATCCTCGATCCTCAGAAAATCCCGTGACCAGAAAAACAGCTCAAAATCCAGGCTGGAATTACCGAAGTCGATAAATCGGGCGAAGGGTTTAGGTTGCTCCATGATCCGCTGGTGGCTGGATGCGGCTTTTTCCAGGATCGCCTTTACTTTGGCGGTATCCGATCCATAAGCAACTCCGACCTTGACCGCAAAGCGTGCCTTGCGCTCGAACTGACTCCAGTTCGTAACTGAATCGCCTACCATTCTGCTATTTGGTACGATGACCACGATCTCGGCGCGGGTCTCGACGATAGAGGTCCGGGTACCGATCTTTTTGACCGTGCCGATCAGGTCACCCAGTTGGACCATGTCTCCTACTTCTACTTTGCGCTCGAACAGGATAATAACGCCTGAAATAAGGTCATTGAACGTCTGCTGCAAGCCGATACCCACACCCACCAAAAGAGCGGCGGCACCCGTCCAGAGAACGAAAAGGTTGAAACCGGCCGTTTGGAAAAAGATCAGTATTCCGACGACGTATACGAAATAGGTCAGCAGCCGGTTGATGGCAAACTGCGAGCCGAAATCGATCTTGCGCCGATTGTAGTAACTGGATAAGAAGATATTGAGGATCACCCAGAGTAGCAGCCGGATAACGAAGAATATCAGGAGCGCGTTGAATAGACCGATCAGGGTAATAACGGCTACGTCAGCCCCTTCCTTAATATTACCGATGGGCCATATCTGGGGATTGTAGTCCAGAATGTGCATGACCACCAGCAGGGCGGTGGTGTAAACGACGGGACGAACTACTTTAAAGTTGGCCGCTCCCCGCCGATCGCGGGGTTGGTACAAATTGCCATCGGCGTAACGCCGGGTGCGGTAACGCCGGAAACGGCGCATCAAGAACTCCTGTACAAACCAGTCCAGGGAACTAATGATGGAAAGCGTTAGCAGAATGGTGACAATCTGCGAAATCTTGATCTGAAAAGCACCCTTTGCGTCGCTGAACCGCAGGCTGTAATCAATATCCAACGTCTGGATAATGACGATGATGATCAGGGCGATTCCCCCCAGGATCAGTACGCGCCGCGCCCGGCCGCGTGCACCGGCCGGCATTTCTTCGGCCTCAAAAATTCGCGGCAGGACTAATCGCAGCAGTATCCACCATCCAAGTAGCACCACGACGATCGTCCCTAATATAATGAGCAGGTGACCGAGGGTGACCACGTAGCCGACAATGCGGAAAAGTTCCTGGCTAAAGTCTAGGTCGAGCATGGACGAGATGAGTAAAAGTGGATTTTGCCGCGCCTAACTTACGATTAATTTATTTGCCTCCCTCGTCCTGCTTTTTCTCTTTACCGAAGAGCAGCTTCGACCAAAATTCCTTGCGCTTTTCTTTGCGGTCTTCCTTGCGCTCCTCCTGAATAGCCTCCTCGGTTAGGCGATCGGCATAGGCCTGCAGGTTCTCGCCTTCCCGGCGCGGATACTCGCGGGCCATCTCGCGCAGGTCGTCGGGGGTGAGGTCCTGTACCCTGGTCTGAAACTGGGCAATGGCGAGTGAATCGTCGCTTTCCTCATAGAGGATCGGCATATCGTCCAGAAAATCCGGGCACGCCAGGTAGGCCAGGGTCATCTCGTCCAGGCCGCCGAATGCCCCGCCCCGGTAGTCTTTAAGTCCGTCCCACTTCTGCACCCGCTGCATGAAGCTACCCCAGATGGTGAGGGCTGTATTCGATGCACCGCCCCGACTAAGGGTGCGGAAATGAACGCTGGGGGCCTCATTACCCACCCACGTCCCGACCACTAATTTCGGCATATAGCCAAGAAACCAGCCGTCCGACTGGTTCTGGGTCGTTCCGGTTTTACCGGCCAGAGCACCACTTAATCCATAAGTAGACCGTAGACGATAGGCCGTGCCGCTATTGACTACGCCGGCGAGCAGGAAACTGGTCTGGTCGGCGGCCTTGCGGCTCATCACCCGCTCGGCCTCACTTTCCTTGGGCCGCTCGAAGGAAACGATCACTTCGCCATCACCGGTTTCAATCCGGTCGAGGTAATGCAGGCGCGGCGGCCGTTGGCCACCGTTGGCTAAGGTAGCGTACACCTGCACCATTTCATACAAGCTGGCATCTACCGAACCGAGTGCGATACTCGGTTCGGGCGCTATTTCGTGATCGACACCCATGCGCTGGGTCATTCTGGCCACGCTGGATAAACCAGCTCGCACGGCAATGGCTACGGCAACCGTATTTATGGACTTGGATAAGCCGCCCTTCATGGAGTATGCTCCATCGTAATTGCCGTCGCTATTGCGGGGGCTATAGCCATTGTACTGGCTGTACACCTCGCGGGCTGCGGTCGTATACTCGCAAGGGAGCATACCGTTCTCCAGCGCGGTGGCGTAAACTACCGGTTTCATGGTAGACCCCACCTGGCGGGTAGCCCGAACATGGTCGTACTGCACGAATTGCTGGTCTACGCCCCCCACCCAAGCGCGGATGATGCCGGTGGAAGGTTCGGCGGCCAGTAATCCAGTGCCGAGTAGGGTGAAGTAGTAACCGATACTGTCCAGGGTACTCAGCATGGTATCCACCGCACCGCCTTTGCGCCAATCATAGATGGTCATGGCATGGGGTTTGGACAATTCTTTACGAATCACACTATCGGCCTTACCGGCCTCGGCCAGGGCGCGGTAGGGTTCAGAGTTTTTAAGCTGACTTTCCAGCGCGTCGGTCCAGGGCAAATCCTTGCGGCCTTCCCAGTCTTCATAGAACGATTCCTGAATAGCGGCCATATTTTCGGCCACGGCCTGTTCGGCGGCAAGTTGCATCCCGGCGTCGATGGTTGTGCGGATGCGCAACCCGTCCGTATAGAGATTATAGGCACTACCATCAGGCTTCTTATAGTTCTTCAACAACTCGTCCACTTCCTGGCGGATTTGCTCGCGGAAGTAGGTTGCCAAGCCTTGATTACGGTTTTCCAACTGGTAATCGATCACCAGCGGCAGGGCACTCAGGCTGTCGTACTGCTCGGCGGGTAAGTAGTCATAGCGAGTCATCTGGCGCAGCACTACGTTGCGACGCTCTAGCGATTTTTCCGGGAAACGACGGGGGTTGTAAGAGGTATTCGCTTTGAGCATACCCACCAACACAGCGGCTTCTTCCACCTTTAGTTTGGCTACGTCCTTATTAAAGAAACGGCGGGCAGCCACCTTTACTCCAAAAGCATTGTCGCCGAAGGGAACGGAATTTAGGTAGTGCACCAACAGTTCCTCCTTGCTGTAGGTCTTTTCCAGGCGGCGGGCGGTGATCATTTCCCGCAGTTTATTAATGGGAGTAGACAGAAACAGGTACTCCTTGCGCCCATAAATATTCTTGACCAACTGCTGGCTGATCGTACTACCGCCACCGGCCGATTCGTCACCCATCAGCACGTTCTTGAACAGCACGCGCAGGAAAGCACGCGGGTCGATGCCCTGGTGCTCGAAAAACCGGGCGTCTTCGGTCGCGATCAGGCCGTTGATCAGAAAAGGCGACATCTGCTCCAGCGTCAGGTTAACCCGGTTTTCCAGGTAAAATTTACCCAGTTGCTCACCGCCCTCGGCAAAAATAGCCGAGGCCTGCTTGTTGCGGATGTTGGCAATTTCAGCCTTTCCGGGCAAGGGACCCAGCGCGCCGGTGTACACCAATAAAAATAGCGCCAGCAAGCACCCGATCCCCGCCAGCACCAGTAGACCGGCACCGTAAGCAACTAGGCGTACTTTTGATTGCCGACCCGCCCAGGCGCAGCCCCGATCCACGAAAGCCGGACGCGGCAGGGCACTCAAGCGGCTGCGTAACTGATTGAGTTTGACACGAATCATGTCGCCATTGAAAATATCCATATGGGTCTGAAATTTCGGGGCGCAAAAATAAACAAAAAATGAGTTACGCTAACAAATAAAACACGGGCTGTTTTCTTTAGCTAAATAGGGCCGCTCTCGCTATCAGCGGATAAGAACGCCTAAGCTACGTATTTGGTGCGATCCGGCCCGAGTATCCGGTAGGATGACGTACCTTCCCCCTTCATCCTCATCGTTTTGCCATGCGTCGTTACCTGCCCCTCGTCTGCTGCCTGCTGTTTATCCTTCTCCTCGCATCCTGCCGGGCCGCAGGCTGTGGTTGCCCCAAGTTTTAGTGGCGGCATCCATCATCATCCTTGCCGTGCTCGACTGGGGCCTCGGCCACGCTACGCGCAGTCTGGTGCTGGCCGCAACGCTGCGTCGACTCGGCGCGCGCGTTGTCTGGGCCTCGGCCGGACCGGCGGCCCTTTTCCTGCAACAAGCCGCCCCACACGACGAGCATTTCCCCCTGCCCGCCTATGCCATCCGCTACGCCGGTCGTAATATGTACCTCAACCTGGCCACCCAATTGCCCCGGCTCACCCGCACCGTTTATGAGGAGGGCCGCGTATTGATCGAGCTAGCCAGTCGGGTCGGGGCCGCGGCTATCATCTCCGATTCCCGTTTCGGTGCGCGGGTGGCGGGCCTGCCTTCGGTGATGGTCACACACCAACTGGAACCTATCCTGCACCCGTTGATCGGCCGGTCGGGGGTCTCGGCCGCTTACCGCAAACTGCTTCGGTCATTCGATCAAATCTGGGTGCCCGACCGTGCGGGGCCGGACCGCCTTTCGGGCCGGCTCTCTAAAGCGGGACGCTATCCAGCGGGGCAGGTAAAATTTATCGGCCCCCTTAGCCGCTTCGCCGGCTTGGAATCCCCTGTCGGCGCTCGCCCGCCTTATACGGTAGTCGCCCTGCTCTCCGGCCCCGAGCCGCAGCGTAGTTACCTGGAGCAAGAACTCACCACCGGTTTGCGGCGGCTGCCCGGGAGGCATCTGCTCATTCGGGGGCGACCGGATGGGGCAACCGATAAGCGACGCCGCGAGGATAACTTGGAGATCGTCGATGTACTTACCGGAGACGAGCTGGGCCATGTGCTGGCCACTGCCGGCCGCGTCATTTGCCGCTCGGGCTACAGCAGCCTACTAGATTTGGCCGCCATCGGCGGCGCGGCCGTTCTCGTTCCTACCCCCGGACAAACGGAGCAACTGTACCTGGCGGCGCGAGCGGACGAATATTCCTGGGCACAGCGGGCCGAAAACGGTGCGGCCGCCGTCCGGCTCTGCGGGCAGGGTAGAAAATTGCACTTCCCACGGCCCTTGACAGCTAACTTGGATCAAACGATCGCTTCGTGGCTAACGGACCTAGGTTAGGCGATCGGGTAGCCGCCCCTTTCCCATCGCGTGAGGTGCCCGCAGGGACCGACCGCAGGGAGGAGTGCGCAGCACCGAGGCGAATGCCGAAGCCCGGAGGGGACCGACCCCGGCCCTAGCAGGGGGCACGCCCCCAATCAGAACGGATAGCCGAACGCGATTTGCGGTACGATTTGCCCCATTTTCACATTCTCGCGCTCCTCCGGCGGCAAGGCTTGCTGGGCGTCCTCGAAGGGGAAAACCAGGGGCGTGGCCAGGTCGAGGCGGAAGATGAGGAACTCGAAATCGAGTCGAAGGCCGATGCCGGCATCCACGGCCAGTTGCTCGATGAAGGTTTTGCTCCTGAAGTCGGTTTCGATCGGTTCCAGGGTAGATTTGTAGGTCCACACGTTACCGGCGTCGGTAAAGACGGCCACCTCGATCAGGCTGTTCAGCTTCTGCCGAAACTCCAGGCTGGTCTCGAAAACGATGTTACCGAAACCGCCCTGGGTGAGCAGGTTGTTGCCCTTGGGCACCGTGGCGGCTGGACCCACCTGGCGCGGCGCAAAACCCCGCAGAGAGTTGGGGCCGCCCACCGAGTAGAGGTTAAAATAGGGCACGATTGCCCGGTCCGTCAGCGCATAGGCCACGCCGCCGTGTACCCGTGCGGCCACGGTCTGGTTGCGGCTGAGGCGAAAGTAATAACGAAAATCGGTCTCTACCTGCGGGTAAATACTCAGTTCGGCGTCCTGATTTTCCAATCCGGTGCCGGCCGCGCTCACGCGGTTGAAGTTCATGGACAGGTATTGGATTACCGCAAAACTATGGGTGCTCTGGCGCCGCAGGCGGCTGTCGAAATTTAAGGTGTAGTTGGGCGAATAGAGGATCATCTGATCGAACCGGCCCAGTGATTGCTGCCCCTGGGCCACGCCCAGTCCCCGGGCCAGTTCCAGCAGCTCATCCGTGGATACGCGGGGGAGTTGGAAGCGAAAACTGAGGGGGAAAAACTCGTGGCTTTTGGTCACCCGCCGCTGCCAGGTGTAACCGAATTGGTAGCGGAATTGCAGCAGCGAAACATTCTCGTTGGCCGATGAATCGCTCTCCAGAATGTTCGCCAGGTCCATCAGATCGAGTTCGGAAATTTCGGTCTGGAACTGGTTCAGATTCAGGTCCACATTTTCCAGATTCACCCCCACTTCGATCACCGACCCGCTGGTGATCACGCGGGGGATCAGCTTGCGCCGCGCGGGCAGCCAGAGGCGGGGCACGTTCAGTTTGGCCGTCAGCGAGTAGGTCTGCGAGGTGGGCACGCGGCTACTCGCCCGGTCGCCCAGAAAGAAGGCCAGCGTGGCCCGCCCGTCTATGCGCAGCAGTTCGGCTCCGCGCAGCAGGTTACGGTTGGTGTAACCGACTCCAACTTCGGGACCGAAGTAGCGGGCATTGTTGTAAGTTAGACCGAATTCGCCCTCGAACCGCCGCCGCAACTGCGGCTGCAAATAGGCATTGAGCACCAGTAGGCTATCGGCGGAATCCGGCACGGGATCGTAGCTCATGCTGATGTAGCGAAACATATTGTAGCCGCTTAGTCGGCGCAGTGTTTTGCCGTGGTTTTCGGGGCTGTAGGCATCACCGGGATCGATGGCAAAAGCCTCGTCTACCACCTTGGGCCGCAGGGGGCAGTCGGCGCAAATGATGTTGATGTCGCGGTAGCGGATGGTGTCCAGCGTGGCCCGCAGCAAGGTGTCGCCCACCACTATGTTGGGGTGCACGTTCACGTCCACTATCCGCTGGGGGTAGAGGTGGTTGGTGGGCACGTCGTCCTTTAGCTTCATCAGCAATTGCACGCGGTTGACGCCGCTCACGGTGTCCGCCAGGAACTCGAAATCGCTCTGCGCCGCGTAGTAGTAGCCGCGGTTGCGCAGTGCCTGCTGCAGGCGGGCGGTTTCGGCCTTGATCAGGTCCAGATCGTAGTGCTTGTCGGGCATCAACAGGGTGCGGGGGCGCACTTCTTCCACTACCCGGGCCACCGAGCTATCGGAGATTTCGTAAAACAGTGAGTCGATGGTGTAACGGGGTCCTACTTTCAGGGCGTAGTCCACGGTGATGGTGCGCTTTTTCTGAATGGTGTCGGTGGTCGAACTCGCCTCGTTGTAAAAATAGCCGTTGATTGCCGCGCGGTTCTCCAGCAGGTCCTCGCTGTAATCCACTTTACCCTCGTCAAAAAAGATCGGTTTTTCACCCACCGACGTGCTCAACCAGTGTTTCAGCCCCTTCTGTTTGGGAGTTTGGTAGCGGTAATAAAACCATACTTTCCAGGGGTTGCCCAGCAGGTAGGCGTTGGTATTATTGTCCAGCGTGGCGGTGGCGTCGGCCGTTATCTCGTCGGTGTTTACGCTGTCGGCGGCCACTATTTCCACCTCGGCACCCCGGTAGAGGTACTTGCCATCGGGCAGGTATTTCGTTACGGAGCAGGATGAAATGGCAAACCCCAGACAGACCAGTACGAGTAGCTGAGAGAGGAGTTTTCTGATCGGGGCGGCGTTTTTAGGGGCCGCCCCTGCGGGTCGCGCCCCTGCATGGCTCGCTATTCGCTCGGCCCTCCGCTGCGCTACGGTCCGGCCCTTGGCGGGCCGCCATTCCGGGCCGCTCGGCCGTGGGGTCGCCCGGCTTCCCTCCCATCCGGTACGGGTATCCTTACTTCCCATCGTTCTTCTTTTTATTGTCGTTGCCGAACCAGTTGATCCGCTCAAAATCTTTAGCAAATACCAGCCGGCCGCCGAAGCGAATTACGTTGCCACCCACCAGCGCGTCGCGGTCGCGGTCGTTAAATATCTTGGCCCGGAACTGTCCCTTCTCGTCAATCAGGTATTCCAGTGTCAGGTTGTCCAGGTAGCTCTGCCCGTTACCCGCATCGTCTCCGTCGGAGTTGGTCACGCCGTCCACGCTGATAACCACGCGGTCGTCAAACAACGTTTTACGCAAGCTCACGCGCAGGTTGGTATTCTGCTCGCCCTGGGCGTTTTCGTAGCTGTCCAGACCGAAATCCAGTTCCACGAATCCGATGTATTTATTGGCCAGGTTATTCAGGTAGCCGCTCAGGGCATTGTTGATCGTGGTACCCACCAAATTACCGCCGCCCGTCCCCTGATCCACGATCGGAATATTGAACGACTGGAAGGCGAGCAGCGAAAAAGCGGTAGAGGTGATGCGGCTCTGATCCTGCCGCAACTGCGCCAGTGCAGCTGAGATGGATTGGTAGCCTACGTTGCCGTAGACATCCTCGGGGTAGGTTACGTCGGTGGTCAGATTAGAGGCTTGCAGGTCTCCCTTCAGGTTGATGACTACGTAAAAGGTCTGATCGCGGCGTAGGCCGGTCACGTCCGCGCTCTCGTTCAGGCGTTGTACCAGCGGCAGGGGTTGGGTTTTCACGGCGTGGCGTATTTCCAGGTCCAGCTGCGGGTTAATGACCTCGCCGGTAAAATTAACGCTGCTACCTTCTACTACCACAAACTCACGCCGCAGTCCCTGCAGGATAAAGTCGTAAGTACCTTCGGTCAGTTCCACGCGGCCCACCATTTCCTGGCGGCCGTCGGGAAAAATATTCAGGGTCAGGTCTCCATCGGCGCGGCCTACGAAGTTCTGACCGCTGATGGGGTCCACTACCACGGTCACCTGCACGTCGGGGGTTACGGCCAGGTCCAGCGTGAGATCGAAGCCCGACTGTTCTATTTTTACGGAATCCGGTCTGGTTCCGCGCCGCAGAACATTTTGCCACTCGAATTTCTGAATGAAGCGCATGGTTCCGTCCGCCGTTTGCAAACCGGCTTCGGGGGCGGTGTATACGTAGGTGATGTCCGACCCCTCGCAGGCGCGGGCCACCACCGTTACTACCGGCAGTGTCAAATCGCCGGTGATCCTGACCTGGGCATCGGCAAACAGTTTTCCGTAGTAATCGGGGTTGTCATCAGCGGTAGAGTTAAGGGCCAGGAAACAATTGGCATCGGCCGTCAGGTCGAAATCCACGTCGGTAACCGAGTTTAGTACCACGTTCCCGTCAAAGGTAGCGCGGTTACCGAGGGAGTCGATGAGCGCGAAACCGTCCATGCTGATATTCGGCCCATTAAACCGGATAGGGTTTTCGCCGATGGCAAACTGCCCGCCCAGCAGGCTGATGCCCAGTTTTGCTTCCACAAAACGCAGGTCGCCGTTCAGGCGCGGGGCGGTGGTGCTGCCGCCGATCTGGATGTCGCCGGTCAGGTAACCCTCGGTACGTTGCAGGTAACCGACAGAAAAGGCTTCCAGACTTTCGAGTTGGAATTTTTGCAGATTTGCCCGCAGATCCAGGTCGCCGCTCAGGGCGTAGGTTCCGTCTATTTGTACCTGGTTGCCGGCCTCGGTCAGCCCCAGGTCCACTCGGTATACTTGTTCGTTTTCGGTAGTTACCTCGGCTTCCAGTTTACCCATTAGCGTTTCAAATACGGCCAGTGAATCCACCCGCACCTCGCTGGAGATGACGGGGCTGGTCATTATGTCGTTAATGGCGGCGTCTCCGTTCAGGATACCGCCCACTAGTTCCTCTTCCGAGTTGAGCAAGCGCGAGATGGTGGTCAGGTCAAAGTTCTCGAAAGAAACGGCTACGTTGTTCGGCTCGGTAGTTTCGGCCCGCAAGGCCTGATCCTGGTAGGTGAGCGCAAAATCGTTGATCAGCAGGGTCGGCCCGGCCAGCAGGATTTGGTTGGTGGGGGGCACCGACCATTCCTGATAATTGATGCGCTGGTTCTCGGCCAGAGCAACCCGGATGGTGTCCGTCTCGGGGTCCAGCAACAAATTCAGGTGGTGCCGCAGGCTGTCCGTTTTGTTCCAGACCCGAAACTCGGCTCTTAACTGACCGTCTTCGTTCTTGCCGGAAAAACGGCTGCGACCCAGCACCAGCGCGTCGCTGAAATTTACATCCTTTATGTTGGCTTCGTAAGTTAGCAAGGTGGTATCGCCCGCAGCGTCCATCACCAGGCTATCGATCTCAATGGAGGTGTACTTCAAACGCGGCAGGCGGACTTCCAGCAACAGGCCCGGATTGGCATCCTGGTAGGTGAAATTAATGGTGGTGGGCGATAGTTCTTCCAGGCCCGCAATCAGGCCGCTGGTGAGGGGGCGGGTACGCTTCAGGTTAAGGTTAAAATTCAGGTTACGGCCGGATTCCATGGGGTCGGGCTGGTCTACTTGCTCTTCCCAGTACCCCCTGATAAAACGGGATAACTCGGGACCGACGGCCAGGGGGTCAAAGACGCCGTTCAGGTCGGCATCCAGCAGGTCGGAGCGCACGGTCACTTCGTTGTTGGAGTCATGCATACTTGCCAGCACCACCATGCTATCCACGAAGGAAGAAGACTCATCGGTGCGGATAATAAAATCGTCGATTTCCACCCGTCCTTCCAGGTTGTAGGGATCCAGGCCGACGGATTCGGCGCGTAGTTTCATCTCTACCATTACCGGCACTTCGGTCAGGTCCCAGCGTTGCATGTCGATGCGATCGAGGTTGAAGACGGCCTTTACCGAAGCTACCGAGTCCGGGCCTACGGTATAGAAAGCGTTGCCGTTACCGAGCAGGTCCTCGTTTTTAAAAGCAAATTCCGCCGTGTAGGTTTGGTCATCCACCGTACCGCTCAGGTCCACTAATTCGCCCCGGCCCTGCTCATTTACGTTCAGTTGGATGGCCAGTTGCATGGTCGGCTCCAATTTTCCTTTGGCGGTGGCGGTGATGGATAGCGGCTTCAGGTCGAGCGTGCGGATGGTGTCGGCATAAGAGCCGGTAAAGAGTTCAGCCAAGTCTAGGTCCTGGATCGCAAGGTCAACGTTCAGGTCATTGGGGTTGTAGCGGCCTTTGATGTCCCACTTCCCGTTGCTGGTGGTGAGGGGCAGGTTGAAGGTCAGATCGTCCAAACTGCCGGATATTTGGGCATTGGTGATCTGGAGGTCGGGAAGTTTTAGGTAAGCGGGCAGCAGGCTATCGGGCAGGATGGCATTTACGTCCAGTGCGGCAACGCGCAGGTTACTCACATTGATGTCCAGATTCAGTTTGTCGGGTTCCAAGGCGTTGACAATGGTGCCGTTGATGGAAGCGGTGGTGCTTTCACCGGGCAGGCTCAGGTTCAGGTCCACCACCAGCCGTTCCATCGGCCCCTTGACCGAGCCGCTGCCCCGCACGAATTCGGGTAGTTTATAACCCTCGGGCAGGGCGGAAGGCGGGAGGTAAGCCAACAGGGTTTTTTTGGTCGCCAGCAGCGTATCCAGTATCATGTCTACCCGCGAATTAGGGTAGGAGGTCAGCCCCACGAAACGCCCGCCCACCTGCACGCGGCTGTTGAGTACACCCTGACCGGCCCCGCGCTGTTCGAGTGCATAGAGGGTCAGGTCGATGCCGTCGTTGGCGTAGTCAAAGCGGCCGTTAGCCACGATCCGGTCCGGCCAGACGATATCGGCGGGCAGCAGGGTATCGGGTAGCAGGGGGAGGATGGGACCGGGGCGTACCTCCAGTTCATCCAGATTGAGGACCGCCGCCAGCCGGTCGGTATCGAAGGGGTAATCTACCCGGCCACGCGAGGCAATGAGGTGCATACCGGGACCGTCTACCCTGATGCGGGTGATATTTACCCGGCGACCGTTGCCCCGGGCGTCGACCAAAAATTCCAGTCGCTTGCCCAGGTTACCGCCCACGATATCGTTCTTACGTAAATCAGGGGCCAAGCGGCCGACATCGCGCAGGCCCACATAGCCGTTCAGGTCGGCGTTGATGGCAATTTCTTCCAGATTTACGCCTTCGGTCAAGTCCAGGACCACGGCCAGCGACTTGCTGTTCAGTTCGCTATCGGTGGTGCGGAGGAGGAAATTTTCCAGGCCGATGAAGCGGGGCGAGTAGTCTACCACGCCCTCGGTGCGGGTAACTTCCAGGCCGCTGCGTTCGCGGGCGGCCAATTGGCGCAGGCGCAGGTGCAGGCTGTCTCCCACGTAGCGGATGTCGGTCAGTTCGGTATTGACGCCGGTCAGTTCCAGGTGGTTGAAATCCACGGCGTCGGCCTGGGGAATGGGGGGCGCGGGGATATCTACCTTGAAACGTGAATCGGTGAGGGCAAAGGTGCCGGCACTGAAGTCGATCAACTCGGCCAATTTCAGTTCGGCATCCTCCAGGTCGGTGGATTCGATGTATGTTTCCAGGTCCAGGCTGTCCATGGCCAACGTGAGCGAGGTACGGCGGATACCCAGGCGGCCCAGTTGGACGAGGTAATCCAGCGCGGCGGGCGCGGCGGTGGTATCGGTTTCGGTAACACCCAGCTTTACGGCAATATCGGTGTCCTCTAGTTGCAGGCGGTCGATACCGAACCGGCCGGCCAGCAGGTCCATGCGGCCGGTCTTGCCGGTTAGTACGCCGAGATCGAGGGCGAGGGCGAGGGCGGTGGGATCGTCCTGGTACACCACGTCGATGCTATCCAACATCAGGCTCAGGTTGCTCACCTCGATGCCCCAGGCGGCAGCCGCCGTAGTGTCGGTGGTGGTAATAGCGGGATCCTCCTGCGCGGCACTGGTATCTACCAACATAAACTTATCCAGCAAGAACTGGATGTTAGAGGTACTATCGGTAGTAATAACCCGCGCTTTCAGGCCGCTAACTTGCACTTTAGAGATAGAAATTTGCTTTTTCAGCAGCCCCCACATATTCATGCCTACCTCTAAATAGGCTAACGTCAAGATGCGCTCCCCGTCCGGGTTGTCCACCCACACGTCCTTCACGTATGCATTAGTCGGTATATCCAAGCCGATGCGGCCGATGGAGACTTCGGTGCCCAGTTGCTCGGCGGCAATGGTCTCCACCTTCCCCGTCAGCCATTGCTGCACGGGGTCAAGCTGAATGGCGATGGCCAGCAGCACTACCAATAGGAGGAGGATACCGACGATCCAGAGCAGTACTTTGCCCGTCCGGCGGAGGATGGTCTTGATCAAGGGGAGCTAAAGGTTTTCCGGTTTGTTTGGGGCAGGGGTGGTAGGCACTACTTGGCTATAACCCACCTTCGTAGCGCATGTTTTGTTAGGTTTGAGACGAATCGCTGTTTACGCTTTCTGTATTTCATCTTCCCTTCATTCATTAAATATCTTTAATTTACTCGCAGCAATTCTCCCCGATATTTTACTCCTTGCGCCGTTCTTCCAGTAAGTAAGCATAGCGCAAGAATACACCCCACGCCATAACCGCCGATACCACTAAACCGGCCGGGCCGTCTCGCCAGCCGCTTTTAACGACACAGTGCTTCCAGAACCGAAAAAGTGGCTTGAGCAACAGGTGGTAGGCACCGATCCGTCCCGTTTTGGAAGCATGGTCCTGGGCGGACCAGCGGGCATAGCGACGCATTTTGGCCAGAAAATGGTCGAGGTTACGGAAGGTGTAGTGATCTAGCTTACCCTTTAGGCGACCCACCCTAAGGCCGGCGGTATCGATTTCTTCATGTACCTGGACCTCCTGATAGCGGGCCAGATCGCGGCGGACGAGGCGGACTACGGCATCGTTTTGCCAACCGCTATACTTGATTTGACGGCCCAGAAAGTAGTTGTTGCGGCCAAGCCAGTATACCTGTGCCGCCGGTTCTTCCGGGGCGTTGAGCAGGACATCAATTTCGGAGCGGAGTTCGGGGCGGACCACCTCGTCGGCATCGAGGATCAAGACCCAGGCGTGGCGGGCGCGGGGAATGGCCCAATTTTTCTGATCGGCCGGCCCCTGATAGTTCCGTTGCTCCACGCGGGCCCCGGCGGCATGGGCCAGGACAGTCGTTTCGTCGGTCGAGAAACTGTCTACTACGAGCAGGTCATCCGTCCACCCCTGGATGGCGGCCAGGGTACGGGGCAGGTTAGCGGCCTCGTTGTGGGTAGTGATGAGAATGGATAAGGGACGTTGCACGGTACAAAAGTAGGAGTAATCTACGGGCCGGACGGCCTTTTAAGCACACATACGGCTTCCGAGGCATATGTTAAGGTAGGGGGCGGGGAATCAAAAATCGGCAACAATTTACGATCTTTACAATATGATCCCAACCCGATTGATCCTGGCCGGCACCCTGGTACTGGGCATATCCAGCCTGCTTTCCGCGCAGCAAACCGCTCCCTCGTCAGCAGACCCCGTTCTCGCCTATTTCGTCTTCCTTAACGATGCCCACGCCGAGTTGACGGCCCGCCAGCTTACCTACCTCCAGCACACCGTTCACCACCAAACCGAACCCGGTACTGCCCACGCCGACCTCCTGACTGCCATAGAAAACATTCGCCGCCGGGTAGCGGATCACGACCGGCCCGAGGACGAATTGTACGGACACTTCATGACCGTACTGAACACTTACCGCAGTCTGTTCGAGCGGCAATTTAGCCGGGCCGAGGAGTTGCATCCAGGCTCTAAACCAACCTATGCGAGTCTGCTTGCTTACCTGAATGAAGTAAGTGCCGCGGAAAACGGACTGGCCGGTGCCTCGGCCGCCTTTACGGCCGCGCAGAAAACGTATGCCGCCCGCTACGGTATCCGGCTGGAAGAAGGAGCATTTACCTCCGAGATCGCCCAGCTGAACACATTGAATGTTTACCAACGCCCGCTTTACCTCGCGGCCTTTCGGCTGAATGAGTTGAACAATACCTTCCTCCACCTGATCGATAGCGGTGATTTTTCCGCCGCCTTACCGGCCCGTGCCCGGCTGCAACACACGCTTGCCGCCGAGTTTCCCGGCCTGCGCGCTGCCGGTGCGTACCGGGGGGAAGCGGGTTTTCAACAATCGGTGCTGCACTTGGCCACGGTGCTGCAAAGGCTGGCCGCTGCGCACTACCCCGCACTACTGCGTGCCGTGGAAGTAGGTGGACCCGAAAATTTGAGTCCGAATGAGTTAGTTGCCTACAATGCAGCCATCGCTACCATGAATAAACAGTTGCCGGATGCCCTAACCGCTACGGCACGGGAGCGGGAAGAGTTGCTACGGAGAATGGTACCGCGTGGGGTAGCAAGGCAGACGGTAAAATTGTAAATTATGTCTTGCCGGCGTCCGGTAGCGTGAGGTGACCGGAGGGGTGGCGCGTTAGCGACAAGTGCGTAGCACCGAGGCGAATGCCGAAGCCCGCAGGGGACCGACCCGGACCCTTAGGGCCGGGGCACGCCCAAAAAACCTACCCTTAATTACGCCAGTTTTTCGCCTCTTGTTCCACGTGTTCCACCTCTACCGTGACGCCGTATTTGTTCCGGAGATGGCGGGCCAGGCGGTCGGTGGCGTAAACGGAGCGGTGCTGCCCGCCGGTGCAGCCGAAACTGACGCTGAGGCTGGTGAACGAGCGGTTGATGTAGTCTTCCACGGCCCCGTCGACGATGCGGAAAACGTCCTGCAAAAAGTTGTCGATCTCGCTGTGGTGGCGCAGGAAATTGATGACTGATTCGTCGCGGCCGGTCAGCTTTTTGTAGGGTTCGTAGCGGCCGGGGTTGTGCAGCCAGCGGCAGTCGAATACGAAGCCGCCGCCGTTGCCGGTGGGGTCGGCGGGGATGCCGCCTTTTTTGTAGCTGAAGCTTTTGACGCGCACCGTCAGCAGGCTGCTACCTGCCTTGATCTTGTCGAAGGGTTCAAATTGTTTGGCCTCGATGACTTGGCGCAGGGCGCGTTCCAGTTCGGGTAGTTCGAGGGTGATCTTGTGGTTGTCGAATAGCCATTTGAGGTTGCGAATGGCGAAGGGAATGCTCTGCAGGAAATGCTCTTTGCGCTCGTAAAGCCCCCGGAAACCGTAGGCGCCCAGCACCTGGAGGCAGCGGATGAACACGAAGGCGTAGTAGCGATCGCGGAACCGTTCGTCGTCGATCTCGGTGAGGGCGGAGGCGGAGGTGAGGTAGTGTGTCAGCAGTTCCTCGCGCACGTCGTCGGGCAGGTTGGCCTTGGCCTGGAACAAGAGGCTGGCGAGGTCGTACTGGAGCGCGCCCCGGCGGCCGCCCTGATAGTCGATGAAGATGGGTTCGCCCGCCTTGATCATGATGTTGCGGGTCTGGAAATCGCGGAACATGAAAAAATCGCCCGGCGTGTCCAGCAGGTAATCGGCCAGTTTATCGGCATCGTCCTCGAGGGCCTGCTCGTCGAAATCGACGTCGGCCAGCTTGAGGAAATAGTACTTGAAGTAGTTAAAATCCCACTCAATGGATTGGCGGTCGAAGGCCTGGCGGGGGTAGCAGAGAGTGTAATCCAACCCCTCGTCGCCCAGTATTTGCAGGCGGGCCAGTTGCTCCACCGTGCGGCGGTAAATGCGCGTGAGGTAGTCGGGGAAATAGTCGCCCCGCTGCAGCAAAAAGGAGTAGAGCGTGGTCGATCCCAGGTCCTCCTGCAGGTAGATGTGGCGGTCGAGCCGTTCGGCGTATATCTCGGGCACGGGAAGGTCCTTGGCGCGAAAATGCTTAGAGAACTCCACGAAGGCCTCGTTCTCCCGCCGGTCGGCATTGTAGGCTCCCACGGCCACGGTGTCGCCTTTTTGCAGGCGATAGTAAATGCGCTTGGAACCCGAGGGGGCCAGGGGCAGCATTAGTTCCGGCTCGTGGCCGCTCCAAGTCTGAAATAGATCGCTAAGGTGTTGCTCAATGAGAACGTTGGACATGGCGCGAAGATAAGGGCTTCGTTGGTTTCAGTACGCAGTATTTAGCCGGTAGTAGGTAGATAAGAGGGTAGGCGCGGCTGCGCCACTCGGGTAGGCGTAAGTTTTCAACTGGCTAATAAACCAATGACCGAACGAATCCTTATAGCATTACGCGGGCGAAATCATTAACTCAATCACGCGGCTCTGTCGCTTTTCCCATGATCCTCTTATTTCTCTTCCTCATGACTACTTCCCAGCCGCTATTTGATTTTACTTCTACCGCCGATGTATCCGCCTGGAACGTCGAAGACGATACGGTTATGGGCGGCGTCTCCGATGGACATTTTAAAGTAAACGACGCAGGCCACGGCGTTTTTTCCGGCCACGTTTCGCTGGAGAACAACGGCGGCTTCTCCTCCCTGCGCTATCGCTTCGACAAAATGGAGGTGGCCGATTTCAAGAAAATCTGCATCCGCCTGCGCGGTGACGGTAAGCGCTACCAGTGCCGGGTGAAATCGAATATGGACGAGAAACAATCGTACATCGCTTACTTCGAGACTACGGGCGAGTGGCAAACCGTGGAGATTGACTTGGCGAGCATGAAGCCTACCTACCGGGGCGAGACGCCCGACTTGCCCGACTACCCCGGCGAGACGATGGCGGAATTCGGGCTGCTGATCGGCAACAAGAAAGCGCAAGATTTTAAGCTGGAGTTGGATTGGTTGCGCCTGGAGTAAAGGGCGAAACCGGATCCTTAACAAGTCCTAACGTTCTTTAATAAAGCTTTAAGTCTCCAGATTTGCCCGCATGGCCTTGCTGCCCCTACCTTGCGGGGGTAATCATCAACCTACCTCACCCGCACCAAATAAAACCAACCATGCGCAATTACCTGCTCTACGCTTTACTCCTGTTAGCTACCCTCGGCACTACCGCCTGTGGCGATGACGATGACGGCAATGGTGCCGACGATGCCGGCATTGTCGGCGATAAACTGCAACTGGATCGCGGTATCCAGTCCGGTCCCATTCTCGATGCCGGTTATCAGGAACTAGCCGTCCGTTTTAGCCGTACCCAAGCAGGACGTTTCAACGGCCGTTTTCTCGAAGATGTCGTATTTTATCTGGGCCAAAAGCCCGCCCGTACTTATGTGATTGTATATGGAGAAGGCCCTGATGAAAACACGCCAGGCGCGGAGTTGTACGTGGAAGAAGTAACAACGGATATCAATGATCCGCGTACTACGGTACCTGGCTGGCAAACCCACAATCTACTGAGAAATGTAACAATCACTGAGCAGGAAATTTGGCTGGCAATCGGTGTCAGTCATATCGCTTCCCAGCAATCAGTCGGCTGTGATGCCGGACCCGCGGTTAACGGTGGCGACTTTTTGCTGCCTCCCGATCCCGATAATTTTTGGACTACTTTCCGTGACCGCACCAATGGCTCCGAAAGCGTCAACTGGAATATTCGCGGCAAAGTCTCCGACCAGTAATCTACGTCCTTCCCAACTAACCAATCGTCCCGGCCGGGCGGCACCCGCTGGTGCCGTCCGGCCGACTTATTGGTGGGCAGCGGGTAGCTTTGTACGGCAATCGGAATATTTAGTCGTACTTTGTTCCGTTATCCGCTTTCCCTTACTTACGTCTACTCCTTGATCCGCATTACCGCACTCTTATTATTCGGTAGCTTCCTGCTGCTCAGTTCCTGCGAGGACGAGACGCGGCGGCGCACTGATTTTGCGGTACACGGCATCGACGTGTCGCATTACCAGGAGCGTATCGACTGGCCCGCCGTTGCGGCCGAGGATATTTCCTTTGCGTTTATCAAAGCCACCGAGGGCGTAACCGTGGCCGATTCGCTCTTTGTGAGTAATTGGCAGTTGCTGGAGCAAACGCCCATTGTGCGCGGAGCCTACCACTTCTTTCACCCCGAGATCGATATTCACGACCAGGCGCACCACTTTTTCAGCCGCGTGGACCTGCTGCCCGGCGACCTGCCTCCCGTGCTGGACGTGGAACTGGATGGCGGCCTCTCCAAGGTCGAGTTGATTGTGGCCATCAAAACCTGGCTGTTCCTGGCCGAGGCGCATTACGGGGTTAAGCCCATCCTATACAGTGGTCAAACCTTTTATAACCGCAACCTTGCCGGCCACTTCGACGCCTATCCGCTCTGGATCGCCCGCTATAGCCGCCGCGCACCTACGACCGCCGATACGCAGCAGTGGGATTTCTGGCAGTATGGCAATCAGGGCAGCCTGCTGGGAATAGACGGTGACGTGGATTTCAATGTCTTTCGTGGTACCCCCGCCCAATTGGATGAGCTACGCATCTCCGCGCAACCCTCGCAGCAGGTGGTACTGCGGTAACGCTATTTTAACAACATCACGAATACAAGCATAGCAAGGGGATTGTACCTTTAAGCCGTAAAAAACAACGGGCCTAAAGACCCACCTAACTCCCCTCCCGCTATGTTACTACGCACTACCCTACTGCTGTTTTTTCTCGTGTTTATCACAACGACTGCTCCCGGACCCCAAGCCGCCGTGGTGGTGGTCCAACCAGTACCCACTGAACTATCCTCCCCCGCCGCAAGCGAAGCCGCTGCCCCGGCTGAAGCGATTAAACTAAACTGGCGGCAGCGACTGGTGCTCAAACTGGCCACCAAAAAATTAGCCAAGGCCCAGGCCCGCGCCTCGCTACGCAATGGGAAAGCCGACCCCGATCCCATTAAAACTCATCCGCTGGCTACGGTTGCCCTGATCTTCCTGTTGTCCTCCTTCCTGATCAGTATTTTCGGATTTATCGGTGCCATTGTCTGCGGGTCCATCGCCCAGCGGCGCATCGAGGAGCAGCCTTACGCCTATAAAGGTTACGATTTGGCAAAGGTGTGCAAGATCCTTGGCATCATCTTTTTAGCCCTATCCATCTTTCTTATTTTCCTCTTCATCGCGGCATTAGCGGCCGTTGCTTAGAGCGTGTCTAAATTTTTAAGAACTGAGGATCAATGATTCGCTTCGCGGCTACTTCGTGGTACGCGCATAGCTGGTTACGTAGTCAGTTATTGTGACGTCAGGTTCTCAAATGCTTGGTTCTCAGGAAGTAAAAATTTAGACACGCTCTTAATAGTGAACCTACTCTGCTAATGCAGGTCGCGCCTGCTTCAGTACCTCCCGGTAGGCGGGCGTTTGCTCGTTTAGCCGCCAATCGTATTCCAGGAACTCGATCGGGGCATTTGGCTGCACTTCCACTTCCGAATATTTTTTCAGCAGCGCGTAGCGGTCGGGATAGGTATCGGTAAAATCACCCCAGTACCAATCGAGGATTTTGGATAGACCCACTTTATCGGCCGTGATGTCATTGCGGTAGGGTTCGTTCAGGAACTCGCGGGCGGCGCGGTCCAATTGGCCGTCCAATTCTTCCGCCGTGAAGGCGAACCGTTGCAACTTCGGACAAGACAGGCTGGCGCAGACCAGCGCGAAGTGTACGCGCGGTTCGGGGAAATATTTGCGGATGATGCCGTGTTCGAGGTTGTTGAGGTTATAGCTCTCGTCCTCGATTTCGATGAAGTTGATGTCCCAAACGGTACTCACGAACGGAATGCCGTTCTTGATGTCCTTGATGCTATTGGTAGGATAGTTATCCAGGATTAGCTTCAGCGTAAAGGCGTTATAAGCGTTGATCCAGTAGACCAGTTGCTCGTCCTTGCTCCAATTGGCGTCATTGGGATGGCCGGCTGAAAGTTGCTCCAGGTAATCGTTTAGGCGAGCCGAATCCTTGAGCAGGCCCTGATAATCCACCAGCCCCTGCCCGTCCACGTAGTCCTTCAAGATCGCGTCAAAGGCGGCGTGGGATACGGGTTGGGCGTCTGACTTTACCTTGGGCTGGCGGCTGATGCCACACTGGCTGAGAATGACGACGGTAAGGAGGAGAACACTTAAATGGAAAAATTTCATGGCTGGGTGGTTGATGGGTAAGTAGCGCGGGCTGCGGCGGGATTGCGGGCAAGACCACTACAATTCATAGTTGCTGAACAACGGTTCGGCCCGCCGGGTGTTTCATCCCCACCGTCGCCGATCGCGACATCTATCGCAACCGGACAAACCCTCTCGCCTTGGCTTCTTCCTTTTTTCTTCCCGTCGGCCCCAACCGCTGGCACGTTCATACCTACGGCAGCGGACCCAAAATCGTCATCGCCTGGCACGGTTTCGGCCGCTCCGGCGAGCGCATGGGGGCCGTCGGAGAACTGGTCTCCCGCGAGTACACCGTCTACGCGCCCGATCTCCCCTACCACGGCCGCACCAACTTCCCCGCCGATTTTTACCGGCCCGCCGATCTGCTGGCGGTGGTAAATGCTTTGCGCGCGGAACGCAAATTCGACCGTTTTACCCTGCTGGGCCACAGTTTGGGTGGGCGGATATCACTTGTTATCCTACCTGCACTGGCGGAATTTATCGACGGTTTCCTGCTCATTGCCCCCGACGGCCTGGGCGGCCGCTACACCAATTGGATCGACCGGACGCCCTTCCCCCTCAAGCGCGGCCTCGCCCGCTGGGCCGATAACCCCCGGCGAGTGCGCGGCCTGGTCAACACCCTACACCGGCGCGGTCTGGTGCCCGGTTACATCCACCAGTATCTCGATCATCACCTCTACCAGCCGGCCAGCCGCCGCATGGCCCTGGCCAGCCTTCGCTCCGTTGAATACTTCCGGGTGGAGGCCCGCGCCGTGCAGGACGCGCTGGCGGAAAAAAATATCCCCGCCCGCCTGCTGGCCGGCACCGAAGACCCCCTCATTCGGCTGGACCGGATCCGCAATTGGGTTACCCATGTCCCCGCCCTGCGGCTGGTAGAGTACGCCGGCAGCCACTGGATTCCGGCACAGTTGGTGGCAAAAAAGCTGCGGGAAATGGCGGGGCGAGTAAGTAAATAGACCGCATTGATCCAAGCCGGCCCGGTCCTCGCGTGAGGCGCCTGGAGGGCCTGGTGCGTTAGCACGGAGCGAACAGCGAACCCCGGAAGGTGCCGACCCTTTTCCGCAATTTTGCGGGAAGGGGCACGCCCGAAAACACTAATTCCGCACCTGCCCCTCCCCCACTACCAGGTACTTATAACTGGTCAATTCCCGCAGTCCCATCGGGCCGCGCGCGTGCAGTTTTTGCGTGCTGATCCCAATTTCCGCGCCCAACTCGAACTGGCCGCCGTCGGTAAATGAGGTGGCGGTATTGGCGTAAACCACGGCGGCATCAACCTCGCTCAGGAAAAGGTCCACCACGGCGGTATCGTCGCTCACCACGGCCTCGCTGTGACGGCTGCCGTAGCGTTCGATGTGATTCACGGCCTTCTCCGCGTCGGCTACCGTCTTGACGCTCAGGGCCATGCTCAGAAATTCAGTTCCGAAGTCCTCCTTTGCGGCGCGGGCCAGCAGGTCGGCCGGATAGTGTCCGTCCAGCGCGGCGTGGGCGGCCTCGTCGGCCAGCACGCGGCAGTGGTGAGTGCCGCCCAACCGTTGCAACAGCGTGGGCAAATTGGCTAACTGGTCTTCGTGCAGCAGCAGGCAATCCAGGGCATTGCAGACCGAGACGCGGCGTGATTTTGAATTAGTAATGATGGCCTCGGCCCACTCCAGGTTGGCGCTGCGGTCCACGTAAACGTGGCAGATACCAGCCCCGGTTTCGATGACGGGCACGGTGGCGTTTTGGCGCACGTAGTCGATCAGCCCCTGGCTGCCGCGGGGGATGATGAGGTCCACCAGCCGATCGGCGGTCAGGATGGGGCCGAGGGCCGCCCGCTCGCTGGGGGCCAGGTAGCAGGCGGCGGCGGGCAGGCCGTTATCCAGCAATGCTTGCCGGATGAGGCCGTGAATGGCAACGTTGGAATCGTGCGCGTCCCGGCTGCCCTTCAGCACCGAAGCATTGCCCGCTTTGAGGGTGAGCGCAAACACGTCGAACGTAACATTCGGGCGGCTCTCAAACACGATTCCGATCACGCCCAGCGGCACGCTTACGCGCCGCAGGTGCAGGCCGTTAGCCAGCGTGCGCTCCTCCAGTTCTCGGCCCAGGGGGCTGGGCAGATCGGCCACCCGCCGCAGATCGGCGGTAATGGCATGGATGCGCTCCTCGCTCAGCAGCAGCCGGTCGTATTTGGGGTCGGCGGGGTCCATCCGCGCCAGATCGCGGGCATTGGCGGCCAGCAGTTTCGGCGCGTTTTCTTCCGCCAGTTCGGCCAGCCGCCGCAGCGTGGCGTCAATCGTTTCGCGGGGTAGCGCGGCCAGGCGGCGGGCGGTGGCGCGGGTGGCAGCCAGGTTTTGCAGTATGGACATGAGGCGGTGGGTAAAAGCGGCAAGTTAGGGCTTTCCGCACTCCCTCCAATCAGTCCTTAGAGCGTGTCTAAAATTTTTAAGAACTGAGGATCAATGATTTAAGTTTCTGGCTAGATAAAAACTTGCGCGCATAGCGGGTTACGTAAGTCAGTTTTTATGACGCCAGGTCCTTAAATGCTTGGTTCTCAGGAAGTAAAAATTTAGACACGCTCTTGTATAAGGTGTCTCCGCTTACGTGCCGTTATTTCGGGCGGCTCCGCATCCCTGACGGGCTGCGGTCGGTCCCTTACCGGCTCGCTGTTCGCTCGGCCCCTCCGGCTACGCCTCCGGGTCTCCTTCCTGCGGTCGGCCCGTCCAGGCACCTTCCGCATTAAATCGCTAATCATCGTCCGCAAAGGAACAAAATAAACCACAAATAAAATAATTTAAAAAAACTTACACCTTTTTGTGCAAAGCAGGGCGGGTCGTTCGGCATAGGGGTTAATTACCTCATCCGCCAAGCAGCCACTTATGAATATCCGCGAAGATTTTATCCATTTCATCTGGCGGGTCGCCCGCTTCGACCTACGTGATCTGCGTACCACCACGGGCGAGACGATCGCCATCCGTAATTTCGGGATCCATAACCAGAATGCCGGTCCCGATTTCTCGGACGCCCAGATTGTGATCGACGAAATCCCCTGGGCCGGCCGCGTGGAAATGCACCTGAAATCATCGGACTGGTACGCCCACCGGCACCAGCACGATCCGGCCTACGATAACGTGATCCTCCACGTCGTTCTGGAAGAAGACCAACCCGTTTTCCGCGAAGACGGCGAGCGTATCCCCTGCCTGGAACTCCGGGGCCGTATTCCGCCGGGCATCGTCCACAGCTACTGGCGGCTGCAACACAACGAAAACTGGATCCCCTGCCAGAATCAACTCCATACCGTTCCCGGGATCACCCGCAATATCTGGCTCGACCGCGTACTAGTGGAACGGATGGAGCAGCGCACCCAACGCATCAGCCGCCGCCTGGAACTGACCCGCCGCGACTGGGAGGAAGTCTTTTACCAGTTCCTCGCCCGCTCTCTCGGTACGCGCGTCAACGCCGAGGCTTTTGATATGCTGGCCCGGTCGCTGCCCCTGCGCATCTTGCTCAAGCACCAGCACAGCCTGCTCCAAATCGAGGCTCTTTTCTTCGGCCAGAGTGGTTTGCTACCCGCCGAAGAAGATACGGACGAGGCCTATCCGCTCCTCCTCATCCGCGAATACAAGCTGCTGGCCCACAAGTACGAGTTACGCCCCCTGCCCGCCGCCACCTGGCGCTATATGCGCCTGCGGCCCGCTAATTTCCCCACCTTGCGCATTGCCCAACTGGCGGTGCTGATCAACCGCGCAGGAAGGCTTTTTTCCAAAACCCTCGCCGCCGCCAACGTGGATGAACTGACGAATATGTTCCACGTCACGCTCAGCAATTATTGGCAGAACCACTACCGCTTCGGCACCGAAAGCCGCCGGTCTACCCGTTCCATGGGGCGCGGTACCATAGAGTTGATTATCACTAACACCATTGCGCCCATCCTTTTCCTCTACGGCAAGGAACGGGGTGAAACCGAGCGCAGCCGCCGCGCCCTGGAATTGTTGGAAGCATTGCCCGCCGAGCAGAACAGCATCGTCACAAAATGGGGCCGCCTGGGCATGGTGGCTGATAGCGCCCACCGCAGTCAGGCACTCTTGCAATTGAAGAAGGAATACTGTGATAAGTCGCGCTGTACCGAATGCGCCATCGGTTCGGCCATCCTCCAGACCCGGAACCCGGAGGATGACGCGCCACTACTTACCGTAAATGAAGAGGCGCGGGTTTACGCGCTTTTCAGCAAGAGGGAAGCCAGTTGATCCAGGCTGCTAACGGTGTAGGTGGGTTCCAGGCCAGGTATGGTATTGGGTCTACCCAGTGGATTATACCAGCAGGTGGCGCACCCGAATTCCGCCCCGCCGCGTATGTCGGCATTCAGGTTGTCTCCGATCACCAGCGCGTCGGCGGGGTTGGCGGTGTGCATTCGCTCCAGTGCGTGTTGGAAAAAGGCCGCATTCGGTTTGGCCACTCCGATCTCGTCGGAGATGATGATGAAGTCGAACAGTTCCGTCAACGTAGTGAGGGCCAAGCGGGGCCGCTGTACCTCGGTCAGACCGTTCGTGATCATGCCCAGTTTATAACCCGCCCGGTGGCATTCCCGCACCAAATTCTCCGCCCCCGCAATGGGCACGACCGACTTCCCCAGTTCCGTCCGGTAATCCGCCGCACAGGCTTCGACATCCGCTACCAACCGAAAACGGTCGAAAAGGCGGGTAAACCGGATCGTCCGTAGGTCTGACTTCGGCATACGCCCGTGCTCATAATCAGTCCAGGCTTCGTGGTTGATCTCGCGGTAGATGCCCAGCACTTCATCCGACCATTCCAGGCCGTACTTGCGGGCGCAGTACTCGATGCCGGCAGCCTCGGCGGCACTAAAATCAAAGAGGGTGTTATCCAGGTCGAAGAGCAAATAATGGTAAAGCACGGTGAAGTAGGTATTTAGACTGTTTTGAAAAACAGGCAAACTAGCCAGGGTTAGATTAAGTTGTCGGTTACAAGCCGCTCAGATCGAACGACCTCCAGGTCCGAGACGGGCGGCGAAGCCGGCTACCTATTATTGATGCGGCCGGCCTATCCTTGCGGCTCGGATCTTTCCCGACCGGCCGGGATCGACTTTTGAGGATTAAAACTTTCCACCATCACCTGCATTCCGTTGTCTTTCACTTCCACACAATACCCCGCTATGCGTCCGCTCGAAGAAGGTTGGTTCGACGTCACTTATCCCATTTTTGAAGGCAGCGTACACTGGCCCGGCCAGTCGCCCGTGCGCTGGGAGGTTCTAAGTGACCTGCACTGCGGAGATTCCGCCCGGGTTTCCATCCTCCACCTGAGTGCCCATTCCAATACCCACATGGATGCGCCCAGCCACTTCGAGTCGCAGGGGATCGATATCAGCCGCGTGCCGCTATCTGTCCTGATGGGGGCCGTCCGCGTGGCCGATGTCACCAAACCCGACGGTCCCATCGACCCTCAGGACGTGCTCGATTACGAAGCCCGCACCCGGCCCATCCTGGCCGGCGAGCGGATCGTCTTCCGCACCCGCAACTCGGAGCGGTTCTGGCCCAATGAAAAGGAGTTCGATTACAGCTATTCCGCCGTTAGCCCGGAGGCCGCCCAGCTACTACGCGAGCGGAAAATCAGCCTCGTGGGCGTGGACTACCTCTCCATCGGCCCCTACGATACCACGGTAGACACCCACCATACCTTCTTCCACGGCAATGTCTGGATCGTGGAGGGCATCGACCTGCGCCGCGTCGCCGAGGGCGACTACGAAATGATCTGCCTACCCCTGAAACTGACGGGCGTGGAAGGGTCACCGGTACGGATGCTGATGCGGGCGGCGGAAGGCAAGTAAGCGGTAAACCGTATACCTATTCGCCGGTCCCGCATAGCCGTTGCAAGTATTCCCTTTCCTCTTGATCGGCTACCAGCTTCCCCAACTCGCGTAGGCACCTCGCCTGGTAATTATCCACCCAGGTCGCCTGCTCACGGCTCAGTAGCTCACGGTCGATCAGATTATTATCGAAAGGAAAAATGGTAAGAGTCTCAAAACGCAGGAAATCCGGCACGGTTCCGTCCTTTACGCACAGGATCAGGTTTTCGATGCGGATGCCATACTCGCCGTCCAGGTAGTAACCCGGTTCATTGCTGGTGACCATGCCGGGCTTGAAGGGGCGGCGGGCAGCGGCGGACTTAGCATTAGGACTGATGCTCTGCGGCCCCTCGTGCACATTGAGGAAGAAACCGATTCCATGACCGGTGCCGTGACCGAAATTGAGGCCGTCGCGCCAGAGCGGTGCGCGGGCCAGTACATCCAGTTGGAGGCCGGTGGTGCCTTCCGGGAAACGGGAATAGGCCAGGTTAATGTGCCCCTGCAGGACGCGGGTATAGTGAGTGCGTTGCTCGGCCGTGGGTTCGCCCAGGGCGAAGGTACGGGTGATGTCGGTGGTGCCGTCCAGGTAGTGCCCGCCCGAATCGAGGAGCAGGATGCCCTCCGGCCGGACGGCGGCTCCGCCGCCGGCCGAGGCGTGGTAGTGGACGATGGCACCGTTGGCACCGTAGCCCACGATGGCGGGGAAGGATTCGCCCCGGTAGCCGTCGCCGGTCGCCCGCAGCCGGGCCAGTTCGCGGGCAAGGTCGTCTTCGACCAGTTGCGCTCCGGCGGCCAGGCGTTCCGTCATCCAGCGGTGCAGGCGCAGGAGGGCGAGGCCGTCGCGGAGCAGTGCTTGGCGGAGGTGGGCGATCTCGGTCGGGTTTTTGATCCCCTTCCAGGCGGCGATTGGACTTTTGAGGAGCATCACCTGTTCGGCACCGGCCGCCTCGAAGAGGCGGATGCTGAGGAGGGCCGGATCGGCGGCCAGTTTGGTGGGCAGGTTTTCCAGGGCCTCTTCGATGCGCTCGTATTTTTTTTTCAGGGCCACCCCGTCGGCCTTCAGTGCCTTCGCCACTTTTTCCGGTACCCGTTGTGCACCGCCGTACCAGCGGTGATCGCCGTCGGCATTGAGAAGGAGGTAACTCAGGACAACCGGATTGTAGGCAACGTCGGTAGCCCGGATGTTGAGCAACCATGCGATCTCGTCCAGTGCCACGACCAGATAATGTTCCACCCCTTCGCGCTGCATGAAATTCACGGCTCGCTCCAGCCGATCGGCCCGCGACTGGCCGGTGTACTCTTTTCGCCAGTTCGCTCACTTCGGTGGCGGGCAGGGCGGGGCGGTCTTCCCAAATTTCGCCGGGCAGATCGTGGCGGGTATCCACCTCGATCCCGAACGGGCCGAGTTGTTTGCGCAGATCCCGCACGGTATCCAGTGATACGACGCTGCCATCCAGCCCCAGCCGTTCGCCGGAAGCGAGGTTATCCGCCAGCCAGTCGCGGTATTCGGGGGTGTGGGGCACCTTCAGTTTTTGCAGTTTGATACCGGTGCCCGCCAGTTCCTGTTCGGCCTGAATGAAGTAGCGCGAGTCGGTCCAGAGCAGTGCCTCATCGGCCGTCACGATCAGCGTGCCGGCCGAGCCGGTAAAGCCCGATAACCACGCTCGGGTGTTCCAGCGGTCGGGGGCGTATTCGCTCTGGTGCGGATCGGTGCTGGGCACCAGGCAGGCATCCAGGCGGTGGGCAACCATGCGGCGGCGGAGGGCGGTGAGTTTGGCGGGGACGGTCATGAGGCGGGTGATGAGTTGAGGGGCAAGAAATTGGCGGAGCGATCGGTGCGGTGAATAATGGAAGGGCTATCGACTTTAGGGCAGTCGGCTGGCTAATTCTTCGGTCGGTAAGTTATAAAAATGGATTGGCGTTGTCTACTCCCGTAGACCGGACCCGATTTTGGACACGCTCTAAAATTACGAGCAACGAGAACTAAAGCAAAAGAGTTAGTTAAAGCGTGCCTCCAATCATCCTGCCTGCTAAAATGAAGTAATAACTTCTTCCTACCTTTGGAATGGCAATCCCTTACACCATGTCGCTTCCCACAATACCTATCGAACCATCCATCCTGAGCTGGGCGCGGGAGTCGCTTGGATTGAGTATTGAGGAAGTAGCGAGCAGGTTGAAGCGCAACCCCGCAGAAATTGCCGCTTGGGAAACCGGTTCCGCTCGCCCCACCTACGCGCAATTGGAAAGGCTGGCGGAGCGAATATATAAACGCCCCCTGGCGCTTTTCTTTCTGCCGGAACCGCCCGAAGAACCATCTTTGGCTGCCGATTTTCGGACGATGAATAGCGAAATCGTAGCGTCGTTGTTGCCACAGACTCGGTTGGCACTGCGAAAAGCGACGGCACTACAATTTTCGCTGAGGGAAATTGTCGGTCCCGTTAATCCCAATCGGGGATTACTGGATATTCATTTTGCTGATGGGGAAAATATAGCTGCTGCGATTGAGCGTGTTCGTATCATTCTAGATCTGGATTGGGAGACGCAGCAAAAGTGGAACTCATCGTATGAGGCACTCAACGACCTGCGCCGTAGAATTGAGGCAAACGGCGTTTTTGTTTTCCAATTTCCTCTGGAAGATATCCGGGGGTTTGCGCTACATGAAAAGCAGTACCCCATCATCGGACTTAGCAGCAAAGATTTGCCACAGGGTAGGATATTTACGTTGTTGCATGAATTATGCCATTTGCTCTACAACGATAGCGACTTGTTTCTCGATCCCGAACGAGAAGAATTACTCGGGAGCTATAAGAGTACGGAGAGCGATTGCAACCGTTTTGCCGCTGAATTTTTGGTCCCGACTGATTATTTTATAGAAACGGTAAACAAAAAATTATCTCCCCGAGAGGAACCATCCGATCAAAAAATAGCTCAACTGGCGCAGCAATTTAAAGTTGGCCGGATGGTAATCGTTCGCAAATTACTCGATGCGGGCTGGATAAATCAGATATTTTACTGGAAAAAGCAGAGGCTTTATATTTCACAGTATAAAGGTGGAAACAAGCCGAGAAACAGCGACAATGGGCCGGGTTATTACACGACCAAAGTTAGCCGATTGGGTCATACCTATTTGAATGCGGTGTTTGATGCGCTGGATACCGGTCGGCTCACCCCATTGGAAGTAGCGCAATTTACGGGAACGAAAATCGATAAATTTTCTCACCTTCTGGAAAAACTAACCTAATGGCTGGTGATCATTACGTTATTGATACCAGCGTTTTTATCAAACTACGTGAATATCCGGAAGATGTGTTCCAGCAATTATGGGATGATATAGATCGTATGATAATAGCAGGGCGACTAAGCTCGGTCGACGAAGTTTACAAGGAACTTACGGTCAGTGACGGTAGAATGACGGAGTGGGCAAAACGTAATAAACATATTTTCACTAAGCCTACGCTAGAACAACAGTATGCCGTAGCAAAAATTTTGACAACATTCCCCTTGCTGATAAAGCCCGAAAATCGGCTGACCGGAAAACCGGAAGCTGATCCCTTTGTGATTGCCAAAGCTATGGTCGAGGAAAGTATGGTAGTTACCATGGAGCGATTTAAGCCAAATGCACCAAAAATGCCGAATATTTGTCAGCACTTTGGTGTCGCATACCTTGATTTACTAGGGTTCTTCCGCAACGAACAGTGGAAGTTTTAATTGTTATTTTATAAAAGTAAATGTTATTTTTAAAAGATATTACCAAGCTTTCAAAGTGCATAATGATGACTAATGATTTACAGCTCAAAATCTCAGTAGTTAGCGCGAAAATTGATCATATTTTCTTCCTGAAGAACTCTCTTTTAAAGTTCTTCAAAGGATTTACGAGTAGATATTTAGCACTACTTTTGTTGGTGATATAGTAAGACAACCTAGGATTTGTGATTTTCATCTCAGTCGATTTTGTGTAATTTAAAATTGAATATCAATGAGTTGTGCACAAGGTATGAATCCGGGCGTTTTCACAAATCTTCAGTTGTTGAACTATATGTTTGCCTGGAATGGGAGTTTCGCAAGACCGAATTACCGATAAAGAGGACATAAGCGACTTTATGTGGGGGCTGTTTGATAATATTTCAGCCGGCAAGAATGATTCTACCGCGATTGTCGAAGTAGATAAATATGTCAAAGCTGCTGTATTTGCTAAATCGCCTCAGGATAGAAAATACTTTACGGGGAAAATACAATATATTCCTGGAAATATTATTTCCGAACAAGCGAGAAAAGACCTGGAAACAGTTCTTGTCGATGATCGACTCATTAACTGGTCTACGATAATTGTTTGTGGATATTTAGAGATAGGTGAGTTGGAGAGGTTTGAAGAATTAGCGCGAGAGTATGAGGCAACCACTTCTTATAAATCGCTGGCATGGGCCTCTTTATTGGTATTAGCCCGTCGGGGAGATGAAAAGAGTAATCGTATAGTGCTGGATAGAATCAAAACGAAGAGCGATTAGAATACAAATTTACGCTACTTCCCGATGATTTGGCTTATCTAAATAATCAAGGCGGCTTAGATGTATTGATTGAATTATTAATGGATGATGCTACGTATATGGATGTCCCTAATCAGGAGCCTTATAAGTGGGAGACATTTCTTTATGCGCATCGAATTCCGCCGGTATTGAAAAAAATAATCTTGAATTTTCCGCAAGAGGCAAAATATCGAGATGCGCAGGAGGTTAGGAAGTGGATTAAAGCAGGAAAGTATGAACTAGACAAGACAGCGTATATTCCCCTCAAATAGGGTAGCAACCACGGTGTTGTTACGGCAATGCGGACCAAAGAACTGTCAAATTTATATCCGTAAAGATGAGAATATGCCGGGTTGCCGAACCTGAAAGCTGATAAGTTAGATAAAATGTATTGACATCGAAAATAGATTTTTTGTGTGTAGATCACGCTGAAAAATAGATTTTTAGCGGAAGAGTTAAAAAGTGCCTTGTACTTTTTTTCCCTTTCTTAATCTTCCTGCCAACAGTAGCCTTTTCTCAAAAACCAGTCACGGAAAAAATTGACGACTATTATTTAATGATGGAATTGCTACAAGATATTTCCATAATAGAACGGACACTGCTTCCATTGTCAAACTGGACAGATTTGTCAAATCCGCCGTAATTGCCGGTCTCCCAGGCGCAAGAGTTGATTACGCAGAGAAAATGCATTGCCAATTATTTAAGAACCTGGCGTCATAAAAATTGACTTACGTAACCCGCTATGCGCGCACCACGAAGTAGCCGCGAAACGAATCATTGATCCTCAGTTCTTAAAAATTTTAGATACGCTCTAAAAATCTTTCCCCCTCCCTACCCGCGTGAGGTGCCCGCAGGGGGCGGCGATTGAGCCGCCGCGCGCAGCGCCGAGCCGGCAGGCGAAGCCCGGAGGACGCCGACCCCGGCCCGCGGTAGCGGACGGGGGCACGCCCAAAGAACCATGAGGAAGATACCCTTCTCTTAGAGCGTGTCTAAATTTTTACTTCCTAATAACCAAGCATTTAAGAACCTGGCGTCGTAAAAACTGACTCACGTAACCCGCTATGCGCGCACCACGAAGTAGCCGCGAAGCGAATCATTGATCCTCAGTTCTTAAAAATTTTAGACACGCTCTTAGCGGTACCACATGAGGATGCCCCCGAATAGGGTAATGAGCAGGAGCAGGACGGTGGCCATGTTGATGCTGTTGCGCAGGTGGCGGGTAAACTGGCGGATGTTTTCTTCCTGGCCGGGGTAGCGGGGGATGACTTCTTCTTCCATCAGGCGGCGGTTGAAGACGTGGGCGGGCTTGAAATCGACGCGGCCCTCGACCAGGCGGCGGTAAGCGCGGATGACCTTGGCGCGGAAATAAATGTTGATGAACAACATGCCCAGGAACAGGGCGATGACGAGGGTGATGAGGGTATACAGCATGGGAACGAGGTTGGATCAGGCGATCTCGGGCGGGCGGGGGATGGGGTAATTGGCCCGAAACCAGAAACCCGCGAGCACCCCGAAAACGAAGCCGCCGATGTGCGCCCACCACGCCACGGAGCCGCCGACACCGTTGTCGGCCAGGGAGGCGTAGCCGGCCGTGCTCTGCTGATAAAACCAGAAAAGAAGGAAAAAGATGGCCGGGATGCGGATGAAGAAAATGATGACGATCACTTTGATGCGGCTGCGCGGAAACATGACGAGGTAGGCCCCCATGACGGCCGATAGGGCACCGCTTGCCCCTACGGTGGGCAGGGTGCTGGACGTATTGAAGTAGACATGGGCGGCCGAGGCGACCAGGCCGCCGATGAGGTAGAAGGGCACGAACACGCGGCTGCCGACGACGGCCTCGATGTTATCGGCGAAGATCCAGAGAAAGAGCATGTTGCCGATGAGGTGCATCCAATCGCCGTGCAGGAACATACAGGTGAAGAGGGTGTGCAGGTTTTCGCCCGCCACGATGTCGGTGGGGATGGACCCCCAGGTGTATACGAAAGCCGCGCCCAGGTCGGGGGGGAGGCTGACCTGGTAGAGGAATACTAGGACGTTGAGCACGATGAGGCCGTAGGAGAAGTAGGGCGTGTGCCCCCCGTCTACCTGGTCGTCTCCGTAGGGAATGAACATAAGGGAGGCTCTCTTAGCGGGCGGAGGCACCGCCGGGCAATGGTTCTACGCGCAGGCGGATGCGATAATCCTCGGGCAGGGTCTTGGGGGCGTCGGCGGTGGGGTAAGGGTCCACGGATTCGACGAGGATGCGGTAATCACCCAGATTGATACCGGGATTGCCCTTGCTGCCGGCGGGTACTTCCAGCTCGCGGCGGCGACCGTCGGCGGTGAGGAAGAAAACGGTAGCCTCGCCGGCGCGGATGCAGTTGACGCCCGTGGGGCAGCGGCTGTCGTTGACCACGCCGCCGAAGGTGAAGCCCCACTCGGCGTTTTCCAGGCGAACGGCCTGACCGGCCACCAGCTCGAAGGATTGGCCGACCTGAATGACGCGAATGTCATCGTTATCGGCGGTTTTATCGCCGCAGCCGCGGCTGCCGCCCGCCACCACCAGAACGAGGGAAAAAAGAAGGTACTTAATCATGGCTGCAAGGTAAGGAAGATGGCGACAAAAAATAGGTCGGTCCTACCACCCACTAAAATATACCCCACAGCGAGGGTTCGTCCATGCTCATACCGACACAGTCGATGCGGCGTAGCTCGGGAAGGGTAAAGGCGATCCGGTCGACCAAGTCAAAGTTCGGTTCCTGGAGGGCGCAGCGGTCTTCATCGAGGTAGAGAACACGGCCGCCGGAGCGGTCGGTAAGGCAGGCATATTCGGAAAAAGCACCGCTGTTATCGAGGGAGTTGGTGAGAAAGGTGAACACGTTAAGTTCGATGTTCCTGGCGGCGAGATTATTGGTCCAGTCGCAGATATCGACGCCAGGGAGATTACAGATATTTTCGCCGTCGCTGATGAAAAGGATGGCCCGTGTGAAGGTGTCGGTGGTGGAAAATAGTTCGGGAGTTTCGACCAGGGTGGTGAGTAGTGGCGTGGTACCGTCGGGGTAGAGGAAGCGGAGTTCGCTGTAGAGATCGGCGTGGGATAACTCGCCGGCGGGGTGCCACTGTTTGGGGATGGTACCACAGTCGCCGCCGATAGTGCCGATGCCGACGCGGGTGGCGGGGTCGAGTTCGTCGAGGATAAACTGCGCCGTTTCCCGCATGACATTAAAGCGGGTGGTTTGCAGGCAGGCAACTTTTTCCTGGACCATGCTGCCGCTGATGTCGAGCAGAAAAACCAGTTCATCGTAGTCGCCGAAGGCAAGCACGTCTTCCATGCGGAGCGGTAGATTGTCGTACTTGTTGGAAACGTAGCGCGGTAACTCCTCCAGGGTATCGCGGCGCTCGATGATCTCTACCGTTTCGCCGAGGGTATCGGCCAGCATTCGGTAATTATCGACGGCGGGTTTGAAGGTAGGGTCTTCGGCCACGGCGGCCTTCAATTCTACCAAGGCGCGTTCCAGATCGCGGCGGTGCACGTGAGTGTGCGGCCCCATGCCCCGGTGCGTGGAGGGGCTACCCTGGTCCATCACCTCTACATAAGCAAGGGCGTTGCGCATACCGGCGGCGCGGCGGTGGTTGATCTGGAGTAGTGCTTCCTGTTCGTCGATGGCCGTCTTGATGGCGGGAATTGCCGCGCTGTAACGCTTGCCGTAGAGATTAATGAGTCCGCCGATATAGGTTTGCAGGCAGTGCAGTTCGTAGTAGTCCTTACGGCGACGTGAAAGGAGGGGAGCGGCGGTGCTGAGAATTTCGAGTCCTTCGCTGGTATTACCGGTTTGGCCGAGACAGAGGGCCAAAGCGAGGTTAAAACGATACTGCTGGGGTACCAGCCGCTGGGCGGTGCGCAGGTGGGAAAGGGCACGCTCGGGTTGGTCTTCGTTTACGTAGTAGGTGCCCAGGTAGTAGTGTCGGTAAGCGGCTTTGCCGCCGCCACCGAGGTAGGAGGGGGCGTTAGAGAGACATAGCAGAGAGAAGAGGGGGCAAAAGAGCAGACCGAAAAGTTTGGACATGTAATGTTCTTGGGGAGTGGGGCTAGGGACCTAAAGTTTTAACAGCCCCGGAGTTACAAATTTCAGCCATACTTTAAACGCCGAACCGGGTAGTTAAGATTATCCGAGCCGGCAACGAACTGACGATAACCAAGTTCGATCGTCTAACGTTTGAATCGGACCATTTTTCTTAATCCTGGTTTGTATGGCCCCCGCACAGCTACCCTATTTCATCAAGCCCTCGCTGGCCCTGTCCGACACCGAAAAACGGGCGGCCTACGCCCGCGCGCATCAGAACATTCGCGCTACCCTGGACGACGAAAACGATCCGCTAGTAAAAATGGTGACCATCAATTGCTTGCTAAAAACGGAACTGCCTTACTATTTTTGGGTAGGCTTCTATCTGGTGCGTGATGGCCGGCTAGTAGTGGGACCCTATCAGGGTACGTTGGGTTGTTTGTACATCGACTTTACGCGGGGAGTGTGCGGACGTTGCGCCCGCGAAGGGAAAACTCAGATCGTAGCAGACACCCATGCGTTGGTGCCCGGCAAGGAACACATTGCCTGCGACCCCAACTCGCGTTCCGAAATCGTGGTACCGGTATGGGGAAAAAGCGGGAACCTGATCGGTGTTTTCGACGTGGACAGCACGCTAGAAAATTCATTTAACGAAGTGGACCGGGAAGAACTGGAATACCTGTTGGGAGAAGCTTTCGGGCGACCCGCGTGAGGGATAGGAGGCGCTGTCTGAACGGAGCTGCCCAGCGCATTGCAATGCGCTGGGCAGCGGAGAGAGTGCCGGATAGCCCGACCCCGTTTCCGCGTTAGCGGGACGGGGACACGCCCGACCCCTAATTTAAAACAGGTACTTCCTCTTTCAATGTGTCGCGCTCTACTTGGTCGAGTAAATAATTGAGGTACGTTTTGAGCAGTTTGGGCTTGGTGATGATAAAATCGTGCTGCCCCTTTGGTACCATATGATGGATGAGGGAGGCGGCATGGTTCAGCCGGTCGCAGGAATAATAGGCGTTATCGGGGTAGATAAGCCAGTCGGCGGTGCCGTGTAGAATGACGGTGTGTGCGCGGACTTTATTCCAGGGACCGGCGTCGAGTTCATCGAGTTGGCCGGCGTGATTGAGCTTTTCCAGATTGGCGGTATGAATGGCCCCCGGCACCAGCCAGCTGAGGATGGGACTGCTGGTAGGATAGCTGATCCAAAAGGTTTTTTCAAAATCGCGGAGCGTACTGGCGGATTGCAGTAGCAGGCCGTCTACCAGGTTGGGGTAATCCATAGCCAGGCGACTGGAAACGGTGCCGCCGTAGCTGGAACCGTGAACGATTAGTTCTTGGCCGGGACGTAATTGGTCCTTCAGCAGATCGGCTACTAATCTGGCCTGATCTTTGACGGAGATGAGCGGTTTTCCGTAGCCGCTGGAACCGTAGCCGGGCCGGTCGACGGCAATGATATCGGCGCGATCAAGCAGCGTGGAGTCACTCATGAGGCCGAGCCAGAAAGCGGTGGAAGAGGGTGCGCCGTGGATAAATGCGATGAGCGGCCGGTCGGTCTTAGTGCTATCGCTAATAGAAACGTAGCGTAGCCGTCGGTGGAATTTTGCCTCGTCGCCGAGGAAATAACCGACTTCGGCCTGCACGCGGATACCGCGGGTGATGAATTCAGCCTGGAGTTCGCTATCGTCCAGCCGCATATCGAAACGCTGGTGGAGGAAGGTACAGAGGAGGCCGAAAGCAAAGAGGAGGGAGGCAAAAATAAAGAGACGCTTATCGGCGCGGTAGTTGGGAAAGATCATGAGATGGGACGGTCGTGGCCGCTATGTTTGGTGGAACGGGAAAGTGCTGGGTATATGGAGGCGGATTGTCACGAAAAGCAAGCTTTCCAGGAGCCTAAATAGGGGCATTCGCAGCTGGTAATCAGTAAGTTATTTATATGAATAAACGTTTGAGGGGCCAGGTTAGTTGTAGGTGGTCGCCACTGGTTACCTCAAAGGATCGCTAGGGTTACGAGGCGACTGTTTGCTTGCGCATTATCGGGGTTTTTAAGCAAAAAACCTAGTTTTGGAGGTGAAAGAAGCTAAACTGTATATTTAAGTTAAGAGCGTGTCTAAATTTTTACTTCCTGAGAACCAAGCATTTAAGAACCTGGCGTCGTAAAAACTGACTTACGTAACCCGCTATGCGCGCAAGTTTTTATCTAGCCAGAACCTTAACCACGAAGTAGCCGCGAAGCGAATCATTGATCCTCAGTTCTTAAAAATTTTAGACACGCTCTAATTGGAAATTACGCATCCGGGCGGTTGCTTTAGTGTTCGTCACCGGCTTCTCGGAGTTTGGTACTTTTGTATCGAACCCACTCCTTACCTGACATAATAGCTAGTGGACGAATTGCTTATTGCGGGTAAGTTATTTCCCGATGATCAGCACTTGCTAATCTGGCGCAACACAAGCGGCAAAAAGACGCGGCTCTGCCAACCCATGCTCACTCCTGACGACCTGCTCCGCCTCGTACCCGACCGCCGCATCCTGGAGGGGGCACGGCGCTTGTTCTTCGCCGACCGCTGGACCGACCCCGCCGGAGACGGTCACTGGCTATGGGCGGAATGGCCCACACGACCAGGTGCGCGTAAAGACGCCAAACCGCTACGGGCCGCCGTACGACTAGACCCGCCGGGGTTTTTCTGCACCTGCCGCGCCCCCACCCGCCCCTGTGTACACGCTACCTCGTTGGTACTACTGTTTAAAAACCGCCCCGATCGCCTGCGCGTAAGCGAGCCGCCCGATTGGGTACGCGAGACCGCCGAACGTTCGAGGAAAAGGGAAACCGCCGCCCCAAATAACCCCCCGTCCGCAGCGATGGAGCTGGCCCCAACCCGCCGCGCCGCGATCTCGGCCGGGGTGGAGGAACTGGCCGCCCGACTGCGCGATACCCTGCGCCGCGGCTTGGCCGAAACGATGGCCGCCGGCACCGATTTTTGGGAAGATACCGCCGCCCGCCTGGTGGATAATAAGCTGCCCGGCCCCGCCCGCGCCCTGCGCAGAATGGCGATGAACCTGGCCGACTTAGACAGCCCGCCCGCCGACCCCGCCGCTTACTTGCTCGACGAGTTGGGCCGTCTGGAACTGTTCTGCCGTACTTGGCAGCAATTCGATCGTCTGCCGCCCGCCCAGCGGCAAACCTGGCTCCGCGCCGCCGGCCACTCGCCTAAACGCGCCGAGGTGCTGGCCGGCCCCGCGCTGGAAGACCACTGGCTGGTACTGGGCGTAACGGAAGGGCGCGAGGAACAACTCAGTTTTCGCCGCGCCTGGGTGCGGGGAGAGCGCACGGGTAAATACGCGCTGTTGCTCGACTACTCGTTCGGCGGGGCGGCTTATCCGGATAATTTTCCGTTGGGGTCGGCTTGGCTGGGGCGGCTACACTACTATCCCGGTAGCCGCCCTCAGCGGGGAATACTGGTGGATGCCCGACCCAGCGGTCGTGTATACGAGGGATTACGTGCTACTACCGATCTTACGGAAGTGGCCGCCACCTGGCAAACCGCCCGCGCCCAGGATCCGTGGACGCGGCGGTTGCCCGTATATCTGACCGGTATGCGGGTGCTGCGCAGCCCAGCCGGGTTCGTCCTTTACGACGCCGCCGACCGATGTATGCCCCTTACCGGATCGGAGGAGACGGGTTGGGCACTACTGGCCACGGGAGGCGGTGCACCGCTATCCTTATTCGGAGAATATGATGGATCAGGATTATTGGTCCTGAGTAGGCCGGGTGCGGATGGGAGACTGGTAAACGGCTAATCGATCAACCGCCCACACGCTTGCCTTCTTCTTCCAAGCCGGTCTTGCGGTTGCGCGACTTGACCTTGGCATTACCGAACCCGTAGCTGATGCTGAGGGCCACGCGGCGGCTGTCCCAGTTGCCGCGACCGACGCCCCGCAGGCCGTTGAAATTGGAAACGCCGCGCCAGCCGGAGGTGAAAAAGATGTCGTTGGCACTGAGTTTTACGTTCATGCGGTCGCCCAGAAACTTGCGCTGGAGGCCGAGGTTGAGCGCCCCCTGGTCTTCGTACTCGAACACGCCGCCCCAGACGCCGGGGCCGCTGTAGTAGCCCGAAATTTCGCCGGTGAGGCCGAAGAGGGGCAGCGGGAAAGTTTGCTGGCTATAGAAGGAGTAGCTGAATACCTGCACGTCGATGGTGGCCCCGTCGCCGTAGTCGGCCTGGTTGTCGGTGTAGCCGGCGTTGACGTTGAAAAAGGCGTTCCAGCCCTTGGTGACCTGGAAGGGTAGTGCGGCATTGAAGTTGTAGACGGTTTGCGTGGCCAGGTTGTCCCAGCTGATGAAACCGGCGCGGGGGTCTACGTCGTCGGGGCCGATTAGACGGGTGATCTGGTTGCTGGTGCGGCTATAGGCCAGCTTGAAGTTGTAGCGGTACTTGAGGGTGTAGCCCAGCTCCACGTTGTCCACGATCTCGGGATTGAGGAAGGGGTTGCCCCGCTCGTAGCTGAGCTGGCTGAGCTGGTTGCGGAAGGGGTTGAGCACGTTGTAGTCGGGCCGGTTGATGCGGCGGCCGTAGTTGAGCGCGACGGTGTTGCCCTGCTTGACGGCGTAGGTGACGCCCGCGCTGGGGAAAAAGCTGAGGTAATCGAGGTTGACGGGATCCTCGCTCAGGTCGTCGCGGAAGGGAGTGAGCTGGCCCACGGCGTCGGTGAGTTCGGTGCGCAGACCGGCGGAGTAGCTGATCTTTTCCGTGAGTTTGCCGGCGTAATTGAGGTAGGCGGCGTAGACGTTCTCCTGGTAGTCGAACTGGTTGGAGCGGGTGTCGCTCAGGGTCCTCACTTCGTTGGTTACATCGTAGAAGAGAAAGGTATTGCCCGTTTCCACGCGGCTGTACTTGAGACCGGCCCCGAATTGGCCCTTGCCGATGGGCTGCTCGTAATCGGTCTTGGCAGTGTAGATGTCAATGTCCACCGGTGTATCGAAAAAGTTGTCGGCCGCGCTGACTTGGGTGACGCCGTCGGCGGCGAAGTAGCGGTTGGGCTGGTCGCGCAGTTCGTCGTTGCGGTAGCGGCCGTAGTCCAGGTCCACGTTGAGGCTGCGGCCCTTGCCGGGGTCGAAGCGGTAGTTGAGATTATAGGTTTGCTGATTACGGTCGTTGGTGCCGATGTTGGCGGCGCGCAGCAGGCTGTCGGGCGCGGTAGCGACCTCGGGGTTGCCGAAAATTTCGGTGGTATTACGGCTGTTCGTTATGCCGTCGGTAAAGCGGCCGTCGACCAGGAAACCGATGGTCTGGTCCTTGCCGAGAAAAAAGTCGGTACCCAGCCGAAAGGAGGGCGTCTGATTGCTGTTCCGAAAACGATTAGACTCGTCCAGCAGCAGGCCGTTCTGGAAATTTTGAAAATCCATGAAGTTATAAAAGTTACCGTAGTTATAGCCCAGGCTGCCGAACACGTTCATATTTTTATTGCGGTAGTTGGCCAGCAGGCTGGTGTTGGCCTGCGCGTACCGGCCCTGGCTGGCGGTGGCCGACAGGGTAGCGTTGGCTCCCTCGTTCTCGTTGCGCTTCAGGCGGATGTCGATGATGCCGGCATTGCCCTGGGCTTCGTACTTGGCACCGGGGTTGGTGATGATGTCGATGCGGTCGATCTGCTCGGCGGGCAGGCTTTTGAGGTAGTTGGCCAGGTCGGCACCGCCCAGCGGCAACCGCTTGCCATCTACGTAGATCGAGTACGCCGCTGCGGCCCAGCACGGTCAGGTTGTCGTTGTTGTCCACGATCACGCCGGGGGCCTGGCGCAAGCAGGGCCAGGCCGTCCGAACCGGCACTGTTAATGGTGCCCTCCACGTTGAAGACCGTGCGGTCGGGTTTGATCTCCACCAGCGCGCGGCGGGCGGTCACGGTGGCCTCGACAGCTCCACGCCGCCAGGCAGTAGGGTGAGTTGGCCGAGTTCCAACTGTCGGCCGCCGGCCAGGGTCAAGGCTCGGCACCACCAGTTCGGCAAACCCGACGTAGGTGGCACGCAGGAAGTATTCGTCGGGCTGGCAGTTCCTTAATTTAAAGGTGCCCACGTCGTCGGTCACTTCCACCTTTACCAGACTGCTATCGGCGGCGCGGTGCAGGGCTACGTTGGCGTAGATTACGCCGGTGCCGGTGTCGTCAATGAGCCGTCCGGCGATGGAGGCCGCCCGCTGGGCGGAAAGACTCGGCAAAGGAAAGGCAGAGAAGGGGGAGTAAAAACGTTCTCATTTCAATTGGTTTTTCGCCGCGTGGAAAATGCGGTGATCGTGGGTGGGTTGGCTAATGGACGACGGACGACGGGCAGAAGTTGCACGGCCGTCCGGCCGGTTTCATGGCAGCAAAAGTAGGGGGCCGGCCTATGCTCCGGCAACTATAATCGACCAACGACCATAGCGGTGGACGAACGATAAATGAGCCACCCGTTACATTCGTCTACCGGCCCTACCCGTTAAGCTACGCTGTGCGGGGGTTCATCCCGCATTAGCTATCTTGGCCCGCCACAATCACGCTATAAACACTTTCGATGAAGCCTAATTTCCCGTCCATTCTCCAGGTAATCGGCTTACTGGCCATTTACATCGCCGCCACCCTGGTGGCTTTCGTTGCAATTGGTGCCGTCCGGCTCTTTTCGATGCCCGGTTTCGACCCCAACGATTTAAGTACCATTAATCAAGAGGCCCTGGCTTCCGACCCATTTGTCATCGTCGGCACCACCGTCCTCGGTATGGCGGCTACGGCATTCGCGGCTTATAAGCTTGGTCGCTTCCAGGGCATCCCCTGGGGCACCACCCAGCTACCCGTCGCTACCTGGCTGCTGGCCATCCCACTTATCCTCGCTTCCTCCTTCTGTTTTGCCGTGCTGGTAGAGCTGCTTCCCGGTGCGGAAGCCTTTGCCGAAATGATGGAACAAACCCTGGGCCTCACGCCCTGGATCGGCCTGGCGGTGGTCATCACCGCGCCGCTGCTCGAAGAACTGCTCTTCCGGGGCATGATCATGCGGGGCTTGTTGCGGCAGTATTCACCCGGTTACGCCATCGGTATTTCGGCCTTTGTTTTCGGCCTGTTTCACCTCTACCCCCACCATATAATATATGCCGGGGCCATGGGTGTGGTCCTGGGCTACGTTTATTACCGTACCAATTCGCTGTGGCTGGTCATCTTCATGCACTTCATCAACAATGGCTTCAGTTGGGCCGCCGGCCTGGTGGCTCCCGATTTTGCCGGCCAGTCCACGCCCGAAGTTTACGGCATCGCCGGGGCATTGGGTATCAGCCTGGTGCTAGGGCTGGTAGCGGTGGGCTGTTGGTACCTCTTCGACCGCCTGACGACTCCCACGCCCGACTGGGAAGCCCTGCTCACCGAAGACGAAGTGGTCGAGGCCGACGGCACGGCCGTTTAGGCGATCAACCCACCGCCGGTCGGGGGCTAATCTTTCCCCCACCCCGGCGCGTTCCCCTGATTTTATCCCTTTCCCGACCAATACCAGACCTATGAAATTCGCTACCAAGTGCATCCACGGCGGCCTCTCCCCCGACCCTCAGACCGGCGCGGTCATGACCCCCATCTACCAGACCTCCACCTACGCCCAGACCTCCCCCGGCGAGCACAAGGGCTTCGAGTACGCCCGCGGCGATAACCCCACCCGCAGCGCCCTGCAACGCAACCTGGCCAAAATCGAGAACGGCAAGCACGGCGTCTGCTTCAGCAGCGGCCTGGCCGCCATGGACGCCATCCTGCGGATGCTCAAGCCCGGCGACGAGGTCATCGCCAGCGACGATCTCTATGGCGGTTCTTATCGTTTGCTGACCAGTGTGTTCGGCCCCGTCGGCATCAAAAGCCACTTCGTGGACATGGGCGACCCTAAAAAGGTGGCCCGCGTCATCAACGACAACACCAAACTCCTCTGGATCGAGACGCCCACCAACCCCATGCTCAACATCGTGGACATCAAGGCACTCACCACCCTCGCCACGCAGCAGGGCCTGATGAGTTGCGTCGATAATACCTTCGCCAGCCCCTACCTCCAGCAGCCGCTCGACATGGGGGCCGATCTGGTCCTCCACTCCGCCACCAAATACCTCGGCGGCCACAGCGACGTGGTCATGGGTGCCGTCATTACCCGCAGTAAGGAGATTGCCGATAAGCTTTACTATACCCAAAACGCCGTCGGTGCCTGCCCCGGCCCGCAAGACTGTTTTCTCGTCCTGCGCGGCATCAAAACCCTGCACCTACGCGTCGATCGGGCCTGCAAGAACGCCGCCGCCATCGCCGCCTTCCTCTACGGCCACCCCGCCGTCAGCAAAGTCTACTACCCCGGTCTCAAGGAGCATCCCGGCCACGATATCGCCCGCGCCCAAATGCGTGATTTCGGCGGCATGGTCAGTTTCGATCTCACCAAAGACAGCTACGAGGCGGCCGAGGTCGTGCTCAGCAACACCCGCTTTTTCACCCTCGCCGAAAGCCTCGGCGGTGTCGAAAGCCTCATCGGCCACCCCGCCAGCATGACCCACGCCAGCATCCCCCGCGAACAGCGTCTCAGCGTGGGCCTCACCGACAGCCTGATCCGCCTCAGCGTAGGCGTGGAGGACGAAAAGGACCTCATTGAAGACCTCAAGCAGGCCCTGGATCGCATCAAATAGGGTGGGTTAAGAGCGTGTCTAAATTCTTACCTCCTGAGAACCAAGCATTTAAGAACCTGGCGTCGTAAAAACTGACTTACGTAACCCGCTATGCGCGCACCACGAAGTAGCCGCGAAGCGAATTTTTTATCTAGCCTTAACCTTAACCACGAGTAGCCGCGAAGCGAATCATTGATCCTCAGTTCTTAAAAATTTTAGACACGCTCTAAGATTAGGATTGAGTTGGGCGTGTCCCCGTCCCGCAGTACTGCGGGACGGGGCCGGTCCCTTTCCGGCGCGCCTGACGGCTTGGCCCTGCGGGCTGCCGCTTCGCGGACACCGTCCAGGCACCTCACGCGGCCCGTACGGCCGGTGAGAGACCTTCGGTCTCGCGAAAGAAACGGCTGCCGACCTCTGGTCGAAGGTTATCCTTTCAATAGTGATTAGGCCTCAAAATTCTTCCGCTTCAAGATCCCAATGGCCCATCTTATAAGATCCATACGAGATTACGATTCCCGTTGCAACAGTGCTTCGGCCAGATCGACCAGATCTTGCTTGCGTTCGGGCTGGGTAGCGGTTACCCGGTCCAGGGCCTCATAGGCGCGGGCCTGGTAATCATCCCTTAATTTCGCCGCTAAGCGGGGAATTTCCAGTTCGTGCATCAATTGAGTGACACGTATTACTTTCTCCGCGTTCTCGCCCGTCCGTGCGTAATAACCCTCTAGTTCGGTCCGTAGTTCGGGCGCGGCCAGTTCCCTGCTACGCAGGTAGAGGAAGGTTTTTTTATTGGTCGTAATGTCGTTGCCGATCTGCTTACCTACGGCCGCTTCTTCGCCAAAGGTGTCCAGGTAATCGTCCTGTAGTTGAAAGGCGATCCCCGTCAAGCGACCGAATTCGTAGAGGTGCGCGGCGGCCGTTTCGCTCGCCCCGGCTGCCAAAGCACCCATCTGTAATGCCCCTCCCAGCAACACCGCTGTTTTTAATTCGATCATCCGCAGGTAGTCGGCAATTGTAACGTCTTCCCGCGTCTCGAAGTCCACGTCCAATTGCTGCCCCTCGCATACGCCGACGGCTACTCGGTTAAATACTTCAATGATGGGTCGTAGTGCGGCCGGGTCCTTCAATTCAGCTAGTGCCTCATATGCCTTGATTAGTAGTAAGTCACCCGCAAGTATGGCAGTGTTCTCTCCGTAGGTGGCGTGTACCGTCGGCTTGCCCCGGCGCAAGGGAGAGGCATCCATGATGTCGTCGTGCACTAACGTAAAATTATGGAAAACCTCTACGGCAAGGGCCACCGGCAGGGCTTTCTCGACCCCTGCCTCGAATAACGATGCACCCAGTAATGCCAGTAACGGCCGCACCCGCTTACCGGTTTGTTGCAGTAGGTAGGCTGCCGGTTCGTAGAGGCCGGCCGGTTCTCCCTGCGGCAGGCGCGGTTCAGCGTAGGCTAGAAATTTTGTTCTCAATCGGTCGATCCGGCGCATGGGCAAGGCTGATTTGGCCGCAAAAATACCTTTTTTGGGGGGAAGACAAGCCGAGCGAAGTTGCTTCATCCGTCGGAGTAATTCCGTGTTGGGCTAATTTCCCTATTTTAGCGGTAAGCAACTAAATTTACGTATTAAATTTATTTACTATATTTTGCGGTCCAACTTACGGGCTGGTATTTTATCGTGACTAATCGAGTTATTTGAGCCGGCGATCGGTATTCTCTCAATACAGATACAGCAGGGCCTTCCCCTCCACCGACCTAGAATTATCACACATGGAAATCTTACTAATTGACGACAATGAAGCCGACCGCGAGAGTGTCAGCCTTTACTTACAGCAAAGTGCCACCACATTTACCCTTACGGCAGTTGAAAACATCAAATCAGGTCGAGATATACTGGAAGACCGGGAGGTAACCGCGATCTTACTAGACCTGGGTCTGGCCGAAACCTCCGGTTTTCAGACCATTAATGCGTTTAAGGATGTATTTACCCATTACCCTACCATTATCCTTACTAATAATGGTAACCACGTCATTGGGGTGCAGGCCGTTACCCTCGGAGCGCAGGATGTTTTGATAAAGGATAAAATTAATCCCGCCACACTGGTCCAGAGCATTCGTTTTGCCGTGTTGCGCTTTGACCATTACCGCACCCTGCAAGGAATGGTGGGCGAGAGTAAGCAGTTAACGGAACGACTGCGCGAAGTTCAGCGAGTAGCCGAACTGGCCTCCTGGTCCATGAATCCCCTCTCGTACGATATGAAATGGAGCGAAGAACTCTTCACCCTCATCGGCGAGAAACCCTATGCTTTCTCCCCCAGCCGGCGCGATTACCTTAGTTATGTTCCCACGGATGAGCGGGGCGAGGTAGAGGTTTTTTTTACCGACGCCCTTGAAAGCATCGCTCCGATAGAGTTGAGGCACACCCTTTTAGTTAAAAATCACCAGCGGATTCGGATACGAGTTCGGGCGGGTGCACAATTCGACCCCGGTGCTAACCAGATTGTGCTTATCGGCAGCGTTCAGCAAGTTACCTCGGCAGCGGCCGCTCCGATCAGGGGGAAAAAGGAAGCCAAGCTCAAGCTTAGTCTAAAGAACCTGGTGACTCAGTCCACACGGCTGGATCGCTCGCAATTGCTTCAAGAAATAGCCGCCCTGGCCGATCAGGAGGTAGCGTCGGAAGCAACCGATGGTCAACCCTCCGCTACCAGTATCTACCTGCTCAATTTCCACCCCGCTCTGGCCCGTGAGCGGTGCCGCCAACTGGAAGCGGAGTTGCCCGAAGAATTTTCCGTTCAGATCATTTCCGAACCCGACCTTGCGAGTATCGAACCGGACCATCTGCCCGCCGCCATAATCGTGGATGGTAGCCGGGGCGCGCCTCCCCCCAAATCAGTTTTGAATCCGCTCAAGTTTTCCCACGGTGCCTATTTACTCACGGACCTCCCACCGACCGATACCCGGCAATGGACCATTCTACCCGGCCGTTTCGATATGCGGGTACTGGCCGAAGCCCTGCGAAAATGACGGTCGCTGAATTGTCGCCCGCCCGCTCCATTCTTCCGCAAAACACCGCGTGAGGTGCCTGGAAGGGGTGGCGCGTTAGCGACAAGTGCGCAGCACCGAGCGGCAGCGAAGCCCGGAAGGTACCGACCGCAGCCCTTGGGGCTGCGGACACGCCCTACTAAAAATGCCGATTAGTCAGGTTAGCATCTCAGTCTAAATAACTGATATATATATTTCGCTACTCCTCCATTGCCAGCCCTCGCAGGGTCCGCGCACTGCCGATGGCACTGATGTTTTCCCGCAGCACGGTGGCCTGTTCCATCTCACGTACACTATAGAAATTAACGGCCAGCGTGATCTGGAATAAAAGTAGGATCATGGCAAAATAGAAGAAGTAGACAAACGTCTGAATCACCACATTGTATTCATTAAGTGTAATGGCATCGGCCGAGATCACCCAATTGAGGAAACTAAATATAATGGTGGTAACCGTGCTATTCAGCAGGCTGAAACAGATGAAGCCTAACAGCATGATGATCAAAAATATTCCCAGCGTTTGTCCCATTCGGGTATAGACCAGGCGGAACGAGTCGCGCGGCCCCTCGTCGGCATCGGTTATACTGCGGTAGCTCCAGGTAAGCAGAAAGGGTAAGGTGAGAAAGAACAGCAGAGCCGTCCAACCCGATGGCACGAGTACACAAACGGTGAGCAGGCCGGCGGGCGCGGCCAGCCTCAGGTACTCCTGCAGGGTGGTAGTGCGGGGGCCGTCCAGCTCGTTGCGGGCCATTGTGCTCCCCAGTAACAGGAGAGCATAGACCGCCAGGGCCACCGCCACGACATGGCCTACGCCACGATTAAAAGCGTAGTGCGTGATTTCCGAAGCATTGAGAAAACTCTCGCCTACGATCTGCCGGTGGTAGCCGAACATCTCCGACGGGCGATTACCCAGCCCGAAGGTCAGTAGGCAAAATCCGCCGATGATCAGGGTGGTGTAACCGAGAAGGGGACCCACCCGCCGCCGGAAAACGGTGAAGGCCCAGCTTACGGTCTCCCCTACACCCAGGATACTGCCCCGGTCGGGGGAACCTTCAGCGGCGGCAGAGGGGATGATTCGCTCTTCGTCTAGAAACTCGGGGCGATCCGTGCGGTGCACCACTAAGTAGGGATAGTAGCCGAAGTAGAAAAACACGAAAGCGAAATTACTCAGGATGAACAGTAGCCGGATGGTATCCCCGATACCGGTGTGGCGCGTGAGGTACCCCTCCAGGAAACCGGCAATGATGAATAGCGGCACCGTACCCAGCATGATCTTCAGTCCATCGCGGGCCGATTGCTGAAACGAGCGCAGGCGTGTTTGCGTATCGGGAAAGAGCAGCCCCCGCCCCATGGTCAGCCCCGCCGCGCCGGCGATTACGATGGACGATATCTCCAGTGCTCCGTGGATCCAAATCGTCAGGAAGCTTTCCCGGAACAGGCCCTGATCCACGAAAAAATACTGGAACACGCCCAGCATTACGCCGTTATTGATCAGCATGACGATGGTGCCGATGCCGAAGAAGGCACCCAGCGCGAAGGTCATGAATGCGACGTAAATATTGTTGAAGGTGATGCCCAGGAACATACCGTATTCCCCACGCTGCTTGTACACCGCCATGGGATCACCGGAACTGATGTTGGCCCGCGTCATTCGCATATAGCCGTCGCCGAGGTATTGGTTGGCAAATTCAGGGTCGATCAGGTACGACACGATCCCAATTGCACCGGCCAGTAAAAACACGGTAAGGGCCAGGTAGAATGCCCGCCGGTTAGCGTATACCAGGCGCGGCAGTTCATCTGTCCAAAAAGTGATGAAACGCGATGCCTGGCCCCGCCGCCCGCGGTAGATCTGCAAAAAGGTCCGCTGTGCCAGGCTGTTCAAATAAACCCGCACCGACCGGTTGGGGTAGAACGTGCGGGCGTAGGATAGGTCGTCGGTGATGTGTACGTACAGCTCGCGTAGCGTGGCGGTATCCTGGCTACCAGATTCGAGGGCACGCTCGTATTCGCGCCACTTCTGCTCGTTCTTCTCGATAAATTGGGTCTCGCGCAATTTCGGCGGCTTTAAGCGGAAATAAATAGGTCCGCCAAGGTACTACTTTTTAGGTTCTCGCCACCCCGCTGCCGGGTGAGATTGCGTACCTTGCCACCGATGAAAACAATAGATATCCGGACTACCCAAAATGTGTTGATCGAGTACGAATTGGCCAACAGCGGCCAGCGGATTTTCAGTTTTATTCTGGATATGCTCATTGTGACCGGGGGCTATCTCATTCTTATGTTGATCGGATTTTACCGGTTTTTCCCCGATGAGAAGGTACTCTTGTTTTTTCTCCCCCTCCTCACGTTCTTCAGCTACTATTACCTCTGTCAACTCCTCATGGCGGGTCAGACGCTGGGTATGAAGGCGCAACATAATAAGGTGGTCCGTATTGACGGTGAGGACCCTACCCCCGCCGATTACCTTCTCCGTACGCTCTTGCTTCTGCCCGATGCTATCCTCAGTCTCGGCATCCCGGCCATTCTACTCATCAATGGTTCGGCTCGTGCCCAACGTCTCGGCGATATTGTAGCAAATACGGCCGTAATCCGCGCCCGCCCCGGCTCGCCTTTTTCGCTCGAAGAGATTCGCAGCATCCAAACCCTCGATAAGTATGTCCCCAATTACCCGGAAATACGCCATTTCAGCGAAGAAGATATGCTGTTGATCAAGCGGTCCATCAATCGCTACGGGCGTTACCCCAATGATGCCCATGTGGCCGCGCTGATCCAGCTCAGTGCCACGGTCTGCGAACGCCTCGGTATCGAACGCCCGGCCGATCAATCCATCCGTGATTTTCTTCGCACGCTTTTACAGGATTATATCGTACTGACGCGCTGAGTGTTGGGTGATGGGTTAGTCCGTAGTAGCACACGAAAATAACGGGTGCTATCTACTACCCAACTACCTTTGATTCCATGATCTACCTTATCGCCCTTATCGGTGCATTCTTCGCCGGCGGTATAAATACCCTAGCCGGCAATGGCTCTGCCATTACTCTTACGCTCCTTACGGACGTGCTCGGGCTGCCGCCCGTGGTTGCTAATGCGACCAACCGGGTGGGAGTGGTTGCGCAGTGCGGCGTTAGTACGCGTCAATTTTACCGCAACGGCCTACTTGATCTGGCCGGCTCGCGGAGCGTCGTTATCTTTACCGTCATCGGTGCGCTGGCGGGCATTTACGTAGCGGGTATTATCGACAACGCCTCCTTCCGGGCCATCTTTCGCTACTTGTTGTTGGCCATGTTAGTGGTCATACTCGTGCGTCCCAGCCGCTGGCTGCGCCGTAGCGCAGCCGGTGAACGAGTGCCCCGCTTATCGCCCTGGCTGTCTACTCCCCTTTTTCTCGCCCTCGGCTTTTATGGCGGTTTCATCCAGATGGGTATGGGCGTTTTCTTCCTTGCCACCACCGTTTTGCTGGCCAAATACGACATCATTCGGGCCAACGCACTCAAATCGGCCGTAGTCGGCATGTATACCCTTATCGCCGTTGTTTATTATGCTGTTCTCGGCCTCATTCACTGGCCCCTCGGCCTCCTTTTGGCAATCGGTCAGATGGGGGGTGCCTACTTTGCCTCCCGCTTCGCCACCCAGAACGAGCAAGCCGCTCTCTGGGCCTACCGCCTGCTCGTCGTCGTTGTCATCAGTGCTATCATCAAGGTATTCTGGCCGGAGATTAGCGGGTTTATCGGGTAGGGCATATTGGGAGAAATGGGGATGGGCCATCTACGTATTGCCCGCTGTGGTTATCGATGTCCCCCATTTTTCCTAACCCCAATAGACCGCTCCATTTACTGTATCCCGCTCCGCACCCGTAGCCGATGCGCGGGCATTGGGCAGACCCCGCAAGCGCAGGGCACCGGCCAGTGCAATCAGGGCGGCTTCCTTGAAAAGGGCCGTTTTGCGGTCGATTACCAGCGGCTCCACGCCGCCGCCACTGGATTCGCGGATGCAGGTGAGAAGGAAGTCGTTGAGGGCTCCGCCGCCGGCCACCATCAGTTGGGTTGTACGTTCAGGAATCATCCGTTCGCGTACCTGCATCCGACGCAAGTGCGCATTTAGTTGATTGGCCAGTTGCACGCATGCGGTGCGGAGTTTGTCGGCCGGTGGCGCATCCACGGCATCGTAGAGGGGAATCACCCGGTCGCGGACCCAACCGTTATCCAGTGATTTCGGATAATCGAGACGAAAAAACGGGAGGGCATCGACTTGCTTGGACAGGTCGGCGCGGAAGCGGCCGGTAGCGGCCAGGCGACCGCCATCGTCGTAAGCCATTCCGGCCTGCTGGGCAAGGTGATCCAATAGTTGACCGGCGGCACCGATGTCACAGGCCACGTAGCCGCGCGGGGTGCGCAGGCTCAGGTTGGCGATGCCACCCAGGTTGAGGCAGGCGTCGTACTGTCCGAACAGCAGTTCGTCGGCCAGGGGAGCGAGGGGGGCACCCTGTCCGCCGGCCGCCATATCGGCGGAGCGAAGTTGGTCCACTACCGGCAGTCCGGCGGCGGCGGCGATCATCACTCCATCCCCGATCTGGATCGTAAAACCCGCCTCCGGGTCATGGTAGACGGTGTGGCCGTGCGAGGCGATCAGGCTGGGAACCACGCCACTACCGGATTCAAGGAAGTGACGGCAAACCGCCCCGTAGGATCGCCCCAGGTCGGCGTGTAATTGCCAAAGGTCGCGGCCGCTCATGGTCGGTGCCGCCCGCAACCGTTCCACCCATTCCGGAGAATAGGGATAGAGTTCCGCCCGTTCGATCGACCAGCTCAGTGGCCGGTCATTATTCGGGTCGGGGCCGAAATCGAAGTAGCACTGCGCTACGTCGATTCCGTCGAGCGAGCTGCCCGACATGAGGCCGATCACGCGCATCTCACCGTTGATAAGCGGCACTATTTTTTCAGCGTTTGGGTGAACTTGGCTACCGCCGCAATTTCCGCCTCGTCGAGGATTTCCCCGAATGGAGTCATGGCACCGCGGCCTTTTACGATCACCTGCTTGCGCTCGGCCAGGGCCAGTTCGCTGGTCTGCAGGTTATAGGCACCATTGGTTCCCATATCTCCGTAGAGGCCGTGGCAGGTGACGCAGTACTGCTTCCAGATTTTTTTACCGTCGGGGGCATCGGCGGCGGCAATGGTGCTATTGTCGGTCGATCCACCGTCACCACCCTCCGCGCCGCAGGCGTAGATGAGTCCGGCCAGGAGGAGGAAGAAGGCATACTTTTTCATACGGGTGTGTTTTTCGGGTAGGCTGGCGGTAGCGGCGGCACTCGCCACTTCATTGGCTTACCTCCCCTGATTATTCATTCAGCTGAACTCGCGTGGCTAGGATAGTATTATAGCGTCCGGGCCGATAAACGAAGCCGCAAATTAGCTCCATCCGTCGAACCATTGTCATCTCCGGTCGGCTAATTCCAAAGATAATAACGATTTGGGCCGTGGCTTGTTAGCTACCCGACTACTTTTTCGGGAGACCCGCGATTTTTATTGCTATTTTCCGGTCCGCCGTTTTTACAAAACCGGTGGTTTCTTTCACTGAATCACAATTCATCTCATTCATGCAAAGCAAAATGCTTACTTACGGTATAATCGGTGCCGTGCTATTACTTGTGTTAATCCTGTTTTCCAATGCTACCTTTATTACCATCGAAGCCAACGAGCGCGGCGTACTTTTCCAGCGCTTCGGCGGTGGTCTGGACAAGGAAAATATTTATCAACCCGGTTTTCACGTAGTGGCCCCCTGGAACCAGATGTATGTGTACGATGTACGCGAACTTAAGGTAGAGGAACAACTAGAAGTACTTTCCAGTAACGGCCTCAATATTAGCGTGGACGTAACGGTCCGCTTCCGCCCGGATTTCGGTAAAATCGGGCAAATTCATGAGCAATTCGGCCGCGATTATGTGGAAGGATTGGTTCGCCCCGAGGTACGTTCGAGCGTGCGGGAGGTGATCGGCCAGTTTACGCCAGAGGAACTTTACTCTTCGAAGCGTAACGAGGTGCAGACACTGATCGAGGATGATATGACCGCCAAATTAAGTGCTAATTACGTGGTACTAAAAGCCGTTCTTATCCGCGATATTGAGTTGCCCGACAAAGTGAAAACCGCCATCGAAGAAAAACTTCAGGCCGAACAGTTGGCTCTTAAGTACGAATATATTCTAGACCAGGAGCGCAAGGAGGCAGAGCGCCGTATCATCGAAGCCCAGGCAAAGGCACAAGCTAATGAGATACTGAATGCCAGCCTGACCGATAAAATACTACGCGACAAGGGAATCGAAGCTACCTCAGAACTCGCCGCATCGCCCAACAGTAAGGTAGTGGTGATCGGCAGTGGTAGCGATGGTCTACCACTGATTCTGGGGGGTGGGAATTAATCCTGGACAAGCGGTGGAAGTGGACCGACCCTAAGGGGAGGAGCCGCGTTAGCGGCCGAAGCGGAGCGGAGCCACGTACGGCGCGACCCCCGCCGCCTGAAGCGGCGGGGGATGGCCCCAAATGACCTATAAATTAAAGTAGATACCACCCACTACATTTACCCGGCTGGCGCGCGGGTTGTCGAGGTAGGTGGGGCGGAAGAGGACATCTACGCGGAAGAATTTGAAGATGTTTTCGATACCCACGCCCAGTTCGATGTAGGGGACGCCGTCGGGGGCGCGTACGCCGATGTATTCGCCGTCGGGACGATTGGGGTCGAAGAGGTTGGGGGCGTTGGTGGCCAGGGAGGCGGAACTGAGCTTGCCCCAGGCGGCTTTGGCGGTGAGGACCTCGCGCCATTCCAGGCGGCGGAGGAGGGGGATTTTGTTGAGGAAGAAGCCCTCGAAGTGGTGTTCGACCATACCCTGTATATAGGTGTCGGCGGCAAATTCGTAGCGGTTCATGGTGTTGAACACGGAGCGGCTCATGGCGTAGCTCTCGTTGCCCGCGAAAATATTGGTGAGCAAAAACGGCACCTCGCCCCACTGTTTGCCGGCCTCCACGCGGTAGCTGAACCAGCCGAGGGGATTGAGTTTGAGGAAGTGGCGGTAGGAAAGATGGATGCGATGGTAGCTATAGTTGCCGCCCAGCAGGCCCTGCACGCCGAGGGTGTAAGTGAGTTCAGTGATGGGTTTATCGCCCACGATGGTGGCGCGGCTGAAGGGGCCGTCGATGTGGTGTTCCTCGAACGCAAACCGGGTTTTAACGCTGAACTCGGTGGTGTTGACGATGCTGTCCACGCGGGTCGGGTTTTCCGGATCGGGCAGGTAAGCGAATTTGAAACCGCCTTCGCCGAAGGGGTCGATGCGGCGGTGCATGCCGGTAAAACGGTTGCTAAAACCGTTCTCCCAGTAATAATCATAGAACAATTTGGCCTCGTCCATGAAGACGAGTTTCTGGGGGACGTTGCGGCGGAAAATTCCCGTAAAAAGATCGGCTTCTTCGGGTTCCTCGCTGCTACTGCTGGTCAGGCTGACGTCCTGCGAATAGCCGCCGCCCAAAACGCGGCGGGGCTGACGTTTGGTGACCCACTTGAAATCGGCCCCGTATTTGATCCGTTTGTCACCGAAACCGTAAGCAAGCCGGCCGCCCAGGCGAAGGCGGTCGTTCCAGTCGGTAGTGGTGCGCATGCCCAGGCGGATACGGTTGCCCTCCACGGGGTTGCGGCTGTAGAGGTTGCCCCAGGCACCGACCTCGACCTTGCCGAGGCCCCAGTAGCCGGTGGCGAGAAATTCCGTCCACTGCGATATGCGCTCGAAGGCCGGTACTTTCTGAATACTGTCTACCATCCAGTAGACCCGTGATTCGCGTGCGGTGAGCGTATCGTGGCGGGCGGCTACCCAGAAACTATCGGCGGTGACCATGCGGTCCAGCGCGTAGGAAGGCCGTTTGCGGTCGTAGGCAACGTAGATATCCGAGTTGCCGACGCTGAAATCTTTCATGCTCTCCGTGCGGCGGACGATGAAACCGGGCTGGTTTTCCTTGAGGCTGAAATCCACCAGCATCCGTCGGTTGACGGGCAGCCAACTACCCTGCTGGTAGGCGGATTCATCATATAGGACGACGCGGGAAAGGAGGTTGACGTTGGCATCGGGGTTAAGACGCATACTAATGCGTTGCACGGCATAGCTGGTACTATCTACCCAGAACTCCCCGTAAAAGGTGGGTTCCATGCGGCGTTTCCCTTTAAATTTGAGCTGGTAACTCTTGCGCCCGGCAATGTCGGTACTGTCTAGCAAGTAATATTCGTAATAGCCGAGACCGGAATTAGCAAAGGGGCTGACCAGCGGTTTTTCCAGCACGTAGAGCCAGTTATCATAGATGCTGTAGGGCTGATAGACCTGCTGTACCATGTCGAGGATGGTGGGGTTATCAATACCGGAGGCACGCTGGGCACGCAGGTCGGTTTTCGGGTCTTTTTTACCGGCAACGTAGTAAACGTCTTCGATACGCTCGTTGATAAAAAAGGGCAGAAAGGGCTTTTCTTCCGATACGCTGTCGATGTTCTCGAAAACGAACGAGAACGGCTTCATAAATTTCGACTTCGCTACGTTCGGGTTGATGCCGGCGTAATCGACTTCCATTTTGTTGTAGCTCTCGTAACTGAGCGCACCGTTTGCCTCGGGGCGAAACTTGTCCTTGTTTTCGATGATGCCGCGCACGATGGCATTGGCGGGGTTCTCTCCGGCATAGACGACCACCTCACTCAATTCCAGACCCGCTTCGGATAGCTCGAAATCCAGGGTGATCGCACTGCCGGTCGGTAGGATTCGACTAATCTCCAGGTAGCCGAGCGCGGAAGCATACAGGCTATCGGTGGGCTGGTTGAGGACCAATTCATAATTACCATCTACGTCGGAGGAATTCCCGATCGTGGTTCCCCGCACGAAAATATTGGCAAAAGGGATTCCCTGGCCGGTATCCGCATCAAGGACACGGCCGGTTACTACCGTTTGAGCAGCCAGAGGTGCGGTAAGTAAGAGTAGTAAGATAAGGGGTAGTAAGCGCATATACTAAAGTACGCTTTTTAGGCCGCAGAGGTGGCCTGTCGGTGTCCCCAAAATCGCATATTTAACAGTAATTTACGGTTGGAAGGCCATTTTTGTCCGCAATCGGTTATAAAACGCTCTTAACGGTACACCGTTAGCCTTTTTTGGGGAGGCGATTATCTTCATCCGGAAAGACCACACTGGGTTCGAATACCCTGGCTTCCTCCGGAGTCATGTAGCCGTAGCTGATGATGATCACGATATCCCCCACCTGCACGCGACGGGCGGCCGCACCATTGAGACAAATGACCCCCGATCCTTCGGGGCCCCGGATGGTGTAGGTTTCCAGGCGCTCACCGTTATTGTTGTTAACGATCTGCACTCGTTCGCCTTCCACCATTCCGGCGGCGTCTAGCAGCTCACCGTCGATGGTGATGCTACCGACATAATTTAGGTTTGCTTCCGTAACCCGGACGCGGTGAATCTTCGATTTGAAACGCTGAATAAGCATAAGCGAAACTTGTAGATTATTTCGTGGAATCGGTACAACCACTTACTTCGCACAATATGTGCGCAAAATTCAACCGTACAAACGAAATAATATGCGGAATGGTTTATTCCGGCTTTTCATTGTCCGGATTGAGGCGGCGAAGGTAAAATAAATTTCGCATCGCCTTACGCGCCTCCTCTGCCGGGATACCGAAGAAGGACTGCCCGGCGGGCACGTTCTTACCCAGTCCGGCCTTGGCTAGAATCGTGGCATCGTCGCCAATGTGCAAGTTTTGCGCAATCCCCGCCTGACCCATCACGCTGACCCGGTCCCCGAGAACGGTATTACCCGCAATACCCACTTGGGAGACGATCAGGCAATCGCGGCCGATCTTCACGTCGTGGCCGATCTGCACCAGTGCGTCCAGTTTAGTCCCCGCCCCGATCCGAGTTTCGGAACTGATTCCCCGCGCAATGGTGCAGTTTGGTCCGATCTCCACACGATCTTCCAGCACCACCGTACCACCGCTACGCCAGGCTACGCGGCCCTGTGGCGTCTTCTTAAAATAAAATGCTTCCGATCCGATCACTGCTCCGGAGCGAATGATGACTTCGTTACCGATCCGGCAACCCTCGCGAATCACGGCCCCGGCGCAAATCAGGCAATCGCGGCCGATAGTAGCGTCGGCTCCAACCAGGGCCCCGGCCTCCACGTAGCTTCCCTCGCCGATAGTCACGCTGGGGTGCACGCCCGCCACATCGGCTAATCTCAGCGGCCGCTCGGCCAGTACGATGGAGTTGTAGGCGGTAAACGGATCGTCCACCACCAGGAGCGTTTTTCCCGCCGGGCAATCGGTTTCCTTGTCGATCAGGATAATCGTGGCCGGACTATCCAGTGCGGGGCGGTAATATTTCTCGTAGTCGACGAAAATAATATCGCCCGCCTCGGCCCAGTGCAATTCGTTAATGCCCGTGGCGGATTGCTCGGCACTGCCGATCAGGCGGGCAGCCAGGCGGGCAGCCAGGGTTTGGACGGGGATGGGGTGGCGTAATTTCATGGGAGAGTGCTGCGTGCGTACTTTGGTAGGGGGTGCTGCCGCTGGTGATATTGTATCCAGCCTAAGCGTACGTATGGGCTGAATACAAAAGTACTAAAATACCAAGACGCGAAGCGTCCTACTAAAATACGGGCGAAGCCCCTAGTTCTCCACTCCTTCCAACTTCTTTTTATAATAACTCACTCCCGCACCGTACACCCAGCCGGGCTTGCCCTTGGGCGTGCGAATCTTCACCCACGGCTCGTCGGGCGTCACACTACCCAGATTGATCTGGAAGGTGGAATCGGTGACTTCGCCCAGGTAATGGACCTCCTCGAAAAGGGGTAAGCGATCGACCAATTTATAGTTCATGCCGGGTCCGGAGCGGACGTTCAGGCCGTCGATGGTCGTATAGAGCGGTACTATTTTCTCGCGGATGATCTGGCGGCCGCCACCGCCCAGGGTATCGCCACCCAGCTGGATCACGGTTTGCTGCGCGGCATCGGCAGCCACGCGCGCCGCCGCCGCTGCGCGGGCGGCGGTCTCCAATTCGGCGGCCTGCAGGGCGGCATCCTGGGCCACTTGCACACTGTCTTCGTAGGCGCGGCGAGCTTCTTCCTCGGCCACCATGGCGTACTCGGCGCGGGTGCTGTTGCACGAACGCGAGGCCCAGATCATAAAGACGAGAAGGACAACGGCCGTAATGACAAACTCAATACGGAGGCGGGGGGCGGCGGATTTCCGGGCCATACGGGATAACGGGTTGGTGATCGGCCGCAAAGGTAAGCAAGTCCGGGCGGGTGGCTACCTTTGCGCAAATTTATCCCATGGCTGCCGGTATCGAACTCCTCGACAAGTATTTCCCCAAACTCCCGCCCGAACAGCGCGAAAAGTTCGCCGCGCTCGGTCCACTATATAAGGAGTGGAACGACCGCATTAATGTTATCAGCCGAAAAGACATCGAAAACCTCTACGAGCGGCACATTCTCCACAGCTTGGCAATCGCCACGGTGGTGCGTTTTCGGTCGGGAGCCAATATTCTGGATCTGGGCACCGGCGGCGGTTTTCCCGGCATTCCGCTAGCCATCATGTTCCCTACCGTACAATTTCACCTCATTGACGGCACGGGTAAAAAGATCCGGGTTTGCCAGGAAGTCATCAATGCACTGGGCCTCACCAACGTAATGGCCGAACAGCGGCGGGCCGAAGAATTAAAGGGTCGCCGCTTCGATTTCGTCGTTACCCGCGCTGTCGCCCGTATGGATAAACTGGCCGCATGGAGCCTGCGCCTCGTCAAAATCCGTGATCAACGTCACGCCATACCCAATGGTATCCTGGCACTTAAGGGGGTAGATCTGGAAGAGGAAATGGCCGAAGTAGGAGGCGATAGCGTGGTGGAAACCTATCCATTAAAGAACATTTTTCAAGAGGACTTTTTCGCCGCTAAGTCAGTCGTTTACCTGCAAGCCTGATTTATATTCCTCTTATTGTCATAATATGCCTATATTTATCGTTTCACTTAGCACACGACAAAATATAGAGCTATGAAGACCCACGAAAGAGAGATCAGGATCTACTATGATCCCACCAACTCCACCCACCGTCAGACAGTCACGCACGCCCGCAGCCACACACCGCACGTGACGGCTTACGCCTTTAAAGACGCGCCTTCCACCACCACTTCCTGGCGGCAGATCATCATGTCACTCGGCAAGCACCCACGCGATTTGATGAACAAGGCGCATCCCTATTATCAGGAGCATATCCGCGACTGCGACTTCGACGACGATTGCTGGCTCAACGTTCTCTCCAAAAATCCCGAACTCTTCCGTTCGCCCATCGCTTTGCGCGGTAGCCGTGCGGTACTCTGCGAAACACCCACCGACGTATATCGCCTGGGAGACATGAAAGTATAGCCGGTCTTCCAGCCTATTCTTCTTTGGGCGTGCCCCCGGCCTGCCGGCCGGGGTCGGTCCCCTGCGTGCTCCCTGCCGGTCGGTGCTGCGCACTCCGCCTCGGCCGGCGGCCACTCCGGTCACCTCACGCATAGTGTGCCGGAAAAACCGTTCCTTAGCGGTCTGACCAAACCCTTTGCCCGCCTTGGCCTCCCACCGCACCGATTACGAAGCCGCTTTCCAGGAAGTTCTGGCCGGACTGAACCCCGCCCAGCGTGCCGCCGTGGACCAGATCGAAGGCCCCGTACTGGTACTGGCCGGTCCCGGCACGGGTAAAACCCACCTGCTGGCCGCCCGGATCGGTAATATCCTCTTGCAAACCGACGCTTCAGCGGGCAATATCCTCTGCCTCACCTTTACCGACGCCGGGGTACGCGCCATGCGCCGCCGTTTGCTGGATCTGATCGGCCCCGAGGCGCACCGGCTATCCATCTACACCTTTCATTCCTTCTGCAATACCGTCATCCAGGACCACCCCGAGTACTTCGGACGCCGCGACCTGGAACCCGTCAGCGAACTGGAACGCATCGAATTCGTAAGGCGGCTGATCGACGAGCTGGCCGTGGATAATCCCCTGCGTCAGGGGCGGACCGAACGCTACTATTACGAACCCCACCTGCTGCACCTCTTCGCACTTATGAAGTCCGAAAACTGGTCGGTAGCGCACGTAACGAATGCCATCGACGAGTTTCTTGACAGCCTACCCACGCACGAAGATTATACTTATAAAACCAATAGCCGCTACGGTAAAAAGGGTGAACCTAAGGGGGCACAAGTCCGTGAGGTAAGCCTGCGCATGGAGCGGCTGCGTGCGGCCGTGGAAGTTTTTCCTCGCTATCAAAAATTAATGGAGGAAGGTCGCCGCTACGATTTCGACGACATGATTGGTTGGGTGCTGCGGGCGTTCCGTCTCCAGCCTGACCTCCTCCGCATCTACCAGGAACGCTACCTCTACCTGCTCATTGACGAGTACCAGGACACCAACGGCGCCCAGGATGAACTGAGCCGCCTGCTGGCCGAATACTGGGAAAAGCCCAACATCTTCATCGTGGGCGATGACGACCAGTCGATCTACGAATTTCAGGGCGCGCGCCTGCAGTCGATGGTCGATTTCTACCGGCGCCACGCGCCCTACACCCAACTCATCACGCTGACGGAGAACTACCGCTCCGGCCAACCCATCCTGGATGGAGCGCGGCAACTGATCGAGATCAACAAACTCCGGTTAGTGCGGGAGTTGAGCGAACTCAAACTAGATAAGGAACTTACGGCTGCCGGTCCGCATATCGCCCCACCGCCGATCCTGCGGGAATACCCCAACCAGCGAGCGGAAAACGTGGCTGCGCTGGAACAACTGCGCAAGTGGCACCGGGCCGGGACCCCTTACGGCGAGATGGCCGTCATCTACGCCCGCCACCAGCAGGCCCGTGAGCTGATCGACCTGCTAGACCGCTCTGAAATACCCTACCGTACCAAACGGCAGATCAATGTGCTGGACAGCGTTCCGGTACGCCAACTGCGCGAGCTGCTCACCTACCTGATGGCCGAACGCAAACGCCCCGGCGGCGGGGAGTACCTGCTGTTCCGTGTCCTCCACTTCCGCTGCTTCGGCATTTCCGCTCACGACCTGGGCCGGATCGGGGCGGCCATGCACCGGCGCTACGATTTTTCCTGGCGGGAGCTGCTCACCGACCCCGCCCAGTGGCCGGATAACTTAATCGACGCCGCCGCCATCGAACGCACGGCGGCCTGGCTGGAGGATGCGATCGGTTTGGTCGGCACCCTCCCCCCCGCCCGGCTGGTAGAGCGGGTGCTGAACGGATCGGGCCTGCTGCATTATTTCGCCCGGGGTCGGGATCGGCGGCAAAACCTGCAGGTAATCGGCACCTTCCTGGATTTTGTCCGGGCCGAAACCGACCGCCGCCCCCGCCTCCAGATGGCCGAGTTTATCCGTACCCTGGACCGGATGGATAGCAACCGGCTGTCGCTCCGTCTCCAGAGTGGGATCGACGCGGATTCGGCCGTTACCCTGGTCACGGCTCACAGTGCCAAGGGGCTGGAGTTCGACCGGGTCCTGCTACTGGATTGCACCACGGCCTGGGAACCCGGTAAGCGGGCCGGTCGCTACCAGTTTACCTATCCCGAGACCCTGAGCCGGTCGGGTGAGGAAGACGCACTGGAGGCGCGGCGGCGGTTATTTTTCGTGGCCATGACCCGCGCCCGCAAGGAATTGGTGCTTTCCTGGTCGCGCAGCCGGCTGGATGGCAAGGAACTTAGCCCGGCCCAGTTCGTGGACGAGCTGATGTCGGCCGGTCTGCCGATTACATCCGTCTCCCCGGAGGCCGCCGATCTGGAAGAGTGGGATCTGCTGCGCCTCAGCGAGGTACCCGCCCTCACGCCCGCCTACGAACGCGCCTCGCTGGATGCCTTGGTGCGTGATTTCCGGCTCAGTATTTCCTCCCTCTACCGTTACCTGGATTGCCCCGCCGGTTTTTTCTATGAATCGCTGCTTGGCATCCCGCACCTGCAGAGCGAGGAGGCTACTTACGGCATCGCTATTCACAGGGCCCTACAGGATTATTTCCTGAAACGCCGGACGGATGAGGTGGAGGGTTTGGAAGACCTGATGCGCTTCTTCGCGCGGGAAATGGACCGGCTGCGGGGTCACTTTACGGATAAGGTATTTGATGACCGCCTCGCCCTGGGCCGCCGCAACCTAACAGCTTACTACCGGCAGCACCACCAGACTTGGCCCCGCCAATTTGCAGTAGAATTACGAATACGCAACAGCGAAATGGATGGCGTGCCCCTCACCGGCGACATCGACCGGGTGGATCAACTCGGTAGTGGCGAAGTGGCCCTGCTGGATTACAAAACCGGTACGCTGAATAGTAGCCGCTTGTCAAAAGCTACGGCCCGTAATCCCGAAGGCGGTGCCTACTGGCGGCAACTGATCTTCTACAAGCTACTCTACGAAGGCCGCCCCGGCGAGACCAACCAGGCGATGCGCGGCACCATTTCTTACGTCACCATGGACGCGGCCGGGGAACTACCGGAGAAAACGCTGCCTTACCGCCCCGATGAAGTGGAGCAGGTGCGCACCATGGTGCGGGACGTGTACGCCAAGATCATGGCCCATGAGTTTACCGGCTGTGGCAAGGAAGACTGCGCCTGGTGCCGATTCCTGCGCGAAGATGCCATGCCCCTACCAATAAATAGGGATGTGGTCGAAGCACTGGACGATTACAGCAGCTGACCATTTTGGAATGGAACTTTCAAGCTTTTTTTGGCGCATCAGCACCGCTTGCGCGGGGGCTGTCGGTTCCTTCCAGGCGCGCCTATCGGCTTGGTGCTCCGCACTGCCGCTCCGGCGGGGGCATACCCCTCGCCTGTGCGTCACCCTTCAGGCACCTTGCGCAATCAACTTGCCATTTTTAAAACTTTATTAGTTAAACAATAAATTATAAAACATTTAACCTATCTTTGCCGTCTACCGGTCGCAGCACCGGCCCCCTGTACTGATACAAGACAGCAACAAATGGTGGGTGAATTCCGGTCGGATCAGGACCGCTTCACTTGAATCCCGGCAGTTGATTCGGTTGATTCTCAAACTCACTTTGAGAACAGCTTTCTCCAATTGCCTTGCAGTTCGGCCCGTCCCTATGCTCATCGCGGACGGATTCCAGCTAAAGAAGGAGATCGGCCGCGATGACGGTTCCTCCTTCATGAAACCAAATCATAGTTTTTAAATCGATGCCCTTGCGCGCACCGGAACCACCCGTCGTTAACTACGGTGGGTGCGAACGCTATAGCCGGCGCGGAAAAATTCGATTTTCTTTTCAAACAGGCTTTTTGCGGCCTTTCGGCCCCGCAAGAAAGGCTACCGGTTTGCCCGGTGCGCTGAAAGCGGGGAAGGGGATGCCGGCGGTGGCGGCCTGGGTGGGTTCCCTCCCACTTGGGGACCTTGAGGCTGTTTCTTAAATTTGAGAAAACGAGTGTTGTAATTCCTCGCTTTCCTGACTTTACAAATTCTGCCCCTTCAACTATACTCTTTCGGCTAACAAATTTCCGGTAGTGGTCTAAAGTAGACCTGTTGCGTCGCTGATAGTCAATCTATTATGAATACAAATTTTACGCAAGAAGTTGAAGTTCATATACTCGAATTAGTGACTCTGGTTTTAATGTATTGATAGTTATGCTATTATACGTCTACGTGATCGGTATCCGACGCAGCAAGTCTAGTGAGTAACAAAGTTTGCTACGATTTATCCGGCCTGCCGGCTTTAAAAACTTCACTCAATATGACCGTCGTCAAATTTCCCGGCTCATGGGATGTAGCAAGTGAATAGGATGAAAGAAGGTGCAAAGCCCAGCTGCTCAGCGTAACCACTTGTCTAATTGTCCGCATAAGCCTATTCCCCGGCCTCATGGGCCGACTAGTGGAGCGTTCCTGAAATTTTGTTTTATATTTCAATTAGCCCTGAATGGGTCCATTAGGCTGACTGGTGGTGCACCACCCGGACTGAATCGTATAACAAACCGTCCCCTCCCGACCAAATAATTGTGTAATTATCAATTACTATTTTACGAGGCTGAATCGCAATCTGCTCCCCGGACCGAGCTGACCCAGTATATCCAGATCCTCCTCCGCCACCTGGAGGAGGCGGGGGTAGCCGCCGATGGTCTGGCCGTCGGCCAGGAGCAGGAGGGATTGGCCGGAGGGCGGATATTGGACGGTGCCGGGAAGGACGGGGCTGCTGATTAGCTGCGGCGGATTTGGCCACGCGGACAAAGGGTGGCTTGCAAGGCACAGGCCCATGCGATTGCTTCGGGGCGAGATTGTGTGGGTAGCGGACAGGAAATCACCACGAAAATCGGCACGCGCGACTGACCACTCCGGGGCAGGGGAGACATGGATGGTGGGGAGCGCAGGGGTTTTCAGCCATTCTTGCGGTCGAAGGGAGCGGGGGTGGAACTTGAGATCGGTTTGAATGTCGATGCTTATCTCTGCTGTGAGGTTAGCGTTTTCTCCCGGAGGTGCTTCCCGGCTACCGAGGAAGGTAGGTAGGTCCCACACGCCCCGGATGGCAAGGTAGCCGCGACAAGGTTGACCGGGCGGGGTAGGCCGACCGGATAAAACGGCCTGGCCCTGAATGCGGATGGTCTCGTACCGGCGACGGGGCGTCCATTGAGTAGCCATTGAAAATCGGCACCGGTGAGGGCGATCAGGCCATCGCCCGTCAGTTGTAGGCGGGGTGGTAGGAGGGTCATCTCCAGTACCGGACTCCGGCGGCCGTTTGTCCCACCAGCCAATTTGCTAGCAGCGCGGAACGTCGATCGAGTGGGCCACCCGTTGGCATACCCCAAGCCCGGCGGCCGGGGCGACCGTGATCGCGGACGGAAGTAGCGAGGCCGCTCTTGAGGAAAGTAAGTTGGAGCGAGGTGCCGGACAAAATGGATAGGTTTGCAAAGAATACCGGTAGAACGATTTAGGCCGGCATTCGTAGCGGACCAGGGATGGGAGCCGGCGGAGCGGTAGCGACGCAGCCCGCAGGGCCAAGCCGACAGGCGAGCGGCGGAACAGCCCGGCCGGCCGGCCCCGGTAGGGGCGGGCGGGGACCCCACGTAGTTCCCTGCTGAATTCACTTAATTTTGCTCCCATGTTATTATCCCATTTACACGCCGGTCTGGTAGAGGCCGGTTGCGACGAGGCCGGTCGCGGCTGTCTGGCTGGTCCGGTATTTGCGGCTGCCGTTATTCTGCCACCGGATTTTGCGGACGAGCGCATCAATGACAGTAAAAAACTGACCGCCGCCCAGCGTAATGCCGCCCGCAAATTGGTGGAAAAGAATGCCCTGGCCTGGGCGGTGGCGGCGCTGAGTCCGGACGAGATTGACACCCACAATATTCTGCGATCCAGCTTCCTGGCTATGCACCGCGCCCTAGACCAATTAAAGATCCGGCCGGAACACTTGCTGATTGACGGCAATCGGTTTCTGCCCTACGGAAACCTGCCGCACGACTGCATCATCAAAGGAGACGGTAAGTACCTGTCGATTGCGGCGGCGGGCATTCTGGCCAAGACCCACCGCGATGCCTACATGGCCGAGATTGCGGAGAAGTACCCGCACTACGGCTGGCAAACCAACCAGGGTTACCCCACTAAAATGCACCGCGCGGCCATTGCCGCACGGGGTGCATGTAAGCACCACCGCCAGTCGTTTCGTTTGCTGCCGGAGGGGCAGACCTGGACGCTATGCAAGGACGAAAATCAGTAGATCGTCATACTAGCTTCAGGGCGCAACACTGAGGAGTATGGGCTGTTTTTGAGCGGAAGGGTTTTCCCCAAGACCAAGTTGGGCGATATTTATTTCGTTGATTTTCAGTTGTTTGGTAAACCTGCTTTCCACACCGTCTTCGGGAATAACCGTTGATAAGCGGCGAGTTTTCCACCGAAATCCACACCGCTTTTGAAAGTGGCCGGCTTATCCCCATTTCCACAGCTTTCCACATCGCCCTTTCCACCTATCCCTGACATTTCCCGGCAGTTTGTTAACGGACGGAGGGTAAATAGTTTTACCGTGGATAAATTTACCGGCGGAGTGGAAAACTTGCTAACCAGTTGTTTTTCAACAGCACCCCGTGTGAATCGGCTGTGTAAACCATTAGAGGCAATGTTAAGCATGGGTTAGCCAAGTATTAAGTGCGGCACTTATCCCCATTTCCACAGCCCTGATGATGGTGTGGGCTTTTTAAAATTTTTTAATTAAACAATCAATTAGGGTGACCAAAAAATCTGCTCGAAACCATGCCTGATCCACCTCCGCATCCCTTGCGGCCGCTCCCGATCCGGTCAAGCTCAGGTTCCGACGACAGCCCGCTTACGGGCGGCGGCGGTGGTATCCCCGGGCGGTTAAGGTCTGGCTCATCATCGGCGTAGTAATGGTCATCGGCCAAGTCGTTATCGGCGGGGTAACGCGGCTGACCGGATCCGGCTTATCGATCACCAAGTGGGAGATCGTTACCGGTACGTTGCCGCCGCTGAATGCGGCGGCCTGGAGCGAGGCCTACGAATTGTACCGGGAAACGCCCCAGTATGCTAAGATCAACGCGGGGATGCCCCTGAGCGAGTTTAAATTCATCTATTTCTGGGAGTACTTTCACCGCCTGTGGGCGCGCACCATCGGTTTGGTGTTTGCGGTGCCCTTCCTGCTCTTCTGGCGGTGGGGATGGATCGACCGATCGCTAATAAAGCGTTTGGGGATTACGGTGCTGCTGGCGGCCGTGGTGGCCTCGTTTGGGTGGATCATGGTAGCCAGCGGATTGATCGAGCGGCCGTGGGTAAACGCGTACAAGCTGACGGCCCACCTTTCGCTGGCTTGTATGCTATACGCTTATTTGTTGTGGACTACTTTCAAGGTGATGCGCCCGCTGCGGGGGGTAGATGAACGTTTGGTAAAACTGAAAGGCAGCGCCCTATTGGCAACGGTCGTCTGTTCGATCCAGATCGTACTGGGCGGAATCATGAGCGGTGCCAAGGCTGCCGATTGCCTATCCGACCTGGCCGAAGATGGGCGAAAAGTGGATTGCACCCGTGCTGACCGACGGCAGTATGTGGCGGATGGAGCACCTGGTGGAGTACGAATCCACGCTCTTTCAGCCGGCTCTGATTCAATTGCTGCACCGCTCGACGGCTTATCTGCTCACGGGTATCCTGATTTACTTTGCTTTCCGGGTTTTCCGCTCGGATGCGGGTCGCTTATTTAAGCGGTCCACCGGCTTACTGATCGGTCTACTAGGAGTGCAGGTGTTGCTGGGCATTGCTACGCTAGCGAGCAGCACGGGTTACGTTCCCGTTGGGTTGGGAGTGTATCACCAACTCGGGGCCATACTCTTACTGGGTACTTTACTGTTCGTTGATTACCAGCTGTGGCCGGGGCTTCTCCTGGAGGGTGTGGATAAACCGGTGGATAAATAGGAAAATAAAAGATAAGTCCTTTTCTGATGTGGATAAGTGCGTGGATAAAATGTGGGCATTATTTTATCTCCTGTAACTTTTGCTCAACTCAGGCTAGTTAGCGGACGCATTAACAATCAATTGCAGTATTAACACCATTGGCTAGAGGTAGCACTCACGCTGCTTTGGACTAAGTTGGCGACAATATTGGTTTGGTAAGTTCCCGAATTATCCTTACGCGAAGCTCCGCTGTTAAAATGTGTCGGTTATCCACATATTTAGTGGATAATAGTTGTCAATTATCTACACCCCCCTTTTTTGTTGGGGATAAAAACGACTGGATTTGTACCACTTATAGAATTTGTTCTCGTAGCTACTGGGCCAGATACGGGCCAGCAGGTCACCCTTACGGGCATCTCCACCGATTAGAATGCGGGGATTATTCCGCTCGATACCGGCGATGATGATTCCGCCGCCTCTGCGGCAGAGTGGGAGCCAGTTTATCAAATTGCTCGATCGCCTTCTTAGCGAAGTCTTTCGGTCATCATATTTGATGCTTCTGACGATGTTGGTCTTCACCCCGGCGGGATGAACGCAGTAGACTTCCACGCCCGTACCGGCCAGTTCGATCCGCATGGTTTCGGTGAAAGCCCCTCACGGCAAATTTACTGGTTACGTAAGGTGCCTGGAGTGGGTAGGCAATCAGGCCGAAGAAGCTGCTGATGTTAACGATGCCGCCTGCGGCTGCGCCAGCAATTGATCGAGGAAAGCATGGGTACCGTAGATAACGCCCCAAATGTTGACGCCGAAGACCTTTCTCGTATTCTTCCAAGGTGGTCGGAGTAACGGGCTTTTGAAGAACGGTCAGACCGGCGTTATTGACAATAAGGTGGGCACCACCCAGTTTCGTTTTTACCTCAGCGGCAAAAGATGTCCAGGCTTGCTTTTTAGCTACATCGAAAACTTGGTGCAAGCCGCGATTAGCCTCCGGGATCGTTACTCCCAGGTTTCCTGGAGGGTTGTTTCGTTGTAATCGTTGAGCACCAAACGTGCTCCCTTGGCGGCAAACTGGTAAGCCAGCTCACGGCCGATGCCGGAGCCGGCACCAGTGATTACAACAACTTTTCCGGAAAAATCTTTCATGCGCGTTTTTTACTGTCAGGGTTTGCGTCACATTATTCCACTAACGTGATGCAAGCCTTTGCCGTTAGGACGGCTATTGTGTCGCCAAAGTTACATTTTATTGGCTACCGGACGGTCACAACTCAAAAATACTGCCCCACAGCTTCATGCCGCCATCAATATAAATCGTTTCACCGGTGATGTAATTCGCTCTCGGACCCGCCAGAAAGCCGACTAGTTCAGCCACTTCATCCGTCTCGCCCAACCGACCGAGTGGTATCTTATCAGCCAAGCCATTCTTCAATTCGTCGGGGTACTGAGCGAAGCCGGTGGAGTCGATGATACCGGGGGCCACGGCGTTGACCCGCACGCCTTTTCTGGCCCATTCCACGGCCAAACTCTTGGTCAGGTTATCCACGCCGGCGCGGGCGGCACCGGTGTGCGCCATGCCGGGGAAGCCACGCTGGATCATGACGATGATGTTGATAATGCTTCCACTCTCCTGTTTAGCGAAGAAGCGGTGGTACATCGCCTGGGTCATGTACCAAGTGCCGTTTAGGTTATTGTTGATCACGGCGTTCCAGCCCTTCTGGTTCAGGTCGGCAGCGAGGCTGGGGAATTGGCCGCCGGCGTTGTTGACCAGGATATCCAGCCGTCCGGTCCGCTCCTCGATGGCGTCGGCCAGGGCGGTGATGTCCTCTTCCTGGCGGATGTCGCAGGTCAGGGCGTGGACGGTGCCCAAGCCGGACAGTTCTTTCAGCCCGGCGTCCAAGTGCTCTTGCTTGCGCGAGGCGATGAAGACGGTAGCTCCTTGTTGAAGAAATAGTTTGGCGGTGGATAACCCGATCCCCGTACCGCCGCCCGTTACCAGGGCCGTTTTTCCGCTTAGTTCCATGCGGACAAGGTAGCCATTAAGTAGGAATGTTATGCCCCGGTGGTCTGCTTCACCGGTTTGGTTTTGGGCGTCTCCCGCTGAATTTGCTCCAGGTAGTCGTGGTAATGCACCTCGATGGTGTGCTGCTTGGCCCGCGTAAACTCGCGCTCGATCCGGTCGCTGTCGCGCTCGGCCTTTGCCGCCAAATCGGTCGGTAGTTGGTAGTCCCCCTTGATGTAAGCTGCGGCCAGACGGGCCTGCGCATCGCTCAGCGGCCAAACGGCCCCCTGGGGTTGGACCAACCCAATGAAGATCAGTCGCGGATGATCGGCGTGGAACATCCGCAGGTAGAGCGGCACGCGGTCGGCCTCTTCGTAGTTGATGAAGCTGGAATCGAAAAAGGGAAAAGCGATCTTGAATCCCGTGGCTGCGATCAGGGTATCGAACTCCCGGCTACTGCCGTCGGTAAAGGTGACGCGCTTACCCACTACCCGGTCCACGCCCTTGTGGGGATGCACCTTGCCGTGGCGAATCTTGTAGAGCAGTTCCGAGTTGAGCGTCGGGTGTAATTTTGTGACCCCCACGCCGGGTTTCTCCAGTCCGTAGCTTTGGTAATCGCCCACTTGCAGAAATAAGCCGATCCGTCGAATTTTTTCCGCCAGCCAGTGCGGCAGGCGGCGAGTTGCCTCGTTAAAGGTATCGGTAGGTCTACCCAGCAAAAATTTAGGGATGATGTACTTCGGACTGCGCAGGCTAATGTCCACTCGCTCGGCCACGCGGCTGATCTCAACTGCACAGTCGCAGGCAGAATTACCGCCACCAACGATCAGTACCCGCTTGCCGGCAAAGGGTGCGGCCTTTTTATAGTCGTGCGAGTGCAGATAATCCCCTTTAAAATCTGCCCGTAGGCGTTCGGGATGACGCGGCACGCTATGGTGGCCGTTCGCGACAACCAAATAATCGAACCATTCTGTTTCGCCGTCGGAAAGTTTAAGCTGCCAACCCGTTTCGGGCGCGGTCACCGACTGGCCGCCGGGAGCCAATCGGGGTGCGGGCGGCACCACCGGGATGGCCCGCTCGATCCGGGTGTTGAACTGAAAGTAATCGTACAGCCCGAAGTGGCGGGCGTAGTCCCGAAAGTAGGCCAGCACCTGCGTATGGCTGGGGTAGTCGGGGTAATCCTCCGGCATCGGGTAATCGAGGTAGGCACTCATCGTCTTCGAGCTAATGATGTGCGTCGTCTCGCACACGCTCGAATGACCGCCCCGCTCGCTATATATCCAGTTACCGCCCACATCCTCGTTACCGTCGTAGCAGATCGTGTTAGTAAGGCCCGCTTCCAGCAGGTTCTTCAGGGCGGTGATGCCGCTACAGCCCGCGCCGATCACGGCAATGCGGGGGATACGGGCGGGGGCGGTTGGGGACATGGAAGGTTAGTGGCTTCGCCACGGATTTTGGTAGGACGCTGCACGTCCGGTAATTTTGAATGGTGATCGGCTCGTGTTTCAGATTCCCCACCCCCGGCCCCTCCCAGGGGGAGGGGTGATATTACGTGGTAATGGCTTTGCCATTAGTGTACGCGTAGGCTTATACAAAAGTACAAAAGTCCGAGGAGCCTGCGACGATCACCGAAGGTAATTACCAGCGGCAACGCCGCCTACTAAAGTATGTGCGCAGCGCAGCACTAGTGCTCCGTCAGCAGTTTGCCTTCCTCCAGATAAATGCCCTTCTCCTGCTTGGCGCGGATAGCCTTAAAAGCTTCCAGCGTTTCTCTGATATCCTCCTCGCTGTGGGCAGCGGTAGGGATAAGACGTAGAATAAGTTGGCCTTTCGGGATGATCGGGGGCAGTACGACCGAGCAGAAAATACCGTAATTCTCACGAATATCACGGATCAACGCACCGGCCTCGCCCACGGTGCCCTTCATGTAAACGGGGGTTACGCAAGCACCAGTGTTGCCGATATCGAAGCCGGCTTCCTGGAGGCCGTTCTGGAGCATGTGGACGTTTTTCCACAGTTTCTCGCGCAGCTCCGGCATGGTGCGCAGCATCTCCAGGCGCTTCAGGGCACCCACTACCATCGGCATGCAGAGTGACTTGGCAAAGATCTGCGAGCGCAGGTTGTAGCGCATGAAGTCGATGATCTTCTTATCGGCCGAAACGAAGGCACCGAAACCGGCCATCGACTTGGCGAAGGTGGAGAAGTAAACGTCGATCTGGTCCTGCACGCCCTGCGCCTCGCCGGCACCCATGCCGGTTTCGCCGAGGGTACCGAAGCCGTGGGCATCGTCTACCAGCAGGCGGAAGTTGAATTCCTTTTTCAGCTCCACGATCTCCTTCAGGATACCCTGCTCGCCGCGCATTCCGAACACGCCCTCGCTGATGACCAGAATACCGCTGTTCAGTTCCTCCGCCTTAGCGGTGGCCTGCTTCAGGCGCACCTTCAGGTGGTCCAGGTCATTGTGCTTAAAAGCGTACTTGGGACCATTGTGCATCCGCACGCCGTCCATGATGCAGGCGTGGTCGTCGCGGTCGTAAATCACCACGTCGTGACGGCTCAACAACTGATCCACGACCGACATGATGCCCTGGTAACCGAAGTTGAGCAGCATGGTCGCCTCCTTCTGCATGAAGTCGGACAGTTCCGCCTCCAGTTCCAGATGCTTATTGGTCTCGCCCGACATGATGCGAGCGCCCATGGGGTAAGCCATGCCGTAATCGGCGGCCGCCTGGGCATCCACTTTACGCACCTCGGGGTGGTTGGCTAGTCCCAGGTAACTATTCAGCGACCAGACGATCATCTCGCGGCCCATGAAATTCATACGCGGCCCCAGGTCGCCTTCCAGGATGGGAAAAGCGTAGTAGCCGTGGGCTACGTCCATGTATTGCCCCAGGGGCCCCATGTGCTCGTGCACTTTGTCAAATAGGTCTTTCATACTTGCTTGTTGATCGGAAAAGTGGCGCAAAGATAAGAAAAGGTGGATTGCCGTGAAGGCGACTATCTCTGTGTAGCGTAAAGATTGTTGCATGAGGTGCCTGAACGGTGGGTGCGTAAGCGACCAGCCCGAAGGGCCAAGCCGTTAGGCGCGCCGGTAAGGCACCGACCCCATTCCCGTCAGGGATGGGGGCATGCCCGCGAAAAACCGGCTTAATTGACCTTCTCGATCCGGTCCGACGGATAAAAACGGCCCCAGCGGCGGCTAAATGTATGTACGCGTTGCACGGGCGTTCCTGTATTGTCCACCACCACGCCTCCTACGGCCAGCCAAGCGTAAATGCTGCCGTAAAGGTTATAGACATTAGGGTAACCGCGGTCGCGCAGCTCGCGGCGGATGCGTTCGCTGCGGTAGCCGACGGTACAGTATACCAGCAGCGTATCCGTGGTAGGGATGCCGGCCAGCACCTCCCATTGCGGTTCTTTGTAGCCCAGCCAGCGGGCGTCGGGCAGGTGGCTCACGTCGTACTCCTCGCGCTCGCGCGTGTCCAGGCGGTGCGCACCGGTCCAGGTGGCGGCGGTGGCGGCATTGACGGCAAAAGCCGTATCGCCGGCCATGATCCAGCCCAGTTTGTGGTCCAGTTCCGGCAGGCCCGTGGCTAGTGATACCGGCGGCGGTTGATGGCCCCGGCAGCCCATGAGTAGCAGTGGGTAGAGCAGCGAGATGAGCGGCAGACGGTGGTGATAAATGGCGTTGCGCATGGGTGGGTAGTTACGGTCGAAACAGAGAACGTGGATGTGGTGTAGTTGGCGTGGCCGTTGTTTATTGGGCGTGTCCCCGGCTAGGGCCGGGGTCGGTCCCCTCCGGGCTTCGCTAACCGCTCGGCACTGCGTGCGCTAACGCCCCTGCGGGCACCTCACGCGGTTTCCCTTCCTGCCTCTAACCGTACCGGCCCAGGCCCCACCCGGTCGGCGATGTAGCGACCGTCCTGGCAGAGGGGCAGTAGTTCGGAACGGATGAATGATTTGGCGGCCCCGGCGATGCTATCCGGGTAGAGGAGGTGGAGGTTGGGGCCGGCATCGAGGGTAAAGTAGAGGGGGTGGCCGGTTTCTTTGCGCCAGGTTTGTACTAGGCGGATGGCGGTGAGGGTGTTGGGTTCCAGCAGTAGGTAAGGCGGTGCGCCGGCCATCATGAGGGCGTGGAGGGTGAGGGCCTCGGCCTCGGTGATCTCGCCGACGGTTTCCAGGTCGCCGGCACGGAGGGCGGGGAGGAGGTGATTGAGGCGCTGCCGCGCCTGCGTGAAGCGGGCGGGCGCGTAGGGGTTGTCTTCCATCAGACCGTGGCCCGCGCTGCTGCTGACCGACTTTTCGCTGCGGCTGATGAGCAGGATAGCGTCGTGAAAATCCCGGAAGATGGGATGGAGTTCTTCGGAGAACGGGATGGCGTACTCGTCGTCGCTCTGGGCCAGACCGCTGGTTTTACCCCATACGGCCGCGCCGCCGTAGACCGACCGGCTCGCGCTGCCCGATCCCAGCCGGGCCAGGTGCGAGGCGCGGTGGAAGAAGACGTCGTCATCCACCGGGCTTTTGGTGAACTGCCGCTCCAGGTCGACCAGGCAGAGGGCCAGGGCACTCATGCCGGATGCGGAGCTGGCGATGCCGGCGGAGTGGGGAAAGCTGTTATGCGTGTGGATGGTGAAATCGAATTGGGTGATCCAGGGAAGTTCGTCGGCCAGGCTGGTGAAATAGGCTTGGGTGCGGCGGGCAAAATCGGGCTGCTGGTCGCCGTCCAGGAACAGCTCTACCCCACCCCGGCCGGGCTGGTATGCCAGGGTGGTATCGGTGTGCGCCGCTTCCAGCGTGAGGCTTACGGACGGATTGCTGGGAAGTTGACGACCGAACTTACCCCAGTATTTGACCAGCGCAATGTTGGACGGACTCTGCCAGCGAAGTTGACCACTCGTTAACTCGGAGGATTGGAGGCGGCGGGAAGGTTGCTTGTACTGCATGGGCGCAAGTTAGGGAAGGTTGGTGTTTTGCTGGTAGGATAAGTAACGGAATGCGCCGATGGCCTGTACCCCCAGGCAGATGAGCTGGGAATAAACGACCGCTTTCTGGGCCGTTACCTGGAGATAAAGTGCCTCTGGGGAAGTCCACGCGCGGGGGGTGAAGAGCATGATGTAAATCTGGACCAGAAGAATGAGGAGGAAGATCAGGTAGCAAACCACGTATCGGCGCGGGTAGTTCGGCTCGCGGTAGAGCGCGACCGCGTTGCAGCAACAGGATAACCAGAAACCGATGAACCCGAGACGGACGTACAGGGTGTGCATCCCGTAATTGACATCCAGCGGGTTTTGGCTGATGCCAAAGTAGGCGAAGGAAGCCAAGAAACCCAAAAACGATCCCGCAACCGCCCAAGTCTTAGTCGGTACAAATCGTAAACATACGGGAAGAGTCAGACAAAATAGTCCGATACCCAAGCTAGCGATTAGCATAGCGGATTCAAAATAACCGTTGCTGATGGCATTAGCCGCTCCGTTCCATGCCCGTTGACGGCCCAGGTCACTGAAGTAATTCATGTAAAACTGGTATCCTTCCGTCGTTCTATCCGCAATGGTGCCGCCCGGATAAAATTGAATGGCAAAGTAAGTCAGCACGAAGAAGCTCATGATACTGACAAGGCAAAGCAGTAGTGAAAAATGGAGTAGCCGAGATAAGAGAAAACTCATGGAAGGAATAAGAAGGTTAGCACTAAAAAGACGTTAGCCGATCGTAGGTTGAACTACGACCGGCTAACAAAAAAGGTATCAGTAAATTTCGAACAAATAAATGTCCATTAGTTGGACCCTGACTCTTTCTTGGGCGCGGCGATCACGCTGCATCAAATTTTCTCCACTTGAACGGTCTCGCTGCTTAAATAAGTCAATGCGGCTGGCCTTGGATTCTGATGGATAATGGTTATTATTTGTATCCGTGTCTGCCGTTTCGAGGAAGGGGTCGAGAGCAATCTCTACTACTTCTTTTTCAAAGCTGAATACTTTTGACACTTGCTCATAATCTTTCCGCCAGATTTCGGCGGGAATACGAACCACCTCGGAAGTTCCGTCCTCAAAGGTAAACTCTAAAATGATAGGCATCACTAATCCACCAATGTTTTTAAAGGTTAACTCGTAAAAGTTCTTGTCGCTATCCAGCACGCTACGTTCTTCATCGGAAAGACTGTTGCGGTACTTTTCGTATTCATCGCGATCTAGATCGTTTACGGACAAGGGGTCGAAGGTGGAATAGAAATCTACGATGCTGGTATCCTGTTCGGAGTAAGTTTGAGCGATCAGCTCTCGGTTGCGGATCGTGCTAATGTTTTCGCGATCCTCACTACCTTCTGCACGGCTAAGAGCATTCTCTTTATCCGGGTTTTTGCTATTGAACTGATATTTTTTTACGTCGGCCAGCGCAATGTCTACGTGGTCGTTGGTAAAAAACCAGCCGCGCCAGAACCAGTCCAGGTCGATAGCGGAAGAGTTTTCCATCGCACGGAAGAAGTCGGCCGGAGCGGGGTGCTTGAATTTCCATTGGTTTGCGTAGTGCTTGAACGAGTAGTCAAACACTTCACGACCCATTACGGATTCTCGCAGAATATTCAGTGCCGTAGCCGGTTTTCCGTAAGCATTGTTACCAAATTGCCAGATCGACTCCGAGTTGGTCATGATCGGGGAAATGAATTTCTTATCGCCGCCCATGTAATCGACGATTTTGTTTGCCGGTCCACGGCGGCTGGGGTAGTTCCGTTCCCATTGCTGCTCGGTCAGGTACTGGAGAAATGTATTCAATCCTTCATCCATCCAGGTCCACTGCCGCTCGTCGGAATTGACGATCATCGGGAAGTAGTTGTGGCCTACTTCGTGAATGATTACTCCGATCATACCGTATTTGGTGCGTTGCGAATAAGTACCGTCCGCCTCAGTGCGACCGAAGTTGAAGCAAATCATCGGATATTCCATACCGATATTGGCCGCGTTGATCGACCAGGCTGCGGGGTAAGGGTAGTCAAAGGTATAGTGGGTGTACCACTTAAGGGTATGAGCTACCGCCTTGGTGCTATACTTTTCCCAGAGTGGGTTACCTTCCTTGGGGTACATTGACATGGCCATCACTACCCTACCATCTGATTGCGGTACGCCCATGGCGTCCCAGATGAATTTACGGGAAGAGGCAAAAGCGAAGTCCCGCACTTTGTCCGCTTTGAAACGCCAGGTTTTGGTACCGGTCTTTTTAGTTTTCTCCCGTGCTTCGGCTTCGGCTTGTGTAGCGATTATTACAGGCTGCACCCGTTCTTTCCGGGCTTGATCCAGACGGCTGCGCTGCTCGCGGGTAAGAATGTCATTGGCATTTTCCAGGGTGCCGGTAGCAGAAACCAGGTGATCTTCCGGCACGGTAATGGCTACTTCGTAGTTGCCGAAGTCGAGCGTGAACTCGCCATTGCCGAGAAATTGCTTGTTTTGCCAGCCCTCATCATCCGTGTAGACGGCCATACGGGGGAAGAATTGGGCGATGGTATAGAGGTAATTATCGTCCTTCTCGAAGTACTCGTAGCCCGAACGGCCGCCGATTTTCATCCGGTCATTAATATTATACCAGTACTTGATGTTGATTTTAGTAACTCCACCGGGTTGTAGTGCCGTGGTTAAATCAATGCGCATCATGGTTTTTACAACCTGGTGGGCTAATGCCTTGCCATTTCCATCACGCACGTAATCCAATTTAAAACCACCGTCGAAGGTAGGTTCCAGGCGTGAGAGAGTACTTAAAGAGACCCCCTTTTCATCCAGTGAATTGGTCTGCGTTTTATAAGTGTCAGAGTCCAGTGCCCGCATATTCTGATCGAGCTGAATCCATAGATAGGGAAGTGGATCGGGAGAGTTATTGGTGTAGGTAATCGTTTCCTCCCCATAAATACGCTGCGTGGCATCATCCAGGCGGATGTCGATCTTGTAATCCGCTTGCTGCTGGTAGTACTTGTGACCGGGCATGCCCGCGCCCGTGCGGTATACGTTAGGCGTGGGCAGCACATCGTATAGTTGGCGGAATGGATTATGGTCGGTATTCGGCTTTTCTTGCTGGCCGTAAAGCATCCCGGATATGCAGATGGCTGCGATAAACAGTATGCTTTTCAGTAGTGCGTTGGTCATGTTGAATGTAAGTGAGTGAAGGAATAAGGTCTAAAGGTAAGGCTGATTTTTGTAATCAGTTAGCTGCCTTGTTTCTAATGACATTGAGTGTCCATGAACGGACACCGTCCATTGTTCCCCGGGGAACAATGGGCGGTACACACGGTGCTAAAATGTTCCACGGGGAACAATTCGGCGCAAGAGAATAGCGGAATCGGGATGTTCCACGGGGAACAATCAATCACTGGGCAACCCGAGGTGCGTTAATGTTCCACGGGGAACATTAGTAGTGGGCTATAAGGTAGCTGCGGAATGATTCATAATCTGTACCCATCGAAGTTGCAACCTTAGGAAGGTCAGACAGCTGAGCTAACCGTAAGGGAATATCAACTTTAATGCTTAAAATACGCTCAACATCCTCCAAGAATTTACTGGGATGCGCAGTCTCTAGGATTACTCCCCTTATGTCAGGATGAGAATCCTGATATGCCTTTAAAGCGAGATAACCCACCGCGCCGTGGGGGTCCATCAGGTAATTATGTTGGGTCATAATCTGCCACATGGCCTCCTCGGTTTCCTGGTCAGTATAGGAATAGCCGGAAATGAGTTTTTTCATTTCTTTGAGGGAGGCTTCTTCTGAGAGATTCATCCCATTCAGTTGCCGGTACAAATCTTTCATACGAGCAAAATTACTGGGACTGCCTACATCCATCGCGTTGGATAGGGTAGGTTGGGAGGCGCGCGGCTCATAGTTGCCTGATGCCAAGTAAACAGGCACTACATCATTGGCATTGGTAGCGGCAAGGAAATGCGCGACCGGCAAACCTAGTTTTTGGGCCAATAAGCCAGCCGTTAGGTTGCCGAAATTACCGCTCGGGATGCTGAATACGATAGGATCACCGTGCGCACCGAGTTGTTTATAGGTCTCGAAGTAGTAGAAAGACTGCGGAATAAGGCGTGCAATGTTGATACTGTTGGCAGAACTAAGGCGAATGCGATCGCGTAATTCCTCATCGAGAAAGGCTTTTTTTACCAAAGCTTGGCAGTCGTCAAAGGTGCCGTCGACCTCCAGTGCGCTTATATTGTGGCCCAGGGTCGTCAATTGCTTTTCCTGAAGGGGGCTAACCTTACCACTAGGGTAGAGGATGAGTACCTTAATTCCAGGGGTCTGATAAAAGCCGGCAGCCACTGCACCACCGGTATCTCCGGACGTAGCGACTAATATTACGAGATCACCGCTCTCCTCTCGGTTAAAGTAGCCCATCAGACGGGCCATAAAGCGTGCGCCAAAATCCTTGAATGCTAGGGAAGGCCCGTGAAAAAGCTCTAGTACGTGCGTCCGTTCATCCAGTATTCACCACGGGAGCGGGGAAATTAATGGCCCCTTCCACAATCTTACACAGATCATCTTCCGGTATAACACCCTGGAAAAGGTGCTCACACACCCGGTAGCCAATCTCCGAAAAACTTAACTCGGGCAATTCCTCGAAAAAACTTGCCGGAAGTGGAGAAATTTCCAGAGGCATGAACAGACCGTTGTCCTGCGGCAGGCCACGGAAAACGGCTTCCTTAAGGTCAGTGCGCAAATTTCTATCGTTAGTGCTGTACAGTTGCATAGGAGAAAATATTAAGAGCGGCTAATGACCTTAGCACCTTCGGTATTGACGGGAGAAATGTAAATCTGGCTTTCGATGCCCAGCTCGAGAAAACAAGCTTGCATGGCCTGACCCGCAGACTGGGCCAAATAGTCGGAATCACAGAGGCAGAACATACTTGGACCGGCCCCGCTGATACTGCATCCCAGTGCACCGGAATCCAGAGCAGCTTGGCGAACCTGATCGAATCCTTCAATAAGCTGTTTACGTTGGGGTTCGATCATCACGTCACGAAGCGAACGGCTGAGGAGCAATAGATCGTTTTCGTAGAGAGCAGTGATAAAGGTGGCTAGATTACCACACTGTTCAACGGCCGTATTTAAAGCCACATCTTTGCTCAAAACCGCCCGGGCATCCTTAGTAAGTATTTCGATGTTGGGATGGACAACCACTACCCGTAGTTTTTCCGGCACCGGCAATTGATGAATATCCAGAGACTGGTTGGACCGAATCAGTACGATGCCACCCATCAAAGATGGACCGACATTATCCGCATGAAAAGCACCGTCCGCTACCTGTTCGCCCAATACCGCGAAGTACAACAGAGCTTGCCGATTTAGTGGACTACCCAGTAATTCGTTCACCGCCAACACCGCCCCCGCCGCGCTAGCCGCACTGGATCCCATGCCGCTGCCAAAGGGCATTTTTTTATGGATTTCCAGTTCGATCCCCAATTCTTCCTGGCCGAGGTGGGATAGTAATTTCGCCGCCGCCATCCCCGCCGTATTTTCCAGGACGGCCAGAGGCAATTTTTTGTCACCAGTTCCAGTGATCAGTTTAATGGACAAACCATGCTGTCCATCAATTAGACGAGCCACGATTTCATCACCGGGACGGTCGATGGCTAAGCCAAGGATGTCGTAGCCCACTCCAATATTAGCCACCGTAGCGGGGGCAAAAACACGTACTTCCGGCATAGGGCGGTTAGCTTAAAAAATTTCCAATGGTAATTATTTCCGCGAATACTCCGGCGGCGGTGACCTCCGCACCGGCACCGGGTCCACGTACAACAAGTGGACGCTCACGGTAACGATCGGTGGTAAAGACAATCATGTTATCGCTACCGCTTAGACCAAAGAAAGGGCTATCCGGTCCAACCTCCTGAATGCCGACGCTGGCGCGGTCGTCTTCCAATTTAGCAATCATGCGCAGGACCTTGCCCTGGTCGGCGGCAACCTTCCGCAGGGCCTCGAAGTGGTTATCGTGCTGCACCAGTTGGTCGAAGAAGGCCGGTACGTCGACCGCATCGGCTACGGGTGGCGGGAGGAATCCCTCCACGCGCACATCGGCGGCTTCGGTAGCAAGGCCGGACTCCCGCGCGAGGATGAGGATCTTGCGGGCCACGTCCTTGCCACTCAGGTCGATGCGGGGATCTGGTTCGGTGAAGCCTTTTTCCTTGGCCTCGGTGACGATCTCGCTGAAGGGGCGGCTACCATCAAAGTTGTTGAAAATGTAGGACAGCGAGCCGCTCAGGACGCCCTCGATCCGCCGGATGCGATCCCCGCTGATAATGAGGTCATTGAGGGTAGAGATAACCGGCAGGCCCGCGCCGACATTGGTCTCGTAGTGAAACTGTACCCCCCGCTTGCTAGCAATGGCCCGCAGGCGCTGGTACTGAATGTAGCTGGAAGAGGTAGCGATCTTATTAGGTGTAGAGATACTGATGCTCTCGTCGAGGATGCTCTCGTAATAAGCCGCTACCCGCTCGTCGGCCGTGTTGTCGACAAAGATGGTGTTGCTCAGATTCAGGTCCTTCATCCGGCCGATGAAGACGGGAAGATCCACTTTGAGTTCGGAGTCTTTGATCGCCGTTTTCCACTCGGTCGTGTCGATCCCGTCGGGATTGAAGACCATCTTTTTGCTATTGGCCAGTCCGACCACCTTGATCTCCAGCGCCCGTGTTTCGCGGAGGTAGTCGGCTTGGTCCTGGATTTGCTTGAGGAGGGTGCCGCCGATCAGGCCGACGCCCACCATGAAGAGGTGCAACTCCTTGGTTTCCGAGAGGAAGAAGGATTCGTGCAGCGCGTTCAGGGCCTTGGTCTCGTCCTCCTTGGGGATAACCACCGAGATATTGAGTTCGCTCGATCCCTGGGCGATGGCCACGGCGTTGATGCCATTGCGGCCGAGCGAACTAAACAGGCGTCCGGAAATACCCGGTTGGTAGCGCATATTTTCGCCGATGATGGCCACAACGCTCAGGTCCCGCTCGATCCGCACCTTATTGATGATCCCCCGGTCGATCTCGTAGGCAAAGGCCGCATCCACCTGCTTGCGGGCACCTTCCGCGTCGGCCGGCTTGACGGCGTAGCTGATGGCGTGCTCGCTCGACCCCTGGGTGATCAGGATGACGTTGATGCCGCCCTGCGCCAGCGCACTGAACAACCGGCCGCCGTTCCCGGCACCCCGAACATTCCCGTGCCGGAGAGCGTGAGCAGCGATACGTCGTTGATGGAACTGATGCCCTTGACCGCCGATCCCTCGGGGTTGCGCTGTGTGGATACCCGCGTACCGACAAAGTCGGGGTTGAAGGTATTCTTGATGTAGAGCGGAATATTTTTGTGCAGTGCCGGCAGTAGGGTAGGCGGGTAGATCACCTTGGCCCCGAAGTGCGACATCTCCATCGCCTCGGCGTAGGTCAGTTGCGGGATGGTGAATGCCTTGCGCACCTTGCGCGGGTCGGCGGTGAGGACGCCGTCCACATCCGTCCATATCTCAATGGCCTCTGCCTGCAAACCGGCGGCCAGCAGGGAAGCCGTGTAATCCGACCCGCCGCGCCCGAGGGTAGTGGTCAGGCCGCCCTTGGCGGAAGCGATAAACCCGGTAACAATCTGAATTTCAGGGTTTTCCGAGTAGTGCAGGCTGATTTTTTCGTAGCTTTTATCAAAGTCGACCTTGGCATTACCGAAGATTTTGTCGGTCTTGATGATCTTGCGCGCATCCAGGTAATTGGCGGGAATGCCGTTGGCCCGCAGCGTCTGCGCGATGATGTAGGCCGAGGATCGTTCCCCGAAACTCAGCACGTAATCCATGCTCCGGTCACTGGCCTCGCGCACGAGAAAAATGCCGTAAAGCAAGTTCTTCAGCACCTCGTGGCTCTGGCGCATTTGGGCCTTCACCTCGTCGCGCTGCGCCCCGGCGGGGATCAGCTCGTCGATCGCTTCCTGGTGGCGTTCGGTAAATTGTAGTAGCAGTTCCCCGTAGGTATCGTCACCGGCGGCGGCGCGGGTGCTCATGTCGATCAGCCCATCCGTTACCCCCCCGAAGGCGGAAAACACGACGGTAAAGTGGTCGCCTTTAGCGTAGTAACTCTTCAGGATGGCCACGATGGACCGAATACGTTCCGGCCTGCCCACCGAGGACCCACCGAATTTAAGAACTTTCATGGAATTTCGTTAAGCGGGCAAAGATAGTAGGGGGGGGAGAAGGTGGAATGATTGATTGACTCAATGATTGAATAATGGTGGAACTACGATGGTAAGTAATTCACAAAGGGTCGCGATCCCCACCAATTGGTGTGTGACCTCTGGTCGCGCGATTTTGGCTACCGACCTCCGGTCGTAGGAAACACTTATTCAACAAATCACACAACGCAGCCACCCCTACGCCCCCCCCTTTACCTCGAAAGATCATTCATGATCCAGCGAAGATAACCCTTGCTTCCCCCGCGTGAGGTGCCTGTAAGGGCCGACGTTGGGGCAGGGCTGCCGCCCAGAAGGCGGAGTCGGAGGGGCCGAGCGATCAGCGAGCCGGGAAGGGACCGACCCGGCCGTTAGGCCGGGGCACGCCCAAAAGACCAAAAAACTACTTCTTTTCACGTTTGGGCAGGGTACAAAAATACCAAAGTGCCAGACGCAGCGCGTCCTACTAAAATACGGGCGCAGCCCCTACCGCGTTAGGTACATACTCCGGTTTCGGTCCAGTTCCCGGAAGAACGGGTCGGTCAGGTCCTCGATGAAGCGGATGGATTCACCCGTTGACTTCATCTCCGGCCCGAGTTGCTTGTCCACGTTGGGGAACTTGTCGAAACTGAAGACGGGCACCTTGATGGCGAACCCGCTGGGCTGCGGCTGAATGTCGAAATCGCTGAGTTTGTGGGTGCCCAACATGACCTTGGTGGCGATGTTGAGGTAGGGCACTTTGTAGGCCTTGGCGATGAAGGGCGTGGTGCGGCTGGCGCGCGGGTTGGCCTCGATGACGTAGACGTGGTCCTCGCCGGTTTCCTTGTCGGTCTTGATGGCAAATTGCACATTCATCAAGCCCTTAATGCTCGAGGGCAAAGGCCAGTTTTTCGGCGTATTCCTTCATTTTGACCACCGTATCCACGCTGAGGCGAGTAGGTGGGCAGCACGGCCGAGGAGTCGCCGGAGTGGATGCCGGCCGGCTCGATGTGTTCCATGATGCCCATGATGTGGACTTCCTCGCCGTCGCAGATCGCGTCGATCTCGGCCTCCTTGGCGCGGTCCAGGAAGTGGTCGACGAGGACCTGACTGCCGGGCGATTTTTTGAAGATGTGTAGCACGTGACGCTCCAGTTCCTTGTCATTGATGACGATGCGCATGTCCTGCCCGCCGAGCACGTAGCTGGGGCGCACCAGCACCGGGTAGCCGACGCGCTTGGCCACGGCCAGTGCCTTGTCGGCGTCGTTGGCGGTGCCGTACTCGGGATAGGGGATTTCCAGTTCCTTGAGCAGATCGGAGAAGGCGCCGCGGTCTTCGGCCAGATCCAGGCTTTCGTAGCTGGAACCGATGATGGGGATGCCGCGCCGGTGAAATTCCTCGGCCAGTTTCAGGGCCGTCTGTCCGCCGAGTTGCACGATGATGCCGATCCGGTTTTTCCAGTTCGATGATCTCGCGCAGGTGCTCCCAGAAGACGGGCTCGAAGTAGAGTTTGTCGGCCGTATCGAAGTCGGTGGATACCGTTTCGGGGTTACAGTTGACCATGATGGCCTCGTAACCCACCTCCTGGATGGCTTTCAGTCCGTGCACGCAACAGTAATCGAATTCGATGCCCTGCCCGATCCGGTTGGGGCCGGAGCCGAGCACGATCATCTTCTTCTTTATCCGATACGATGGACTCGTTTTCACTCGTCGAAAGTAGAATAGAAGTAGGGCGTTTTAGCCTCGAACTCCGCCGCGCAGGTGTCCACCATTTTATAGGTGCGGCGGATGCCCAGGTCGTAGCGGCGCTTGGTCACGGCCTCTTCGTCGACGCGCAGCAGCCACGCGATTTGCTGATCGGAGTAACCGACGGTTCTTTAGGTCGCGGAAAAAATCGGTCGGGATAGGTCTTCGGGCACGTTATAGCGCATGACCTGGGTCTCGTAATCCACCAGTCGCTTGATCTGGTTGATGAACCACAGATCGATCTTGGTCAGTTTCTGGATTGTCTTGCGCGGCACGCCCAGGCGCAGTGCGTCCTTGAGGCGGAAGATCCGGTCGTCGGACACTTTTTCCAGTCGCTCCAGGATATCGTCCGTCTTGATCCACTCCTTTCTTATCGGCCCCCAGTCCGGCGCGGCCGTTTTCCAGGCTCTGGCAGGCTTTCTGCAGGGCTTCCAGGAAATTGCGGCCGATGCCCATCACCTCGCCCACCGATTTCATCTGCAGGCCCAACCGGTGATCCGCATCCGGGAACTTGTTGAAATTCCAGCGCGGGAATCTTCACGATCACGTAATCCAGCGTCGGCTCGAAGAAAGCCGAAGTGGTGCTGGTGATCTGGTTTTTCAGCTCGTCCGAGGAGTAGCCCAGCGCCAGTTTGGCGGCGATCTTGGCGATCGGGTAGCCCGTCGCCTTGGAGGCCAGGGCCGACGAGCGCTACACGCGCGGGTTGATCTCGATCACGATCAGCTCCTCCGTTTCCGGGTTCTGACTGAACTGGATATTACAACCGCCCGCAAAATTGCCCATCGAGCGCATGGCCAGAATCGCCTGATTGCGCATATCCTGGTAAGCGGTATCCGACAGCGTCATGGCCGGGGCCACGGTGATCGAATCGCCGGTGTGAATGCCCATCGGGTCGAAGTTCTCCACCGTGCAGATGATGACCACGTTTGTCCTGTATCGCGCAGCAGTTCCAGCTCGAATTCTTTCCAGCCCAGCACCGCCTTGTCGATCAGCACCTCGTGCGTGGGGCTGGCGTCCAGGCCGCGGCGCAGCATTTCGGCGTAATCTTCCTCCTAAAACAGAAGCCGCCCCCGAATCCGCCCAGCGTGTAACTGGGCCGGATGACCAGCGGAAAACCGATGATCCTGCGCCGCTTCCATACCTTCCAGAAAGGAATTGGCGATCTCGGCCGGCGCACATTGCAGCCCAATGGTAATCATGTGCTGACGAAATGCCTCGCGGTTCTCGGCCAGCTCGATGGCCTCCAGGTCCACGCCGATCAGGCGCACGTCGTATTTCTCCCACAGCCCCACCTCGCCGCACTCGATGGCCAGGTTCAGCGCCGTCTGTCCGCCCATGGTGGGCAACACGGCGTCGATGTCAGCTCCTTCAATATCTGCTCCACGCTATCGACGTCAGCGGCAACAAGTAAATGTTGTCCGCCGTCATCGGATCGGTCATGATCGTGGCCGGATTCGGGTTGATGATCGTCACCTCCATGCCCTCCTCCCGCAGCGATTTGCGAGGCTTGGGTACCGGAATAATCGAACTCACAGGCCTGGCCGATAACGATCGGTCCGCTACCGATGATCAGTACGGAATGAATGGAATGATCCTTGGGCATAAGGGGGCAATTTAGCGGGTTGACGGGGTGGCGCGGGGCCAAATTGCGGGCAAAGATAACGTATCTCTCGTGACCGAGGGGCGCGGCGGCGGGTTTTGTGCGGGCGGGTGTATTTTGTTGGGCGTGTCCGCCCGGCTACCGCCGGGTGGCCGGTCCCTTCCCGGCGCGGCTGTCGCCTTGGCCCTGCGGGCTGCTTCGCTGGCGCTGCGCCCCGTCCAGGCACCTCACGCAAAATTCCCCTGCCGACCCTGTTTCCAACCTCCGGGGAGGGGTCTCGCTTAGAGGTACAAGATGAAAAGGACCATTTTAGAATAATTGCTGGATAAAACTGCCGTCTCTTCAACTACGAGCTATTTCTTTTTCTTCCGTTGCTGAAATTCCTTACCGCGTTTAAACCGGTAGCCTACCGTGGCAACTAATCGCGGAGCCTCGGCCAGCCAGGAGTGATCAACAATGAAGCCCGGCCCGAAAAGTCGGCCCGCAAAACGATTGGAAGCAAGAAGGTCTTCTCCGCGCAAGCTGAAGGTGAACCCCGCTGACGGAAGTGTGTAACGCAGAGCGGCATCGAAGCGGTGGAGGTAAACATCGTGTGAGAAGTACTCCCGTTCGGGTAGTTGTGCCTGCCAATTAACGTCCAGCTTTAATTCTCGCCAGAGCGTAAAATTTTGCCGTACCCCCAGGTTGATAAACCGCCGCCGGCGCGAGCCGAACGACAACTCAGTGGGTAGTGAAGCCAACTGCGACCAGCCTGCCTCCCCGCTTACCGACAGGCCGTACAGTGCTGAGGGCCGGTAGTCGATGGAAAACTCCACCCCCTGTCCGAATGAATTGCCAAGGTTGACCCAAGTGTTAACCAGCGTGTCTCCGGTAAGCAACGTAACCCGGCTGATCTGGCTACGTCGCGGCCGAAGATAGGCGGCCAGGCGGGTAGTAAGTTTCTTTTTTTCGTAGAGATAGGCCAGTTCGAAGTTCTGAGCATATTCGGGCACCAGGCGGGTATTGCCATCCGTCCGGTCGGTAGGATAGGGAAGTAAGCGAAAAGGGTTTAGCGCGTAAGTGCCGGGCCGGGCCGTGTGCCGGCTATAACCCAGGTTCACCGATTGCCCCTCGGTAAGCCGCCATAATAAATGCAGGGAAGGAAAGAAATCGGTAAAATGGCGTTGTACGGAGGCCAATCCATTTGGGGAAAAATCAAACCGCAGCCGATAATCTTCGTAGCGCAGGCCACCCTGAACCTCCCATTTGCCAAAGCGATGATTAAGCAGCGCATAAGCCGCCGCAGTCGGTTGCCGATACTGGTAAGCGGCGGTGGAAAGATTAGGCATGAAACCGCGGCTGAACTCACTGTACGTACTGCGTCCCGTGTAGCGGAAACCGGTTTCCAATTTCCCCCTGGGCAAGGGATGCTCGTAGTCGATCGAAACTTCCAGCAAACCCTTTTCCTGGAGCGTAAATTGTCGATCGGCACTACCGACGGGAAGCAAATTTTTATTCAACAGTTCGTTCGGGTTCCAGGAATACTGGAGGTCCGCCTCAATAAATCGTTTCTTTTCCGCGCGGTCGAAATAGTGACGAAAATTGGTATGGTACTCCGTCGTCAAATGTATATGCTCGGTAAGGCTGAACCAATCCTCCGCTCGGTCCGTGATAATCGTACTGCGGTAAGGGTGGTCGTGACGGTCATCGGTATGCGTAAGGGTAACCGACCACTGATTGCGTGGGTCGATCGACAAATCGGCACCCACCTGCATATAGTAGGCAGGGCCGATAAATCCGAAAGAGGTAGTTCGCTGAAACGGCTGAAAACCCTCTCTGCTAAGGGTATTATTACTCGGGTAGTTCTTGTATACATATGAAAAAGCGGCAAAAATGCCGAAGTCCTTTAGGCCGTAGCCCCCGTTCAGTTCGGCTCGGTAAGATTCCTGATTGTTAGCCGAAAGTTGTGCTCCGATGGTGGTACCCCGGTCGGGGTTTCGCCGGGTAACGATGTTGATAATGCCGGTCAGTCCGTCGGCCCGCTGCCGTGCACTGGGCGCGGTTATGATTTCAACGCGAAGGATGTTTGCTGCGGGTAATTGCCGGAGGAGGTCGGCACTGCTCAAGGGGGAAGGTTTGCCGTTTACCAGGAGGGTAACGTTCCCACTACCGCGTAATCGTAGATCGCCGGCACCGTTCAACTGAATTTGGGGTAACTGACCGAGAATGGTAGCGGCGTCGCCGCCCGCGCTCTGCAGGTCCTCTCCTACTTCGATCACGCGGCGGTCAATCAGTTGGCGGGTGGTGGTTCGCTCCGCGCGTACTTCTACCGTATTTAAGAACTCGGTCGCGGGTTGCAGTTGTACGATTAGTGGAAAAGTCTGACCGGCTACTGCCAACCGGGTTGTCTGGTATCCAATGAAGGAGAAATTGAGGTAGTGATTTTTCCCCGCACCCATCAGGCTAAACCGACCCTTCTTGTCGGTGGTGGTTCCGTCCCGATAATCACCGTTATCATTTTCTAGTAGCACACTAACGTAGGCCAGGGGTTGGCCGTCGATAGAATCGACTACGGAACCCTGAATCTGCTGGGAGCAAAGAATAAACGGGCTGAGGAATAACGCGGCAAATAGCTTAAAGTAATGGAAGGATGGCATGAAGGATCGGCTTTACTCCGGCGCAGCGGGAGGCAGCCGGAAGGAAGAATGATGCCAAAAGTAGCATTGAACGATCATGTGTTAAGCTTTAACTTTATCACTTACAGTAAGTTATGACCAGAGTAGTTGATCTATGACGAAATCATTTGGTCAAAAATATTTCCAACCCTGCCGGCCTAATCGTTACCTTGAGGTTTGCCCCATTCGTTAAGAGCGTGTCTAAAATTTTTAAGAACTGAGGATCAATGATTTAAGGTTCTGGCTAGATAAAAAATTCGCTTCGCGGCTACTTCGTGGTGCGCGCATAGCGGGTTACGTAAGTCAGTTTTTATGACGCCAGGTTCTTAAGTGCTTGGTTCTCAGGAAGTAAAAATTTAGACACGCTCTAAGCCATTCCGTTCTATGTTTTCGCTATCCCGATTCACTTCACTAGCTCGTTACCGCTCTGTCCCGGTATATGCCGGGCTGTTCGGGATATTAGCGGTTTTATTTTGCTATTGGCAGCATCATTTTGACTACCCGATGTTCTATCATGGGTTGGCTTATTTTCGTCCGGCACTATTATTGGCCTCACTCGGCACGTTGGTCTGTATAATTAACGAGTGGGTTCTTTTCCCCTACGGCAATGGCGGTAGCGATGAGTTACGCTGGTGGGGTAGTCAGTTCATTATGGTGACCTTACTATCGTTCGTGCCTCTATTTCCAAAAGATTGTGACTGCGGCACCCTTCCTCCAACCTGGCCCACCTACGCGATCCTGGCTATCGGCAGCACGGTTGTTTTGACCTACCGCCGCCGCAATGACCACTCGAGTAAGCAAGTAGAATCGCGTTTTCTCCAGCAGGATGCCGAGTTAAAGTACCTCCGTGACCAGGTCAACCCCCATTTTCTGTTCAACACACTCAACAGCATTTACTCGTTAGCCAAGGATCGTTCCGAGCAAACCCCGGAAGTAGTACTGCAACTCTCAACCCTGCTGCGCTACCAGCTGGAAAGTGCCCAACTCGAAACTGTCCCCCTACGCCGGGAACTGGACTTCCTGCAGGACTACCTGCTACTGGAGGATACCCGCCTGGGTGACCGTTGTCGCATCGAGTTCGAGTTGAGCCGCGAACCGGCCCGTTACCTGATCTACCCCATGTTGTTATTGCCTTTCGTGGAAAATGCTTTCAAACACGGAGCCAATATTTCCCGCCATCCCTCCTGGATTCGGGTAGTGGTGCAGGTAATTGAGGGACGACTGGACTTCATGGTAGAGAATTCAGTAACACCGGTCAAAAACAGTCCGCCGACTACCGGAACGGGCATCAACAACGTTCGACGACGCCTGGAACTGCTTTACCCGCAGCGGCACCAGTTGAATATCGATCCTGATCAACCGGGGCGGTTTGTAATCCAGCTAAAAATTCAACTCGATGTCGCAGAGTAAGTTAGCCACACTGATTGTAGACGACGAAGCACCGGCTCGTCGCGTACTCCGGTCCCATATCGAAAAATTGCCCCTGTTGCGATTGGTCGGTGAGTGTTCTGACGGGGTCAACGCTCTCGCGATGTTACGCAAGGAACCGGTCAGTCTATTGTTGCTCGACATCCATATGCCCGAATTGTCCGGCCTGGAATTGCTGGCTACCCTGGATTACTCTCCTCACGTTATTCTGACAACTGCTCACGCCGGGTTTGCCCTGCAGAGTTATGAGTTCGGGGTGATCGATTATCTGCTCAAACCCATTGGATTTACCCGGTTTCTTAAAGCGGTCAATCGCATTTCAAGTCGTAGCCTGCTTCCGCCCGCCCCGCCCCCCGAACCCGCTTACCTGGATATTCGTCACGACGGTTTACCAGTGCGCATTGCAATGAAGGAGCTGCAAATCATCAAAAGTTTCGGTAACTACCTACGCCTGATTACTTCCTCTAAAACCTACACAGTACTAGGAACCCTGGCCAACTATGAGGACCAACTGCCGAATGGGTTTCAGCGAATCCACAAGTCCTATATCGTTAACACCTTGCACGTAGATCAGGCATCCGGCAAAACGGTGAAAGTAGCGGGAAAGGAGCTACCCCTCAGCCCGCTTTACAAACTATTACTGTTGGCAAAATTGGCTGATCGGAAAAGCACGAATGAAGGATAAGACCGACTCCTGATAATAAGGTGGGAAGAAAGATAGAAGACGAGATGTAAAAAGTAAGAAGTCTCCTGGATTATTCTTACCTTTGCGCCGCTAAAGCATAACCCTCCGGGACAACTGCTTTCATTCACCCGATTTTTTCACCTCCTAAAAGCATTCTTTCAATGCTAGATGACGATAAAGACCAGAACAAGGACGCTTCCGCCGAAAATAAGGCCGAAGACACCGCCGCCGGTACCCCGGTAGAGCAACTGGAAACAACCCTGGGCAAAATGCCCGAAGAAGTAAAAGACGCAGCCAAGGCCGCCGCCGCTGAAACGGAAACTCCCGCCGAAGCCGCCGCTCCCGTGCAGCCCGCTACTCCCATCACCGAAGAAACCGCTACCGTAGCCGCCGCAACTAAGGAAACGGCTGCCCCGTCCGCCGATACGGCTCCCGAAGCCGCTGCTAGCGACGATTCCTCAGATGACGACGATGAAGATGATGCTCCCGCCAAGGGCGTGATCATGAAGAAGAGCGTTGCTGAAGAAGACGAGCAGGACGATTCCTCCGAGGATGGCGACGACGAAGGCGACCTGGAAATCGAAGAAGAAGATACCAGTGGCGTCACCGGTTCCGCATTCGATGATTTCGACTGGTCGCAGGGTAATGCTACCGCCAAGCGCTATTCCGACTCCGATTACGAGTCGATGCTTAAGGAGTACGATGCCGCCATCACGAATATCTCCGAAAGCGAGATCGTGTCCGCCCGCGTTTCCAGCATCAGCGATTCGGGCGACGTACTGCTCGACCTGAATTACAAGTCAGACGGTCTTCTGAGCCTGTCCGAATTCCGCGATACGCCCGACCTCGCCGTGGGCGATATGGTCGACGTTTACGTCGAGCAACAGGAAGACGAGCGGGGCCAACTGGTTCTCTCGCGCCGTAAGGCCAAACTGCTCCGCGCCTGGGATCGCATCCGCGAAAGCTACCATGACGGTGTCGTTATTAACGGCAAAGTTATCAGCAAGACCAAGGGTGGCCTCATCGTCGATTGCGGCGGTCTGGAAACCTTCCTCCCCGGTTCGCAGATCGACATCAAGCCGATCATCGACTACGATTCATACGTCGGTAAAACGATGGAATTCAAAGTCGTCAAGATCAACGAGACGATCAAGAACGCCGTGGTTTCCCACAAAGCACTCATCGAGAGCGATCTCGCCGAGCAGCGCGAAGCCATCATTGCCAGCCTCGAACGCGGCCAGGTACTCGAAGGCCTCGTGAAGAACATCACTGACTTCGGTGCCTTCCTCGACCTCGGTGGCGTAGACGGACTCCTCTACATCACGGATATCAGCTGGGGACGGATCAACCACCCGAGCGAAGTGCTGGAACTCAACCAGAAGATCAACGTGGTGGTCCTCGATTTCGACGAGAACAAGAAGCGGATCAGCCTCGGCCTCAAGCAACTCCAGGCCCACCCGTGGGAAGTTCTGGACGAGACCATCCAGGCCGGCAGCACCATTCGCGGTCGCATCGTCAATATCGAAGACTACGGCGCATTCCTGGAAATCCAGCCCGGTGTCGAAGGACTTATTCACGTGTCGGAGGTCAGCTGGTCCAATCAGCCCATCAACGCGCGTGACTACTTCAAAGTCGGTACCGAACACGACGCCAAAGTCGTTACCATCGACCGCGAGGACCGTAAGATGTCGCTCTCGATCAAGCAGCTCCAGGAAGATCCCTGGATGAGTTTGGATCAGACGTTGCCAGTCAATTCCAAGCACTCCGGCGTGGTCAAGAACCTCACGCCCTACGGTGTCTTCATCGAACTGGAGGACGGCATCGGCGGCATGATCCACATCAGCGACCTGTCGTGGACCAAGCGCTACGGCCACCCGAGCGAGTTCACCAAGGTGGGTGCCGAGATCGACGTGATGATCCTCGACATCGACAAGGAAAACCGCAAGCTTTCGCTGGGCCACAAGCAACTGGAGGAGAACCCCTGGGATACGTTCGAGAACGTTTTCCCCGTCGGTTCCTACCACGAGGCTACCGTACTCCGCAAGGACGACCGCGGTATCATCGTACAGATGCCCTACGGTCTGGAAGCCTACGCGCCGCTTAAGCATATGCGTAAGGAGAACGGATCGGTTGCCGACGTGGATGACGAACTGACCGTAAAGGTAATTGAGTTCAACCGCGATGACAAGCGCATCATGGTCAGCCACAGCCGCTACCTGGACGATATTCGCCGTGACGCCGACGACGCCGTGCGCGCCGAAAAGCGTCAGGAACGCGACGAGACCCGCTCGGCCGTGAAGAAGACCCAATCGAACGTCAAGCAATCCACGCTGGGCGATCTGTCGGCCTTCGAACAACTGCGCGAGCAACTGAGCAACCAGTCGGAAGACGAGGATAGCGACGACGACGACGCCTAATCTTTTTTCGGACAAGTACTGATAACGAGCATAGCCCCCGCCCATTTTTGGGTGGGGGCTTTTGCGTTGGGGAAAGCCGGTTTGCCGGGAAAGGGCTAACTTAAGGGCAAACAACTAAATTATGGTTCTCTCGGTCCGCGTCGGTTCAGTTCGCATATCGCTTTTTGCTCTCCTGCTTTTTCTGTCTTTTGGACCCACCTTGTATGCACAACAGCCTTGTAGCGAGAAGATGAATGCGCTATTTTTGAGATATGTTCAGGAAGAACGGTATGAAGCACAGGAGTTTATTGAAGACGTGAACTCGGCTTCGCAAAAAGAAAAATGTCAATACATCGTAGCTTTTGCGGAGTCATTGATTGCAAGAAAGAAGTACAGAAACGAAAAGGCCTTAGAGAAAGCAATTTTCGCACTGGACCTACTACCAAATGAGATGAAAGGGTCTGAAATTCATCAGTTTATTTTGTCTAGCATTGCTAGAAGATATTTTACTGTCAATGATGTTTTTAATAGTATTGCATATGCAGAAGCAGCCAGATCGATCAAAGGTGATTTCAAACGCGATCATGTACATCTTCCCCTTTGGATAGTGTATAGTGAAATGAATAGAGGAAAAGCAGATTTATATCTATCTAAATATAAGTACGTTGATTTGCATGACTCATTGAAAGTTGCTACTTCATTATTTGAGAGAAGAATGAGAGAAGAGGGGCAGGGTATTGACATAGATATTAATTATTTGGATTACTTGCAAAGCAGAATGAATGAAATACCGCTTTCCTACCATCATTATTTACTATACGAAACTCTTAGCTCTTACTACTCAAGTAGATATAATAAAGGCAACGAATTGTCATTCACTCAAAAGGCAATTGATGTCCAGATAGCAAGAAAAGATCAGCTAGATTTTCAAGAAGAATATATCAAAATACCAGCTCTTAGGGCGAGAATTGAAGAAAGTAAAGGTAACAGCATTGGCGCTGTTAAAATCTTGGCAAAGGCTCTTCACGTTCTACAAGAACTCGAAAAAACCGAGTCTTACACCTACGAAGACATGGCTTACCTCTACTCCAACCGCGCCGTATTTACCCTCTACCTCTCCCGCACCACCAAAAACATTGCCGACGTCAAGCAAGCCTTCACGTTCTACGATAAAGCCATCACCCGCCTGGAGGCCAACCAGGAGCGCACACTGGACGCCTGGGGCCGCTACTACGAAAACGCCGAGAGCCGCGAGTTCTACTTCGGCCTGGCACTGGTGGGATTTTATCTGTACCAGGAGACCTGCGAAACCGAGTACCTGCACCGCGCCCTACAGCGGGTGGACGCCCGCCGCTCGCGGCTGACGCGCACCACCCGCCTGAACCACCTGTATGCCCGCGAGCGGCCCGAATTGGCGGCTAAACTGGGGCGGCTGGACGAGGTGCAGGCCGAACGCGAAAAACTGGTGGCCGGAACGCTGGACGCCCCCGGTATCGACCGGCTGATTGAGTTGAATAAAGAGGCCAACCGACTGCTGCGGGAACTGCGGACGGCCGACGCCGAATACGACCGGCGGCGCGGCGGGGAGATCGACTTCGATCCCGACCGGTTGCGCGAGCGGTTTTTGCCGCCGGGGCGCACACTGGTCTATTTCAAAGTAACCGAGCACTACCTGATGCGCTACGTGCTGAACAGTGCGGGGGAACTGACCGCGAGCTTTTCCCAGCCCAACGCGGCGGTACTGCGCGAGAAAGTAGCCGCCTATAACGAACTGCTCTACCAGTCGGGGCGGGATGAATCACTACTGCCCCGCTGTGCTCAATTGGGCGCGGAACTATACGACCTGCTGCTGCGGCCCGTGGAGCACCTGCTGGAAGAAGACCTGCTCATCGTGGGCGACGACGTGATCGACCAACTGCCCTTTACCGCCCTGCTGACGGATAGCGTGGACCTGACGCTGGAACCCCACGAGTGGCCCTACCTGCTGCGCGACCACAGTGTGAGCTACGCCTATTCCCTCGCCCTGCTGGAGGATCAGCTGGCAACGCCGGCCGCGAGTACGGCCCCCCGCCGGCAAGTATTGGCCTATGCACCCGACTTTAGCGGCCCCGCAATGGCGCAGCGGGGGGAGACCGATAGTACGAATATCCACGAACGCTTCTTCGGGCGGCTGAGTGCCAACCGCGACGAGGTAGCCTCCCTACAGGCGCGGTTTCCGGGCCGGTACCAGTTCGGGGCGGAAGCCTCACTGGCGGATTTCAAGCGGCAGGCGGAAGATTACGGGGTGCTGCACCTGGCCACCCACGCGCTGGCGGATAACGTGGAAGGGTTCAGTAGCCAGATCGCTTTCGCGGGCGCGGGCGATGCCGATAAGCTGTACGCCCGCGAGCTGTTCAGTAGCAACATCCCGGCCGATATGGTAGTACTGAGTGCCTGCGCCACGGCCGTGGGCACCAACCGCGAGAACGAGGGTATCATTAGCCTGGCCCGGGCCTTTACGGCTGCCGGTGCCCGCAGTCTGGTGGCCACCCTCTGGCCGGTAGACGATGCGACCTCCACCCGCATGATGGGCATCTTTCTACGACGGACTAGACCGAGGCCTGCCCAAGCACCAGGCCCTGCGTCTGGCCCAACTGGATCAACTCGATTCGGGCGGAACCACGGCGCGGCCCTATTACTGGGCGGCCTATACCGCCCAGGGAAATATGCAGCCGCTGGAGTGGCGCGCCGACTGGTACTATTGGCCGTGGAAGTGGCTGGCGATGCTGGGTGCGGGGGCGGTGATAGCGGGAGTAGTTTATCTCCGGCGCAGAAAGGGAAAATGAACCAGGGAATAAACGGCGGAACTGACCCCGCTACCGCCGCGTGAGGTGCCCGCAGGGGCGTTAGCGCACGCAGTGCCGAGGCGAATGCCGAAGCCCGGAGGGGACCGACGCCGACCGCCAGGGAGGCGGCACGCCCAGCGAACACTTCCCGAAATACGAGTAATGAATGGCAATTAGCGGGGGTAAAGTTACCTTCTTCCTGCTTTTTAAATGCCGCCTTCGCTAGAATATTCTTGGCGATAGTGAAGCTGAACACGCTGCCCTCCCCCGGCTCGCTGGCCACGGTGAGGCGGCCCTGGTGGAGGTCGACGATCTTGCGGCACTGGGCCAGGCCGATGCCGGTGCCGGCGATCTCCTCGTTGGTGTGGAGGCGGCTGAAAATCTCGAAGATGCGCTCGAAATAACGCGGCTCGATGCCGATGCCGTTATCGCGCACGGACAGTTCGTGAAAGCCGGGCAGGTCGCGGTAGGAAATCTCGATGCGGGGCGCACGCCCGGGGTGCGAAAACTTGAGCGCGTTGGAGATCAGGTTCTGAAACAAGTTGCGCAGCAGCGTGGAAAAACCGAGCAGACCGGTGGGCAGGCCGGTGACAATGATAATTTCTCCCTCTTTTTCGGTGATGCTTTTGGAGAGGTCGTGTTTCAGGCTTTCGATCAGTTCGGTCAGGTCGATGGCCGTGGGGTTGGCGTGCTTGCGGATTTCGGAAAACTTGAGCAGGTCCTGCACCAGCAGGCGCATCCGTTCGGCGGCGTCGGTGATGTAGTGCATCATCGTCTGGCCCTCCTCGTCGAGTTGGGGCGCGTATTCCTCCAGCAGTATTTCGGTGAACGAACCGATGGTTCGCAGCGGGGCCTGGAGGTCGTGGGAAACGGCGTAGGAAAACTGTTCCGCCTCGGCGTTGCGGCGGCGCAGTTCCTCATTGAGTTCCTTGAGCTGGTGGCTCAGGCGGCCCGCCTCGATGAGCCGCTTGACCTGCCCGCCCAGAATTTTGAGCGATTCGCGCTGGGTTTCGGTCAGCACGCGGGGTTTGAGATCGAGGATGCAGAGGGAGCCGAGGGCGTGGCCGTCGTCCATGCGCAGGGGGTAGCCGGCGTAGAACACCACGCGGGGGTCTCCGGTGACGAAGGGATTGTCGGTAAAGCGCCGGTCGAGGCGAAGGTCGGGCACCTCGAAGATCTCATTGTCCAGTTCGATGGTGTAATTGCAGAACGAGTGCTGCCGGTCGGTCTCGCCGATGGGTGTGCCGTAGTGTGATTTGAACCACTGGCGGTCTTTGTCCAGCACGGTGACCAGCGAGACGGGGGCCTCGCAGATGAGCGACGCCAAGCGGGTGATGCTGTCGTAGCTCTCCTCCAGCGCGGTATCCAGAATAGCGAACTGGCGCACCGCATCCAGGCGGGCCTTCTCCTGTTCGTGCGACAAGGGGAGTAACATCTAGCGAAGGTTTGGCAAGAAATGAATGGGGAACCGGTTGCGGAAACCGGGCGGCCAAAGGTAGCATTTTCCATTTTATTGTGGGAATCCGTCCGCCCCCTACGGTTAAGTTGTAAGAGGAGAAACGGACGATATAGCGGAAAAGGCGGCCGTTTGTCTTGCCCGCTACGCTACGGTAATGCCAACCGGCGGCCGTTGCGGGTCCATCTTGGCTTCCCGTTAACCCTTTCGCCGCCGGGGAAAGTGTACTTTTGCCCCGCCCGCCCGGCACCCAGATACTTACCGGTCCCCTCAGCGGCTACCGCGCTTGCTTACCTTTGATCCAACCATGCCCCACCGCCAACTTTCCCGGCTGCTTTCGTTTGCGTTTCTGCTTCTGGTACTGCTGGGCCAGTGGCTGACGGTGACCAACTGCGCTTCGCCCATCCCGCCCAGCGGCGGGCCGCGTGATAGTATTCCACCCCAACTGATCGTGGCGGAGAGCACTCCCGCCGGCCAAACGAATTACCGGCCTCAGGAAATTCGCCTCACCTTCGAGGAGTGGGTAGAGTTGAAAGACTGGCAGAAACAGGTAGTCGTTTCCCCTCCCCTGGCTTTTCCGATCGACATCTCGATAAAGAAGCGCACCGTTATTTTTAGTTTCGATGAAAAGGAGGTACTGCGGGATAGTGCGACCTACGTCATTAACTTCGGCGAGGCCGTGCAGGACCTGACCGAGCGTAACCCGGCCGAGGATTTGCGCTTTGTGTTTTCTACCGGGCCCACCATCGACAGTGCCCGTGTAACCGGCCGCATCCTGGATGCCTACACAGCCGAGCCGGTGCCCGATGCGCTGTTCCTCCTCTACAATAACTTGGCCGACACGGCTGTACGCACCGAACGACCATTTTACTTCGGTCGCGCCGACAAGGAAGGACAGTACACCGTATCCAATATCCGCCCCGGCACCTACCGGGGATTGGCCTTGCTGGATGAGGGTGGTGATTACAAGTACACTCGCCCTACCGAGCGGACCGGGTTTACCGATACACTGATCGTAGTGCGCGATAGCCTGACTACCCTGCCGGACATTCGGCTGTCGCAGCCGATTTTGCCCCTGAGGGTACAAAAAGTGGATACGAGTGAGTACGGCCTGTTGCGCCTGCCACTCAACCAGCCGGCAGAGGGCATCGACGTGAGCTACCTGGATTCCACGGCCGTGCCGCTGATTCGCCGTAATTTAGTGGATACACTATTGCTCTACTACTCTGGTTCCGGACCGATGGACGTCCTACTGGGCCGCGACGGAGTCTGGCAGGATACCATTCGCCTCACGCCCCGATCCGATGGGCGACCGAAATCTCCTCTGCGCCTGATTACTACGCCGGCCGCACGTGCCAATCCCGGCCGACCGTTATTACTCGAGTTTAACCGGCCGCTGGCGAGCGTGGATACCACCAAAGCCTTGGTACTGCGCGATACGCTGGCGACGCCCATTGCCGCCACCTACGAGATAGACAGCTTACGCTCCTACCGATTGGAAGTGCGCACCAGCCTGCCGGCGGGGGTGCCGCAACGACTACTATTTCCGCCGGGTTCACTATTCGATCGCTTCGGTGGGACTAATGCCGATACGCTGAACCTACCCGTCAACGGCCAACCGGCCAACTCGTTCGGCAACCTCCGGCTGGATTTTGTCAATCTCGACCCCAACGCCGCCTATGTCGTACGCCTGCTTCAGGACAAGCGGCTGGAAATCGAGTTTCCCATCCGGCAGCGGTTCGATTATTCCTACGCCATCCAGAGCCTCCCGCCCGGCACTTACCGTGTGGAGGTGATCGAGGATCGTAATGAGAATGGGCGCTACGACGCCGGTGATTTCCAGTTCGGCCGCCAACCCGAGGCCGTGCGCCGCATCGCCATCGAGCCGCTCCGCGCCAATTGGGACGTGGAGGCCACGGTAGATTTGGAGACGCGGGTGGACGACGAGGAGGAGGTGACGGTGCCGGAAGATAGAAATTAAGAACGATTGATCAACGGTCCCACGACCTCCCGCAATGCCGGAACTACCTCCTCCGTAAACCAAGGATTTTTACGCTGCCAGATGCCGTTGCGGGGGGAAGGATGGGGCAGGGGAAAGAAGTCCGGCAGGTAATCCCGGAAATTACGCACCGTTTCGGTCAGGTTGCGGCGGCGGGATTTACCGAGGTAATACTTCTGGGCGTACTGGCCGATGAGCAGCTTAACGGCATCGTCCGGCAGGGCGGCATCCAGCCGGGCACGCCAGATTTCGGCGCACTCGGGGCGCGGGGGTTGGTCGCCGCCCTTGCCCTTGCCGGGGTAGCAGAACCCCATGGGCACGATGGCAAAATTATCGGGATCGTAAAAAGTGGGTTCATCCACGTCCAGCCATTCGCGCAGCAGGCGACCGCTGGGGTCGTCAAAGGGCACGCTGCTCAGGTGGGCCAACCGGCCCGGGGCCTGGCTGACCAGTAGTACGCGGGTCCGACCACTAGCCGCAATGATCGGATTGGGACCCAACGGTAATACCGGGGCGCAGTGGGTACAGGCACGAATTTCGGCGAGTAAGGATTGCACGGGTGCGGCGGAGTTACAGCGAACTGGTCAGCAACAGGTTCAGCTGCGTGGATTTAATGTTGAAGCGGTGCCCCAGGTACTCATTGGTCAGGCAGCCCTTGAAGGTATAAACGCCGTTGCGCAGGCCGGGATGCTTGAAGATAAAGTGTTCGAAATTGCGACTCGATTCAGCCTGTAGCAATAAGGGCGTCAGGATGTTACTGACCGCTATGGAGGCTGTGCGCCCCACCCGACTGGCAATATTGGGCACACAGTAATGGATGACGCCGTGCTGGGTAAAGGTCGGTTTATCCAGCGTGGTCAGTTGGGAGGTGGCGAAGCAGCCGCCCTGGTCGATACTGACGTCGATGATGACCGAACCCGGTTTCATGGCCCGCACCAGGTCCTCCGAAACGACCATGGGTGAGCGGCCGTTTTCGGCGTGGATGGCCCCGATGGCAACCTCGGCCGTAATGAGCTCGCGCTTGAGGTAAACGGGATTGATGGATGAAGTGTAGAGCGTGCGCCCCACCGCGTTCTGGATGCGTTTGAGCTTGTAGATGTTGTCGTCGAAGATACGCACCTCGGCCCCCAGGCCCAGGGCGGCGCGGGTGGCGTATTCAGCCACGATGCCCGCACCCAGGATGACGACTTTCGCGCTGGGCACGCCCGAAATACCAGCCAGCAGTACGCCGGGTCCGCCATCGTTGGTGCTCAGCAATTCAGCGGCAGTGAGGATGGCGTTGATGCCTGCCATCTCGCTCATGATGCGCACCACGGGGAAAGCCCCGCTGTCGTCCATGATATACTCCATGGCCAGCGCGATGATTCGTTTGTGGCGTAGCCGGTACAGGTATTCGGCGGAGATAGTGGGTAGTTGCAGGGGCGAGATGAGCACCGTTTCGGGCTGCATCATGTCGATTTCTTCCAGCGTGGGCGGTGCTACTTTGATGATAACTTGCGCGCGGCGGTAGAGGTCTTCCGCACTCTGGGCGATCTCGGCCCCGCACTCGGCATATTCGTGGTCGCTAAAACTACTTTTGGTGCCCGCGCCGCGCTGCACCAGCACCCGGTGGCTTCGGTTGGTCAGCGTGTATACGCTGGACGGCACCAGGGCCACGCGGTTTTCCTGCAGTGTTATCTCACTCGGTATACCGATGAACAGTTCGCGCCCCCCACCGGGTACTTCCAGGGTTTCGGTCTGCGTCCGCTGATAGGCATCGGTCAATTCTTCGGGCAGCGGTATTTTCCGTTCAGTAGCTGGCATGCTGGATGGTAATGACCCGCTCAAGGGGCCGGTCGGGGGTGGTTCTGGACAAGGTCAGCTGTACAACGTCCACCGGCAAAATCGGTTCGATCACCTCCGGCCATTCCACCAGGCAGGGCCGGCCGCTATCCAGGTACTCCTCCACGCCGATTTCCAAGGCCTCGTCCAGGTCGTTCAGCCGGTAGAGGTCCAGGTGATAGATCGGCCCATCGGTTCCCTCATATACGTTTACCAAGCTGAAGGTGGGGCTACTCGTTTGCCCTTCCGGCACGCCCCAGCGGTGGCAGAGCGCGGTGGTCAGCGTCGTTTTTCCCGCGCCGAGTTCACCGGTCAGCAGTATGGTCCGCGTCTGTCCGATGGCGCGGATGACGCGCTCGGCTACGGTGGGTAGGTCGGTGAGGTTGAAGGTTAATTTCATACAAGGAAAACTACGGCAACCGATTCTCACACGGAACCTGCCGCCCTTCCAGGTCGATGCAATAGGTAGGGAACATTCCCCGCCGGTAACCGAAGGTTCGTGCTACGCCCCGCTCGAAGGGACGGATGGCATAAATGGATAAATGCTGCGGAAACGGATAGTCGATCAATCGGTGCTCATTGCGGGCCTCGTTGACGATGTAATAACGCAACGCTCGCTTGCAGGGGCGGTTACCGTAGGCATCCACGGGCTGGCAGGAATCGTAGTAGCCGCCGCCGGGCATGGCTACGCCGCTGCCGCCGCGCCGCTCGTCTTCATAGGGGTACTGGACCAGGCGGCCGTCGCCGTCTCGCCGGGTGTTCATGTTGCCCCGGTCTCCGTAATTTTGATTGTTACGCGGGAGTTTTATCTTTTTACCGTCTTCATCGTAGGTGTAACGGTTGCTGGGTAAAGCGTCGGTACCGTCCGCAGATCGCTCGCCGTAGGGACCGCCGGTACGGCGGCCATCGCTATTGCGGTAGGGGTTATCGCCCAGACCGGAGCGGTCTTCGGTACCGGTACGATCATTGGTGCCGTAGGGATCGCTACCGGAGCGGCCGGGGCCGTCGTCTTCCGCGTAAGGGTCGTACTCCTCCAACCGGTTGTAGTTGGGGTCGCGGCCGGCAATACGGTCGTAGGAGTTGGGGCCGACATAGTCGGGATTCAGCCCGAGGCCCGCCCGTTCGTCGATGTAACCGGGGCCGCCGGTCTGATATTCCCGGCCGTCGGGGTAGATCTCTTCGATACTGGGATCGGGATTGTAGCGCTCATCCGGCGGGAAATAATCCTCGCCCGCCCGCGCTTCCGGGTCGTAGGGTAATTGGCGGGTTTCCGTCTCCCGACCGAATTTGCCCCACAGCAAGGCCAGTAGGATCGCCGCTAATCCGGCGAGAACCAGTAGCTGAAAGCGCGATAAGTTGATTTGGAAGCGGTCGGCCATGGTGCAAGGTAGGGAGTATGGTGTAATAAGGTGTCGAGTGGGGTGGTTTGTTGGGTTGAATTAATCAGCGAGTGCGACAAGCGGGTTTGCACCCCCCTGAGTTGAGGGGTTAAGTGATGGTTCTGCTAGGAAGAGCGGGGGCAAAAGACCCGAGAAAATGGTCAGTTGTTTGACTATGGTGTTAAGAGCGTGTCTAAATTTTTACTTCCTGATAACCAGGCATTTAAGAACCTGGCGTCGTAAAAACTGACTTACGTAACCCGCTATGCGCGTAAGTTTTTATCTAGCCAGAAACTTAACCACGAAGTAGCCGCGAAGCGAATCATTGATCCTCAGTTCTTAAAAATTTTAGACACGCTCTAAGCATTAATACCTAGGCTGTCCAGCTTATTAGCCAATCGGCGCAACGTTTTTTGCACTCGCTACTTGATCCTTCACCCCCGGCCCGGCTAATTGAAAGGGTCTCCTTAACCCCTTCCGCCGCGGAGGAGAGGGGAGATTAGACGTCGACGACCCACGAAAACCGACACGCTATTAATCCAATAGATTGGACAGCCTACGTTTATACGTACTAGTATCAGGTAAGCGGACCTACTCCGCATTAGTTTAACTGTTACCTGATTTTTCTCCCGCGTGAGGGATGGGAGGCGTTGTCTGAACGCAGCGCAGCGGAGAGAGTGCCGGACAGCCCGGCCCCGGCGTAGCCGGGGACACGCCCAGCGGAAGAGTTAGGAGCTGCGTTCTCAAACCTTTTCCTCCTCCTCCAGCAACCACATTCCCATCTCCCGCTCATGCTCCCGATACGTGCCATGGGATGTGAAGGCGAATTCGCCCTCTAGCAGGCGGTAGGTGACCTCGGAGACGTTGATGCGGTGCGGGAGGCTGCTGCTTTCCATGCGGGAGGCGATGTTGACGGTTTCGCCCCAGATGTCGTAGGCGAATTTGTGGGTGCCCACCACGCCCGTGACCAGGGGGCCGGTGTGCAGGCCCACGCGGGCGCGGAAGACGGGGCGGCCCGTGCGGCGGCATTCCTCGCCGTGTTTGCGCTGCCACCGCTGAATGTCGCGGGCGGCGCGCAAACAGTTGCGGGCGGCGGTGCGGCCGTCGCCGTTGAGGCCGCCGATGAAGAGGTAGGCGTCGCCGATGGTCTTGATCTTTTCCAGGCCGTGCTTGGCCACGATGGCGTCGTAGGCGCGGAAACAGACGTCTACTTCGTAGACCAGTTCCTCGGGTTCCAGCTGGTTGGCGATGGCGGTGAACTGGACAAAATCGGAGAAAAAGACCGTCACGCTCTCGTAGCGGTGGGCGCGGGCACGGCCGTCGCGCTTGAGTTCTTCGGCCGTTTCGGCGGGCAGGATATTGAGCAAAAGGGCTTCGGTCTCGCGGCGCGAGTCTTCGAGTTCGCTGGTGCGGGCGGTGACCTCGCGCTCCAGTTGCTCGCGGCGGCGGCGGGAGAGGCGGAGACGGTAGCGGGAAATAGCGAGAAGACAGAGAAAAACGAAGGCGGCCAGGCCCGCCCAGAACCAGAAGGTGTAGTAGTAGGGTTGCTGGACAAGGATGGGCAGGCTGACCTCGCGCGTCATCCATTTGGAGCGTTCGTTGGCGCGGGCGCGGATGCGCAGGCGGTACCGGCCGGCGGGCAGCTGGGTATAGAGCAGCTGGTGGTTGGTGGACGGTTCGGACCATTCTTTGTCGTAACCTTCGAGCAGGTAGCTGAACTGGTTGTCGGCCGGGCTGCGGTAGTCGGCCAGGGCCACCTGGATATTGAGCAGGCGGTCGCTGTAATTGAGCAAGAGTGGTGAATCGCCGCTGCGGTCGGTGGGGGAGATGACGCTGTCCTCGCGGCCGTCTATATAATCGAGGCGGGTGACCAGGAGCGGCACCTCGCGCCGCTCGGCGGCATAATCGAGGTAACGGTTGTCGGGGTAGAAGGCGTTTACACCGTCCAACCCGCCGAAGTAGAGCCGCCCGCTGCGCGAGCGGTAGAAGCTGATGCGGTTGAACTCATCGGAGGTAAGGCCGTCGGAGGTAAAAAAGTTGGTGCAGGTGGCGGTGAGCAGGCTGAAGCGGCACAGCCCGTTGTCGGTGCTGATCCAGAGGGCGGAGTCGCCTTCGGGCAGGATGCCGTTCACGAATCCATCGGGCAGCACTCCGGCCGCGCCGTAGTTGCGGGGGGCGGCTTGCTCATCGGGGGGCAAGTATTGTAGACCGGCGGCCGTGCCCAGCCAGACGCCGCCCACCGAATCGAGGTGCACCACGTTGATACGCTGGTGGATCAGCGGCTGCCGGCCGCGGCCGGCCGACCAGTGTTTCCAGCGGCCGCTGGGCCGGTGGAGGCGGTAGAGACCGTCTTCGGCCGTGGCGACGAAGAGCAGGCTGTCGTTGGCCGCCAGGTAGCTGATGGTGAGGCCGCCCGCCGCCCAGGGTAGTTCGTTGGTCGGCCAGGCGTAGATGCTGTCCGCCCGGCCGGGCCGGTAGCGGTAGAGATTGCTTTCGTAGCCGAAAAAGAGTTCGCCGGCTCCCGGGCCGGGTGCGATCACGCCCTTATCCTGACGGCTGGAATTGAACAGCGAGCTGGTGGTGAGGGTGACGAGGTCGATGACCTCGCCGTTGCCGGTGAAGAGACGGTTGTTCTGATAATGTAGCCCGAAGGGATAATTGAAGTAATTGTTGGCGGGAAAGAGGGGCCGCAGGTCGTTGGTGGCGGGGTTGAGGACGTGGATGGAGTTGTAGTGCGACAGGTATACCCGTCCCCGTTCGTCTTCGGTGATGCCGCGGGTGCTGCACATCACATCGCTACAAAACTCGCTGCCGCCGTCCAGGTAGTGCGAGAACAGTTTTTCGCTGCGGGCTACCTTGATTGCCCCCATGTCGGTGGCCAGCCAGACGGCCCCCGAACGGTCGGCGAATATCTGCCGGTAATTAACGGTTTGCTTCAGCAGTTGGCGGATCAGCCCGTCCAGGTCGGTCCAGTTGCGCTGCCAGGTGTCGTAGGTGTAGAGCAGGCCGAGGCCGCCGATCCAGAGGGTACCGTTGGCCTCTACCAGCAGGCTGCTGACGCCCTGTCCGGGCGGCAGGTCGATGGGCGTAGCGACGGGCTGAAAGCGGGTATCGTCCAGGTGGCGGCGGTAAAGGCTGCCGTCGGAGAGCAGGACGTAGAGTTCGCGTTTGGTGGTTTGCAGGTCTACAATGCGGGCATCGCTTGCGCCGGGTACTTCCTCGTTGCGGAGCAGTTTCCCGCTGGGTCCGTCGATGGTCCATAGTTCCCGTTCGGCCGCGCCGACGAACAGTTCGGTCCCCGCCGAGGCGAGCGGCCGCTGGGGGTACTGCCCGGCGAGTTGAAAGTGGGTGGTTACCGCTCCTTCGGCGGGTAGCAGGGAGCGCAGGCTCAGGCTGCCGGTGGCTTCTTCCTGACTGATGAACCAGAGCCGCCCGCCCACCGTCTCCATGCGGCTGGCAATGACGCCCCGGCGGCGTTCGGAGGGGCCGTCTTTGGTGCGAAAAGTGGTCTGGTCGCCCACGGTATGCTGAATCCAGATCCGGTCCAGGGCCGAGGCCCAGATGCGTCCGCTGCGCCCCAGGTGTACGAAATTGGTGTAGCCGTCGGACCCAACGCGCTGGTTGTCGGGCACGGCAAATTGCTCGAATTCGTAGCCGTCGAAGCGGTTAAGCCCGCTCAGGGTGGCCAGCCAGATATAGCCGCTGGTGTCCTGCGCGATGCGAAATACATTGCGGTGGCTCAGTCCGTCGCTGCGGTTGTACACCTCAATGTCCACCTCGCTCTCCTGCGCCCACGGTAGCAGGGGGAGGAGCAGAAAGACAAATAGCAGGTAGCAGGGGCGTTGGGTGAAAGTCACCCGTCAAAATTAGGCATTTTTTCCCACCAAGCCCGCCAGCCACTCCCGCTCCGTGAGCGGATCGGTGGTGCGGATGGTTTCGCGCAGGGCACTGCGGCGATTATTCGGTCCGGGCGGCAGGCGGTAGGCCAGTTGGGCCAGGCGGAAGATATTGCGGTAATTCTCCAGGTGGTAGGCAGCCACCTTGCGGCGGCGGTTGAGCAGGGCGCGGGTATTGGTGAGGTGGGCACCGAGCAGGTGCTGGTGATCGAGTTGGAAGTAAATCTTCAGCCGCAAGGTATGGGCGGACAGGAGATGGATAAAGTCCCGGTAATCGGCCGTGCGCAGGTGCACCAGGGCGGCGGCATAATCGGCGCGGGCGTAGGCGAGGCGGGCGGCGTTGAGGGCGAATACCTCCGGGCCGTCGGCGGCGGGTAGCCGATCGCGGTGGTCATTGAGGAAGTGGCTGACCCATTCCGTCTCTTCCAGCCGCAGGGCGATGCCGACGATGTTATTAAAAGTGTAGAGCGAGAGAAGGCCTCGCCGGTAGAGCAGTTGACGATCCAGCCCAAGGCGGTACAGGTCGAGGGCCTCGCGGTGGAAACCGGTGTCGCCCTCATTGATGCGCGCCACGCAGTAATTCAGGGCGATCAGTAGCAGGTCGCGTTGTTCCAGGCCGGGATAATCACTGAGGTGCGTGAAAAGGAACTCGCGGTACTGCTGGAAATAGCCGCCGTGTCCCGCTTGTGTCGTCATCAGGCGGCAGCCCAGGTAGTAGGGGCGCAGGGCGGGCAGGTGGGCCAGCGCGGGCAGTTCGGCTAGCTCCAGACAGGCTTCCAGCAGGGGAATGTCGGCCGCACCGCCGGTGAGGCGCGTGGAGGAGAGCGTCTGGCAGGCGTCCCGGAGTTTGAGGGAAAGGATGGTGGCGTCCAGCGCGGTTTCCTTGGCCGCCAGGTTGTGTCGCTGTTGCCGACTGGCGGAGGTAGCGCGATCGAAGTGCAGTTGCTCCAACTGGTAGTGGGCCAGCGTGCCGGCGGATGTCAGGGCGGGGTGGCGGTCGGCCTGTTTGCGCAGGCGGGTCAGGCGGGTAGCCAGGTGATCGGTCAGGTTACGCTCCCGGTAGGCCCGCAGGAGCCACGGGCCGCGCTCGGCGGGGGGTGCTTCCTGCCAGGCGCGGTAAGCCAGCCAGTCTTCCAGCCGTTGCAGGAGGTAGGTTTTGAGCAGCCGCCACCCCTGGTCGTCGTAATCCTCGCCCGGCCGCGCGGCGGCAAAGAGGGCTGCGGGCCGCTCCTCCTCGCCTGCGGGTTGATTCAGATAGGCGGACAGCAACAGTTGTACGTCTTCGCGGCGATTGTGTTCCGGACAGGCCAGCCAATCGGCCGCTCCGCGTGCTTCAGCGGGGGAAAAGGAGGCAATTAAATCGTGAAGGAGGGAGGCGGGCACGGGTCGGGTTTTCTACAATTATAAAAAACATGATGCCAAAACTACTGAATATTTAGTGCTTTTGCCCGAATATATTCAATTTGGGATTTCTACAACTGCCCCAAAGTCAACTAGGTGGCGGCTGATAATCGCCCCACCTTTGCAGGGTCAACGATTCATAACTCCCCTGAAAATAAACGAATACCCATGAAACAACTGCTTTACACCTTCCTCTTTTTCGTGATTGCCGCCGGTTCACTGGCGGGCCAGTGTGACCCGAGCCTTAACCTCATTTCATTTTCAAACATCACCGCCGACACCTGCACGGCGGGCACCAATACCGGTTCTTTTACCTACACGATCAGCCAGGGAACGCCACCCTTCGACATCTTCTTCAACGAAGTTTTCGTGGAAACGATCGCCACCAACCAGGGTTCCTTCAGCGGCCTGGCTGCCGATGTTTACGGGATCGACGCCCTCGATAGCCAGGGCTGTGATTTCCTCGGCTTGGTCGACATCAATTCGGTCACCGACATTGATTTCACCTTCACCGTGGAAGAAGCCGAGTGTGGTGCCGAAGACCTCAATTCAATCGACCTCACGGTTACTACTCCTGGGCTAACCTTCCTCTGGAATAACGGAGCCACTACCGAAGACCTGGTGGACGTGCCCAGCGGCACCTACAACGTGCGGATGACCACCCCCGACGGTTGCCAACAGGTGTTCAGCTATATCCTGGGCACCAGCGGCGTTTCGCCCACCCTGGCCATATTTCCCGATCTCTGCGGCTCGCCCTCCTACCTCGAAGCCGTTCCCCTGCCGGGTTTCGCCCTGCAATGGATCCTCCCCGGCGGGGTGGTTCGGCCCATTGTCACCGCCTTCGACGCCCGGGTTGACCTCTCCCAGGCCGGCACCTATATACTGGTGATCGACGATCCTTCCAATACCTGCCCCGATTCAGCCATCTACATATTGCCCGAACTACCCGCCCCCTGCCGCGTCCTTTCCGGTCGCCTCCTCCTCGACGAGGGCAACTGTCAGGTAGACGGCACCGAAATCCCCTTCCCCGAGTGGTTCGTGCGCCTCCAGTCACTAGCCGAGCCGGACAGTACCTACCTCGCCCGTACCGACCAGTCCGGCAACTGGGTAGCCGCCGTGCCGGCGGGTGATTATACGGTGCAGCTCAGTGGTTATAACCAGGCATTCGACGATTGTACGCCGCTCACCACCGTCACCATGCCGGCCACCGGCCCGGACCCCGACCCCGTCGACATCCTCGCCACGGCCGATGTGGAATGCGCCGCCATGCAAACCTCCATCGGGGCCATCCGTTTCCGCCGCTGCTTCAACAACCAGATAATCGTCAACTACTGCAACGACGGTTCCATCGCTGCCGAAAACGCCACGCTCTTCGTCGGCCTCGATGAGTTCCTCATTTATCAATCGGCCAGCCTTACCCCGTCTCAGGTGCTACCCAACGGACTCCAGTTCGATCTCGGCGACGTGGCCCCGCTCCAGTGCGGCACCATTTTTATCAGTGTTATCGTCAGTTGCGATGCCGTGCTGGGTCAGAGCCACTGCATATCGGTTAACGCCAAGCCGGGCAACGGCTGCCCCGGTCCCGACCCCGCCTGGTCGGGTGCCACCGTGGAGGTAACCACCGAGTGCACCAATGATGGTACCGTCTTCCGCATCCAGAATACCGGCGAGGGCGACATGACCGTTCCGCTGACCTACGGCATCGTCGAAGACGGCGTCATGCTCCTTTCCGCCCCCACCGAAGTGCCGCCCCTCCTCTCCGGCGAGTCCGTCGACGTCATCCTGCCCAACGACCAGGGAGCCGCCTACTTCATCCAGACCAACCAGGAGCCATTCAGCCCCGGCTTCACCACGCCCACCGCCTTCGTGGAGGGTTGCACCACCGCCCCCGGCGGTGCCTTCTCCCTCGGATTCGCCAACCAACTCTTCGACGGCGACGACCGCGCCTCCTTCGACCGCTTCTGCCTCGAAAACATCGGCTCCTACGACCCCAACGACAAACAGGGCACGCCCCGCGGCTACGGCGACGACCACGACATTCTGCCCGGCACACCCCTGGAATACATGATCCGCTTTCAGAACACCGGCACCGATACCGCCTTCACCGTCGCCATCCGCGACACCCTCTCCGCCGCGTTCGACCTCTCCACGCTCCGCTTCACCACCGCCAGCCACCAGTACTCCGCCGAGATCACCGCCCAGGGGGCCATGCTGCTCACCTTCAGCAACATCCTCCTGCCCGACAGCACCACCAACCTGGCCGGTTCACAGGGTTTCATCACCTACACCATCTCCCCCCTTGCCGATCTACCGCTGCAAACCCGCATCGAAAACACGGCCGCCATCTACTTCGATTTCAACGATCCCATCATCACCAACACCACTTTCCACACCATCGACACCGCCTTCGTGCCGCTCGTCAGCGGCCTGCGCCCACCCCGCTCCGCCCGGGTCGATCTCCAGGTCTTCCCCAACCCCGCCACCGGCGCGGAAGTCCTGCAGCTCCAACACAACGGCACCTCCACCCGGCTTTCGCTCACGGTCTACAACACCCTCGGCCGCGTCGTCCGCCGACAAGCCCTCCCCCCCGGCCGCAGCACACTCCGCGTAGCTGATCTGCCCCGGGGCCTCTACATCCTCCAGGCCCGCACCGCCGCGGGCCAAGACGCCGGTTCCCAAAAATTAATGCTTTACTGATGAGTAGTCCTGAATGCTGAAACACCCGTGTGGGCGGTGGAGCAATCCACCGGCCTTGCATGAACAGACCCTATTATACGAGAGGGAAGGAACGCCGGGGGGTGTTTCCTTCCCTTTTTTATTGGGCGTGCCCCCGGCCGGGGGCCGGGGTCGGGTCGTCCAGGGGTTCGCTGTCGCTCCGTGCTGCGCACCGCCTCCCTGCGGTCGTCGCCCTTCCCACCCCTCACGCGGGGCAAGCGCGTTGCGCCTGCGTACTTTACCTGCGGTGATCGTCGCAAGCTCCTCGGAGTTCGTACTTTTGACTAAACCTACACGCATACGATTCCTACTTGCGCCCATACTCTCTCCTGGAGCATGCTAAACGCAACGAGTGCCGAGCAACACGCAACCTCCTCCTCTAGGGAGGTCGAGCCACCGGCTCGGGAGGGGGAGTGCGATAAACCTGATCCGTAAGGTTGATTTAAATCTTTTCCATAAATTTCTCGCCGAGTTCATCCTATCTGTACACGCCTCATCCCGCGACCCAAATGGCGAAGAATCTTAAATGCGGCTAACTTAACAGAACGCCTACCCCCCACCCGCAATCCGCGCCCGCAGCACTCGCTCCACCTTATCCATCACGGACTCCGCGTCTTTGCGCAGTTCGCACTCCCAAACCACCAGCATCCGGTAGCCGAGGGCTTCGAGTTCTCGCAGTGCTTTTTGATCGCGGGCGACGTTATTTGCGAATTTCTGAACCCACTTTTCGCGGTTCGTCGAGGGGATGCTACTGCCCTTGCGGCAATCGTGCCGGTGCCAGTAGCACCCGTGAACAAACAGGGCCGTCCGGTATTTGGGAAGAACGACATCCGGTTTTCCGGGTAATTTATTGTTTGAAAGCGTGAAGCGAAACCCACGCTTGTGGAGAACTTTTCTAACAAAAAGTTCCGGCCCGGTGTCCTTATTCTTTATCTTGCGCATATTTTCAGACCGCGCCTCCTGGGTCAAATGATCGCTCATGCTCGATTCCGGCGTTAAAATTTATGCTATGGATAAGGTTAAAGTAATTGACTTGTTCGCCGGTGCGGGTGGTTTGACCTGCGGTTTCGATATGCTGAGGGACGCCGAGGGCGAACAACTGTTTGAAACCGTCTGGGCAAACGATTTTAATAAGGATGCCGTAGACACTTTTAACCGGAACTTCGGAAACGTTTGCTTACTGGGTGATCTGGAAGAAATTCTGGATTCCGGCAGCAGCAAGATCCCCCAAGCGGATGTGGTCGTCGGCGGACCGCCCTGCCAGGGGTTTTCTTTATTGAATAAAAACAGGGCGGGAGACGTCAGGAGAGGACTCTGGTACCAGTATATGCGGGTGGTCGAACTGTCGGGTGCCCATACCTTTTTGATGGAAAACGTACCGCAATTGTTAAAAAGCGACGAGTACCTAGAGATCGTCGAATTTGCCGAGTCGCTCGGCTTTGTCGTTAGCCCCGGTAAGACTCTTACTGCCGCGGATTACGGCGTTCCCCAGGTCAGGAAGCGGGCCATTATCGTGGGAACGAAAAAAAATAATCCACACGACTATTTCCCTCCCAAAAAGACCCACACCAAACCGGCTAAAATAGTCGATGACTCCCAAATTCCCTGGACGACGGTAAAGAGTGCCATCGGCGACTTGCCCAAACCCGTGGGCACCGAAATAAGGGAGAAAAGCACCGCTACCCTCCGACTGCATTTCGGGCGCAACCCGACCCAGCTGAGTAAAGATCGCTACCGCGCTATTCCGAAAGAGGGAATGAACCGCTTCGACCTGCAACGAGTCGCCCCGGAACTGACGCCCAACTGCTGGATCAAAAAGAAATCCGGTGGAACGGACCTTTTCGGCCGGCTCTGGTGGGATCGGCCCTCGGTAACTATCAGGACGGAGTTTTTTAAACCCGAGAAGGGCCGTTACCTCCATCCGGTTCAGCACCGCCCGATCACCCACCGGGAAGCGGCAAGAATACAGACCTTTCCCGACAGCTTTTATTTCTGTGGGAGTAAAATAGCGGTCGCCCGCCAAATTGGTAATGCCGTGCCGCCCCTGTTTGCCATGCATTTAGGAAAGATGTTAATTGATATGTTAGCGGATCAGGGAGTCGTTTATCATCAAAATCGGCAATTCTCACTCGCAATGGAGGAATAAATGAAAGATCAGGCAGAACGGATAAATGAGCAGTTTAACCTGCTGCTCAGCGAATTTGATACCTATAGAAATTCTGACGAACTAAGAACGAAAGTTCTAGCACTGGCGAAGATGCTGGAACCCCTAACTAATTTGGGCATTGTAACGGTCGATCCCAAGTTCAATAAAAGCAATCGTGACCGAATTTTAGCTTATTTTCAACAGTACGTAGGCGAGGTCATTACCCGGGAAGAGCTATTCGTCGTTTCCGGGGGCTGGGAATGCACACGAAGAACTAGGGAATTAAGATTCCAGTATGGTTGGCCGATCATCTCAAGAGATATTATTGCGGAATTGATTGACGGCGGCGAGTTGCCGGCGGAACTCCTTTCATCACTGACTCCGGCGAGCTACCTGATGCTTGAGAACAAGCAGGACGAAAAAGCCGCTTACCGATACAACGTCATCAAAGACATCAAAAAAAGAGAGAAGTCCGGGAAAAAGCGGTTACTCGAATTCTTCAAAGAGTTTGTCAACATCCCCTTGAACGGGGAGGAACTGGCCGACTTGGCGGGAAAAACGGAATGGGCCAGAAGGGTAAGAGAACTCCGGACCGAACAAGGCTGGCCGATCATGACCAATAAATCCGGTCGTCCTGACTTGCCGCAGGGCTACTACGTTTTGGTGGAAGATAAACAGGAAGAAGTGCACGATCGCACCATTCCCCTGCAAGAAAAAGTCACCGCCCTGGACCGGGACGCAAATCGCTGTAGAAAATGTAATTGGTCACCGGTAGATAATCAGCACGATCCTTATAGGCATCAGTTGGAATTACATCATATTAAATTTCATATGAACAAAGGGGAGAACGTCGCAAGAAATTTAGTCACCCTTTGCAATTTGCACCACGATCAAATTCATAAATTAGATAAAGACAATTCCTGGAGTGAAGAAAAGGTATTGAGTTGGTTGAGTAAATAGTATAAATCCTTTTAAGTACCAAGTTCTAGCTGTGTAGCTACTGGAAGGGTAAGTACCCACACCATACTTACTTGTTAAGATTACGAGACAGATCGCCAGCATTTTGGCGGTTCGCGCCCTCAAAGTCGACAAAGAATAGATGGACTACTTAGTAGTATTTCTAGTTAACTAAACCAGAAGTTTCATTATAATAAGTCGCCGAATTTTTGTCTCAGGCGAGGCGTGGAAACTGCACATAGCCTTATCTACATGAGGTTTTTTGCAACAAAGCATGAGGTATGCAACGACAAGACTTGGGTATAACAGAATTTGCGGGTTAGTCCACTAGGGAGACCGCTACTGAGTTGTGAGATGTATCTGGATTATGAGAAGGAAGCCGAACGATTGATCGCCGATTTAGAGCGTGTCTAAATTTTACTTCCTGATAACCAAGCATTTAAGAACCGGGCGTCGTAAAAACTGACTTACGCAACCCGCTATGCGCGCACCACGAAGTAGCCGCGAAGCGAAGTTTTTATCTAGTCAGAACCTTAACCACGAAGTAGCCGCGAAGCGAATCATTGATCCTCAGTTCTTAAAAATTTTAGACACGCTCTTAACGATCGGATGTGCTTTCGCGTGAGGTGCCTGGACGGAGTCCGACGCAGGAGGCAGCCCCCAGGGCCGACCGATCAGGGAGCCGGGAAGGGCCCGACGCCGGCCTTAGCCGGGGACACGCCCAAATAACTGCGATGTAATTAATAATGCAGCCCTACGTGGTTATCGGTGTCCAACGCTAGCGGGCTGAAATGATGATCTGGCCGAAATAGAAAACGTAGAAGAGGAGTAATACGCAGCCCTCCCAGCGGGTAATCTTGCGGTTGTTAGCCATGACTCCGAAGAGAATGGTCATGGCGATCATGAGGGGGAGGAAGGTGGTCATGATGTCTTCGCCGATTTCGAGGGGGCCGAACAGGGCGGGGACGGCCATGACGACATAGGTGTTGAAAATATTGGATCCCAGTACATTACCGACGGCGATGGATGCCTTGCCCCGGCGTGCGGCGGCGAGACTGACAACCACTTCGGGCAGCGAGGTGCCGAGGGCCACGGCGGAGAGCGCGATGATTTTGGGTGCGATGTTGAGCAGCGTGCTCACGTTGGTCAGGCTGCTGATAGTGTAAGAAGCGGAAAGCCACACCAGTACGCCGCCGGCCAACAGGAGGGCGTAGTTTTTCCACCCGGCGGAGACGCGGTCTTCCTTGTCGGCCCGCTCCTGATCCTTGAAGGAATAAGCCAGGAAGATGACGATGCCGAGCAGGAAGAGGACGATCTCGAAAGTATCGAGCTTATAGTCTAGTAAGGCGAAGTAGAGCAGGAAGGAAGAACCCCAGAGGAAGGGCACGTCGATGTGCCAGAGGTTGTACTCCAGTTCGATATTTTTGACTACCAGCGCGGTGAGTCCCAGTACCAGTGCGATGTTGGTGATATTGGAGCCGACCACGTTACCGACTACAATCTCGGAAGTACCATCCAGCACCGCCGCGATGGAAGTGGCCAGTTCGGGCAGCGAAGTACCGAAAGCCACAATGGTTACGCCGATAATGAAGGGGGAAACACCCCAGGAAAGACCGATGGCCTCGGCCGAGCCGACGAACCAATCGCTGGCCTTTAGCAGGACAGCGAGGCTGGCGACAAAAATGACAACTTGAATGAGTATTTCCATGCGGGCGTGTGCAGTGGGAGGAAAATCGGCGACTGCCACCCCCGTCCGCAAAGGTAATAAAAGCACAACGTCCGCAACAGCCCGGGTTTAACCACCAATTAATCCACGATCAGTTCGGCATGGTCGAGTTGCTGCTGGCGGATATTGGCGGGCAGTTCCCGATACTCATATTGTTGAGTACGCAATTGGGGCATGAAACCGGCCTCGCGGATGGCGTCCTGAATCCCGTCGGCGGTAAACCGCCAACGGGCACCGGCGGCGGAGACGACGTTCTCCTCGATCATGATGGACCCGAAATCGTTGGCCCCCGCGTGGAGGCAAACCTGGGCGACCTGCTTGCCCACCGTCAGCCAACTGGCCTGGATGTTGGTCACGTTGGGTAGCATGATGCGGCTGAGGGCGATCATGCGCACGTACTCGTCGCCGGTGACGGTGTTGCGGGCACGCTTGATCTTTTTGAGGATAGTGTCCTCGTCCTGGAATGGCCAGGGGATGAAGGCGAGAAATCCCTTGGCGTGGGCGGGCTTTTCGCTCTGCACCTGGCGCAGACGCACGAGGTGGTCCATGCGCTCCCAGTTGGTTTCGATGTGGCCGAACATCATGGTGGCCGAGGTGGTGATATTGAGCTGGTGGGCGGCGCGCATCACGTCGAGCCACTCCTCGCCGCCGCACTTACCCTTGGAGATAAGGCGGCGCACGCGGTCGCTCAGAATTTCGGCACCCGCGCCGGGCAGGCTATCCAGTCCGGCCTCGTGCAATACGCGCAGTACTTCGGTATGGCTGGCTTTTTCCAGTTTGGCTACGTGAGCGATCTCGGGCGGGCCGAGGGCGTGGAGTTTCAGGTTAGGGTAGAGCGACTTGAGTTCGCGGAACAGGTCGGCGTAATACTGCAAACCCAGATCGGGGTGGTGTCCGCCCTGGAGGAGGAGTTGCTCGCCGCCGAAGGCAAAGGTTTCCTCGATCTTCTTTTTATACTCCTCGATGCTGGTAATGTAGGCCTCCTCGTGGCCGGGCCGCCGGTAAAAGTTACAGAACTTGCAGTTGGCGATACAGACGTTAGTGGTGTTGCTGTTGCGGTCGATGATCCAGGTGACGGTATTACCCGGCACGCGGCGGTGGCGCAGGCGGTCAGCCACGTAGGTAAGGTCGGCCGTGGGCGCGTTTTCGAGCAGGAAAACGCCTTCCTCGGCGGTGAGCCACTCATCGTTGAGGCCCCTGGTCAGTAGATCGGCAACTTGCATAGGTAAGGTCTTGAGAAGAGAGAACCCGCTATCTACGGATCGGTTGTTTACTTTCAGTAAAAATTGAAAGTTCGTGGGTGTATAGAAAGATAGGGAGACATATAATTTAGATACGCTCTTAGAGCTAATACCGATACACCGTTCTGGATTGTGACTGATTCCAGGCGTTTGAAATTAGTTCCGCCGGTCAAAATTTATTACTTTTGAAGTCGCAATACATCCCCTGCGGGCTACCCTTACGGCCCGTTACAACCCTATTCAATGGATCGCCCCTCACTTTTGAATCGTCTCTGGGACCGCAAGGTTCCCCAGTTGCTCGGTACCTATTTGGCCGTTGGCTTCGGTCTGCTTCAGTTTATCGAATTCATCTCCAAACGGTTCGATCTAAGTGGCTTCCTGGTGGATGCCTACCTGTTGCTCTGGCTGGTGCCGCTACCCGCCGCAGCCCTGCTGGCCTATTACCGTGGTTTGCCCCCACGTGGTGACAATAGGGTTGCCGGCTGGAAACGCTGGGCGATTTACGCTAACCTCCTGCTGGCACCGTTACTCGTTTTCCTGCTGCCCACGGGCGGCGTGGCCGCCCCCGCCACGGAGGTGGTCACCACCACCGACGAGGCGGGTAACACCACCCAGCGGGTGATCCCCGCCGCTTCGGCGGTGCAGCGCATCGCGGTCTTCGAGTTTACCAATGCGGCGGACGATCCGGAGACCGACTGGTGGGGCGCCGCTTATTCCATGTTGCTGCGGGATGATTTACATCAGCGACCGGAGTTGCTGGTTAAGGACCTGCGTTCCCTGAATCGTTACTACGACAAATTCGGGGCGAAGCCATTTACCCCCGTGAATCTAGCTACACAGCGCAAGATCGCGCAACGATCCAATACGGACTACTTCGTTCGGGCCGAGTACCGGGTTTCCGAGGGTAGCCATGAAATTACCGGCGGTCTGTACCGGACCAAGGACGGGCAGAAGGTCAAAGACCTGCAAACCGCCATGTCCGACGGATTCACTGCCGTGGATAAAATCAAGGAACAAATTGATGAATTTCTACCGCCGCTAGTGCTCGCGGACCAGCAAGTGAGTAACCTGCCCGTATCGGCTCTCATGACCGACCGGCCGGAAGCTTTGGAAGCCTACACCAAGGGGGCCATTCTATTTAGTCAAAACCCCGGTGATTTACCGCCCGCTATTGAATATTTCCGGGCGTCTACTCGCCTCGATCCGCAGTGTGCCATTTGCCTGTACGAACTGGGTGATAAACTTTACGGACAAGGAAAAACGGACAGTGCCGTAATCATCCTGACCAGGGCCGCCAAATTGGCCGAGGTTTTACCCGAGCGGGAGCAGATCGGCTACAAAGCCGTCTTATTCAGTACGAGTGGGGAATACGATAAATACTACCGCTTGATTAATGCCTACCGGCAGCTATTTCCTTACGAATACTATCCTTATGCCGCTCTGGCGGGCTACATAGAAACTACTTACGGACTGGATTCAGCCATCGTGCTGATGGAAACGGCGGCGAAATTATCTGACCGTCAAACCGCTCTGGGCAATCTTTATACTTTATACATCAAGGCAAAAAGGTTTGACCGCGCCGAGGCAACCATCCGAATACTGGATGAAACCTACCATGAAGCTGACCTTACCAAACAACGATACATCGATCTTTATCAGGAGAGCGGGCAACTCAGCAAGGCCCGGCAGGAATTGCGGGGCTTAATTGATCTCGATCCGCTCAATTCCGATTTAACCCTCCAACTCGTCACACTGGAATTGGCGGCCGGAAACTACGATGAAGCGGAAGAGTCGGCCCAAAATGTTTTGAAGCAAGCAACGACGCAGACGGATACAACGGCTGCCTCAAATTATCTCATTCGAATACACGCCGGGCGTGGTAAGATTCGCATGGCATTGGATGCACTAAAGCAGTACGAAACCTATATTTCCCAGTTTCAACCCATCAACGTCATACTTTATCAAAACTTCACGACTAAAGTCTCCTACGCGGCGCAATTAACCGATCCCTATCCCATAATTAACGCAAGTCTGGCTGAACTACGTAAATACGACGCTTCCACCTATGACCTATATAGATGCTTTGTGCCAATTCAACTTATCGTTAACGATTACGCTCCAGAATCGAACGCCATTGCGACGGAGTTAAACGACTGCCGGGAAGTATATGCTTCCATTGGGCCTTACTTCGAAGGTTTAGCCCAGGTTACTGATTTAATACTACTTAAAAAATACGATCAGGCCGCCGATTTAATCGATACCCGAATCGCCGCGGGTATGGAACAAATAGAACCGAGAAACTACATCCGCATTCAACGCCTCGCCGGCCGCCACGACCGCGCCATGGAACTCCTGGAAGACAAAATGACCATCCGACCCAACGATCCCGCTCTCCTCCTCGAACGCGCCTTTACCCACCAAGCCCTCAAGAACCCCACCGCCGCCCGTGCGGACATGAAGATCGTCCTTGAAAAATGGCAACAGGCCGACCCCGACCACCATGGCCTCCTCCAGGCCCGCCAACTTGCCGCTGAACTGGGAATGAGCGTCGCCGGCTAAAACCATCGGTCGCCCCCAATCTTCTATCCGGTCAACCAAACACTCATGCCCCGCTTCCTCCTGCTCGCCCTCGTTCTCCTCCTCGCCGCCTGCTCACGCGAGCGCGACCTGCGCGACTATTACTTTCCCGTCCGCGACCTCACCACCGGCCGGGTCTACGTCTACGGGGCGGTCGGCCAGGATTCCCTCGCACCCGAATACTGGTACTACCGGGGCATCGTCCAGGACACCGCCGTCTACCTCTCCGCCAACCGCTACACCCCCGATCTGCGCCCCGCCCAGCTCAGCCGCGAGGAACTGCTCAACGAGGGCATGGTCTCCCGCGAACTCATCCTCTACACCCCCGACACCAGCGGCACCCTGCTCGACAACCGCGCCGAAATCCTCGCCCCCAGCATCTTCCCCTTTCGCCTGCCCACCGGAAAAAGGCCCGCCTACGTCTACCAGGCCCGCTTCGAGCTAGCCACCGACCCCGGCGTCATCCAGACCCTCACCATCAACCGCCAGTTCGACGCCGACACCACCTTTACCTTCCAAAACGAGCAGCTCCCCGCCGTGCGCTTCCTCCTCACCGGCGAACTCGACTACAACGACCCCCGCGGCGGCAGCCTGCGCCCCACCTTCAGCGGCCACGAAATTTACGCCTGCGGCCTCGGCCTGGTCGAGTACCGCCGTCGTTTCGCCGGCACCGAGCAAGGTTTCTACTATCGCCTCCGGGAAATCATCCCCATGAGCGAGCTGGAGCGTCGGGCGCGCGAGGTATATTAAACGTGTTTGCTTCGGGCGTGCCCCCGGCTACCGCCGGGGTCGGGCCCCTGCGGGCGCGGCTGTCGCCTTGGTGCTCCGCACCCTCCCTGCCGGTCGGCCCTCCGGTCCCCTCACGCGTGGGGGGGGGCGCGCGCCGCAGCCCCGAACCCCGCCCCCTAAACCCGTGTTGCAGTCAGTCCAAAACCAACCCATCATGTGCGGACGCTACAGCCTGGTCATCAACGAAGACAAACTGCGCAAAAAATTCGGCCCTGCCGTGCAATTGCCCACTACGCTGGAACCCAACTACAACGTGGCCCCCACGCAACAGGGCCTCGTACTCACCGACCGCCACCCCGACCAGATGGAACTCTTCCGCTGGGGCTTGGTACCCCACTGGGCCAAGGATTTATCCGTGGGTGCCCGCATGATCAACGCCCGCTCCGAGGGAATCGAGGATAAAGCCAGTTTCCGCGAACCCATCCGCAAGCACCGCTGCCTGGTGATCGCCGATTCATTCTATGAGTGGAAACGCGAGGGTAAGGCCAAACAGCCCTACCGCCTCCTGCCCGACGATGGCAGCCTGCTCATCATGGCGGGTATATGGTCGTCCTGGAAACCAAAAGATGACGACGAAGCGGAATACACCAATACTTACTCCATCATCACCGGCCCGCCCAATGCCGACACGGAAGATATTCACGACCGAATGCCGATGCTCCTCCGCACCGATGCCCAGATCAGCGCCTGGCTGGACCCCCGCTCGGAGTTGGATACGGTGCTCTCGCTACTCCAGCCGCCGCCGGCCGGCACCCTGCGTGCCTACCCAGTGAATCCCCTGGTAGGCAATGTGCGCAATAATGGCGAAGAACTGCACCATGTATACGCGGAAGCCGAGGCGTGATCCCCCAAAGGTCGTCCACTTCCGAGCAGGGCGGCGCATCCGTAATTTGTCGCTCAGGTCGAGGACGTCCACGTCCGAGACGGGCGGCGAAGCCGCCAGCCTGCTATACGTCCTCGACCTTTCGTAATACCAGGAAAGCCGCCCCTTGCGGGAGCGGCTTTCACAAGCGGACTCAGCCGGATTACTTGGCTAACGCCTACGTGAGCTCGCATTCGCTCGGTGCAAACCGCCCTATGGTATTTTTAGGGCATCCCCTTTTTATCAAAAAAAGCCGCCCCTTGCGGGAGCGGCTTTCACAAGCGGAGGAAGAGGGATTCGAACCCCCGGTACCCGTGAAGGTACACTTGATTTCGAATCAAGCACGTTCAACCGCTCCGTCATTCCTCCGGGGGCGGCAATAATGCGGCGGCAAAGATAGCGGTTTCTACCGATTAAGCAACCCGAAAAGCGACGGAAAAATTTCCTGCTCGTCGCCGAATGCCTAATTTGCGGACTCCTCCGGTACCGCACCGGTCCATGTAACCGTATCCATGCTCACTCCTGACATTGCCATCATCGGGGCCGGCCCCGCCGGGGCGGCCACCGCCCTGCGTCTCAGCTTCCTCGGCATCCCCTGCCTGTTGATCGATAAGGCCGAATTTCCGCGCGACAAAATTTGCGGCGATGCCCTCAGTGGTAAAGTCACCACCCTACTTAACCGGCTGGACCCCGCCATCATGGACCGCTTCCGGGCACGCTTCGCTCCTACGGATGTATGGGGCATCCGCTTCTTTCCGCCCTCCGGTAAACTGATCGAACTGCCCTTCCAACTGGATTACGAGCGCGACCCCGAACGCGCACCCGGCTACGTGAGTAAGCGGATGGATTTCGACCATTTCCTGATCGAGGAAGTACAACGGCGGAACGACATCGACCTGCGGCTCGGAACGGAAATTACGACCTATGAAAAGAGCGAGCGCGGCTACCGCATCCAGGACAAATCCGGTGCGTTGGTCGCGGACTGCCGCCTGCTGATCCTGGCGGACGGGGCACACTCGCGCTTCGCCCGCCGCGAGGCCGGTCTGGAAAAAGTGGATGCCCACCACGCGGCGGCCGTGCGGGCCTATTACCAGGGCGTCACCGGTTTTCACCCGGACAACTTTATCGAACTACACTTCCTCAAGGAATACAACCCCGGCTATTTCTGGGTATTCCCCCTCCCCAACGGGCAGGCCAACGTGGGTCTGGGGATGCGTACCGATTTCGTGAGCAAGCGCAAACTCAATTTGCGCAAAGAGTTGGATACCATCATCGCTAGTCCGCAATTCCGGGAGCGGTTCAAAGATGCCACCCCGGTGGGGCCGGTACGGGGCTACGGCCTGCCGCTGGGTTCTAAGAACCGTACGCTTTCGGGCGATAATTACCTGCTTACGGGAGACGCCGGCCACTTGATCGATCCCCTCACCGGCGAAGGGATCGGCAACGGGATTTACAGCGGGTTCATTGCCGCCGAACTGGCCGAAAAAGCACTGGCCGAAAACCGCTTCGATGCCGCTTACCTCGCCGCCTACGACGTGCGGATCGAGCGAGTGCTGCGCACCGAACTCCGCCTTAGTTACCGGCTGCAAGCCGTGATGCGGCACGTGCGCATCACTAATCTACTTACCGGTTTCATTGCCGACAACCCCCGCGTAATCGAAGTTTTGTGCCGGATGTATACCGATTTTGAGTTACGAAAAAAGCTGGTGAGTCCACTGTTCTGGTGGCGATTGTTCCGGGGTAAGGCTTACCTCAAAGAAGAAAAGAGCGTCGTGCCAACACGATAACGGCTTGCCAAAAAAATAAAGATATCACGGGGGAGAAGTGCCGGGAGGTGGCCCCGCGTGAGGTGCCTGAAGGGTGACGAGCGTAGCGAGGAAGCCCGTAGGGCCGACCGCAAGGGAGCCTGGAAGGGACCGACCCGGACGGCAGGCCGGGGCACGCCCAAAACAGTTCATCATGGCCCGGAAAAGTCGGCCGAATGTTAAGAATCAAACTTCTCCGGTAAAAAAACCAACCCTACCGTAACATCGGCTCTCTATAGGGAGTTAACTGATTACAAAGTTGGCTTAAGTTTTATAAACTAGTGAGTGTAAAGTGAGGCCCTTCCCCATTTGGGGGGAGGGTTTTTTTATGCCCCAGCATCTACGTTAGATGCTGGCCCGTACGACGTACTGGTAATCCAGCGAGCGATCGTCGCTACGCTCCAGGCGGTAGCCGGCGGCAACCAGCATATCCTCCAGTTCAAAAAGGGGCAGTCGCAGTTTAGCGTTCGGCCCGATAGGCGTCCGCTTGCGCTTGAAATCTACGATGAGTAATTGTCCGCCGGGCTTCAATTTCTTCTTCAACAGCCGCAGGTAATCCTCCTGATTTTCGATGTACATGAAGGTGTTGACCATCATAATAACGTCGGTTTCCCCGTCACGTAAATTAGGATCGTTGCGGTCGGCCAGCCGTACCTCCATACGGTCGCGGGTGGCGGCGGGCAGGCTATCCCGTACGGCCTCCAGATAAGCGATAAAGGTTGGGTTAATGTCGATGGCTACTACGCGCTCGGCGGTTTTGGCCAGACGGGCGGCGAAAAAGCCCTGGCCCGCACCAATATCGGCAACGGTCTTGCCACTCAGGCTGCCCAGGGCGTCGATGACGAGTTCGGGCTTTTGCCACACTTCACGATTAGAGTTTTCGTACACCTCGTCGATACCGGGCTTGCCGTCCTCATTAATGAGTTGGTTGTTTACGGGCTTATTTCCCGGTGGGGTGGCGGGCAACGGCTCTTCGCAGGAGGCGAATAGCAATGGCAAAACGAGTAACAACAAGCAGAAGCGGTGGACCATCTCAGTAACTTTGGCGGCTAATATACACGATCGGTTCCGAATCAACGTCGGTCAGTCGATGGGTGCTGCGCACAGGGCCGTCATTAATTCATAAAGGCGGTCGCGCAGGTCATTTCCCTCGGCGGTATAATTATTGACCATAATAGCAAAAGCCAGTTCCCGACCATCCACACGTTCGGCATAGCCGGCGTAGCAGCGCACGGCATTAATCGACCCGCTCTTCGCCCGCAGCCGCCCCTCGGCCTCCGTGCCGCGCAATTGGTAGCGAAGGCTACCGGTACGGCCCGCTACCGGGATGGTTTCGCGCCACGTCCGATTACCTGCTTGTAATACGAGCAGGTCGGTCAGCAGGCGGGGAGTAATAAAATTGCGGGGCGAGAGGCCGCTACCGTCTTCCAGTTGGCAACCCGCCGTGGTCAGGCCCTTAGCCGTAAGCCAAGACAGTAGGCGCTCGCCGGGCATTCTCTCATCCGCCACGGTGGGCAGGGTGCGTACCAGTGCTTCGGCATAAAGGTTAAGGCTGTTCAGGTTAGTGCGGCCGATGATGTCGGATAGGGGTGGGGAATTGTGGCGGTAAAGAACGGTCCGGCGAGCGGCGGGCACATCGGTTAGTGCACCGCCGGCGGGCGGGCGGGTTAGCTGGGTTCCCCGGTATTTCAGGGCGTTGTGTAGCAGCTCGGCGGCGGCCAGCGCGGGGTCGGGCAGGGTGCCTTTGATGGTAAAGGTTTTGCGCCCCGGCGGAATGGTGCCCCGCAGGATGGCGCGATTACTGAAGGGGGCGGCAAAGAGGTAGGCCCGGTCGCCGGTGCCCGCCCTGCCGGTGCTCAGTTCATTCACGATCTCAAAGCCCGCCGGGCTGGGCCGCGTGCGCACTATTCGCGGCTGCTGCCCCTCGCCCGGCCGCTGTTGCAGATCGAGAAAATACAGGTTTTCGTGAATATTGAGACCATAGGCCCCCGCGCCGTAGTAGTTCCCCAGGTCGGACCAGGACCAGCTGGCGGGCACGCCGTCGGTTCCCCAGTAAGAGCCGTCGCCCACTACGCGGTCGTAAGTCGTGCCGGTGGCCGCCGCCGTCCAGGTGGCCAGCAGTTGTTTCAGGTCCAGGGTGCGGTCGAAGTAGGGCGAACCCAGCGTGGGATCGCCGGTACCGACAATGTAGAGCGCGGGGTCATTCTCACCTTCCTGTACTTCTACCAATTGGGTCTCATAGCGGAAATCGCCGCCCAGCACGTCCAGCGCGGCGGCGGTCGTCACCAGTTTTTGGGTGGAGGCGGGGATGAATGCCTCGCCGGAGCGGTGCGCGGCCAGCACCCGGCCGCTGCGTACCTCCACCACGCGGACTCCCACCTGCGCATGGGCCGTTTCCGGGGCCGCCAGGAAGTCGGCGACGGCGGCGTTGATGGTTGAGGCCTGGGCGGCGAGGGGAGCGGTGAGGAGGAGGGAAAGCAGGAATGCACAAAGGGGCAAAAGAGCGGTAAATTGCATGGTACTGGTTAGTGCTTTTTGAAGCGTGAGGATAACATAAGTATGAATCAATATCTCACCTCAAAGATCGTACATCAGATCCCATGCATCCCTACTGCCCGCACCCAATCGGCGAACCATCCGGCAACGGCGTCACGGCGGGGACATCCGCAGTGGTCGGATCGGCCAGGTACAGATCGATCAGGTGACGCAGACCGGTGTAGTGGGCGCGCATTACGGAGTTGTTTTTGCCCACCGCGCCAATATTGTAGTAGAGCCGTTGCAAACCGTCCAGTGCGGCGGCCTGCACCACAAAGCTCGCGTCCTTATCACTGGCCAACCGCATCAGGTGGGCGGCATAACGCTGCTGGGTCATGCGGGCCAGGTGAGTCCCCAGTTCCTCTTTGGTAGAGACGCGGGACCGCAGGCGGTCCTCGATCTGTTCGAAAAGTTGGCTGGGGTGGAGATCGAAGTTATCGTCGCGGGCCGCTTGTTCGGCCAGGCGGTTGAGGCGCTCGGCATTCAGCAGGTAAGTGAAGGTATGATCCACGCTGGCGCGGGCGGCCGCCGTGGGGTCGAAGATCACGCCCGAGTTTCCCTTAAAGTTCTCCCGGTCGCGGTTGTAGCCGGGCGGCTGGGGCGGGAGATACTGGAGCACTTTCTGGGGTACGAGCAAAAAACCGGGGCGTAGCGTCTCAATCAGTGCATCCAGGGCGGCCCGCTGTTCCGCTAATGGTATCACGGTCACAGCCGGCTCGTTTTCCGCCGTCCGCACCCCATACTCGTAGCGGACTCCTCCAATCATTTTCGCGGCTGCTTCCACCTGGTAACGGTGCATGAGATAGACCGGCACGAACACATTTTCCAGCGTAGCCAGCGGCATCCCGGCGGGGATATTCTGCGGCCCGAAGTTCAGCATTGCCCGGCGGCGGGCGGCAGTGAGTCGCACCAGTTCATCGGTGGCTGATTTACCGTTGTCCCAGAGATTGGCTTCCGGGTGGGCACTACCCACGGGGCGGGCGTCGGCGTCGGTGAGGTAGCGGAAGCCTCGGCGGGCGTTTTCGGCCAGCACTTCGCTCAGGGCCTGCTTTTCGGCCGCGCCCGTGCCCAGGTCGGCGTAGCCGTAGATGATGGTCCGCTTATCCCACTCGCCGATACCGGTGGCGTAGGCTTCGGTCAGGTCGGTAGTGGAATTGGGACCGGGCTGGACGAAGGGGTGGGGGTAATCCATCACCGAAGCGCGGTCATCGGCACTGGCGGCAAAGTTGTGCATCAGGCCCAGCGTATGGCCCACCTCGTGGGCGGAGAGTTGCCGCAGCCGGGCCAGGGCCATTTCCATTAGCCGGGGATCGGCCTCGGTGCCGTCGCCCGCCGCATAGGAATCGAGGATACCCTGGGCGATGAGGAAATCCTGCCGCACCCGTAGGCTACCCAGCAACACGTGGCCCTTGATGATCTCGCCCGTGCGCGGATCGCTCACGCTGGAGCCGTACGACCAGCCCCGGCTGGACCGGTGCACCCAGTTGATGACGTTGTAGCGCACGTCCATCGGATCGGCGGCGGCGGGGAGGAGTTTGACCTGGAAGGCATTGATATAGCCCGCCGCCTCGAACGCCTGGTTCCACCAGGAAGCCCCCTCGATAAGGGCGGAGCGGATGGGTTCGGGGGCACCCCGGTCCACGTAGTAAACAATAGGGTTAACGGCCTCGCTGGGCGCAGTGCCGGGTGTTTTCTTCACTAGGCGGTGGCGTTGGATGAACCGCTTGATGAGCGGCTGGTCGATGGGCGTAGCGTAGTCGGCGTAGGTCAGGGGATAGAAGCCGGAACGGGGATCGAAGGGCCGCAGTGGAAAGTCGTCGTCGGGCAGCTTGACGAAACTGTGGTGCATCCGCAGGGTAAGGGCGTCCGACCCGGCGGCAACCGATTTTACTTCGCTGCCCGTGGGTTCACCGGTGAAGGTGAGCAGGGCCTCGAACTCGGTGTTGAGGGGGAAATTTTTGGTCCGCTCGGGGTAAAGCACGGAGCGGGAGTCGTCCAGTTTATAGGTGCCCTGCTTGCGTTGCTTCAGGCGCTGAACCACGCCGTGCGCGTCGCGCAGCAGGAAGGGAGTCAGGTCGATGAGGACCGCCCCGCCGGGATTTTCGGCTTCGATCTTGAACCCCTCCAGCACGGAACCGGCAAATGCCTCGGCCACGGAGGCGGCCTCGTCGGGGTTGTCGCTCAGGGCGCGGTAGTTGAGGTTGGGTTGTTCCAGTAGCACTTTGGGTCCGTAACGGCGGAAGCGCACCACCCGGTTATCGCCCAGTTGGTTGCGGTCCAGACCGATGTCGTTGCTACCCAGGCCGGCGGTGAGTCCGTTGACGTAGAGAAAATCCTCGCCGATGCGGTCGATCTGGAGGTAAATTTTGCCGGTCCTAGCATCCTGGTAGTAGGGGAAGTAGCCGTCGGCGCGGTCCATGTTCGCCGTTTTTTTAGCGATGGTGGGCGGAGGTTTGGGGATGGAATCCGTTTGGGCGTGAGCCGTAAGTAAAAAGAGGGACAGGCAAGCAAGCGTAAGGAATATCCGCATCGGGGAAGGTATTTTTAGAAGGGGAGTCGTAAGATACAAAAGCCGCTAGAAAAATCACCGCCATCATTTACCGCTTGGCATAAGCACGCAGCGTGGCAAACGCCGCTACCCGACAACACGGCACAACACGCGCCAACCCGATTTGCCGGCGGACGTTGTGAAACGGCATAACCAAACGTTTACCACCCATGCAAAATCTATTGTTTGCCCTGCTCCTGTTTGCGGGCTTTTCCACGGCCGGTGCCCAGCAGGACACCGCCCGCCTGCTGATCGACCAGGTCGTGGCCGCCGTGGGCGGACAAGACGCCATGTATGCCCTGCACGACATTGCGTACGACCTGCACGCACGCGGCGGGGTGAGCCGCGAACGCTATATTTTTGACGGAGAGGCCAGCTACGGCAGGAGCATGACTAAAGAGGGACAGGAGAAAATCCAGTACTTCGACGGTCAGCATGCGATGGTGACCATCGGCGGCAAGGAAGCGACGGCCGAGGACGAGGTGAACGGTGCCCTGTTTTCGCGCAAGACCAATTTTTACTGGCTGACGATGATGCATAAACTGGCCGACCCCGGGCTGGTCTACACTTACGGTGGCACTCGCACGGTGAATGGTGTTCCCTACGAAATTGTGGACATGACCTTTGAGGATGGCGTGGGCGTGGCTAAAGACCGCTACCTGCTCTACATCAATCCTTATACTCACCTGGTGGATCAGTTTTTGTTTACCGTGAATGCGGTAGGCCGTTCGGAGCCGTTGCTGATGAAATACTGGTACGATACGGTGGCCGGCGGCGTGAAATTTCCGGTCGTGCGTACATATCGCCCGGCAGCCGACTGGGACGGTGAACCGGCCGAGGGTACGGAGTGGGGCGCGGCTACTTACCTGACGAATTTCCAGGTCAATCAGGGTTTTACGAAAGAGACGCTGCTGAGATAGGCCATCACTTTCGGCCCATTGGGATAAAATGAACGGCCGCCCCGCACTTGCGTGCGGGGCGGCCGTTATTTTTGTGTACGTCACGTGCGTGAGGGGGCTGGAAGGGGCGACCGTAGGGTAGGGCATAGCCCTGCGTGAAGGGAGCAGCCCGCAGGGCCAAGGCGATAGCCGCGCCTGAAAGACACCGACCCCGCCGGCAGGCGGGGGCACGCCCAAACTACCCCTAACAGAAAAAGCTAGAGTTCCTTAGCCCGCTCCAGACGTTCGCGCTCCATGCGGTCTTCCTCTTCGAGGCGGATTTCGCGACGGACACGGTCACGTTCGCGTTGCTTTTCACGTTCGCGCTCCTCGTCCTCCTTCATACCCGTCTTTAATTCGGATTCGAGGGAGGTGCGGGCGGTATTGAATTCGCGGATACCCTTGCCGATGCCGCGCATCAGTTCGGGAATTTTCTTGCCGCCGAAGAGTAAAAGGATGGCAAAGAAGACGATGATCATCTCCGGGCCGAGGAAGTTAAAAAGGAGCAGGGACTGCATAAAAAGACTATTTAGGGGAAATACGAAGGGAACGATTCAGCCGGATTCGCGAGGTCTGGAGCTGTCCGGACAGGGCAAATTACTATTCAAAGGTAGGTGGAAAACGACCATCGGGCAACTAAAGTTTGTCACGCCGGTGCATCATTTTTTCAGTCCGATCTCGCGCAGGCGCTCGTCCAGGTATTCGCCGGCCGTGATGGGTTCGTAGTGCGCGGTCTGGCCGGCGGGCAGGCAGCGGTCGAGTACGGTGAGGTCCATATCGGCCACGGGATGCAGGAAGAAGGGGATGCTGAGGCGCGGTTTGTGCCATTCTTCGCGCGGGGGGTTGACCACGCGGTGGGTGGTAGATTTGAGGTAGTTGTTGGTGAGCCGCTGGAGCATATCACCGACATTGATGACGATCTCGTCGTTTTCGGGGACGATCTCCTGCCACTCGCCTTCCTTATTTTGCAGTTGCAGGCCGCCGGCGGAGGCACCGACCAAGAGGGTAATGAGGTTGATGTCTTCATGCTGCTCGGCGCGGATGGCCGATGCCGGTTCCTGGCGGATAGGCGGATAATGAATGGCCCGCAGGATGCTGTTGCCGTGCTTGATGCGCTGGTCGAAATAGTCAATGGGCAGTTCCAGGTGCAGGGCGATGGCCTGGAGCAGCAGCGAACCCCGGTCCTCGAAGGCGCGGTAGAGTTCGTTGCCCAGGCGGCGAAAATCGGGCACTTCCTCCACATCCGGGTTATCGGGGTAGAGGGTTTTGCTCGCATGGCCGGTGGGTACTTCCTGGCCGATCTGGAAAAACTCCTTCAGGTCAGCTACCTGCGACTGTTTGGCGTGCTCCTTGCCGAAGGAGGTGTAGCCCCGCTGGCCGGCCATGCCCTTCAGCTCGTACTCTCGCTTGGTCTCTACCGGCAGGGCGAAAAACTTTTTGGCGGAGGTGAAAAAATCGTCGATCAGTTGCTTCGGGATGCCGTGGCCGGTGACGCCCACGAAACCGATGCCGTGGAAGGCCTCGCCGAGGGTTTTGACGAAGGCCGTGCGTTCGGCCTCGCCGCCGTGCTCGAATGTGGACAGGTCGACGAGGGGAATGGTGCGGGTTGACATAGCTGGTGGTTGGCGGCCGGGCCGCGGTGAGAGGGGTGGGGGTTGGACCGGCCCGCGCCGCGCGGGTTTAAGCCGGTACACCTTATATAGTGGTTAACGCTGTTTTTCGGTGCTGGGTTGCGCGGGGGGCGGGCTGCCGTAAAATGATGCTCGGCCACTACCGGCAGATGAAGAACCCACTGATCAGTCATGACGAGAGAGTCAGGGGCTTTTAAGGATCAATTACCCGCTTACAAGGAGTGATTTGTTGCCCCTGTTGCCGATACCCGAATCTATCGCGCTTGTTAACATCTGGCGCAATGAGCGGTTACATTAGTACCACTTAACTAAATACCTGGTGATGAAAGAAGGATGGATCAAGATTTATGCCCACGGCGAGATGCTGCAGGCCAAACTGGCCGAGGATATTTTGAAGCAGGCCGGCATAGAGAGCCACATTGTGAATAAGGGCGACTCGATGTTTCCTACCCAGGGTATGGGCGTGAATGAGTTGTACACGCCCGCCGAGCGTGCCGTGCAGGCGCGGGCGGTACTTACCGAAAACGAATTTGAGCTATAAACCAATGATGACCAAGGATAAGAAAGACTGGAACAAGCTGACTCCCGAAGAGGAGCGCGTGATTGCGCATAAGGGGACGGAACGCCCCTATGTGGGCGAGTACACGAATGAGAAACGCGATGGCGTGTATGTGTGCCGCCGCTGTGAGGCACCATTATATGATGCCCACGCAAAGTTTGACTCGGGCTGCGGCTGGCCAAGTTTCGATGATGAGATTCCGGGGGCGGTGCGCCGGGAGACCGATGCAGATGGGCGGCGCGTGGAAATAGTGTGCAACAACTGTGAAGCGCACCTGGGACATGTGTTCGAGGGGGAGCGGTTTACGGCCAAGAATACCCGTCACTGCGTGAATAGCATCTCGATGAAGTTCATCGACCGGGCGGCTTACGAGAAAATGATGCAGGCGGAAAGCTGATTTTCCGGTATAACTTATTGGTTTATAGCGGCCGTCATCCAGTAGGATGACGGCCGCCGGTTTTTGGGGGTAATTGAATCAGTCGTGCCGTCTTGGGTTGCGAGCGAACCGGATTAACGCAATTTTAACGATTTGCTGACACTTTGCTGACAATGACTGAAAGTAGATAGATTATTCGGTCGGGTGACAGCCGACAGCCGATAGATTGGTGGCGTTGCGAATTATCCGTCTTGTATTCGTAACATTTAGCGGCACAACTCGTATCAACCGCTTGATCGCCCCCCTGAATAGCCGTTAAAAGGGTCGGTGTTAGCGTTTTACTTGCGGGGCAACGTCAATGCCCCTACCTTTGCGGCCGCTTTGAACATAAAGTCTTGAGGGACTGGCAACCGGCTGCAACCGGTGCTTTCCCGATAACAGGCTGTCTACAATCCCAGGGGGAAACCCAGCCCCCACAAATCGCCGGCACTCACATTCCATATCGTGCCGGTATTGTTGAACGAAACCAGTTATAATGAGCAACCTCCAACACAATTGGCGGATCGCCGTGCTTTGCTGCACGCTGCTGTCCGCCGCATCGGTCGAGGCCCGCACGATTTTCTTTTCTAACTCAAAAACTGCCAATCACACTTCTTTCACCCTTTCCGACAACGAGTTGTCGGCACGCGTAAAGAACCTAAACCTCCCGATGGAGGCGCGACTAACCACTCCGGTCCGCACTAAGATTCGCCGCTACGTAACGGTCGGTAGCCTGGAAAGCCAGAACCTCCTCGGACGTACCGCCCTTTATTTCCCCGTCTTCGAGCACTACCTGCGGGTATACGACCTGCCCCAGTCGCTAAAGTACCTTCCTCTGGTGGAATCACGTCTGCTGCCCGAGGCAGTATCGCCCGCTTCGGCCGCCGGCCTCTGGCAGTTCATGCCCGCCACCGCCCGCAGCCTGGGCCTCCACATCAACGGCTCGGTGGACGAGCGCCTGGACACCCACCGCTCTACCGAGGCCGCCGTGAAGATGCTGGCCGAACTGTACGAGCGTTACGACGATTGGCCCTGGCCCTGGCCGCTTACAACTGCGGCCCCGCTCGCGTCAACTCCGCCATCCGCCGCGCCGGCAATAAGCGCGATTATTGGGCCATTCAGCGGTTTTTGCCGCGCGAGAGCCAACTATACTTGCCGGCCTTTATTGCCGCCGCTTACCTGGTGGAATACCACGACGCCCACCAGCTGACCCCCAATTACCCCAGCTTCCAGCTGCAGGAAACCCGCACGTTCCGTATTTACGGCGGACTGAGCCTGTATAAGGTGGCCAAATCACTGGGCATCGACTACAGCACGCTGAAGGAACTGAATCCCGGTTTTCTGCGCGGTGCGGTGCCCCGCGATACCCGCGGCTACTACGTGGTAATTCCCGCCTCCTCGGCTACGTTATTCAGCGAAAATTACGTGCGCAGCGAAAGCAAGATCGCCCTGCCCAACGGCCGGTTCCGTTCGCACTACGTTACCCTGCCGGGCGACGATTTTACGACGCTGACCATGCTGTTCAGCTGCTCGGCCGGGGAATTGATGCAGTGGAACAACCTGCGCTCACCCGACGTGACCGTCAACCAGCCCCTGCTGGTCTTTCTGCCCGAGATGGCCGGCCCACCCTACGGCGGTCCCCGCCCCTAGGCTCGGTTACCGTATTACAAAAAGCCCTTGCAGACGCAGTCTGCAAGGGCTTTTTAATTGGCCGGGGCCGAATAATGGATTACTTACCCGACTTACCGCCGGAGATGACCTTGAACAGGGCATTGGGCGGAAACTCCTGGGTGAGCTTGAAGCCGTTCAGAATAGCGAACTCTTCCAGACGGTCGTTCGGGATACCTTCGCCCACCAGGGCGTCACGCAGGGTAGTGGCACGGGTTGTTTTGGCAATCCGGATCCGCTCGGGCAGGCGGTTGATCTTCGACTGGTCGGTCAGGCGGGCAAAGCTGCGGGCGGTGCTGCTGAACGAGTTGGCGAAGCGGTTGTAATCGGCGTCACTGGTAAGGCCCATGAGTTGGTAGGTATTGCCACCGTACTCGATGAATGTGGCTTGGAGGGCGATGACCTGCTGCACTTGGCCCTGCTCGTTGGTCTGGGCCACTTTGCCCACTACGATGGATGCCGGAAGGCCGTTGATGGTCGTGTTGTCACTGGAAGTGACTTGCACTTTGGCTTCCGAAGTAAAGGTCTGCGCGGCCTGGGAAGCGGAACCCTGACCCAGCCGCATGGTAATAATAGCCTTCTGGTCGGGGGCCACGATCTGTACCTGGGTGGGTGAGTTGATGAGCGTCCAGTTAGTCGGAAAACCGAACTGAAACTTCAGTTCCGGGTGGTAAAAAGCATTGTTCTCCACAAATCCCTGGCGGGGGTCTTCCCCGTAAGTGATCCCTTCGATCATGCGCAGGTACTCGTTACGGTCCACCTCGAATTCCACGCCGGGATTCTGCGCCTGGGCCTCGGCGGCCAGCTGACCCACGCGCTGCTGGCGGTTGGCCGGGTCGGGGTGGGTACTGAGAAAACTGGGGATGCGGTTTTCCGCGCCGCCGCTCAGGCGGTCGAGGGTACCGAAAAAACCCGCCATTTCCCTGGCGTCATAGCCGATGGCGGTAGAATACTTTACGCCCAGTTCGTCGGACTGGCTCTCGGCATCACGACCGAATTTCAGGAACAAGAGTTGGAGGCCCTGCATGGCTGATTGGGCCTGGTCGGCCAGACCGGGCACGGCGATCATGCCGCCGATCAGACCTAGTTGCGCTAGGGTCTGCTTACTCTGCTGCTGCACGGTGTGGCGGGCAGTCACGTGGCCGATCTCGTGGCCCAGTACCCCGGCAAACTGTGCCTCGTTGTTGAAGTGAGCCAGGATACCACGCGTGAAATACACGTAACCACCCGGTACGGCAAAAGCATTGATGACCGGAGAGTCCACTACCCGAAAAGTCCAGGGCAGGTTGGGCCGCTCGGAGATGCGAGCCATCTCCAACCCCTTGGTGGAAATAAAATTCTGCAATTTCTCGTCGGGATAAAGGCCGAACTCGGCCACTACTTGGGGATCGTATTCCTTACCCATCTGGATTTCCTGCTCCTCGGAAATGAAGGAGATTTGCCGCTTGCCGGTCACCGGGTTGGTGGCGCAGGTGTCAAAAAGGGCTACCGCCAACAGGAGGAAGAGCGGCAGAAAGAGGGTAGTTATTCTATGTTTTAGCATGGTTGCTGGATTGTGGTTGAGTGAGTTGGTTGGTTGTAGTTAATGCGTCGGGTCGTGAACGGTGCGCGTTTATCCGCAGCACTTCCGCCAAGTGACGGAAATCAGCGGGGGCGATCTTTTGCAATTCGGGTGCATGAGAAAAATAGAGCACCATGGTCAGTGCGGCCAGGTCGGGTTCCGGCCAGCCGATGAAATTTTTGACCACCGTTTCCTCCATTCCGGTAATTCGCGTGAAGTCGGACCATTCCAGGGCGGGGTATTCATTACCCGGGTAAGTGAGCTGGTAGGCGCGGGAAATTTCGTAGAGGCCCAACTGCGGATAAGCCCGCGGTTCGATCACCGATTTAACGAAGTGGGGCAACGAAAAAATGTACACCCCATCGCCGGTATGTAGTTCGGTTACGTGCAACTCATCGCGGGCGGGGCTGGCAAACGGGTGTTCGTAAAACACCACTACCTCGAAGTCGGGTAGCAGCATATTCTCGCGCCCCCAGGTGAGCATGGTTTGCGAGATGGCGAACATCACTTCCACGTCCTCGGGCACCTTTTCCAGGTTCACGCCGCTAAAATCGGTGGCCTCCCGTACCAGAAAAACGCGGCGGCGGAACTCTCGTTTCTCGTCCGGCGTTAGTATTGAATAGAACGGAAAACGGGTTTCCAACAGCCGGGCGAAAGCACCCGGAAGGTCCGGTGCCCGCCGCTGCCAGTACCACCACTTCAGTTGCGGCCCCAGGGTATAAACGGCTGCCAAGCCCATCAGGGCTGCCAGCAGCAGCCAGACCCATTGCTGGTCTCGCGTAACGGCCAGCCAGCCCGCAAAGGCGGCCAACACTAGCAAGGGAACCATGAAATAGCGTAGTGGATTCATCATTGGTGTAAGCACGATAAAGAGTAAGGAGTTCGCTAAAAAAGAAAAAACACGCCCAGGGCTTGCCACTTTCGGTAAAAGGTACTAAATTTGCGTCGCTTTAGAAATAAGGCTTGAATCGCTAGAAGTAACGATTTGTAAAATGGTGCGGTAGCTCAGTTGGTAGAGCAATGGACTGAAAATCCATGTGTCGGCGGTTCAATTCCGCCCCACACCACCACTTTCCAGAGGCCCGCCGGTTAACTACCGGCGGGCCTTTTTCGTTGGCCACAACCCCTCCCCCATATGTCCGATACCGCCCCGCTCCTCCGCATCGCCGTCCAGAAATCCGGCCGCCTGCTCGACGAGAGCATCGCCCTGCTCAAAGAGTGCGGCATCCGCATTGACAACGGCAAGGACCAGCTCAAGGCCGCCGCCCGCAACTTCCCCCTCGAAGTGCTCTACTTACGCAACTCCGACATCCCCCAGTATGTGCAGGACGGCGTGGCGCACATCGGCATCATCGGCGAAAATACCCTGGTGGAAAAGGAAAAAGATACCACCGTCGTCCAGCAGCTCGGCTTTTCCAAGTGCCGGCTCTCCATCGCCCTGCCAAAGGGCGCGGCTTACAACGGCGTCGCCGACTTGGACGGCATGCGCATCGCCACCTCCTACCCCAATTCCCTGCGCGCCTACCTTAGCCGTCACGGCGTCACGGCCGACATCCACGAGATCAGCGGCTCGGTAGAGATCGCCCCCAACATCGGCCTGGCCGATGCCATCTGCGACCTAGTTTCCAGTGGTAGTACCCTCTTCAAAAACGGCCTGGAAGAAAAGGCCGTCATCCTCCGTTCCGAGGCCGTCATCACCGCCACTCCTACGCTAGACGCCGCCCACCAGGCCATCCTCGACCGCCTCCTGTTCCGCCTGCGCTCCGTCCTCGCCGCCCGCGGCAACCGCTACCTCCTCATGAACGCGCCCACCGCCAGCGTGGTCGCCATCGCCGCCCTACTGCCCGGCATGAAGGCCCCCACCGTTATGCCGCTAGCCACCGAGGGCTGGTCCAGCATCCACACCGTCATCTCCGAAGACTCGTTCTGGGACATTATCGAGCGCCTCCGCGAGCAAGGGGCCGAGGGTATTCTGATCGTCCCGATCGAGAAAATGATCGTTTGATTAATTGCTAACGTTAGTACTTCTTGGGCGTGCCCGCCGCCCTGCCGGGACGAGCGGTCGGTCCCTTCCCGGCGCGGCTAACGCCTTGGCCCTACGGGCCGGCTCCCCGGAACGTTAATTTCCGGGCCGTAGCGGTTTTTCTGGGTCGCCACCGTCCAGGCACCTCACGCGGGTTTTCAGATCGCCTTGGTCAGGTAGAGCTGCGGACGAAGTGACCCGCTGTGGGAGTGATGAACCCAAATCATTAATTCAAGTCAAAATATCCTCCAAAAACTACATCATTTAATCCATTTAAACGTTATTGTTCTTTTACGGGCTACCTTTCGTAGCTTGCACCATCGAACCACGCGGCCATGTTGAATGAACGAATCCAGGAAAAACTGACGATACTGGCCGATGCGGCTAAGTATGACGTGTCCTGTTCGAGCAGTGGCAGCAACCGCAAGAATACCAAGCACGGCCTGGGGAATAGCACGGGCATGGGCATTTGCCATACCTATACGCAGGATGGGCGGTGCGTGAGTCTGCTGAAGATTTTGCTGACCAACTATTGCATTTTTGACTGCGCTTACTGCGTGAGCCGGAGTTCGAATGACGTAAAGCGGGCCGCTTTTACGGTGGAGGAGGTGGTGGATCTGACGATCAGTTTTTACCGCCGCAACTACATCGAGGGGCTGTTTTTGAGCAGCGGGATTTTTAAGAGTGCCGACTATACGATGGAGCGGCTGGTGCGGATAGCGAAGACGCTGCGGCTGGAGCACAAATTTAACGGCTACATCCACCTGAAGACCATTCCCGGGGCCAGCGACGAACTGGTGCACGAGGCCGGCCTGTACGCCGACCGGCTGAGCGTGAACCTGGAAATGCCCAGTGAGGCGAGCCTGAAAAAAGTGGCCCCCGAGAAGAGTTACGCCGACGTGTACCAGCCGATGAATTACCTGAGTGAGGCGATCGTGGGCTATAAGGAGGAGAAAAAGAGCGTGATTTCCGACCCCGAAATTCGCCCCCGCCGGGCAGTCGACGCAGGTGGTGATCGGGGCCAGTCCGGAATCGGACCTGGACATCCTGAGCCTGTCAGAAAGTCTATATAAGGAGCAAAACCTGAAGCGGGTCTACTACAGCGGCTACGTGCCGATCAGCACCGATGAGCGCCTGCCCGCCCTGACCGCGCCCCCCGTGGAGCGCGAGCATCGCCTGTACCAGGCCGACTGGCTGCTGCGGTTTTACGGTTTCAGCCGCGAGGAGATCGTGGACGCCGCTAACCCCAACCTGGACACGGAGGTGGACCCCAAACTCGCCTACGCCCTGCGTCATCCGGACCAGTTTCCGGTGGACGTGAACACCGCCCCGCGCGAGGTGCTGCTGCGCATACCCGGCGTGGGAGTAAAGGGCGTGAACCGCATTTTGCGGGCGCGCCGCTTCGGCAGCCTGCGCCGCGAGCACCTGCAAAAGATTGGCATCGTCTGGAAGCGCGCCCAGTACTTCGTGCAAACCGCCGACCGTGATTTTATGCAACTGAGTTGGGAGCCGGGGAACCTGCGGCAGCAAATTTTGCATGAGGCGAAGCCGAAGGGGGCGAATCAGTTGGCCCTATTTTAATGACCTTCCTCTACGACAATACCTACGCCGGCCTGCTGACCGCCGTATTCGAGAGCTACCGGCTGAAGGCCGGCCCGGAGGTGATCCTGCGGGCGGAAGCCGACTATGCCGAGGAGCTGTTTGCCGAACCCGTGGTGGTGACCACCGACCCGGCGGCGGCCAAGCGGGTACGGGTGGGCTTGGATAAGCGGGACAAGGAAGCCGCCAAATTGGCTTACCGCTGTTTTTTGAGTGAGGACGCGCGGCGCGAGGAATTGATCTTGCACTTGGTGCGCCGTACGATGGCCGAGGGACCTGGCGTGGCTGACGACATCACTGATGACCGGATGCTGCTGCTAAAGCGGCTGAACCAGCAGATGGGCCGGGAGATTCACCGGATGCACGCCTTCGTGCGCTTCCAGGAAACGCCGGACGGGCTGTACACCGCCCTGGTGGAGCCGGATTTCAACGTGCTGCCCCTGTTGCAGCCTCACTTCGTGGCCCGCTACCCCGCGCAGGACTGGTTGATCTACGATACGCGCCGCCATTACGGGCTGCATTGGGATCAAAACGAGGCCGCTTTTATCACCTTATCCTCTGACCGTCACCGCCATTTGCGGCAACTAAGTACCGATCTGCTAGCGAACCGGGAGACGGATTACCAGACGCTGTGGCAGACCTACTTTCGGGCGACGGATATACCCGAGCGGCGCAACCTGAAGCTGCACTTGCAACATGTGCCGAAGCGGTACTGGAAGTATTTGGTGGAGAAATGGGATGGGGAGGGTTGAGCAACCGATTATAGTTGCGGAATAAATGTTGTTTTGCTATCTTGTGGCGTGCGGTAAACCCTTGACGCCTGCCTGCCATGAAAATTTTACTGTGTTTGCTTCCGCTGTTTGCCTTGTTGTTGAGTGGATGCAGCCCACTTTACCATTATCCCGTTTCTCCTAACGTGCCCCTGCTAGCGGAGCGCGGGGAGCTTAAATCGGGAATCGACCTCGGAGTGGGCCAGGTGAATTTGCAGGCTTCCTATGCCGTCACGGATAACGTGGCCGTCATGGCGAGTGGTGACTACACTGCCGCCCTGAGCAGGGGCGGCCGGGATCGCCGGTGGGGGCGAAGCCTGGAAGCCGGGGTGGGATACTTTCGGGTAACCCCCGAAAATCAGGGTAAATTTATCCTGGAACACTTTGCGGTAGCCGCCATCGGGAATATTGAAAATAACTTTGCGGAGCGCGCCGACAATTTGCTGTTCGGCCGGCCGGCCGGTGGTAATCTTTCGGGTGATTTTTACCGCCTGGGCCTTCAATCGGGGTTCGGTTACCGGGAAGAAGGTTTTGTTATTGGCATAGCCCTGCGTGCCTTCGGCCTTAATTACCGTAATGTTTCCGGCGACCTAATCTATGACAATGAGGATCAGGTGAGCGGACTACGGCAACTGGGCACTTCTTATATCGTGGAGCCGATCGTTACCACCGAACTGGGGAGTGACGTGGTTCGCGCCAAGTTTCAGTTCGGGACTAGTAATAACCTCTCCAACAATGGGTTGCTCAAGCGAAATGTGTTTGCTTTGTTCGGCATCACCCTTACCCTATAATTAATTCCACATGATTCTTTCGGCACGCACCGCTCTGCTGCTAACGTTGAGTGTTTTTTTTGCTTCCGGGTTTGCCCAGGATTATGAGGTGATCCCCCTCACTCAATCCGGCCACCGGTTGGGGGAACACGAGTGGGAGAAGAAGACTTTCCGAGAAATTGATTCCATCTTCCTCGCCATGGATTCATCCGGCTACCTGCGCGATGACCCGGAACTGATCGCTTACATCTACGGTATCACCAATCGGCTGCTGCCCGGCAAGCGGGAGGAGTTGGGGTGGAAAGTTTTTGTGGCGGATGACATTACGGTGAATGCCTCGGCTTATGCGAATGGGAATATCATAATCTATACCGGTCTACTGCAACGGATGCAGAACGAGGCCGAGTTGGCCTTTGTACTGGCGCACGAGATGGCGCACTTTATTAATCGGCATTCCCTGCAAAGAGCCGTCTATTATGAGAGCATTAAAAAAGAACTCCGCCCGGAACCCTACTCAGCCGATGTGGAGACGGAGGCCGATACGGTGGGCCTTGCGCTCTATCTGGGTGCCGGATATCCGGCAGCTTGCGCCGTTTCCGGCATGAAAAGGCTGCCGCCGGAAATGAATTTGGACTGGATGATTGGCAGCTCGTTTTTGAAATCAATCTTTAACTGGAGAGATTCCGAGCGATCTCACCCCCGTACCCCGGACCGTATTGCGCTGGTCTGGATGGAAGAACTTCCGGTTTGACCGATAATGTTGATCCGCGGTAATCATCGATACCCTTACGAGAGACTAACGAGTGAAATCAATGATGAAGTGATGGACATTGCTTGTTAGAACGTGCCGAAAAGTACGGTGGTTTTCCACGGTTGTTCGTCTGATTGGTGACACGTTGTTACTGATCGGATGTTGGATAAACGATACATATACGCTTAAACTGTTCGGATGAAGGGAGACGCCTTAGTTAGCTTACTTGCATTCCACCCCGGTATGCCATGTCTTGCCAAATTACGAATAGTGTGGTGGAGAAAAGTGGGCGATGACGACAGAGGAGGAAGAAGAAAGCCTCTCCCGAATCAAATTATTCAACTGGGGAAAAGAAGATTACCCCAGTTAAAGAGCTACCTGGAATAACTCAATTGACGACCGTTTTAAAAGACTAAACAACAACCCGACTTTACTTACGAGGCAGCTCGGATTGAGGGAATCTTTCTCTACAATCTAGACGAACTGGACAACCGCTCACATAAACTCTCTCAATATTTCGCTTCCGACCAGCCCAAACCAAGGCCCGAATGGTTCGTAGTCTATTGCGAGATATTGATCTCGAACTAAATCCAAGAAAGGGCGGTATAGATCGCCTACCTAATTTGCACCATTTAATCACTATCTAACCAACAATGCGCTTCACTCTACTCATTACGGCTCTTTTCCTGATGGCAGCTGCCGCTTCCGCCCAAATTGCTGTTGCCCCCGCTTGGGTGTCCCTACAGAAAGTCGAAATCAAAGGTAACGTTCTCACTGACCTAACCGGTGTCAAGATGACCGAACAGGAAAGCCGGGGCAGTCTGCTGGATCAATTTACCAACCCAACGAGGGCATCCCGCAGTACTTTGATCATTACCAGGCAATTCTTAATAAAGTACTGGCCCGCTTGGCAAAAGAACAGTCGGTCATAAGCGACGACATAGTGACCTACGAGGAATTTTCGGAGGATGAGCAAGAAGAGTACCGTCGGTACACCAACCTTTTCAGTTTTCCGTACCGGCAAGTAAGTCTCATAAGGCTTATGCTGCCCAAAGTCGTGCGCAACTAGCACCCTATTCCAATCAACTGGCTGATCGGTTAGGAGAAGATTTTTTCATGCGAGTCATTCTGACCGGCAAACACTACGTGAAGCGAAAGATGCAGGATGAACCCCTCCCCGTGGATGCAACGGGAAACTTCCTAATCGAAGTAGTTATTTACGATGGCGGAACCGGGCTTTGCATAGCCAAAGAGGATAAATTTTTGGGCAATAAGTATGAGCCGGGCCGGGGGCAAAAACCGGGCAACATTGAACTGACGGAGGAAAAACTTACCGGCTCATCGAAAAACTGGTTGAAAAAGCACTCAAAAACTTTGAGCGCGAAATGGATTAGGAAAGTGGTTTTACAAGTGCCTTGCCACCAGCGGCCCACCCTCTACCTTCACCCCCATGCAACTCCACCTCCACCCCCTCGATCTCCACCTGCGCCACACCTTTCGCATCAGTCACGGCAGCCGCGACGTGCAGCCCACCGTGATCGTTGAATTGAGCGACGGCCCCGACGGCCCCAGCGGTTTTGGAGAAGCCACGATGACCAGCTACTACGGCCTGGTCCAGGCTGATTTCGTGGCCGAACTGGAACGCTTGCGCCCCCTCATTGAGCAAACGCCGCTCACCGAACCGGCCGATTACCTGACAGCACTGGCTGCGCAAATCACCCACCCCTTCATGCGCTGTGCGCTGGATGCGGCCGCGCACGATCTGTGGGCCAAACGCCGCAACCAACGGCTGGCCGAGGCCTGGGGCGAATCACTCACCGGGCCGCTGCCCATCACCTCCTACACCATCGGCATGGCACCCGTGGCGGAAATGGCGGCCCGGCTAAAGGAAATCCCCTGGCCCGCCTACAAAATCAAACTCGGCACCGACGACGACCTCGCCATCATCCGCGAACTGCGGCGGCACACCGACGCCCCCTTTCGGGTGGATGCCAATACCGGCTGGACGGCCGAGAAAACCGTTGCCCTCAGCAAAGACCTCGCTGCTTTGGGCGTGGAATTCATCGAACAGCCGCTACCGGCCGACGACCACGCGGGGCAGGACTACGTGTTCCGGCACTCCGCCCTGCCCATCATGGCCGATGAAAGTTGCCAGGTGGAGGCCGATATCGACACTTGCGCCCCCCGCTTCCACGCCGTGAACGTAAAACTGATGAAGTGCGGCGGCCTGCTCCCCGCCCGCCGGATGCTGGCCCACGCCCGGAAGCTGGGACTAAAAACCATGGTGGGTTGCATGACCGAAAGCAGCATCGGTATCAGTACCATCGCCCACCTGCTGCCCCAACTCGATTATGCGGACATGGACGGTGCCCTGCTGCTGCGGGACGACCCGGCGGGCGGCGTCACCTTCGGCCCGGACGGGCGGGCTAGGTTTAGCGACAAACCCGGCTCCGGGGGATACCTGAAGTGATGCTGCGTGAGGTGCCTGGACGGGGCGGCGTTTTAGCGGCAGCCCGCAGGGCCGAGCAGCCTTGCGAGCCGGGAAGGGACCGACCCCAACCGTCAGGGCGGGGGCACGCCCAAACCAACAAGATGCCACCTTAGTAGAAGGTAAAAAGGTGTCCTTCCTCGTAGGCCACTTCCAGTTTGAGCAGCATATCCAGGTACTCGCGCTCGAATGATTTGCTCCGGTGCACCTCTTCCTGCCGCTCGATGTAAGCGGCCAGGGCGGGCACCTGCGAGTGGCTGTAGCTGAACAGGCCGTAGCCCGTTTGCCAGGCGAAATCGGGCAAGGGCGCGGATTCGCTTTCGCGCAGAAACACCTGACTAGCCGTTTTCCACCGCTCTAGCAGCATATGCGGCATCATCACCGAGGGGGCGCTGTAGAGCAGGTGCAGGTGGTCCGCTGCGCCGCCGATCGCATAGGTACGGCACTTAGCGTCTTGCAGCCAGTTTTGCGAAAACGCTGACAGGGTAGCGAGGTGAGCTGGGTCAAGTAGATTTTCCCGGTCCTGCACGGCCGCCACGGCGTGGTAGTAGAGTTGCGCGTGAATGTCGGCCATGCGAGGGTCATTTTTGCTGTTGCGAATAGAGTTGTCCGCGCCGGTAAGCACGGAGTACGCGACGCACCGTATCGGTCAGGTTTTCGGGCAGGTCGTTAAGGTCGTGCCAGTTTACGTCACTAAATTTATGGGGTTCGCGGTTGCGCACCTCGCCGCTATAGCGGTAGGCTTTGAAGTAGAGCACGATCCGATGTTCCTTCTTTCTTCTTTTGTGGAGGACATGGACCAGCGAGAGGTCATTTTCTTGCAAGATAATGCCGGCTTCTTCCCGGCTCTCGCGCACCAGCGATTGTTTGGCGAACTCCTGTCGCTCGATGGTACCGCCTACCAGACTGAAGTTACCACCATTAGGTTTGGTTTGGTGTAGCAGTAGCACCCGCCCGCGATCGAAGAGGATAAGGCGTGCCTTGAGGGAAACTTTAAACTTGGCCATAGCGGTAGAGAAACCTGGAGAACGGCCGCAATCCGTGGGCCGTGGAAAATTTGAGGGCGCAAGATAGTAGAGTTAGGCCGGAAATTATCATTTCCATCCATCCACCCAACGAATCGTTCCATTGCGGGGTTAAAGCACCTAAAAAGACCGGAACATACATATGTGCGAACGAAACCTTACTTTTGTCCCGATTTTTGTCCCGTGAACAGCTAAGGAATTCTGGGTATTTACTACCCTTTCGCTTTGGGAAATATCCATTTTGCGGCCTTCCCCTCATTTCCGCCGGCGGCCTACGGGACGATACGACGACCTAAACCGGTGGGCTGTGGCCCCCTCTTACAAACTAACTACCCCGCTCATGGTCTTAAACAGTGTCCTCGATGCCATTGGGAATACTCCGCTAATTCGCCTGGATCGAATTGTTGACGGGAAAATCGCAGCCGAGGTATACGGTAAAGTGGAAGCCTTTAATCCCGGCCAGTCCGCTAAGGACCGGGTAGCCCTCCACATGATCGAGCAGGCCGAACGTAAGGGGCGTCTGCAACCCGGTGCCACCATCATCGAAGCTACGAGTGGAAACACCGGCTACAGTCTGGCTATGGCCTGCGCCATCAAGGGGTATCGCTGCGTGCTGACCATCACCAGCAAGGCCGGCGAGGAAAAACTGGCCCTGCTGCGCGCCTTGGGTGCCGAATTGGTCATTTGCCCCTCCGACGCCGAGCCGGACGATCCCGAGAGTTATTACAGCAAGGCCGAAGAACTAGCCTCGCGCATCCCCAATGCCGTTTACCTCCGTCAAAACTGGAACCTGGACAACTCCGGCGCTCACTATGCCACCACCGGCCCCGAAATCTGGGAAGCCACCGAGGGCCGCATCACGCACTACGTGTGCTGCGCCGGCACCGGCGGCACGCTGTCCGGCACGGCCCGTTACCTGAAGGAAAAAAATCCCGCGATCCAGGTGATTGCCGTTGATGCCTACGGCTCGGTACTGAAAAAATACTGGGAGACGGGGAAATTTGACAAGAATGAGATTTACTCTTATAAGATTGAGGGGTTAGGTAAAACCATTATCCCGGATAACCTGGCTTTTGAGCTGATCGACGATTTTATCAAGATCGACGACCGATCGGCCGCGTTGCGTGTACGTGAACTCGGTCGGCGGGAAGGTTTACTCCTCGGTTACAGTGCCGGCGCGGCTATGGAAGCGGTTTTTTCCATCCGCAAGCAACTCAAGCCGACCGACGTGGTGGTGGTGCTTTTCCCCGACCACGGCTCCCGCTACCTGAGCAAGGTGTTCAACGACGAGTGGATGATCCAGCAGGGTTTCCTCAAGGCCAACGGTGAACCCATGAGCGTCTACAGCTATTCACACCTCAAGCGCGTTTACCGCGTTTACAAACGCAAATACGGTCGCTACCTTCGCGACAAGATCAAAATTTCCTAGCGGCACGTTCCACGCTTTCTCTACCCCCGCCGCCCCTTAAAAACTTACCAGATGAAAACTCGCGAACAAAAATTCAAGAGCAATCAAACGGCCTCCGACGAGCTGTTCCGCTCGGCCTGGCTCAACCGGCTCACGCGCACCCACGTGGCCATCCCCGTCACCATGTTTTTCGTTTATGCCATCGCGCTGCTGTGGTACACCGAAGTGCGTACCGACCTTAGCCTGCCCGTCGTGGTTAGCCTTTTCGTGGGCGGCATCGTGTTCTTCACCTTTGCCGAGTACGCCATCCACCGCTGGCTTTACCACCCGCCCGAGGGGGCCTCGGACGGCTACCAGGATTTCACCTACAAGATTCACGGTATCCACCACGACTACCCCAAGGATAAGCAGCGCCTGGCCATGCCGCCGCTGCTCACCATTGCCGTGGCCACGCTGTTACTCTTCCTTTTCGAGCTGGTGCTCAACCAGTACAGTTTCAGTTTCCTGGCCGGTTTCGTGGTCGGTTACGCGCTCTACCTCCTCATCCACTACGCCATTCACATCTTTCCGCCGCCCAAAAACGTCTTCCGCGAGTTGTGGATTCATCACTCCATCCACCACTACAGCACGGACAACGTGGCGTTCGGCGTCTCCAATCCGCTCTGGGACCACGTTTTCGGCACCATGCCCAAGAACGGCAAGGATCGCAAGCGCGCTTCGGTAGAGGTGTAGGCGGTTATCGGATGTAGCTTGCTTTGGGCGTGTCCCCGCCGGGGGCTGCCGCCCTCGTTCCGGCGGGGCCGGGCTGTCCGGCACTCTCTCCGGGTGCGCTGTCGCGCCCCCTGCGTTCAGACAACGCCTCCCATCCCTCACGCGGATTTTGCCGGTCGGCTACTTCTCCAACAATTCCGTCGGCGGCCAGAACAGGGTGGTAAAATCACGCACTTGGTCGTCCTCCACCACCACGCCCTCAGATTCCAGCAATTCCTGCATGGCCGTCGGCGTAGGGAAGTTGTTGCGCCCACTCAGTTCCCCCTTCCGGTTCACCACGCGGTGGGCCGGCACCTCCGCCGAACTCAGGTTTTTAAACAAGGCCCATCCCACCATCCGCGCCGAACCCAGCGCGAGGAAATCAGCCACGGCTCCATAAGTCGTCACCCGCCCCCGCGGGATGAGGCGCACCACGTCGCGCACGTTTTCTACGTATTCAGCCATTTTCTCTAATTGATTTAGACACGCTCTTAAGCATCAAAATCTACCGTCACCTCTGCCGTCGTGGGGTGCGCCTGGCAGGTGAGGATATAGCCGGCGGCTAACTCATCGGCTTCCAGCGCAAAATTCACCTCCATCGGTGCTTCCCCCGCCACCAGGCGGGCGCGGCAGGTGCTGCACACTCCACCCTTACACGCAAAGGGTGCGTCCATGCCCGCCCGACGGGCGGCATCCAGCAGACTCTCCCCCTCGGCCACGGGAATTTTTGCCGTAAAGGCATCCAGCGTTACCGTGGCATGGGCTACCGGTGGGGCCTCCGTATTCAGGGATACGGCAGCGCGGGTGTTCCGCTCCTGGTCTGCCGGACTGCCGAATAACTCGAATTTGATCCGCTCGGCCGGCACGTCCAGTTCGGTCAGTACCTCGCGGCAAGCCTCGATCATCGGGGCCGGGCCGCACAGGTAGTAGGCATTTACCCCGGCGGCGGGTACCAGGCGGGTGAAGAAAACCCGCAGCCGCTCGGCATCGATCCGGCCGCTGAACAGGTCGCTCCCGTTGTGCTCCCGGCTGAGTACGTGGTGGAGGGATAACCGACCGAGGTACTGATTTTTCAGGGCCTCCAGCCGCTCGTGGAAAATAATGCTGTCGCTGTTCCGGTTGCCGTAAAAAAGCGTGAAGCGGGACTCCGGTTCGCCGTCCAGCACGCTGCTCAGGATGCTCATCACCGGCGTTATTCCGCTGCCGGCGGCAATGCCCACGTAATGAGCGCGGCCGGTAGCGGGCCGGTGGAAAAAGCGTCCGTCGGGCGGCATTACTTCCAGGCTGTCACCCACGACCAATTCCCGATTAACGAAAGTGGAAAACAGGCCACCGGGAACCTCTTTTACGGCCACACGCCACTCCCCGGCCCGGGGCGCAGTGCAGAGCGAGTAGGAGCGCCTCACTTCCTCGCCGCTAATTTTTGCTCTAAGCGTCAGGTACTGGCCCGGAGCGAAGGAAAAGGAGTCCCGCAACTCCTCCGGCACCTCCATGGCAACGGAAACACAGTCGGCCGTCTCGCGGCGAATGTCGGTAACGGACAAGGAATGAAAACGAGCCATGCGTAAGGATTTTAACCAAGCTGTAAAGGTACGGTGACGTTAAATAGTTGGCCGGAATCACATCCTGTGTTATCACCGGAACCATTCTTTCCGTACGGAGATGAAATATGACGCTACCCTGCTCCAACCGTCCTCCCGCTTACCAACCATTGCCGGACCTTAATTGTCTACCTTTACGACACGACAAACTTAACCATGATCGAACTTCCCGTCGTCAGTACCGACCCCCGAACCGGCAAACCGGCCCGCGCCCGCAAGCCGGACTGGCTGCGCGTTAAGCTACCCATCGGCCCGGATTACAAGCGGGTTCGCTCGCTGGTGGATGAGTATAAACTCAACACTATTTGCCAGAGTGGCAATTGCCCCAACATGGGCGAGTGCTGGGGTGCCGGCACGGCCACCTTCATGATCCTGGGCAATGTCTGTACCCGTTCCTGTAGCTTCTGCGCCGTCAAGACCGGCCGCCCTAACGAGTACGACACGGACGAACCCCGCCGCGTGGCCGAGGCCATCGATTTGATGCAGGTCAAGCACGCCGTTATCACTTCCGTTAACCGCGACGAGTTGAAAGACCGGGGGGCCGAGATCTGGTATCAGACCGTGCGCGCCGTCAAGGAGCGCACCCCCCACACTACCATCGAAACCCTCATCCCCGATGTGCGCGGCAACTGGGCCGCCCTGGATCGGATGATCGAAGGCGGCCAGGAGGTGGTCTCCCATAATATGGAAACCGTTTCCGACCTCTACCGCAAGGTGCGCCCGCAGGGCAACTATGTCCGCAGCCTGGAGGAGATCCAACGCATCAAAGCCGCCGGCAAACGTACCAAGACGGGCATCATGGTCGGCCTGGGAGAAACCGAAGATCAGGTGTTCCGCACCATGGACGATCTGGTGGAAAGCGGCTGCGACGTGATGACCTTGGGCCAGTACCTGCAACCCACGCCCATGCATATGGCGGTAGCGGAGTTTATCCACCCCGATCAGTTTGCTCGCTATAAAGAGGTCGGCTTGGCCAAGGGCCTCGCTTTCGTGGAGAGCGGCCCACTGGTGCGTTCCAGCTACCATGCGGAACGGCATTTGTAAGCGAGTCCAACTTATCAGAATTTTCAAAAGGAAAGGGATCACCACCGCATGGTAGTGATCCCTTTTTCAATAGTCTGTCAGTCGCAAGCTACCTCTCGGATAGTGTGAGTCCAAACTTAGCGGGTGTAAACGGTGCCCCGGCCTTTTCCTTGCCGCTTGATGTAGCCGGCCTCGGTGAGGCGGGTCAGGTCGTACTTGACGGTGTTGCGGCTGACGGCGGGTAGCAGGGCGTCAATCTCACGCACGGAGAGCGGTCCTTCTTTTTTGATGAAGTTGAGGACGGTGCTTTGCCGTTTGTTGAGGTAGAGGCTGCCGGGTTCGTTGACCATGCTGGTCCGGTCTTCCTCGAAGTTGCCGGTCAGCTTGCGGATGGCGCTGAGGAGGAAGTACATGAATTTTCCGATTTCCTCTTCGTCGTCGTTGCGGTAGCGTTGCGCGCTCATGAGGGCGGCGTAGTAGTCGGTCTTGCGTTGCTCGACGATCTGCTCCAGGCTGACGTAGAGCAGGAATCGGTAGCCGGCCCGCAGCAGTAGCAGGTTGGTGAGCAGGCGCGAGAGGCGTCCGTTTCCGTCCTGGAAGGGGTGGATGCTCAGGAATTCGTAGACAAAGGTACCAATGACGATGAGGGGGTGGCGGGTGCCTGCTTCGATCTCCCGGTTGAACCAGGCTACGGCTTGGCACATGGCGTCGGGAGTGTGCAGCACGGAGGTGGTCTGGAAGATGACGCGCTGCTGTCCTTCGGGGTCGGTGGCTACCACCCGATTATCTACCTTTTTGTAGTCGCCGCGCTGGTTTTGGTCCTTGGCGCAGTAGCGGAGCATCTCGTTGTGGAGTCCCTTGATAAGGGTCTCGGTCAGTACGAGGTCTTCGTGCTGGTCCTGGATGATCTCGAGTACTTTGTAGTAGCCGGCGATTTCCTGCTCGTCACGGGTTTCGAGTTTACGGATGTCCATATTCTCGATGAGGTAGGCGATGTCTTCGTCCTCCATTTGGGCACCTTCGATGCGGGTAGAGGAGCCGACGCTTTTAACGGTGGCCAGGTGGCGGAGTTCGCGCAGTTGGTCGGGGGTAAGGGCGTCGTCGATCGTCCATCCGCGCTGGTAGGCATCGATTTCGCTGATGATGCGCTCGATGCTTTGGCGGGTGACGTAGTCGAATGTGAGTAGGCGGTTCATGGGTGGCTTATTTTGTCCGTTTATATCCAATTGTATCCATAACTCTTTTTCTTTTCTCTTAGTTTCATCTTTCCCAAAAAAAAGACCGCCACTCGGTCGAGTGGCGGTCTTTTTTTTAGCGGTTTTGCGTGAGGTGCCCGGAGGGGTGGCCGTTAGGCCGGGTGCGTAGCACCGAGCGGTAGCGAAGCCCGGAGGGGACCGACCCGGCTTTTAGGCCGGGGCACGCCCAACTTTTAACCCTGTTAATTTTATTCTTTCGGTGCCTCAATACCTAGATCGGCCATGACCAGGGGCATCAGGTCGTCGCTTTCCTGCGTGAAGAGGACGGCGTTAAATACGGAAGTGTCGAAAACAAGCTGGTAGCCGTTAGCCTTGGCAACTTTAGCAATGGCATCTTGTCCTTTTTTGATGATGGGACCGAGTAGCTCGTTGCGTTTTTTCTCCAAATCGGTGGAGGCTTTTTGCTCGAAGGCGGCGATGGACTGCTGCTTCTTTTGCAGTTCGGCTTGGCGTGCTTGTTGAACCTTTGGCGTAAGATCGCCCCCGTCGACATCCGCAACGAATGCTTCGTATTCGGCCTGAAATTTGGTTACCATTTCCTCGCCCTGCTTTTCCAGTTGAGCCTCGAAGGCTTGCAGGTCGGCCTGCGCCTGCTCCGTATCCGGCATGATGGAAACCAGGTTGCCAAAATTGAGGTGGCCATATTTTTGAGCAACGAGTTGCCCGGATAGCAGCAGCGTGAATGCCGCCAGCGTGATCAGTTGTTTCATTTGTCTAGTGAGTTGAGATCGTGGAAAGAGTCGTGTGGTCCGGCTACTGAACCTAAAGCGGGCGCAAAGGTAGCGTATTCAGGTGATTAAACCATTAACGGGATGACGGGTGCCTTCTTACCCAGACAGAGAGGAGTAACCGGAGCTATTGGTTGGCCGGCAAGGCAATGAATTTGATTTGTTTTTTATTTTTGATTTTAAAACAAAAATGTGCTACCTTTGGTCCAAACGGTTGCCCGATGAACAATTCTCTACTCCCATTTAAGATTGATTGGCGGCAAAAGCTGACCGATCTTCGTGAAGATGTCAAAACACGCCTGAACAATCCGTGGCTGAAAGCCGGGGTGCTGCTGATATTAGGGGCCTTAGTCTCCCGCCCGGAATTGAGTTTCAGCCTTAGCATCAACGGCGTAGGCGAGTGGATCAGCGTGGTGGAAAGCCACACCATTCAACAACTCGGTGTAGCTCAACCGGTGTCATATAAGGTGCGGGAGGCCGACAAGAAGGAGTGGACGGCAAAGGAACTTCGCCAATTGGCCTACGTAAAAAAGTACGCGCCCATGGCCGTTAAGGAGATGCGCACGCATGGCATTCCCGCCAGTGTAACCCTCGCACAGGGGCTGCTGGAGAGCAACGTCGGTAAAAGCCGCCTGGCTACCAACAACAATAATCACTTCGGGATCAAGTGCTTTTCTAAAAGTTGCAATAAGGGTCACTGTAGTAACTTTAGCGATGATACCCACAAAGATTTCTTCCTCGTATATAAGGACGCCGAGCAGAGCTACCGCGATCACAGCCGGTTATTGCAGAAAGACCGCTATGCCGGCCTGTTTAAACTGGCGGTAGACGATTACAGTGCCTGGTCGCACGGCCTACGCAAGGCGGGCTATGCCACCGATCCGCGTTATGCCGATAAACTGATCGGTCTGATCGAAGCACTGGAACTGGATCGCTACGATGAACTATGAGTTAACGAGCATTCGCCGGATGGCGTCGTCCAACTTTTCGCGATATTCCTGCTGAAGTTCGCCGTGCTTTTCGGTAAAGAAATTTTTCCGAGCTGAAAAAATCTGGTCGACTACGGCAACAAATTCATGATCAGCAGGCAGGCCGTTCATGCCGCCGACAATGGCGAAACGGTACTCGGGAGTCTTTTTATGTATTTCCTGGAAAGGGAGGAGGGGACACACGATAACCGTGCCCAAATCACTACTATATCTATCGTTCTGAATAACTACTACCGGTTTGGCGTCCCTGTTAGGTGGTTTGAGGGACCAAATATCGTACTTAAGGTATCGGCTACCAGTTGGCATACATTATATCTTCAAAATAATCCGCTACGGCCAGGCTCTCCTCTCTAATCAGATCGGCCTGCTCGCTAATGGACAAGGGTTGGGTACACTCAAAAGAGTTATCGGGAACAGAAGTGCCCGGCGAGTGAGAAAGTTCCAAGCCCGGAACATTTGTGTAAAGCGCACCCCCGATACTGAGGGTGTGAAGGAGAATAGTCAGATTTTTCAATTGGCAACCTTTAAAACAGAAAATGCTGAAATTACAGCAATGTATACCTAATAGGAAGGCAAAGATAGGTAATAAGTTTTCTGATACGTACTATTTAAGCTTTTCAACTGAAAATTTCGGTCTGAAAGGGAACTTTTTGCCACGTAGCTGACGATTGCCGTCTCGTTTGACACAAAACGGCTAGCGTTCAGTTAATTGCAACAACCACTTTCACAATTGTTTTGTCAACTCCATCCGATCAACACTGCCAGTGTAAGGCCCGCCCAGGCCCAGATCAGGATGACGCCCGTGACGGGCAGAATAAAGCGCAGCCACCGGTCGAAAGGTACCCGGCACAGGCCCAGCATGGCGATCAGTCCGCCCAGCGATGGATTGAAAAGATTAGTCACCCCGTCGCCCACCTGGAAGGCCAGAATAGAAACCTGCTTGGTCAGCCCCAGCAATTCTCCCAGCGGAATCATGATCGGCAGCGTAGCCAGTGCCTGACCGCTACCCGACGGGATGAGCAAATTCAGGCCGGATTGCCCGATCGACATACCGATGGCTGACGCCACCGGCGGCAAACCGTTCAGGGCCTGGGCCAAACCGTAGCAAATGGTGTCCTGAATACCGCCCGCTTCCAGGATGACCTTGATCGTGGCCGCCATCCCGATAATGAAAGTAGCGGGAGCCATCTCGGCTACGGCCTTCATGGCCCCGTCGGCAATCCGGCGTGTTGTCAGGCCGGAAAAGATGGCGCAAACAATGGCCACCAGTAGGAAAACGGCCGTGATGTCGTTGATTTGCCAGCCGTAGTTGAATACCCCGAACAGGACCAGCCCCAACCCCGCCAGGAAAATGCCCAGCAGTAACCAGTGCCGCCCCGCCATCCGGTATTCGGCCAGGGGACGCGAGAGTTGCAGGCCGCTGGTGTCCAGGTCGCTACCCAGACCCGATTCCGGTTCGCGGCGAAGCCGCCGGTAATAGCGCACGTTGAAACCCGCCATGATGAGCAGTGCCCCCAGGCAAAGTGCCGACCGCAGTTCCCAGCCCGAAAACAACGGCATCTCCGCTATCTGGTGCCCGATCCCGACCGTATACGGATTGATGGGCGACAGCCCGAATGCCACCGTCATGCCTCCCAAACTCACGCCGGCGGCCAGCACCAGATCGCCGCCCAGGGCCAGCACCACCACCGCCGCAATGGGAATGGTGGCGATGTTATTCTCGTAACCCACAAAAACACCCAAGCCGCCGTACACCACCGTTAAGAGTACCAGCAAAACCTCTGCATGGCGGCTCCCCATTCGCTTTAGTAGCGTACCCACTGCCCGCTCAATGGTCTCGGTCCCTTCCAGCACCGAAAACATCACTGCGCTGGCCAGGCAAATAAAAATGACCGGGCTGGCCAGTTTGTAGCCCTCCGCCATCGCCCGCAGCATTTCCAATAAACCCACCGGCCGGTTCTCCGGCAGAAAAGTGAACGACCCCGGCACCACCACCTCCGCCCCGTTGGCCAGCGTCACCCGCTCATAACTACCGGCCGGCAGTAGGTAGGTTAGCACCGTCACCGCCACAATGATGCCGAATAGCATGATCAGCGGATGCGGAATACGTTCGTACCAGGATCGGCGTGTGGGCGGCAGCATAGTAGAGGGTTATTAACGCAGAACGGCTACCGCCGCAGCAAATCCAACAAGTACTCGCCGTAGCCGCTCTTCAGAAAGCGGTGGGCTTCTCGCTCCAATTGCTCGTCGTCGATAAAGCCCATCTCATAGGCAATCTCCTCGATGCAGCCGATCTTCAGCCCCTGCCGCTCCTCGATGACCTGGATGAATTGCCCGGCCTGCATCAGGCTATTGTGCGTCCCCGTATCCAGCCAGGCGGTGCCGCGGTCCATCACCGCCACCTGCAATTTGCCCTGCTCCAGGTAGTGCTTGTTCACGTCCGTTATCTCGTATTCCCCGCGCGGGCTGGGGCGCAGGTTTTTCGCCACTTCCACCACGCTGTTGTCGTAAAAATAGAGGCCCGGAACGGCATAGTTTGATTTCGGCTCAACCGGTTTTTCCTCAATCGAAATGGCGTGCTGCTGATCGTCGAACTCCACCACACCGTAGCGCTCGGGGTCGGCCACGTAATAGGCGAACACAATGCCGCCGGTGGGGTCGGCGCAGGCGCGCAGCGTCTTATTCAGGCCGGTGCCGTAAAAAATATTGTCGCCCAGAATGAGCGAAGCCGGGTCGTTTCCAATAAAATCCTCGCCCAGTACGAAAGCCTGCGCCAGGCCGTTCGGCTCGTGCTGCGCGACGTAATTGAAATTACAGCCGATCTGCGAGCCATCGCCCAGCAAGTGCTCGAATTTGGGCAGGTCATAGGGCGTGGAGATGATCAGTACGTCCTTGATGCCGGCCGACATCAGCGTCGAGAGCGGGTAATAAATCATCGGCTTATCGTAAACCGGCATCAGTTGCTTGCTCACCGCCATCGTCAGCGGATATAGGCGCGTGCCCAGGCCACCGGCCAGAATGATCCCTTTCATTTTCATCGTTTTGTGGGCCGCAAAGATAGTTTTTCCGCGCTCCCGGAACGGCGCTCCTGGTTTTTACTCTCGTGGTGGGCGTGCCCCCGTCCGCCTACGCGGGCCGGGGTCGGTCCCTTCCCCGCTCGGCTGTCGCCTCGGCCCTGCGGGCCCCTCCCTCCGGTCGGCCGGTCCAGGCACCTCACGCACTTGCGGCCTTCGCTTCATCCCCAAACCTGATGTTTAACCACTTCCCTGCCGCTCAACCATCTACCCGCCTCCGCGTTAAATTTCCACTGCTAACCATTCATACTATCTACCGAATTATGCCCGTTCCCGCTCTTCCCGCCGTCGGCATCGACGATATGGCCGCCTACCTTCCCGCGCTCTACCTACCCATCAAGGATCTGGCCGCCGCCCGTGATCTTAACTATGCCAAACTAAACAAGGGCCTCGGACTTAATAAGATGGCTATCCTCGATACCAACGAGGATGCCGCCACTCTGGCCGCCAACGCCGTGCTGGACCTCATCCACAAAAGCGATCTCGATCCCCGCAAGATCGGCCGCATTTACATGGGCACCGAAAGTGCCCTCGACGGGGCCAAGCCCACGGCCACCTATATGCTGGATATGCTGCAGGATCACTTCAGCCACGAATACGGTCCCAACTGCTTCCTCCACTGCGATGTGGTCGATCTCACCTTCGCTTGCATCGGTGCGGTGGATGCCCTGCAGAACACCCTGGACTGGGTGCGCAACGGCTCCGATCGCATTGGCATCGTTGTTGCCGCCGACGAGGCGAAGTATGAACTTGGCTCCGAGGGAGAATATACGCAGGGGGCCGGGGCCGTGGCCATGCTGGTCAAACAAAACCCCCGCCTGCTGGTCATTGCCGACGAACCCGGCGTGGCCACCCGCCCCGCCCACGATTTCTACAAGCCCCTCCGCTACGTCTCCAAGCGAGAACTGGTAGAAGAAGTGCTACGGATGCTGCCTGAGGGAGCCGCCAAGGGGGTAGATGTTAACCAGTTGGTCGAGCACCTTGGCGAGGGAATCGATGTAAAGGGAGTACTGGATTGCAACGAGGCCCGCCTCTGCCTCCACAAGGCAACCCCCATTTTTGACGGACCTTATTCTAACGATTGCTACCAGGCTCGCATCAATGAAGCCCTGATGGACTACCGCAATAAAAATGGTGTAGAAGCGGGCGACTTAATGAATAACTGGAAACGATTAGTTTTTCATCTTCCTTATGCCTACCAGGCGCGCCGGATGTTTGCCGAAATTTTCATGAGCGAAATGAAGGCGGTAGACAAGTGGACGGATTTCGTGGTCAACCACCAGCTGGATGTCCCCTGCGCCGATACCTTCGAGAATCGCGAGGCCTACATGGCCAATTGTAGCGAGTTCCTCCGTCAGGTTACTAAAACCGATGTCTACCGCGAGTTCGTCAGCGATAAGATCGAGCGGGGCGAGCGTGCCTCTTCGGACGTAGGCAACCTCTATGCCGGTTCCATCTTCCTCGCCCTCATGAGTACCCTGGAAGCCGACTACCGGGAAGGAAACGAATTGGCGAACGATCACATCGGCTTCTTTGCCTACGGCAGCGGGTCCAAAAGCAAGGTGCTGACCGCCACCGTCCTGCCCGGCTGGCGCGATGTGGTGCAGGATTTCCATCTCACCGCCCGCCTGGAAAATCGCCAGGCCATCAACTACGATACTTACGAAGACCTGCACCGGGGCCGCCGCACGAAAGCCGTCTCCCACCGGCAGGAGGGAGCCTTCTTCCTAGCCGACGTACACGACGTGCGGGATAACCTCACGGAGGGCATCCGGCACTACGGTTATCGGACCGGCGTGATGAGCTGATTCAAATAGCTATCCAAATGCGCCCTGATTAGCAGATTAAAAAAGCAGCAACGGAAGGATTTCCGTTGCTGCTTTTTTCAGCGTGGACAGGAAGCTTTTTGGCGTTCCTGAAATAATCATGGACTCCTCCTCTGATGCATCTTTTTTCGGCAGCCGGCCGAAACATTATTCATCGGAGGTGTGAGACACGCTCTAAGCGGTAATCTAAATTACCCCCCACCCGCCGACTACTCCTTTATGATTCTGGCCGAATAGACCTTTGCTCCGCTGTACAGCTTAAGCAAATACAGACCGGCGGGCCGCGCACTCAGGTCGATGCCGGTGCCGGGCTGTTGCACGCTCAGTACCAGGCGGCCGGTGGCATCATAGGCTTCTACGCGCTCCAGGTCGAGTTGGGGGAGTTGGATCATGCCTTGGGTAGGGTTGGGGTAGATTTTGAATTTGGTGTTGCTGATGTCGGTGACCCCTACGGAACCTTGGTTGGTGACTTCGAGATTAAAAGAACCGGAGCCACCATTGGCGGAAGATGCGAGGATAAAGTAATTTACACCTGCTTCGGTTTCAAACTCTAAACCGAAGTTCAAACCTATATCATCGTCATTACATACGATCTCGGTAAGGTTATCACAAGCACCACTGTATAGCGTCGCTACTAGATCAAAGCCTCCTGTGCTATTGATTGTATACGGATTACCGTCACCCGTAAAAGCAAACCAAATTGGGCTAAAGCCGGTAATAGTATTTGCATTTGTGCAGGCATGATTAGTGGGATCACCGGGAAAATCACCGTACCCTGTATTGTCATATTCTTCCGACAGTTGCGGTACCATCTCTGGCTGGCCCGTAAGATTACTGATGTCGATGGCAATATCACAGAAATCCCCAGGTAAAGGCATTGGTTCGGTCAGGTTCGTCACTTCGATACAAAATTGTCCGGTTGCGCCTTGGTAGCCATCCACTAAAATCAGGTATTCGACGCCTTCTTCGGTAGCGAATTCCACGTTGAAATTGAGGATGTTATTGATGCCGTCTTCGTCCTCGTTACAGGCTACGTCGGTGAGGTTACCGCAGGTACCGCTGTACACGGTTACCTGAAGGTCGAGATTGGCGTCTGGGCCGGTACACTGTATGCTGCGTACGCGGTAGGTGTTGCCGTCGCCGGTGAAAGAGTAGTAGCCGGTGTTATCAAAAGGATCTTCGCCAAAAAAGCAACCGGCTACGACCGCAGGATCGTTTGCATCGGTCGTGAAGGCCGTGTTGTCAAATAAGCCGCTGGTCTGTGGTTCGTTGAAGGCGCCGCCGAACTGGGCGGAGATATCGATGGCTTCGTCACAGTTGTCGCCGGGAACTACTGCGGGAGTCACCGTGATGACGGCGCTTTGCGCACCACCACAACCATTCGCATCCGCAATAGTATAGGTGATGACGTTCTCGCCCTCTCCGGCAGCGGCCGGATCGAAAGTGTAAGTCATGCCGTTGCCGTCGTCGGTTACGCCGTTGCCGGAGTACACGCCGCCCGTGGGGGTGCCGCCGTTGAGGCCGGTCTGTAGACCCGCGTCGACTTGTACACTGAGGTTGCCGGTGGAGAAGGTGACGGTGGGGGCAGCTACGACATCGAACATTGTGCTAGCGTTCGCACCATTCAGGGTATAAGTGACCGTGTAAGTTCCTAATCCCTGGCCAGCTACGTCAAAAGTAAAAGACTCTCCATTACCATCGTCCGTTACACCAGGGCCACTGTAAACACCACCAGTTGGTGAAGCTCCTCCCAGGGTAGCAATAGCCTCATCATTACATACTGTAGGTAAGGAGAAGGAAGCTGGTAGTCCTTCTACCTTTACTACCCTCCCTCCGTCGGTAATGTATAATACGCCATTTACAAAAAGACTGCCCTTAGGATCATCTATGCCGATCCCAGGTACTACACTAACGGTAGCAGGGTCTTGGTTGAGGTTAACTTGGCGAAGTCCATTACCGAATCCTCCGACGATATACAGAAAACTGCCGTTTCTGGCAACGCCAAGAGGAACGGTTACCGAAGCAACAAAGCTGGTCGAAGGACTCATTTCGGTAGGATCAAAAGAAGAAAGTCGATCTCCATCTGTTTCAAGTATGTAGAGAAGGCCATCGTAGAAAGTCAGCCCTTGAGGCCGTGCAAGACCGGAGACTACGGTAGTCGGAGTAGGGCTCATCTCGGTGAGATCAAGCTTTCTGATTGCACTAATACTTGGATCAGCAAAATAGAGTTCGTCTCCGACAATGGTTGGACCGTTGGTTCTATCAGTCGTAGAGTAGACGGTTTCCAGCATTGGTGTCGGAGCCGAGAAATCCATGCGGTAAATGCCGGTTCCGCTGAGAAAACTGCCTGTAGTGATGTACAAATCGTTACCCACCACAGTAAGGTCATTCGGCACAGAAATAGTTGCTACTTCTATGAGTGTTGGTGTTGCTGAAGTATAATCAAATTTGTATAGTTTATCACCGAATCGATCAGAAACATACATTTCGTTTCCGTAGGCGGCTAAACCATAAGCCCCAACCATTCCACTGACAACTTCGGTGGTTGTTTGTGAGATAGCAAGGGTAATGCTTCCCAAAAGCAAGAAAAATAAAAGGTAAAACTTTTTCATAATAATGAATTTAAAATTGGTACATGAATCGGGTGAAATGCCTACTCGGTTAGCGGATTTTCGGCGGCCTCCGTTTGTTTAGGTGTGGGTGTCGGTGTTCGACTGTTTCAACTTACCCTGGCTCCATTTCTGGTCAGGGAGCGGCTTTTTTTCAATTTTGCTGCCGAGCTGTTTGTGCCGTTAAAGGACCGGGTTGATTTCCAGGGAACCCGGTTCCCTCACTGCGATAATGCAAATCAGGAACATAAGCAAGCGGCAGGCAAATTATTTCGAATAAATGTTCTGAACGGTAGGAATTTTGTTCTGAATGGTAAAAAAGTTGCGGGATTAGTGCGTGGAGCAGTGATCGTAGGTACTCCATTTGCCTTCACGCTATAGCTTGTCTACTGATCGTGGATCACACTTTCCACGGCGGGGGCGATACTTATGTCGGTCCGTGCGCAGCATCCTGTCATACCCTCGGTCGCTGCGCTTGTTAGCCCGATCAGCGGTACGTTGCCCGGTTAATTAAAAAAGCAGCAACGGAAGGATTTCCGTTGCTGCTTTTTAGTTTTTTGGGTCCGAGGCTGTTTTACAGGGCCTGCATCACGGCCGTTGCCTGCCGTGCCATGCGCCGATCAACATTGTTACTAGCCAGTTCTTGCAATTGGAGGCGGGCTGCTTCCGGTTGGTCGCGGCGCAGGTCGATTAAACTGAGGTACCAAGTGCGATCGGCCGAGGCGGGTGATCCGGTAGGGGGGAGTTGATGAAGCCATGCGGCGGCTTCCTCCAACTCGCCTACTGCCATTGCGGCCGTGGCTGCGTAGGTATAGGGACGAAAATCTTCCGGCTCGGGATTGTCTTCAAGATAAGCACGAAAATAAACCAGGGCGGTAGAGTAATCCTGATTACTATGTGCGTTCAGTCCGGCCTGGAGCACCTCGTCTAACTCCGATTCTTTGACGGCTAAACTACGCTCAGAGAGGTAACCATGACTTGGGCGAGCATCGAAATAAGTGCTATAGATATCCTGAGTAAAAGTAGCCTGTCGGTAGTTGACAAAAGCTATTACCAGTAGAACAGCCAGAGCGGTGCCTAGTAGAACAGGAGTCAGGAAACGGAAAGAAGTCTGCATAGAGGGAGATAGGGTAATGGGAGGTATACCGGTAGCGAGGAAAAATGTTCCGCAACTCGGTAAGGAAAGGCGCATATTCACGTCTAAACATTCGGGGGAGGAACGACCGCTTTCTTGCTTTAGTTTACCGCTTTCTTGAAAAAAAGTACCATTTACCCGCAGCTAAGGCAAATTTAGAATAAAAGACCTACGGTCTGCCGGTGAGCCGAAAGAGGTACTTTTTTTCTAAAAAATACGGCTCGTTCACTCTTTCCCCGCAACCCAGGGATGGGTACGAGACTTTCAACGGTAGTCAATTCGACTAAAAAACCGTTGCCCCCGATGTCTGATTACGTTACCGTCTCTCTTCTTCGCTACTCCGGCTTTTCTAACCGGCACTGGGCATTTTTCCTGATGGGTTCCGCGCCCCAAAATGTGCGCCGCGCCGACGGAGCGCAATTCGTACGTCTGCTGGGTAGTGGTGCCAATGACGGCTTCGGGAAGATGCCTAATTTCGGGGTCTACGCGCTGGTGGTTGCCTGGCGTGATGAGGCGGCGGCCAATGCTTTCTTCGCGAGGTATCCGCTGTGGCAAGAGATCGTTGCCCGGAGCGAAGAGCAGTTCACCGCTCATTTACAACCGACCCTGGCGCACGGATCATGGGGTGGGGAAACGCCCTTTGCTACCAATGGAGATTATGACCCCGGCGAGCCGGTGGCCGTCATTACCCGCGCTACCATTAGCACAAAACGGATGCTGGAATTTTGGCGGCGCGTACCTTCCGTGGTCGACAGCCTGACCGAACAGCCCGGCCGCCGTATCAGTATCGGCATCGGGGAATACCCGCTGTTCATGCAGGCCACCTTCAGCCTCTGGACGAGCGGCAAGGCGATGCAGCACTACGCCTACCACTCGCCCCGGCACCGGGAGGTAATTGCCGAAACCCGGCGCCGGGGGTGGTATAACGAAGAACTGTTCTCCCGCTTCCGGGTATTGCGCACGGAAGGAACCTGGGCCGACCTGGACCAGAGCCTTACTCCCGGCCCATAATGCGCAGGTGGGCCAGTTCGTCCATCAGCACCAGGTATTCGCTGCGGGTGATGTGCTCGTTTTTGACCAGCCACTGGAAGATGTCTTCGTGGCTGTCAAGCGACCGTAGCTCGTCGAACTTCATGTATTCCTTACGGAGGTGCTTCTTCTGCGCTTCCTTGAGGGTTTCGATAAAAGAATCGACCTCCGGTACTTCTTCCTCGTCGTAGAAAAAGGCCAGGGTGGTATCACCGCGGATCAGCTTATCCTTGCGCAAGCGAAACAAATGGATAGCCCAGAAGACGAAACCCGTGACCAGCGCAGCCGACACCCCGAATAACAGGATGGTGTTGATACCGTCCAACGTCAGCCAGTTGACCAGCAGCGCGGCGATGAGCAGTACATTGAGGATAACCGATGCGAACAGCAAAATCTGCGTCACGCTGGGGTGGCGGCGGATCACGAGTTCGTCGAAATCGAGTTCTTCCAGGTCGACGCGCATTTTGCGGTACTCACCCTGGTCTTTTACTTCCACGCTGATTTCCTTTTTCAGGATCTCGTACTTACGGAAGCTACCTCCCTTTTTTTGGTAAAGCTTTGTTTGGGTGCGGTCCATCATTCATAGGGTTTGTGCCGCCGGGCGTGAGCGGTCCGGGGAGGCGGGTGAACGGCGAATTTTGCAACCTTGGTCGAGCGCGATCCGGTGGTAAACGGTACTACCGGGTAGTTGTATAAAAATAACGCATTTTTGGGACAAAACGGCTCCGTTGACGGGCTATTTTTTCGCGGTGGACCACTTTTATTTGTCCACTCGTCGGCGTAATCTTTCGGACCTCCGGGCAAGAGGTCGGTAGAGCGGTTGGGAAACCGGCAAGAGAATAAGAATGGGAGGGAGAAATTGAGGCGGCGGCCCTTATAATATGGCCACCGCCCAAGACACACATATTCGTGGACCCAGTAGGGATTGAACCTACGACCTTCGGATTATGAGTCCGCTGCTCTAACCACCTGAGCTATGGGTCCGGTAGACTGATTGGGGGAAACGGCTGACGACCCGCCGTCATAATCAGTCTGCTGCAAAGATAGGGAGATTTTGCTCAATGCGCTAGCGTGGGGAATAACCGTTTGCTAGGACGAATAATTCCCCGCAGGTTTGCGTGAGGTGCCTGAAAGGGCCGGCGATTAGCCGGAGACCCGCAGCGTAGCGGAGGGGCCGAGCAGACTTGCGAGCCTGGAAGGGACCGGCCCCACGCCCGTCAGGGCTGGGGGACACGCCCGGCGAAAAGTCGAAATTGCACTTACTTACTGTTGAAGCAACTCCTGTAACCGCCGCAGCCCGGCCTGGTTTTCCTCAAAATAGAAGGCCTGGAGTACATCGCTTTTTTCGCGTTCGGTAATGTGGAAGGAAACGGAGGCCCGCAGGATGTCGCGCTCCTGGGGGCGGTAATTGAAACGGACCAGGTCGATATTGTCGGGGCCGAGGAGGTCGAACAGGAGGCCGAGACCGGCGTCCTGCTCCAGTTCCTGGACGGTAAGGAACTGATTGGGCAGGCCGAGGGGGTGCAACAGGGATTCGATGAGGCCTTTGCCCTGAGTTTCACTGATACGCTCGATTTTTTCAAAACTGCTGATCTGTACGATGACCACGCCGCTGGTATTGGTCTCGATCCACTGGCGGAAGACCTGCACGAAACGGGTGGCAGTGAGAATGCCATAGTTGTCGCGGTAGCCGGCGTCGACGATTTCCAGCGAGGGTTCGGTAGGTAAATGGGCGAAAGGCAGCACGTAAGGGTAAGTAGCGTTGAGACGCAGGCCGGTGAGAAAACGGAGGCTATCGGGCTGATGGGTGCTGAGCAAACGGCGAAAATCGACGGCGTCGATCTCCAGGCTGTTGCCGGGCAGGGTGCCGGCGGGCGGGATCATCATGTAGCTGACGCCCTGTGGAGAGATGGTGAGCCGGCGACCGTCGTTGACGATGCTGGGGGTGAGGAAAAGCAGTGGAATATCGGCCCGCCGTTCGGGTTCACGGTAGGCGACGAGCGGTTTGTCGAGTAGGAAATTGGTATTGATGTTGAGCTGCTTCTCGAAGTTGAAGGCGCGGTCGCGGTTATATGTTTTGCCGTGGAGGGTGACGCGGGTGAGGGGGAGAAAGATGTCGTTGGAGACAATGGAAAAAGCGACCGGGTTGAGCAGGTCGCGGCACATGTATTCGATGTGGGCGGGGTTGCGAGGGTCCACGTCGTTACCCCGCCGCTGTTGGAGGTAGAGTTCGCGCAGGTAGCCCATGCCGAGCATGCCACCCGATGCACCGGTAATTAGAACGGTGTGGTCGAGTAGTGCCCCGCTGGTGGCCGAGTCGGTTTGCTGTACCACCTGCATGGCCCAGGCGGCCGCCCGCAGCCCGCCGCCACTGGCACTGATGATGACCAGTTTGGGTTTTTCTTCCGCTTGACGGCCGCGCCAAGTGTCGAGGATGCCCGTAGTCGATGTCCGGTCAGCAGTCAGGGTGTCGGCTTGGCAAATGGCTTGGAGTTGCTCATAGTCGTAAGGTGTAGGCGGCGTCTCGTAATCGAGGCCGTACAACTTATTGGACCGCTGGAATACCGGGAACGCACTAATGTAGTTGACCAGGATGAGTCCCGCAACAATGATGGCAAGTCGCCACCGGTCAAACCAGTAGGTTACCGCACCGACCAGGGCCACGCACAGGCTGAACAGGATGAGCAAGCTGGCCCCGGCGGGTAGCTGAAATATTTGGTAATCGACGAGGTAACCGGTGGTGAGTAGCAGTACCATGGCCGTAAACTGGACGATAAGCGCGTTGAAGTGGTTTTGACGAAAGATGCCGCGCAGCATGGACGTGTCGTAGTGCGCCACGCTGCGGACCAGACGGACGTTGAGTTCTTCGGTCCAGTAAGTACGAACCCCTAGCGGGTTTTCGCGCTCGCGGATCTTGTTGAGCGTACCCCGGCGGCTGCCGGGAACAAAGACGTGGCCCAAGTTAGGTGGTGGTTCCGGCCGGGGGCGGTAGTAGTCGATGTCGCGATTGGTCAATTGAAAATAGGTGGCATAGACGATCAGTAGGGTGACGCCGCCCAGGGTGAAACCGCACCACTTGGTGAGGAAGCTGAGTACCGTTCCCTCGGCGAATTCCAACTCAAAGTAGCACAGTAGCCCGGTGTAGAAGAGGAAGACGAGTAGCGGCAGCACGGAATTATTGATACAAAACTTGGTAAACGGCCGCCGCAGACTGGCCAGGAAAGCAAAATAATGCGCACTGAGCAGGTAGACCGTAAGGTGCCAACTCATCACGAAGCCGGCAAAAGCCATACCCAACCAGAAAAAACTGGTAAAACCGGTATGCCCCAGGTACTCAGGATCGAGAAAGAGGTACTGCGCCCCGGCACCGCGCGCGATGACCCCGGTAAAGAAGAAAACCAGAATAATCCAGAAAACCAGTAACAACAGATTAGACCGCAGGTGCAGGAGTAGCAACTGGACGGAAAAGGAATGAAATATGGAGCTGACGATACGCAACGCGACGGGATAATTGAGTGGGGCAGGGCGGAAAACTAACGCTTCTAATCGGTCGGACGGCGAACTTTCGTAATTTTGCGCCCTAAAATAACGATTAGTTCCCCCAAAACATCATCCCCTAAAATCCTAGCAGTATGAATATCACGGTAGTCGGGACGGGTTACGTCGGTTTAGTAACCGGCACCTGCTTTGCCGAAACGGGCAATCAGGTAGTTTGCGTCGACATTGACGCGGCCAAGGTAGAACGGCTGCGGCGCGGCGAAATCCCGATCTACGAGCCGGGCCTGGAAATTCTCTTCGAACGCAATAGCCGTCAGGGACGACTGTCGTTCACCACCGACCTGGGGGAAGGAATCAAGGACGCGGAGGTGATCTTCCTGGCCCTGCCCACCCCGCCCGGCGAAGACGGCTCGGCCGACCTGACCTACATCCTGGGCGTGGCCGCCGAGTTGTCGCACCTCATCACCGATTACAAGGTGATCGTGGATAAAAGCACCGTTCCCGTGGGTACGGCCGAGCGCGTGCATGCCGCCCTGGCCGCCAACCTGAGCGAAGACCTTTTCGACGTGGTCTCCAACCCCGAATTCCTGCGCGAGGGCGTGGCGGTGGACGATTTCCTGAAGCCCGACCGCGTGGTGATCGGCGTGGAAACGCCGCGCGCGCAGCGCGTGATGGAACTGCTCTATGGCCCCTTCGTGCGTCAGGGTAACCCCATTCACGTAATGGACCTCCGCTCGGCGGAAATGACCAAATACGCCGCTAATTCCTACCTGGCTACCCGCATTAGTTTCATGAACGAGATCGCCAACCTCTGCGAGATCGCCGGGGCGGACGTGGACATGGTGCGCAAGGGCATGGGATCGGACACGCGTATCGGTAAGCGCTTTCTTTTTCCCGGCGTGGGCTACGGCGGCAGTTGCTTCCCCAAGGACGTGCAGGCCCTGGCCCATACGGCGGGGAAAAACAACTATGATTTCCAGATTCTCACGGCCGTTATGCGCGTCAACGACCGCCAGCGGCTGCGCGTGGCCGAGAAGCTGAAGGAACACTTTCCCGACGGTCTGGCCGGCAAGACCGTCGCCCTCTGGGGGCTGGCCTTCAAACCCAATACCGACGACATCCGCGAGGCCCCCGCGCTCTACACCATCGACGCCCTGCTGGCCGCCGGTGCCCATGTGCGGGCCTTCGACCCCGAGGCCATGGCCCACATTTTCGAGCTTTACGGCGACCGCATCACGCTGGTGGAAGACCAGTACGAAGCCCTGATCGGGGCCGACGCGCTGGCCATCATGACGGAGTGGGCCGTATTCCGCACCCCCAGTTTCAAGGTCATCAAGGAATTATTGAGCCGCCCACTCATCGTCGACGGCCGCAACCTTTATGACCTGGATCGCATGGCTGAACTTGGCTTTACCTACGATAGCATCGGGCGGCGGGTGGTGAGTTGACCGCTTTTCTTCCCAAAATTTTCTACATTATGGCTTAGTCGTTATCTTTTTGCCCAGGCAGCGACGAGGCTGAGCGACAATTGTCGGTTGCAATCATTTTCTACACGAGTAAAATACTTCATTTGCCGGGCTGGGTAAATCGCCCCATCATTGCAGCGTTCCCCTCTATCGACACTCTTCAATCTCGTGTACCGTGAAGCAACTGCTACTCCTTTTTATCTTTTTTACCGCTCTGGCAGCTACCATTTCGGGCTCAGTGTGACGGCGACGCCGGTACGATCATGCCACCAACCAAACAAACTACTGCTTCGAGGAGGCAATACAACTCACGTTCACGGATAACCTTACAGTACCTGACGGCTACGAGGTCGACTACTTTTTTGCCTTCGACAGCACGGATGCTATTGCCACCCGTATCGGCTACCGGGACGATCTGCCCCTTTATACTGGGCTCGCCGCGCCGGGCGAACTATTCGTGTACGCCGTTATCGGCCCCGAATTGAACGGGCAGGTGGACCTGACCAGCCCCTGCGTACAGTTGAGTAATCCGGTGACGGTCACAATAGCTTTAATCCAATTCTCATAAACCCGGAACTCGATGGCTCGATCGCGCTGGCTTGCGACGAGTTCCCTTACACGGTGGATGCGGGTGCGGGTATACCGGGCTAGAAAACTATAGCTACAACTTTTACTTGGAGGGCACCTTGGTCCAACAAGGCAGCAGCCCGCTACTTCACGGCCGATTAGCCCTGGCTACTACTCGGTAGTGGTGACGGATTTCGCAACCGGTTGCCTGGCATGTTGGTTTTTTCGAACTACTGGCAGCCGGCGATCTCGTTTTACCGCAGCCTACCTATTTGCAAAATTGCGATCAGACATTTTGCCTCTCCCCCACGGCCGACGGTTACACCTACTCCTGGGACGACGGTAACTTCGGCGGCGCCTGTGCCTACAACCCCGGTCCGGGATCGCACGGCCTGACCGTGATCCGGCCGGATGGGTGCAGCAAATACATCGTAATCACCGTCCTTCAAGCGACGGAAGAGCTATTCCTGGAAACGCAATTCGTACAGGGTGATTCCTGCGGTACGGCGCAATTAGAAGGTGTCTACGCTTTCTCCATTTTCGGCGGCAGCCCACCCTACAGCTACACCCTGAACGGCGTCTCCCTGCCGGATGTCACCGGCAATGAGGAATTCCTGAACGGCCTGGCGGCGGGTATCTACCTGATTGAACTGACCAGCGGCAGTTGCGCTACCGAAAGCGAATTCGTCGTAGAAAACCTCCTCGACTTTGAACTAGATGCCCAAGTCGGCCAGCCGGGTAGCTGTAACGCGGGTGATTTCGGGTTTATCAATATTACTACCCTGAGCCAGTCAGAACTTACCTTTCTTTGGAGCGACGGCAGCAGCGCCGAAGACCGGATGGATCTGTCTCCCGGCACCTACTCGGTGACGGTTACGTCCGCCGGTGGCTGCGAGGAAGAATACCCCTTCATCATTGAGGAGGTCGGTGACCTGGATGTTGAAGTTCTGAGCTTCGCCGCCGCCTGCGACATTGCGAACGGCCTGGTGATTCTTACTCCCGTAGGTGGTACGCCACCCTACAACATATTTTGGGATGACGGCGCCGCCGGCAACATACGTAATAACATCGCCGCCGGGGTCTACTCGGGTACAATGATCGACGGCGGCGGATGCACCGTGCTATTCTCGGCGGTGGTAAACTCAACCGACGACATTATCGGGACGATTAACATCCAGGGCGATATTTGTCAAAACGGCCAGGTTTCCCTCTCCCCCAGCTATAATACCGCTCTGCCGGGTAATCCCTTCACCTACGTCTGGACGGATGAAAACGGTAACATCGTAAGTGACAACTCCACCTTCTTCGGGGCGGGAATAGGTGTTTTTACCCTTACCGTTACCTCAATTAGCGACCCCCAGTGTACCGACCAGGAGACGGTAACGGTTGCGGGCATTCTCGAGATCGACCTACAACCCATCGTACTGCCCGGACTTTGCGGCGAGCCGGTGGTCCTTACTTTCCCCGACTCGGATAATTTCGAATATTCCTGGGTCTTTCCGGACGGAAGTACGTCCCTCGGATCCACCATCACCCTGACCCAGACGGGCGTCTACACCCTGATCGGTACCGATCCCAGTACCGGCTGCCAGGGCTTCGGCAGCTACTTTAATTCCTTCCCGCCCGAACCCTGCAGCCTGCTCAACGGCTACCTGCTACTGGACGAAGGCAACTGCCAATTCGACGGCACGGAAATCCCCTTCCCATCCTGGTTCGTGCGTATTCAGTCCCTTACCGACCCTGCCGCCACCTACTTTGCCGGCACCGACAATACGGGCTACTGGACAGCCGACGTCCCACCCGGCGATTACAGCGTGGCCGTCAGCCCCTACAACGACCTTTACGAAGACTGCCTGCCCCTGGCCACGGGCACCGTGGTCGAAAACGTGGCTACCCCCGAACCCGTCTATACCCTGGTAACCGCCCAGCAAGAGTGTGCGCATATGTGGACGAGTATCAGCACGGCTGGTTTTCGCCGCTGCTTCGAGAACAGCATCTTTCGTCAGCTACTGCAACGACGGTTCCGTCGTGGCTGAAGACGCCACCCTCTTCGTGGAACTAGATCCGTTTCTTATTTTCCAGTCGGCCAGCGTGGCCCCCAGCCAAATTTTACAGAACGGTCTGCTCTTTGATCTCGGCGACCTGCCCGCTCTGGAGTGTGGCAATATCTCCATCACCGTATTCGCTAGTTGCGAGGCCGAAATGGGCCAGACCCACTGCGTAGCCGTCACGGCCACTCCCAATGCGCCCTGCCCCGCTCCGGACGAGGCCTGGTCGGGTGCCACCGTGAACGTGACCGGTGAATGCACGGAGGAAGGCACCGTTTTCCGCATCCAAAATACGGGAACGGCGACCATGACCGTCCCCTTGCAGTACATCATCGTGGAAGACGGTGTTATGCTCAATACCGCCCCCACCCAGGGGCCGGTACTGGCCGCGCAGGAAATACTGACCGTGGAACTACCGGATGACGAGGGAAGCACCTACTTTATCCAAACCAACCAGGAGCCGTTCAGCCCCGGCTTCGTGCTGCCCACCGCCTTCCTGGAGGGTTGTAGCAGTACTCCCGGAGGTACTTTTTCCTTCGGTTTCACCAACCTCCTCTTCGATGGTGACGACCAGGACTGGTACGACCAACTCTGCCTCCCCAACACTGGTGCATTCGACCCTAACGACAAGCGGGCGGTGCCCGTCGGTTACGGAGACGACCACAACATCCTGCCCGAAACACCACTGGAATACACCATCCGTTTCCAGAACACGGGCACCGACACGGCCTTTACCGTCGTGCTGCGCGACACCCTCGCGGCCAGCCTCGATCTGGCCACCCTGCGCCTCGGCGCGGCAAGTCATGACTACACTTTCGCGCTGGATAGCAGCGGCACCCTAGAGATCGACTTCCTCGATATCATGCTCCCGGACAGCAACGTCAACCTCGCGGCCTCGCAGGGTTTCATCACCTACACCATCGCGCCCCGCGCCGGTTTGCCGCTCCAAACTCGCATCGAAAACACGGCCGCGATCTATTTCGATTTTAACGACCCGATCATTACCAACACTACCTTCCATACTATCGACACCAATTTTATCCGCATCAGCACCGGCCTCCAAACGCCCGCTGTTTCGTACGCCCGGCTCAGTGTTTTTCCTAATCCCGCCGGCGTCGAACCGTAGTATCCAACTCGATTTAACCATCACCGGTAACAGTCAGGTATTCACCCTCTCGGTGGTCGATTTACTGGGCCGCACCCTGCGCAGGCAAACCGTTTCGCCCGGCCGAAACACCTTTCAGCCTGCCGGATTGGCCGGTGGTATTTACTTCTTCCGCATCAGCAACGCGGCCGGTCGCACACTGGTCAGCCAGAAAGGCCGATGTTCAGTGAAATCAGAAAATCTTCAGCGCAATTTTTATGAATGGAGGAACCGGCAGTGATCGGTTCCTCTTTTTACCGCTCTTGGGCCCCCGGCCTCCCTGGCGGTCGGCCGGCCGGGTCGTGCGCGGCTCGCTGTTCGCTCGGCCCTGCGGGCTGCCTTCCCTGCGGTCGGCCCCGCTTCCACCCCTGGTCCATCGCAACGTGTTCGCTACCTTACGGCCGGAACCCGTAGTTAAACCCGTCAAATCAGCCCCGTCAAATGCAACTCGAACACATCGGTATCGCCGTCAAATCACTGGACCGCAGCGATAATCTCTTCACCCGCCTCCTCGGCCGCGAACCGTATAAACACGAGGCCGTGGCACGCGAGGGAGTTACTACTTCCTTTTTCGCCGCCGGTGGGCCGAAGGTGGAACTACTGGAAGCCGACCGCGAAGACAGCCCCATCGCCAAATTTATCGCCAAACGAGGCGAGGGCATCCACCACCTCGCCTTCGGGGTAACGGATATACTAGCGGAAATGGAACGCCTCCGGGAAGCGGGCTTCGAACTCCTCAGCGACACCCCGAAACCCGGGGCCGACGGTAAACTGATTGTCTTCCTCCACCCCCGCACCACCAACGGAGTGCTGGTGGAATTGTGCCAGGACGTGAAGGAATAGCGAGAATTCGCTACATTTGCCGACAAACATCATTACATGAGTCAGTTTAAGGGGAAGACCGTTTTTGTCAGCGGCGCCAGCCGGGGTATCGGTTTGGCCATCGGCATCCGCATGGCGGCCGAGGGAGCCAACGTTATCGTTACCGGTAAGACCACCGAGCCGCACCCCAAACTGCCCGGCACCATCCACACCGCCGCCGAGGAGATCGAGGCGGCCGGCGGCAAGGCCCTGGCCATTAAGATGAACGTACTGGAGGAGGACGAAGTGGCCGCCGCCCTGGCCCAGGCCGCCGACCATTTCGGCGGTATCGATATCCTGGTCAACAATGCCTCGGCCATCAGCCTGACGCCGACCGAGATGACCAAAATGAAACGCTACGACCTGATGCACGGCATCAACACCCGCGGCACTTACATGACCTCCAAGCTGGCCATCCCCTACCTCAAGAAATCGGATTCGGCCCACGTACTGACCCTCTCGCCGCCGCTGGATATGCAGGCCAAATGGTTCGCCCCCCATGTGGCCTATACCATGAGTAAGTTTGGCATGAGCATGGTCACTCTCGGCATGGCCCGGGAATTTGCCGATGATGATATCTGCTTCAACGCCCTCTGGCCTCAGACCACTGTGGCCACCGCTGCCGTCAATAACCTATTGGGTGGAGACGAGCTGATGAAAATGTCCCGCACCCCGGAAATAGTAGCCGATGCGGCCTACGAAATTTTCAAAACCCGCGACACCGGCAACTTCTTTATCGACGAAACCGTCCTCCGTAAGGCCGGTGTAACCGATTTCGGGAAATACTCCGTCACCCCCGGCGTAGAGCCGTTCAAGGATCTGTTTGTGGAGTAACCGTTACGCTGGGTACCGGCCTATAATTTGTCATCCACTTCCCGTAAATCTTCCTCCTTCACCTGCCGAAACCACCGGCTGAGTTGGGCCTTGGCTTTATGCCGTACCTCATCGTTGACGTAAGCCGAAATCGTCACGAGGCTGAGGGAAAGTACGCCGATATCATCGGTAAGACCGATAAAGGGAGACAGGTCGGGTATAAGGTCGATGGGAGCCAGTAGGTAACCCAACGAGCCGAGTACGATGCGCTTGGCCCAGGCAGGCGTTTCCTTACGCTGGTAAGCGAAGTAGAGGAGCAGGGCGGTATAAGTCAGTTGACTGCCGGCCCTCCGGGCATAATCTCCGATGCGGCCCCAGAAAGCGCGCTCGGAAAAAAAACCCCGGAATTTAGCTAGATCAGGACGTTTCATGGGACATAAACACCACAGTAGGATTATTTGGTTGTAGACCCGCAACATACTGAAAGTAATCACTGTACTAATTCAGACGATCTGCCGGGTCGTCGGTAACAGTCGCTGACGGCACCCATCTACAACTAGCAAAACACCTTTCCCCGTGAGCAAAGAAATAAAGGGCCGCTTCGTCGATCTCGACAAGCAAGACATTTACGGGGCCGTCGTGCATTTGGATGATGAGGGCCGTATTGCTGCTATCGACCGCGATCCCTCACGCGACAAAAGAGGCTGGTACATCCTGCCGGGTTTCGTGGACGCGCACGTACATGTGGAAAGCTCCATGCTGCCGCCCGCCGAATTTGCTAAAATGGCCGCCATCCGCGGTACCGTTGCCACCGTCTCCGATCCGCACGAGATCGCTAATGTGCTGGGCCTGGCGGGCGTGGAATACATGCTCGATAATGCCGCCCAGAGTCCGCTATCCATTAATTTCGGCGCACCTTCCTGCGTACCCGCTACCGCCTTCGAGACCGCCGGTGCTACCCTGGATGCCGCCGCCGTTACCGCTCTACTGGATCGGCCGGAGATTGGCTACCTCTCCGAGGTGATGAATTTTCCGGGCGTCCTGAACGCCGACCCCGAGGTGATGGCCAAGATCGCCGCCGCTCACCGGCGCGGTAAGCCCGTGGACGGCCATGCGCCCGGCCTGCGCGGCGAGGCCGCCGCCGCCTATGCGGCCGCCGGCATCACTACCGACCACGAGTGCGTGACCGAAGCCGAGGCCCGCGACAAACTGGCGGCGGGCATGAAGATCCTGATCCGCGAGGGCAGCGCCGCCCGCAACTACGCCGCGCTGGAGGGCCTAATCGACGAGTTTCCCGACCGCCTTATGTTCTGCACCGATGACAGCCACCCCAACGACCTCCTCAACGGTCACATCGACCGACTGGTGATCCGGGCCGTGCGCGGCGGCCACGATCTATGGAACGTCCTCCAGATCGCCTGCCGCAACCCCGTGCAACACTATAAGCTCGACATCGGCCAACTCCGCGTCGGTGACCCCGGTGATTTCATCTGCGTCGATGATTTGCGCCACTTCGGTATCATGGAAACCTGGCGCAAGGGTCAACTGATCGCCGAGGCCGGTGCGCACCGCATGGGGGAGACCACTACTGAAACGCCCAACATTTTCCTCGCCCGCCCTATCCGTACCGACGACCTACGGGTTCCCGCCCGCCCCGGTGCGCGCCTGCGGGTCATCCGCGTCCATGATGGCGAACTGATTACCGGCTCCGAATGGATGAAACCCAGTATCAGCGGCGGCGAGGCGGTAACCGCTACCAGCCATGACCTCCTCAAAATAGTAGTAGTCAATCGCTATCAGCCCGACGCGCCGCCCGCCATCGCTTTCGTTACCGGCATGAGAATGCAGCGTGGTGCCATCGCCGGCAGCGTCGCCCATGATTCGCATAACATAGTCGCTGTTGGAGTAACCGATGAGGATCTGGCCGCTGCCATTAATCTGGTGATCGCCAACCGCGGTGGTATCGCCGCCGTCCGGGATGATCGCAGCGAAAGCCTCGCCCTCCCCATAGCCGGCCTGATGAGCGACGAGCGCGGCCCCCGCGTGGCCGATCGCTACAGCTATGTTTCCGGTTTCGCCCGGCGCGGCCTCCGCTGCCAACTGGAGGCTCCTTTCATGACGCTTTCCTTTCTGGCCCTTTTGGTTATCCCCGAGTTGAAATTGAGTGATCGGGGGCTATTCGACGGGAAGGCCTTTAACTTCGTGGAGATGTGGGACTAGTGGACTAACCCGTAAGTTTAGCTATGATGCTGCCTGCGGTGGTCGTTATATTCAGTCGCCGGATTTTTGTCTCAGGCGAGGCTTGGAAGACGCGTATAGCCGTAGCTACCTAAGGATTTCCGTAACGAAGTCTGAGACATGCAACGACAAGACTTGGGTATAACAGAACTTTCGGGTTGGTCCACTAGGAGTACACTAATCTCAGAGTTCGGTCCATGACGATTTCAAAAAACAATATTCCCATATTTCGTCCTTCCTTCTTTGAGTTGATATGCCTTAATCGTAATTTTTGCTGGTCACCTAGTTTTAGAGCGTGTCTAAAATTTTTAAGAACTGAGGATCAATGATTTAAGGTTCTGGCTAGATAAAAACTTGCGCGCATAGCGGGTTACGTAAGCCAGTTTTTACGACGCCAGGTTCTTAAATGCTTGGTTTTCAGGAAGTAAAAATTTAGACACGCTCTTAATCCCTTATGTCAAAGTTGGCCCCCCATCCCTATCTTCGCCTCCTATAATTTCCCATTCATGCTCCGTCTCCCGCTCTTGCTTAGTACCCTGCTGACCGTCCTCACCCTATCCGCGCAGCACGATTTCTATGCCGACCGCACCTTTACCCACGCCGATTCCCTGCGCGGCAGCCTGCGCCCGGAGCGAACGGCTTTCGACGTAACTTTTTACGGCCTACACCTCGATCTGCTGCCTGAGACCAAAAGCCTGCGCGGCTACGTCGATATCGGCTACCGCATGGTCAGCCCCGCCGCGCGGATTCAACTGGACCTTTATCCAAACCTCCAGATCGACCGCATTGAGCAGGACGGTCGCCCACTGGATTATTCCCGCGAACTGGGGGCCGTCTTCGTCGATCTGGGCCGCACGCAGGGAGAAAATTCCATCCACCAGATGCGGGTCCACTACCGGGGCAAGCCCACCGAGGCCCAGAATGCCCCCTGGGACGGCGGCTTCGTCTGGAAGACCGATAAAAAAGACCGCCCCTGGATCGGCGTCGCCTGCGAGGGAGACGGCGCCTCGCTCTGGTGGCCGAATAAGGACCACCTTTCCGACGAACCCGACAGCGTCCTCATCAGCGTCAGCGCACCCGACCCGCTGATGGTCGTAGCCAACGGCAACCTGCGCTCCCGGGAGAAGGAAGGCAAGGGGCGCACCCGCTACGAGTGGTTCGTTTCCTACCCCATTAACAACTACGACGTGTCCATCAACGTGGCCAACTACGCGCACTTCGAGGACACCTACCAGGCGGCGGACGGCGACACCCTCGCCCTCGATTACTACGTCCTCGACTACAACCTCGACCGCGCCCGTAAGCAGTTCAAGCAGGTACCCGGTATGTTGGCCGCCTACGAGCATTACCTCGGCAAGTACCCCTTCTGGAACGACGGTTACGCCCTCGTCGAAACCCCCTACCTGGGCATGGAGCACCAATCCGGCATCGCCTACGGCAACCAGTACATGCGCGGCTACCTCGGCGGCATGATCCCCCCCGACATGGACTGGGACTACATCATCATCCACGAATCCGGCCACGAATACTTCGGCAACAGCATCGGCGTCGCCGATCTGGCCGAAATGTGGATCCACGAAAGCTTCACCACCTACCTGGAGGCCCTCTACGTCGAACACGTTTACAGTGCCGCCGACGCCCGCCGCTACCTGGCCGGCCAGCGCCCCTACATCGAAAACAAGGAACCCATCATCGGCCCTCAGGGCGTCAACTGGGACAAGCAGCGCCAGTCCAGTGACCACTATTTCAAGGGCGCGTGGGTGCTCCATACCCTCCGTTCCGCCATCGGAAACGATGACTTGTGGTTCAGCACCCTCCACGATTTCTACCAGAATAACCAGCGCAGCCTTGTCACCAGCCAGGATTTTTTCAACTACGTCGCCCTGCGAACTAAACAGCCCTGGACCACCGCGTTTTTCGATCAATACCTCTACCATCCCGGCATCCCTACACTCCAGATTCGCAGTTCCGGCAGTGGTAAAACCCGCCAGATCCGCTACCGTTATTTGGCCGATGTACCCTCTTTTGCCATGCCCATCCACCTGGTCGTCGACCGCCAGACCCACCGCATCACGCCTACCACTACCGCCTGGCAAACCCTCCCTATCGGCGCGGGCGAGATCGGCCTGGCCCCCGATCGTTTCCTCCTGCACTTAGATGTGGAGGAGAAAAAACAGTAACATATCAGCGGGAAGGGAACCAGTTGAGTGAGTCTATTCTAATTCGTTTCAGCGGTCTTTTCGGGCGTGTCCCCGGTCCTCCGCTCTGCTCCGGGCCGGGGTCGGTACCTTACCGGCGCGGCTATCGCCTTGGCCCTGCGGGCTGTCCCGCAAAATTGCGGAACCCCGTTCAGGTACCTCACGTGGGGTATCGCAGCCTACGATTCAAAGACCAATCGCATCTTCTCCACCAGATAGTCACAAGCCGCCTGATCTATATTCAGCGGCGGCAGCAGCCGTACCGTATTTGGATCACCGGCCGAGCCGGTAAAAACGTGCTCCTCAAAAAGCAATCGCTTCCGTAATGGTCCGACCGGACGATCAAATTGACAACCGATAATCAGGCCCCGGCCGCGTACTTCTTCAAAAATGCCGGTACCCTCCAGTGCCGCCTTTAAGTAAGTACCGAGTTCGGCCGCGTTAGCAGTCATTTTTTCCTCATGCAGGGCATCCAACACCGCAATGCCCGCCGCGCACGCCAAGTGATTCCCCCCGAAGGTAGTACCCAGCATACCGTAGACCGGGCGGTGCCGAGGATGGATCAGGATACCCCCGATCGGAAAACCGTTGCCCATGCCCTTGGCCATGCTCACAATATCAGGCTCCAATCCGGCGGCATATTGGAAGGCAAAGAAACGCCCCGAACGGCCATAACCCGACTGGATCTCATCCAGGATCAGCACCGTCCCCGCAGCGGCACATAATTTCTGCGCGGCGAGTAAAAATTCCGGCTCCGGCACGTACACGCCCCCGATCCCCTGGATGCCCTCCACGATTACGGCGGCCACGTCACCCGCCGACAACTCGCGTTCCAGGGAGGCGGCATTGCCCAGATCCAGGTGGGTGATCGGGTAATGCTTGTTGATCGGTGCCTTGATACGTTCGTTATCGGTAGCGTTTACCGCCGCCGAAGTCCGTCCATGGAACCCGCGCCGAAAAGCAATTACCCGTGATCGACCGGTAGCGAAGCTGGCTAATTTGAGGGCATTTTCATTCGCCTCCGCCCCGGAGTTACAAAGGAAAAGTTGATATTCTTCCAGGCCGCTGGCTTCGCCCAGTTTGCGGGCCAGTTCCCGCTGCAGCGAATTCTGCACGGAGTTACTATAAAACCCGAGTTTTGCCACCTGCTCCTGGATAGCCGCCACGTAGGTCGGGTGCGCGTGACCGATACTGATCACGGCATGGCCCCCGTAAAAATCGAGGTAGCGACTGCCGTCGGCCGTATACACGTAGGCACCCTCGCCGCGCACGGGTTCTAGGTCGAAAAGGGGGTAAACGTCGAAAAGGTCCATATATAAGGTGTGGATAGAATGATTAGCCGCTAGCTAAATGCTAATCGACGAAGTAGTGTTGATGCGATGAGCAAAATCCCCATAGGGTAAATACTGCCAATATCCGGTTGCCGGGTGCGATAAAATGCAATACCTTTAGCTCCATGCATCGTCCCATTCTACCTCTACTCGGATTCTTGTTGTCTATTACTCTCCTGATCGGCTCAGCCTCGTTAGGTGCTCAGGTTAGCTTGGTTCGGAATACCGGCGGCTTCATTCCCGTAGCCGACCTAGTTGCCCAGCCGGTCTATGACTTGGTTACGCCCGCCCTGGAAGAACCGCAACGCACCAGCCTTTCTAGGTACTGCGCTCGCTACCTGCCCGCCTACACCCCGGCAAACCCTACACGCGGGGGGCTTCGGCTGGTTGTGGTGAGTACGATTGACTCGGTGCGGTCGCCCCACACCTACGGCAGCCCGAAAATGAGTTCCTTTAAAACGGTACTTATCCTCATGGGGCCGAAAGCGGACCGGCTTCCCGTACCTGCGGCCTGGCCAGTCGTTTTAACCATTCCGGATGCCTCGGCCACTAACCTGAGTCTGGCCGTGCAACTCATATTCGGCGGCTCCCGCCCCGAACCCGCCGTTACGGCACCCGAACAGGCTCTGCCCGCGCCCGGCCGCCTGGGCTATGCTCTGCCCGATGAAACCGGCACGCCCCCCGGATTCAATTATGCTCTCCTGGCCGATAGCGTCAGCGAAATAATGGCGGCGGCCATCGACACTGGTGCCTTTCCCGGCGCGCAGGTGCTGGTAGCCTACCGGGGCCAAGTGGTCTACCACCAGGCGTTCGGCAAACACACCTACGAAGGAGACCGACTGGTACAAACCGACGACATTTACGACTTAGCCAGCGTGACCAAAACCACCGGCGGCCTGCCTGCCCTGATGCGTGCTTACAGTCAGGGGAAATTCGACCCCGACCAACCTCTTTCTACTTATTTTGACGGTTTCGGCCGCTCTTCCAACAAAGACACTATTACTTACCGAGCCATGCTGGCCCACCAAGCGAGGCTACGTCCCTGGGTACCTTACTGGCAAAGCAGCCTGCGGGGGCAGGCCAGGTATCCCTGGGAAACCAAGTGGGACGGCAAAATGACCGCCGACGGCCAGTGGCGCGGCCGTAGCCTGCGCGACCGTCCGGGTAAGCGTTTCCCGATTCAGGTGACCGACCGGCTGTGGTTGCACCGCCGCTACCGAGAGCGGGTGATCTACCGCGCCATCCGGGAATCCCCGCTGGAGGAGAAAGCGGAATACAAGTATTCAGGCCTGCTTTTTTACCTGCTGCCGGAAATCACGGAGAACATCACCGGGGTGCCTTACGAAGTCTACCTCCAGGATACTTTTTACCGCCCGCTGGGAGCAAGCACTCTGGGGTTTAATCCAATGGGTAAGTTTCCGCCGGACCGGATCGTACCCACCGAACGGGATACTTTTTTTCGCAATCAATTGCTCTACGGCACCGTACACGACGAGGGGGCGGCCCTGATGGGCGGGGTGTCGGCCAACGCGGGCCTGTTTAGTACCGCCAACGATCTGGCGAAGTTCTACCAGATGCTACTACAGGACGGCAGCTATGGCGGGCAGGAATATATTAGCTCGGCGGCGGTGCGGGAGTTCACCCGCTACCAGTATCCGAAAACGGGCAGCCGGCGGGGCATGGGTTTCGATAAGCCGCTACTGGAATACGATGCGACGGCCTCATCAGTAGCCGAAGCGGCCTCGGCCAATAGTTTTGGGCACAGCGGCTATACCGGTACCTTCGTCTGGGCTGACCCGGATAGCGAATTGCTCTACATCTTCCTTAGTAACCGCGTTTATCCCACCCGCGATAATCCCCTGATCTACCGCTTGAACGTGCGCCCCCGAATCCATGCGGCGATCTATGAGGCGATCGAAAAGTAATGGTAACAAAGGATTAACCGAGTCGTACACGCGCCAAACCGTAAAAGTTCGTTATCTTTACGGTTCATGCGCGACGCGGGAAAAATAAGTCGGAAATAGCCGGCGTTTGCCTCCCGTTTACGGCCCCGAGCGCAACTACTACTCTTACGACCTGTCTAAAAATTCCCGTTCACCGGGAATTGAAACATTAAACGCGGCCTAATATCCGCAATTTAACACTTAGGGGCCGCTCCTATTGCCTATATTTGTCAGCCCGGACACGCATCACGCCGTGTATCGCCACAAACTTTAGATTCGTATGAAGGTAACGCAGACGCTTTTAGTATCGCTTTTTTTACTCCTCGGTTCCCTCAGCCTCACGGCGCAGGACATCCATTTTTCGCAGTTCTACATGTCTCCCCTCAACCTCAATCCGGCACTGACGGGGGTGATGAACTGTAACAGTCGCCTGTCGGTCAACTACCGTAGCCAGTGGGCTTCGATCTTGGGAAATGATGCTTTTCAAACCTACAGTTTTAGCTACGATCAGCGAATCGCGGTGGGCCGGAACGATTTTTTCGGCATCGGAGGCACTTTTTGGGGTGACAAAGCCGGTGCCGGTGATTTTGCCACCGCAACGGGCAAACTGTCGCTGAGTTACAGCAAAAAGATGGGCGGTAGCCGTAAATACGGCAACTACCTGGTGGTGGGTGCCGAAGGCGGCGCGGCACAACGCTCGCTCAATTTCCTGGCCCTGCGCTGGGGAACGCAGCACGACGGCCTGGGTGGGTTCGACCCCAATGCCGATAGCCAAGAAAACTTTAACCGGGACCAGTTCCTGTTTGCCGATATGGCGGCCGGCCTGCTCTGGTTCATGGTATTCGATGACGCCAATAGCCTCTACATCGGCGGTGCTTTCAATCACCTGAATCGCGCTGACCAGTCGTTTACGGAAACCGAGGAAGATCTGCTCTATAGCCGCTATACCGTGCACGCGGGTGGTGAGTTCGAGTTGAGTAATCGCTTCGGTATCGTTCCCGGTGTGATCGTGATGTCCCAGGGGCCGAGCTTCCAGGTAAATGCCGGTACCAACTTGAAGTTTATGCTCAATAAGCGTGGCGGAGATAGCGAGCAAGCCGTTCAGTTCGGTATTTGGTCGCGGGTATCTAACCGCGTGGACCAAGGTGTTCTGAATGACGCCGTCATTCTTTCTACCCGATTTGATTACGAAAATTTCAGTCTTGGCTTCAGCTACGACATCAACGTATCGCCACTAAAGGCGGCCAGCAATAGCAATGGCGGATTCGAGTTGGCCCTCCAGTATAAGATCTGTGGTCAGCAGCGTCGTGGCGTTTACTGCCCTACCTTCTAAGAGCGCGTCTAAATTTTTACTTCCTGAGAACCAAGCATTTAAGAACCTGGCGTCGTAAAAACTGGCTTACATAACCCGCTATGCGCGCAAGTTTTTATCTAGCCAGAACCTTAACCACGAAGTAGCCGCGAAGCGAATCATTGATTATCAGTTCTTAAAAATTTTAGACACGCTCTAAACGGACTTCCCTTTTATCCCGATAAAATCCGCCGCCTGCCCCTGGGGCGGTCGGCGGATTTCTGTTTTCTGCATTCTTTCGGCCGTCCTCCGGGTACCGGCCACTACACACAACCGATTTTGCGGCGGGCGTAACCTTTAGTTTACCCCCACCGTATACGTACACAAACCAAGGATATGTTTGGATCATCCAATAACAAAGACAGCCGCTCCGCAGCTGATTCATCGTCTTCCACTTCGTCGCGAGGCGGCTCGGGTTCCGTTAATACGATCAACTCCGACACCACTATCGAAGGCACCATTAATGCTAAGACCGATATTCGCGTAGACGGAACCATTAAAGGCAACCTTAATTGCGAGGCCAAGCTCATCATCGGCCCTGAAGGACGGATCGAGGGCGAGGTGGTCTGCGAAAATGCCGTGATCGAGGGTTCGTTCAAGGGCAACCTGCGCGTTAAAGATATGCTGAACCTGCGCGAAACCGCCAAGGTAGAGGGCGACGTACAGACGAACAAGATTGCCATGCAGCCAGGTTGTGTCTTTAACGTCACCTGCTCAATGGGTGACGATAAGCGACCCTTCTCCGGCTCTAATGGGGCGGCAACGGGTAACGTCAATAAACTGAAGGAAAAGGAAGAGCGTGCCAAAGCCACCGCATAATCCAGATCGGGAAGAAGTCCGTAAGGATATCCGCGAGTCGGGTAGTGCCTACTTGAAGTACTCCGGCATTGCCATCCAAATGGGGGTGATCCTGATCCTATTTGTGCTGGCCGGCCGTTACCTGGACGGCCATTCAGGAGATGGCACCGGACAGACCTGGACCGTTGTGTTTTCCCTGGTGGGCGTTTTCGCGGGCCTTTATGTAGCCCTGCGGGATTTTATTCACCCACCTAAGTAAGCTGCTTCCCCTGTTGAGCGGCCCGCGATCTTTGATCGCGGGCCGCTCGTGTTTTGAGCCTCGCAACGGGATAGTCCACTATTTATCCGCCGGCAGATTACCTTTGCCGATATGAGCAGCCGATCTTTCCTCCTACAACTCCTGATTATCAGCCTCACTACCGCCCTGCTGTTGTTCGGCTTGCACCGAATACCACAATTGGCGGCCGATTTTCCGTTGAGCATCGCTAGCCTGCTGTTTTTCGTCGCTCTTTCAGCAGGGATGTTCTTCCTGGCCCGCTACACGGCTGGGTTGACCAACCGGAATATGTTCACCAACGTAATCCTGGGTTTTACTATGCTCAAGATGATCGCTTCGGCCGGCATCGTTCTCGGATATTGGTTCCTCGTCGAGCCAACGAGTAAACTATTCGTACTCCCCTTTTTTCTGGTCTACCTGATCTTTACCTGCTTCGAGATTTACTTCATGATCCGGCTGTCGCGCCTTCCCCCGGCGGATTTGGTCCGGGAGTAATTACGCCCTTTATCCCGCTGATGGAAAGCCCCGGACACTTCTTCATCTGTCCGGCCCTACTATTTACGCTCCTCACAGGCAACTGATTAGCACCGGTCGTCGTTTCCCACGGACACACTTTGCCCGGAACTTCCCCGCTTCTCCCTCTTTTTGTCCTAAAAACACGTTTATGGTTGTCTCTACCTTCCGCATCGGTACACTCTTCGCGTGCTTACTCTGCTTATTCTTTACGGCCTGCGACCAATTCGAAGACCTGGAGAATATTGAGGATGTACACTATTCCGCCGATTACGCCCTACCGCTGATCGACTCGCGGATTACCATGAACGATCTGCTGGAAAATTTTGAGGAAAATTCATCCCTCACCGTAGATGCCGACGGCCTGCTGCGCTTCCGTTACAGCGGTGACATCCTGACACGAACTACTGACGACGTTTTTGCCTCCATTAACGAAACGCTGGCCAACTTCCCGCTTATTCCCATTATCGAAGAGCGGCAAGCTTTGCCCTTCACCATCCCCAACGGCGTGGATTTGGACCGCATGGAACTTAGCGGCGGCGAGCTGCGCTACGGCTTGCCCAACCGATACGATTTTCCGGTCAACATTACCCTCATTATCACTACCGCCAAATTAGCTGGTGCCCCCCTGACCGTTACCGGAAATTTACCCGCCTACTCCGGCAGCGGCACCCCTCCCGCCCTCACCAGCGGCGACGATTTTCTGGACTTAAACGGTTATACACTTATCCCGGATAATGACTCCCTCTACTTCGAACTCATCACCACCGGTCCCGATGGCACCACCTACCCGCCATCGGCCGGCACCCTGCTTAACCTGCGCGACCTGACCTTCAGCTATGCCGAGGGTTACCTCGGTGACATTCGTCTACGAGGGTGGCCGCGACACCATCGAGATCGACTTTTTCGATAACTGGATCCGGGGCGACGTTTACTTCGAGCAGCCCAAGATCACCTTCAATTTCGAGAACAGTTTCGGGGTGCCCACGCGCTCCATCATCAACCTGTTCAATATTATTACGGCCGACGGGCAGGTGCTGCCGCTCGAAAGCAGCATCATCCAGCAGGGGATCGACTTTCCCTACCCGGCCCTGGACGAGGTCGGTCAGGTGAAGGAAGCAAAGTTTCTTTTTACCCGCGACAATTCCAACATAGACGTGGTACTCGGCTCGCAGCCCGTAGCCATTGATTACGATGTGGACGCCCTCACCAACCCCGACGGCGATACCGGCCAGCGCGGCTTTGTTACGGACAGCAGTTTCTACAAGGTGCGCGTGGACGTGGAACTACCCCTCTTCGGCTCGGCCGTAGATTTTGTGGTACAGGACACCTTCGACCTCGACCTGAGCAGTTACGGAAGTATCGAAGCGGCGGAGTTCAAACTTATTTCCACCAACGGCCTACCCCTGAGCGTGGAACTTAGCGGCGTCTTCCTGGACGAGGCCGGCAACGAACTCGGCCAACTGCTACCCGAAGGCGAACGGATCGTGGGCGGTGCCCCCGTAAATGCCGCCGGCGAACCCACCATGGCTAACCGCGTAGTAACGGTCGCTGATTTTCCCGCGCCCCGCTTCAACGCCATTCGCTCGGCCACGCGCCTGGCGGTAACGGCAAGCTTCTCCACCACCCGCGACGACGAGCAATCGGTTCGCCTGCTGGCCAACCAGGAACTACGGCTACAACTGGGTGTTATTTTACGGGTCGTTAAAGACTAATTTTGGGCGTGCCCCCGGCTAGGGCCGGCGTCGGCCCCTACCGGGCTTCGGCGTTCGCCTCGGTGCTGCGCACGTCCCCTCCAGGTGCCTCACGCAAGCTCCCGCCCGACAATTTTTCCGGTCAGGAACTACACCTTATACCCTCGGCCTAACTCAATTATAGCTATGCGCTTTTTACTCGTCTTCCTCGCTCTTGCCAGCCTGGGCCGCCTGTCCGCGCAGACGGACCTTACCACGCCCCTGCTTACCGAAACCTGGCAAGCCACCCTTTACAACCCCGCGTTGCTGAGTCAGCGGCCGGGGTTGGTGATCGGCCTACCCGGCATTTTCAATGACGCCTACATCGAGAACCTCACCTACAACGACCTGATCCGAACGGAGGGAGACCGCAACGTCCTTGACGTAGACCGGGCCATCGGAAAATTGGGGGCGACCAATCAAATCCGCGACGAATTCCGTCTGGAAACCGTGGGCGTAGGCTGGTCCAATGGCAAATTCGGCATTTCCCTCTCGCACCAACTGCGCTATACCGCTACCCTCGTCTACCCGCGCGAGCTACCCGAGTTGATCTGGAACGGCAACGCGCAGTTTATCGGCCAGACCATTAACATCGCTCCCCGCACTGACGTACTGGGGTTTCATCAGATCGGCCTAGGGCTTTCCTACAAATTTGCCGAGGTATTCAGTATTGGCGGGAGGGTCAACTACCTCAGCGGAATCTCTGCCGTCCAGACCGAACGTGACCGACTGGAGCTAACCACCGACGGAGAAACCTACGCCCTCACCCTGGGTGGCGACTACCTCGTCAATTCCAGTGGTGCCCTCCGCTACGACGGACTCGATAACGCCGGCTTTGACCTGGAATTCGCTAAACTGACCGGCGAGAACATTTTCGGCCAAAATACCGGCCTCTCCCTCGACCTCGGGGCCGCGCTGGATATGGGTCGCCTTCACCTCCAGGCCTCCGCCCTCGACCTGGGGGGTATCGACTGGAAGGAAGAGGTGACCAACTATACCATCGACTCCGACCGTAATTTTACCGGCCTGGATATCGTGCGGGAGATTTTCGATGATTCCCTCAGTTTCAATAATATCCTCGACACCCTGGCCGAAGACTACGAGCCGACGGAAACCAGTAATGCCTTCCGCACCACCCTGCCGGCCCGCTACTACCTCAGCGGCCAGTTCGATCTCACGGAGCGCGTAACCATCGGCGCCCTGTTCTTTTACGAGGATATCGACGACATCAGCGATCCCGGCTTGGCGTTGTCGGGCCGGTTCAGGGTAACGGACCAAATCATCCTGGGAGCCATTTACGGCCTGCGGCACGGTGAGTTCACCAACCTCGGATTGAATGCCAGTCTCGGACTCGGCCCCGTACGGCTGCTGCTGGCGACTGATAACGTTATCACCGCCTTTCGGCCCAAGGATAGCAACCAAGCCAACGTGCGGATCGGTTTGAGCCTGGATTTTCGGAAAAAAGAGGAAATGGGAGGAGAGTAGCCAGCCGGGTTTTTTAGCTAGTTTCGCGCCCCATGCAGTATAGCTCCTTATCAAGTATTCAGCAAGAACTCGCCGCCGGTACCCTGACTTCCGAAACCATGGTGCGCTACTTCCTGGCCCGCATCGAGGAAGTCACCCACCTGAATTGCTACGTCGAAGTCTATCCCGACGAGGCACTACAACTCGCTCGGGAGCAGGATAGTGCCCGCGCCGCCGGCCGCGAGATCGGTCCGCTCGACGGGCTGGTGATTTCCATTAAAGACGTACTCTGCCACGCGGGCCACGGCGTTTCCGCCGGCTCGCGAATGCTGGAGCACTACCGCAGCCCCTTCAGTGCCACCGCCGTGGAACGACTGTTGGCGGCCGGGGCCATCATCATCGGACGAACTAATTGCGACGAGTTTGCGATGGGTTCCGCTAACGAGAACAGCCACTACGGCCCTACGCGCAACGCCGCCGACCCGACTCGCGTACCGGGCGGGTCATCCGGCGGGGCGGCCGTGAGCGTGCAAGCGGGTACCTGTACCCTGGCCATCGGCAGTAGCACGGGCGGGTCGGTGCGCCAGCCGGCCGCATTCTGCGGCCTTTATGGGTTTAAGCCGACCTACGGCCGCATTTCGCGCCACGGCCTGCTGGCTTACGGTAGTAGTTTCGACCAGATCGGCGTGCTCGGCCACGAGCCGACCGACATCGCGCTAGTAACCCGGATCCTGGCCGGGGCCGATGATTTCGATGCCACGGCCTCCACCCGCCCCGTTCCGGATTATGCCGCCGAAGTGGCCGCGCCCGCAACCGGCGAAACCTACCGCATCTCCTATTTGGGTGCCGCGCTCGACCATCCCGGCATCGACCCGGAGATCGCCGCCCGCTGCCGGGAACAGCTGGCCGCTTTTGCCCGGGCCGGCCACACCGTTACCGAGGTTAGTTTCAACCTGCTCGATTACGTGGTGCCCACCTATTACGTACTGACCACCGCCGAGGCGAGTAGTAACCTGAGCCGCTACGACGGCCTGCGCTTCGGCCACCGTGCGGAAGGAGCAAAAACACTGGAGGAGATGTACCGCCGCAGCCGGTCGGAAGGGTTCGGCACCGAGGTACAGCGGCGCATCTTGCTCGGTACCTATGTGCTCAGTTCGGGCTACTACGACGCCTATTTCGGGAAGGCCCAGCAGGTTCGCCGCCTCATCCGCGACCGGTTGCTGGAGATTTTAGCGGAGCATGATTTTATCTTCCTCCCCGTTAGCCCGGTTCTACCCTGGCGCGTGGGGGACCGGCAGGATGACCCGGTGGCCAATTATTTGGCCGATATTTTTACCGTCGTCGCCAATCTGGCGGGCCTGCCGGCCCTGGCCGTACCGGCCGGTACCGGCAAGAGCGGTTTGCCGATCGGGTGGCAACTAATGGGCCGGCCGTGGGAAGAGGGGAAATTGCTACGGGCGGGTGATACGCTGACTGATCCTGGCAGGGATGCGGTCGGTTAATGGAAAAAGACATGACATATGCCAAACTCCGCACTCCCTGTTCGGCATTAGTACCTCATTTCTTCTCCTGCTTCGCCGCTTCGGCATCCACTTTTTTTAGAAAACCCTCGTCCGCGAAACTGTAGTAAGCGGTATCAGTGACGATGATGTGGTCCAGGATAGGCAGTTCGATTAATTTACCGGCCTTGTGGAGGCGTTCGGTGAGGTGGAAATCAATTTGGCTGGGGTAGCGGCGGCCGCTGGGGTGATTGTGGGCCAGGATGATCGCCGTGCAGCCCGCCACGTCGAGGGCGGACCGGAAGATGAGCCGCGCATCAGCCACGGTACCGGTGATGCCGCCCCGGCTGATGCAGACCGATTTAAGCAATTCGCCCGCCGTGTTGAGGCAGAGGATGTGAAATTCCTCGTGGCGCAGGTCGGTCATAAAACTGCGCAGGTAGCGGAAGGCCTCGGAACTTACGGTAAGTTTGAGTCGCTGTTGTGGTTGCTCGGCGGCGTGGCGACGGCCCAGTTCCAGGGCGGCCTGGAGGGTGACGGCCTTGACCGGACCGATGCCCGGCACCTTGCATAACTCGGCCACCGACAGGCGGGCCAGTTCGCTGATGTGACCGTCTACGCGGGCCAGCAAGTCGCGAGCTACGGTGATGACGTTGCGCGTGGGCGTACCCGAGCGTAGGAGGACGGCCACGATCTCGGAATCGGTGAGGCTGCGGCGGCCCCGAGCCAGCATTTTCTCGCGCGGGCGATCTTCCTCGGCCCAGCTTTTTAGCGTATCGGAGGGCGCGGGAGACGCGGCGGGGGCGGGAAGCAACTCGGGCGCGGATGGGGCGGGTGGTGCCGGCAGTTGAGTAACGGATGCATCCCCCGGCGGCGGCGCGGGAGGCCGATCGGAGACAGTAGAAAGGTATTCCTGGGTGGCCGTGGCGACGGAAGCGGTCATATTTTACTTCCTAGGCCGAACGGGGTGGGGGAGATTGCACAAATGGCGGCAACTTTATTTTTAACCTTGGATACATTAGTTGAATCCCGACGACCACGTCGGGGAGCTACACGAATGATAACCCGACGTTGTCGTCGGGATCCGGTAGTAAGCGTGAGGTGCCTGGACCGGGCCGACCAAAGGAGGCAGCCCGCAGGGCCGAGCGGCAGCGAGCGGGTAAGGGACCGACCCCGGCCCTAGCCGGGGGCACGCCCAAAACCAATCCTTATTATAAACCGATTTAGTTGCTCAGCATCACCGGCATGACCAGCATCAAAATCTCGCGGCCTTCCGTTTCCTCACCGGGCAAAAGGATGCCGGCGCGGGTGGAGGTGGACATTTCGAGCTTAACCTCGTCGGTTTCCAGTACGCCGAGCATTTCGACGAGGAAGCGGGCATTGAAGCCGATCTGGAGGGCGTCGCCTTTGTAGGTGCAGGCAATCTGCTCGGTGGCCTCGTTGCTGAAATCGAGGTCCTGCGCAGAGACGGTTACGCTGCCGTCCTTGACGTTGAGGATGACCTGGTTGGTCGTCTTGTTGGCGTAGATGGCGATCCGCTTGAGGGAATTCTGGAAATCCGAGCGGTCGATGGTGAGCAGGTTGGGGTTGTCGACCGGGATGACGGCGTTGTAGTCGGGGTAGCGGGCATCGATGAGGCGGCAGACCATGGCGGTATCGCCGTAGGTGAAAAAGGCGTTGGCCTTGTTGAAACTGACGGCCACCGAGGCATCGGTGGAGGGCAATGCGACCTTGAGGAGGTTGAGCGCTTTTTTCGGGATGATGAAGGTGGTGGTCACCTCGCCCGAAATATTGTTGACGGTGTACTTGACGAGCTTGTGCGCGTCGGTGGCCACCATCGTGAGTTTGCTGAAATCTACCTGAAAGTAAACGCCCGTCATGGCGGGGCGCAGCTCGTCGGTGCTGGTGGCGAAGAGCGTTTTGTTGATGCCCTCCACCAGTGACATGGCCGGGACGGTGATCTCGTCTACCTGGTCGGGCGTGGGAATCTGGGGGTAATCCGCCCCGTTCTCGCCGGCCAGTTTGTACTTGCCGTAGGCCGAGGTGATCTCGATGGCGAAGGTATCGTCGTCGATGTTGAAGGTGATCGGCTGGCCGGGCAGGGCCTTGAGCGTATCGATCAGGATTTTGGCGGGCACGGCCAGAGTGCCGTCACCGTCGGCCATCACCTCGATCTCGGTACGGATGGAGGTCTCCAGGTCCGTAGCGGCGATGGTGAGTTTGTTGTTGTCGATGGTAAAGAGGAAGTCTTCCAGGATGGGCAACACGGGGTTGCTACTGATGGCACCGTTGGCCAGGCTGAGCTTCTTCAATAAATCGGTGGAGGATACGCTGAATTTCATGCTTGCAAAGATAGATTTTGCGGGCGGATGCGCACGACTTTTTTTCCACGAACCGTGGATAACCCCAAAAACGCCCTAACGGACCACCGTCACGTCGCCGCTGTAAACCTGGGTGTTGCCATCGAGAAACTCCACCTGGAAGACGTAAACGAAGACGCCCGAATTGACCGGCTTGCCGTTCTGCGTACCGTCCCAGCCCAGCCGGGGTTCATTGGGCGGGATGGCAACCGGGGCGTTGAACACCAGCCCGCCCCAGCGATCGAAAATCTGGAAACTGGTGATGGACGTAACCGCCGGACCGGTGAACAGCGTGAAGCCGTCATTGGCCCCATTGCCGTCGGGCGTGAAAGCGTTGGGGATGTAGACCGGCCGGTCCTTGATGACGATCACCTTCACGGTGGCCTGGGCCGGGCAGCCGGCCTCGTTGATGCCCAAAACCGTATAATTAATGGTGTTGACCGGGTTGACACGGTAGCGGCTGCAATCGAAGTTGAGGCAATCGGTGGAGTCGCCGGGTGCCCAGGTGTAATCGACTCCGGGGTAGTTGGCCACCACGGTAAGCACCGTATCGAAACCGAGGTTGATGGCAAGTTGGTCGGCAACGGCGAGGAGAAACTCGGCCGGCTCGTCGATGAAAGCCGTGGTGCTGTCCGTACAGCCGGAGGCGTCCATGACGGTAAGGGTGACCGGCCCGGCGGGCAGGCCGCCGAGGATGCTGTCGAGTTGGAAGGTGAAGCCATCGGCCGAATATTCGTAGCCGGGGCGGCCGCCGCTAGCCAGCAGGCTGACCGAGCCGTTGCTCTCGCCGAAGCAAACGTTGTCGGTCACTTCCAGCACTTCCACGAAAATTTGCGGCGGCTGAGTGATGGTGCTATCGGCCACAATGGGGCAGCCGTTGGTGTCGGTGATGGTGACCGATACCGGGCCGGGGCCGAGGTTGACGACGCTGGAATCGGCCGATCCGGTGGACCACGAATAGACGTAGCCCGGCCGCCCACCGGCGACGGCCACGGCGGCGCGGCCGTCGTTGTCGCCGAAGCAGCTGATATCGGTAATGGCAAGGTCGGTCTGGAGGGCCGGGGGGTTGGGCACCTCAAAGACGAAATTGCCCCGGCAGCGGTTGGCGTCCAACACCTCCACGATGTAGCTTCCGGAGGGGATGTTGTCTATCGCGTCCCCGTCCTGGAAGCCGTTGCCGTCGTTAAAATCATACTGGTAGGGCGGCAAGCCGTTACTGATATTGAGCTGGATGCTGCCGTTGGCGTCGTTAAAGCAAACCGGTTCCATAATAGCGGTTACTTGTGGGTCGAGTTCCAGGATCAGTTCGCTGACGGGGATGGAGAGGGTTTCCTCGCAGCCGTTGGCATCGCGTACCACCACTTCGTAGATGCCCTGCGGGATGCCGGTGAGGGTGTTGCCGTCCTGAAAACCGGCTCCGTCGAAGTTAAACTGGTAGCCCGGCGTGGCCCCGCTGACCTGGAGGGTAAGTACGCCGTCGGTGCCGCCGTCGCAGGTGGGCATGGTAACGAGGGTGTCGAAGGCGAAAGCCGGCGGCCCCGGCACGGCCACCGTCAGGCTGTCGCGGCAGGTGGTCTCGTTAGTGACGGTAACAGTGAAGGTGCCGACGTCGAGGCCGGTCAGGTCCTGGGTGATTTCGCCCGTATTCCAGGCATAGGTGATGGGGTTGTAGGCGCTCTGGGCGGTGAGGTCGATCATGCCGGTGCCGTCGCTGGGGCACTGCACGGGCGTCACGTCCGTGACCAGCTCGAACTGGTCGTCGCAGCACACGATCGTCAGGTCGTTGCGGAATCGGCGCACCAGGCAGCCGCGGTCGGTTTCCACTTCCAGCAGGATGGCGCGGGTGCCGGGCCGGTTAAATACCACGCTATGCGGACCGGGACCCGTAGCAGTGCTGGGCGTGGCCGTGGGGCCGAAGTTCCACTCGTAGCCCTCGATGACGCCGATAAAGCTGGAGGCGTCGTTAAAAGTCACCGTCTCCCCCACGCAGGCCTGCTGGGTGCTGATGGTGTAGTCGGCCGTCGGGCCGAGGAAGGTACCCGTGCCTCCGAATTCGATACCGAAACCCTCGCCCGAGCCGGTAAAGTTGAGGATCACCAGCGCGTAGCTGCGCCCCGCCACCATATTGATGGCGGAGGCGAAGTTGTTGTTGCCCGCCTGGCAGCCGCAGTTCTCGCTGTTGTCGTTGTCGTTCAGCGAAAGCCCCGTTGCCCCCGTACACGGAAACCATTCGGCGAAGGGCTGCCCTACGTTCTCCCCCGAGGCCATGCAGCGGATGTCCTGCTTACCGGAGCAGTCGTCAATACCGTTCGGCAACTCGAAGAGCACGAAGTCGATGTCGTCGTTGGGGTTATTGGGCGTAATGGAGAAGGCCAGGGTGCCGGGGTCGTCGCAGGTCCACTTGTACCAGGCTGAGTTGGTTTCGGTAAAACTGCACGTACTGGAATTGCAGTCCGTTCCGTCGATTTCTCCCTGAATCAGTCCTTGTCCACTGAGAAAAGGCACCGCAAAGGGCGATTTATCGCACAGCACCACACCCGTGGGGCAGTCGCCGTCGGGCGCGGGGGCGGCATTGAAGTTGTCCACGCAGAGTTGGAAGGTACCGTTGCGCCCGTTGCGTGCGCCCACACTGATGTAGTAGGTGTCGCCCACCACCAGCGGGCCGTAAATTACGCTCACCGAATGCTGGCCCGCGTTGGAGGAAATACAGGATTCCGGCACCAGGTCATCGCAACTGCCGCTGTACAGCACGGCCTGGGGGGTAAGCAAACTACCCTGCGGTTGGTTCGGGATCTGGCCCGTCACGCGGATATTCACGTCCGTGCCCACGGCCACGAAGGAAAACCAGACGTCCTCGTTCTCCTGGTCGTTCGGCACGCAGGTCGGATAGCCCTCGGCAGGCAGGGACTGCGTGGCAAAAACGGTGGTAAACTCGGCGTTGGCCGAGCAGTAATCCACCGGGTTGGGTAGCAACATGGCATTGGCGCAATCGTCATTAGCAGGCTGCGCCAGGGCAATGGACGCCGACAGGAAAAAGAGCAAAAACAGGCAGTAGGATCTCAGCATGGCGTAGTTCGGTGGCGGATGACGATAGGAAGGAGGACTCCTAAAACGTTTGTAAACACAAAAATGTCGGACTCCTTATAACCACCAGACACGATTTATCGCTCAAAACGTAAACACCGCCCCCGATTTAAGATTGCCTTAACGAGTATTCCTACCTTGCACCGCACCATCAGCACCCCGCCCATGAAAAAATGGATCCCCAACCTGATCACGCTCGTCAACCTGTTCTGCGGCTGCGTGGCCGTCATCGCCCTCATGGACCGGCAGTACACCACGGCCTTCTGGCTGCTGGTGGTAGCGGGCGTGGCCGATTTCGCCGACGGCCTGGTGGCCCGCCTCCTCGGCGTAGCCGGAGACCTTGGCAAGGAAATGGACAGCCTGGCCGACATGGTCACCTTCGGCGTGGTGCCCGGCATGATCTACTACGTCTTGCTGTTCAACTACTACAACGGCGAGGAATCACCCGTTTTCATCGACTACTACGCCCTCCCGGCCTTCCTCGTGCCGCTCTTCTCCGCCGTTCGCCTCGCCAAATTCAACCTCGACACCCGCCAGTCGGTCGATTTTATCGGCCTGGCCACCCCCGCCAACACCGTCTTCGCCGCCGGCGTCATGCTCCTCTACCAGACCGACGCCTACGGTCTCGGTTTCCTGGCCCGCCAACCGGCCTTCCTTTACGCCTACGTCCTCATCATGAGTCTCCTTCTCATCAGCGAGCTGCGCATGTTCTCCTTCAAATTCAAGTCCACCGGCTGGGCCGGCAACGAGCTGCGCTGGCTCTTTATCGCCGCCGCCCTGGTGCTGCTGGCGGTACTGGGCGGCGCGTCGTTCTACTTCATCATCTTGCTCTACATTTTGCTCAACGTGGGGCTGCGGTTGTTCGGGCCAAAGCAAGAAGTGGTTAGCTAAGGGATGCAGTTTCGGGCGTGCCGCCGGCCGGCGCCGGCGTCGGTCCCTTCCAGGCTTCGCTGATCGCTCGGCACTTCGTGCGCTAACGCCCTTCCAGGCACCTCACGTAGCACGTACCACATCTCGGACCTGGAGGTCCTCGACCTGAGTTCGTACACGCCGCTCAGGTAGTACACGCCGCTCAGGTCAAGGACCTCCAGGTCCGAGACGGCCGGCGCAGCCGGCAACCCCAAATACGAGCAAAAAACGCTCTTAAACGCGCCGTCCAAATCAACTATCAGATATCAACTATCAGATATCAACCCCCTTCCTCCCATGCTCTACCTCATCCCCACCCCCGTCGGCAACCGCGAAGACATCACCCTGCGCGCCCTGCGCCTGCTCAAGGAGGTAGACCTCATTCTGGCCGAAGATACCCGCACCACCAAGCCGCTTTTGCAGTACTACGAGGTGGATACGCCCCTGGCCTCCTATCACGCCCACAACGAACACAAGGTAGTCGACGACTTCGTGGAGCGGCTGCGGGCCGGGGCCACCTTCGGTTTGGTAACGGATGCCGGTACGCCGGGCATCTCCGACCCCGGTTTCCTGCTGGTGCGGGCCTGCCAGGCGGCGGGCGTCATGGTGTCCTGCCTGCCGGGGGCCACGGCCTTCGTACCCGCCCTGGCGGCCTCCGGCCTGCCCTGCGACCGCTTTCACTTCGAGGGCTTCCTGCCCCACAAAAAAGGCCGCCAAACCCGCCTCCAGTGGCTGGCCGACTACCCCCACACCATCGTCCTTTACGAAAGCCCCTTCCGCTTGGTCAAGTGCCTCGACCAGCTGATCGAGGTCATGGACCCCGACCGCCCCGCCGCCGTCGGCCGCGAGATCAGCAAGATCTACGAGGAGGTACGTCCCGGCACCCTGGCCGAACTACGCGCCCACTACGGCGAGCAAACCAAGGTAAAGGGGGAGATCGTTATCCTGGTCGGTCCGCCCGCAACACCGTAGCGCGGCCCGCCCGTAGGGCGGGCAGGTCGCCGATCACCACTTCGGCCACGCCCTCGGCCAGGGCGGCAAAGGCATTATCCAGTTTGGGTAGCATCCCGCCGCCCACCGTCCCGTCCGCCCGCAAACTGGCGTAGCTCGCGGGGGTGATCTCGCTGATGATGCTATCGGGGTCCGCCACGTCGCGCAGCACGCCCGGCAGCTCGAAGCAGTAGCGCAGGCTCACGCGCATCCCCACCCCCGCCAGGGCCGTGGCCGTCGCTGCCGCGATGGTATCGGCATTGGTGTTCAACAGTTGCCCCCGCCCGTCGTGCGTGATCGGGCACAGCACCGGCCGCAGCCCCGCATCCAGCAGCATTTTCAGCAGTTCCGCGTTCACCCGCCGCACGTCGCCCGCAAAGCCGTAATCCACCTCGCCCACCGGCCGCAGTTCGGCCCGTATCGCGTCGCCGTCGGCGCCACTCAGGCCCAGGGCGTTGGTGCCGCGTTTTTGCAATTCGGCCACCACCCGCTTGTTGATCAGGCCGGCGTACACCATCGTCACCACTTCCAGCGTGGCGGCGTCCGTCAGGCGGCGGCCGTTCACCATCACGGGGTCCAGGCCCAGTTGGCGCATCGTTTCCTCGGCCCGCCGCCCGCCGCCGTGTACCAGCACCGCCGGCCCCGGCAGGGCCGCGAAGTAGTCGAGCGCCCCGGCAAGGGCCGCCGGGTCGTTGAGGATGTTGCCGCCGATTTTGAGGAGGACCATAAGTAAATAGTAGGTGGATGTAACACAACAACGGCCACCCCCGGAAAGGAGCGGCCGCTGCTAAAATTTAGTCGACGAATTTGAGCCTAAAGCCGGATCTCGTCGTCGTTCTGGTCGTAGAACTTGTAACTGGTGAGGGCGAAATCGCCGTCCGGCACGATCTTGAACCAGCGGTAGTATTTCATGTACCACTTCATCTGGGCACTGGGCACCCCGCGCTGCAAGAACGCCGCCACGTAGGGGTGCACGTGCACCTTGAGGCGGGCCTTTGGCCGGCTTTCCATGATGAAATTGAGGTCGCGCTCGATATCGTCGGTGAGCAGGATGGAAGCGTTGATCTTGCCGGTGCCGTCGCAGGTGGGGCACTTTTCGGCGGTGGTGATCTTGACTTCCGGCCGTACCCGCTGGCGAGTGATCTGCATCAGGCCGAACTTGCTGAGGGGCAGGATGGTGTGCTGGGCACGGTCGTTCTTCATGAAGTTGCGCATGGCCGAGAGCAATTCTTTCTTGTGCTCGGCATCGCGCATATCGATGAAGTCGATGATAATGATGCCGCCGATGTCGCGCAGGCGCAACTGGCGGGCCACTTCCCTGGCCGATTCCATATTGACCTTCTTCACCGCTTCGGCCTGATTGCTGGAGGGCATCTTGTGGCCGGAGTTCACATCCACCACGTGCATGGCCTCCGTGTGTTCGATGACGATGTAGGCACCGCTGGGCAGGGTGGCCGTCTTACCGAAGCTGGACTTGATCTGCTTGGTTACGCTGTACACGTCATAGATGGGCCGGTTGCCGCGGTGCAACTGGAGGATTTTAACCTGGTCGGGCGCGATGTCCTGGAGGTAGGCTTTGATGCGCTCGTAGAGATCGGCATCGTCGACCACGATGCGGTTGAACGAATCGGTCAGCAGGTCGCGGAGGATGGAAGTGGTTTTATCCATCTCGCTGAGTAACTTCTTGGGCTTCTGTTCGCCCTTGAGGTTTTCCCAGATGTCGTTCCACTTATCGGTGAGCATATTGATCTCTTCGATCAGGGCACCGGTGTTCTTACCCTCGGCGGCTGTCCGCACGATGACGCCGAAGTTTTTCGGCTTGATGCTTTCCACCAGCAATTGCAGACGCTTGCGCTCTTCGGAAGTGCTGATCTTTTTGGAGACGGCCACCACGTCGCTGAAGGGCGTAATGACCAGGTAACGACCGGGGATCGTGATCTCACAACTCAGGCGTGGACCCTTGGTGCTGATCGGCTCCTTGAGGATCTGGGCCAGTACGAGTTCCTTTTTCTGGAACACCTGGTCGATCTTGCCGGTCTTGACGATCTCGTCCTCGTACTTGAAGTTATCCAGCTTGGGCGTTTGCTGACCGCCCTTGAGGGTCTGATCGGAAAACTTCATGAGGGACCGGACCTTCGGACCGAGGTCGGTATAATGCAGGAAGGCGTCCTTTTTGTGGCCGATGTCGACAAAGGCGGCATTGAGGGGCGGCATGAGCCGACGTACCCGGCCGAGGAATACGTCACCGACGGTGAAATTGTCGGAATTTTTTTGGTTATGGATCTCGACGAGCTTGCCGTCTTCCATTAACGCAATCTCCACGGACGAGCCACTGGAGCTGATGATGAGTTCTTTTTCCACTAGGGGAAGTATTTTCCTCACGGGTAGCCTGGTTCACGCCCCGCTGTTGGGGGCACGAGCTTACCGTTACCGTACCGGTGGGCGGACGGGGCGAGGAAGTGGGCAGAACCAGACTCGAACCAAGACTACGAAAGGAAGCCGGACCGGGAAAAATTTATCTAATTAGCAAGCCCGGTCGGGGCGAAAAACAGGAAGGACCCGTTTACCGAAATCGGCACAGCACGGGCAATTTCTTTTTACGTAAAAACTCAGTAGGGGGAGACGATCCGCACAGCGCAAATCGGCCCGGTAGTTGGTGGTTGGAGCAAGGGGACGCAGAGCCGCGCCCGGTTCCGTCAAAGGGTGGTAACTAACGACGGAGGCCGACTGACGAATGGCGGGGGTTGTTGCCATTCATCAGCCGGTCCTATATATTATAACGATTCCCGGATAGCGGGAAACGTGTCGTACTACCGTATGAGACGGTTAGGAATTATTTCTTCTTCTTGTGACGGTTCTTGCGCAGGCGCTTTTTCCGTTTGTGTGTAGCGATCTTATGACGCTTTCTTTTCTTACCACATGGCATATCAGAGTAGGTTTAAAATGAAAAATAGTGCGAATTGCACGGTTGTTGTACTAAGAATACAAAGGCGGCTACCCGAATGTTTCTTTCCGGGCGGTTCCTAACGTTTCCTTAGGATGCAAGGGACGGAACCGAAGTAACCGACCCTGCGACTAGACTACTGCGGCGGGTTGCACCGCGCCGCGTAGGTTTGTTCTTTATCCGCCTGCCCGAGTTGCTGATACGTTTGCGCGAGCAAACAGGCCAGCCCCGGATAATCGGGTTCAATCTCGTCGGCCACGCTGAGCCGTTGCTCGGCGCGTTCCCACTGTCCGGTACGGATGGCCAGCCGCCCCAGGGCGACCAGCACCCGGGGTTCGCGGGGGTATTCCTTATCGAGGCCCACTAGGTCGAGGATTCCCTTCATGGGGTTTCCTTCCGGCGGGTTATCGACGTAGATCAGCGCGAGGTTCACGCGGTGATCCAGTTCATCGGGGTTGAGCGAGATGGCCGCCTCGTAGGCCGCGACGGCCTCCTGGGCGCATTGCTGCCGGATGCCGTCTTCTTCTTCCGAACCCAGGTATTTTTGGGTGCAGAGCGAAAAAGTGGTACCCGCGATGGACCATGCCTCCTCGGTATTTTCCACTTCGGCCAGCCGGCGGGCGTAGTAGCCCGCTGCTTCCGGCCTTCCGGCGCGGTAGTAGGTACCACTGAGCTGTTGCAACAGGTCGATTTCGTTGTCCTCGTCTGTCCGGCTTTCCAGGCGGTCTTCCAGGGTGCTAACGTCGGCCAACTGGGCGGGAGTGAGGGCCTCCCGCGCCGCGCGCAGCAGGCTCTCGCCCGCAGCCTCGGGTTGGCGCATGGCTTCCAGTTGCAGGTGCTCGGGCGTCTTCGTCTGACACCCCAGGTAAAGTAAGAGCAGTAACAAGGTTGCCACGCCTACCGCGATCCATTGGGGTCGTTGCACGGCTCGGCTAGTTGTTGGATCCCTGACCCGGCTCTTCGGTAACGTTATCCTTAACCTGCTCCACGAAAATTTTCGCGGGCTTAAAGGAAGGAATGAAGTGCTCGGGAATCTCGATGGCCTTGTTTTCCTTGATGTGGCGACCGATTTTCTTGGCACGCTTCTTTACCACAAAGGAACCGAAGCCCCGGATGTAGACATTCTCACCATCGGAGAGGGAACCCTTGACTTCCTTGAAAAAAGATTCGAGTGAAACGAGTACGTCCACTTTCGCAATTCCCGTTTTGTCGGCGATCGCCGCTACAATATCCGCTTTTCTCATTCTTATACGTTGGTTTATAGGCACTTAGCCCTCAAATTACAACTTTGGGCCAAGGCGGCTGCAAATATCCGACAATTATTGAAAACCTCCTAATCAATCTTCCCCTAATTTGCTGATTAGGCGGTTTTAACGTTCACCGGACGCTCGCCGTCCCGCTTTACCTATCTTTGCCCGCCTACCCAACTACCGCCCGGCCGCCCCGTTCTGAATGGCACCGGATATCCAGCCGCTTCGCCGGCCGCCTTCCTTAAACTATCCTGCATGCTCTTATCAATGACCGGCTATGGCCGGGCCTCCCGCAGACTCAATGACAAGACCTTTATGGTCGAACTGCGCTCCCTCAATAGTAAATATACCGACCTCCGCCTCCGTGCGCCCCAGAGCCTGCGGGAAAAGGAAATCAGTATCCGCAAGCAAATCACCGAATTTGCCCAGCGCGGTAAACTGGAACTCAATATCGACCTGCGTTCCGCCGACGGCGAGGGAGATTTCGCCCTCAACCTGCCGCTCTTCCGCCGCTACTTCAAGGAGATCAAAAATGTGGCCGACGAACTGGGCATGCCCACCGGCGACCTCGCCGCCGCCATTGTCCGCCTGCCCAACGTGGTCGCCGCCGATACCGACGACTGGCCCGACGAGGAATGGAAGGTGCTCCAGGAGACCATCAAGGAGTGCCTCAAAAACTTCCAGGAGTTCCGCCGTCAGGAAGGTGCGGTACTGGCCGAGGAAATGCGCGGCCGCGTCATCATCATCCAGGAACTACTCGAAACCGTCACGCCCTTCGAGGAAGGCCGCATCGTCACCATGCGTGCCCGCATCGCCCAGAACCTGGAAGATTTTCTCGGTAAAAGCAATGTGGACAAAAACCGCTACGAGCAGGAAGTACTCTTTTACCTGGAAAAGATGGACATCACCGAGGAAAAAGTCCGCCTCGCCCAGCACTGCGATTATTTCCTGAAAGAAATGGATGCGAATAAGGAGGTAAAGGGCCGCAAACTTTCCTTTATTAGCCAGGAGATCGGTCGCGAGATCAATACCCTCGGTGCCAAGGCCAACTCGCCCGACATCCAGCGCATCGTGGTCAACATGAAGGACGAACTAGAAAAGATCAAAGAACAACTGGCCAATGTCGTCTAAGGAAACCGTAGGCAAATGCCTCATTTTCACGGCCCCCAGCGGCGCGGGCAAAACTACCCTGGTGCGCCACCTGCTCCAGACCATGCCCCACGACCTGGCCTTCTCTGTCTCCGCCACCACCCGCCCCGCCCGCCCCGGCGAGGTGGACGGCCGTGACTACCACTTCCTCACCGAAGACCAGTTCAAATCCATGATCGCCGCCGACGAGTTCGCCGAGTGGCAGGAGGTCTACCCCGGCCGCTGGTACGGCACGCTGCACAGCGAGATCGAGTCCATCTGGCGCGCCGGCCGCCACGTCATTTTCGATATCGAGGTCAAGGGTGCCTCCAACCTGAAAAAATATTACCCCGACCGCAGCCTCGCCGTCTTCGTCGACCCACCCAGCCGCGAGGTCCTCTTCGACCGCCTCCGCGGCCGCGATACCGAGGACGAGGCTTCCCTCCGCGTCCGCTTCGCCCGCGCCGACGAGGAACTCGCCTACCGCGACCGCTTCGACCGCGTACTGGTCAACGATGATCTCCGCCAAGCCAAGGAAGCGGCGGTAGGGATCGCACGGGCGTGGTTGGGGGGGTAGGCGCGTGTTTCGTGGCGCAGCCACTAGCGGGCGCAGCCCGCTAAACGATCCCCTCCTTCAACTTCTCCGTATTCTCCGCCACCTGCAGCGCCTCCACCACGGGGGCCAGGTTGCCGGCCACTATCTGATCCAGGTTGTACAGCGTCAACCCGATGCGGTGGTCCGTTACCCGGTTCTGGGGGTAATTATAGGTGCGGATCTTATCCGAACGGTCACCCGATCCCACCAGGCTGCGGCGCTTGGCGGCCTGCTCGCTTTCGGTGGCCTCGCGCTGCGCGGTCAGGATGCGCTGGTAGAGGCGCGTCATCGCAATATCCTTATTCTTGTGCTGCGAGCGGCCGTCTTGGCTTTCGCTCACGATACCCGTGGGCAGGTGAGTGATACGGATCGCCGATTCGGTCTTGTTCACGTGCTGCCCACCCGCGCCACTGGCCCGGAAGGTGTCGATCTTCAAGTCGGATTTACGGATGTCCACGTCCTCTTCCTCCAGTTTCGGGATCACCGCCACCGTGGCGGCCGAGGTGTGTACGCGGCCCTGGCTCTCCGTTTTGGGCACCCGCTGCACGCGGTGCGCGCCCGACTCAAACTTGAGGTGACCGTACACATCGTCGCCATTCACCTCGATCACCACCTTATTATAGCCGCCCTGCGACCCCTCGTTCACATCCACCACTTCTACCGTCCAGCCCTGGGTCTCGATATAGCGCTCGTACATCCGCAGCAGGTCGCCGGCAAAAATACTGGCCTCGTCACCGCCCGTTCCCGAGCGGATTTCCAGCAATATCCCACGCTCATCCTCCGCATCGCGCGGTATCAGCATATAGCGGGCCTTCTCTTCCAGTTCCTCACGGCGGGGGCGCAACTCGTCCAGTTCCAGATCGGCCATTTCGCGCATTTCCGGGTCGGGGTCCTTCAGCATCGTCTCGCTGGTCGCAATGTTGCCCAGCACCTGCTTATACACATGGTACACCTCCACCAGTTCGCGCAGGCGGCCGTATTCCTTACTTAGTTTCCTAAATCTGTCCTGGTCGGCCAGCACCGCCGGGTCGGCTAGCGACTCCTCCAGATTCCTGAATCGGATATAAATTGCTTCCAGCTTATCAATCATGGCGCGAAGGTAGTGCTTAGTTTATTCGCGGCTAAGAACAGTGTATAATAAGGTGTGGTTTTGGGCGTGCCCCCGCCCCTCCGCTTTGCTGTGGGGCGGGGTCGGTCCCCTTCCGGCTCGCTGTCGCTCGGCCCTGCGGGCCGCGGCCTTGGGGCCGCGCCGTCCGGGCACCTCACGCGGCCGGTGCGGGAAGATGGTTCCTGGGTAGGTGTTTGGCGACAGCTCAAGTAATTACTCTACTTGAAAATACGCAGTACGTTTTTGCTTGGATATGATCAAAAGCCTAGTGGACCAAACGGGAAGTTTAGCTACGCTCTTACTAATTGCGTGAGGTGCCTGGAGGGCCTGGTGCGTAGCACGGAGCGTTAGCGAACCCCGGAAGACACCGGCCCCGGCCTTAGCCGGGGACACGGCTAAAACGACGGATAAGAAGCACAAAATAACAGGAGGAGTATGATAGGAAATATGCGAAATAAGTGATTTGTTTTCAAGTATTTAGCGGGAATCACTTGGAAGTTAACCCGAGGTGCCGGTGGACAAAAGAGTTAAAGTTTTACGCTCACTAGCTAGCTATGTAGCGAAATCCTATCTTTGTGGGGTGAGCCGGGCAGTAGGGCTCACCGTTGAATAATCTCATGATGGCTAGACCACACCCAAAAACGAAGACGCCTCCGAACTCCGGCCGCGTCCCTTCCCTTTTCCAACCCCACGTTATCGTAGCTACGGGCCGTTCGGCTCGTGCGTTATCCCGCCCTGTACAGGGTGGCGGGCTGGTTGGTGGTACTTACCCTTTCGTGTAGACTTTGATGATGGACCCCTACCCAGGGTCCTGCTACTGCAATTTAATCCCTCTTTTTCTTTTAATCCCATTTTTAGTCTTATGAACAAATTCAACAAATCTGGCGGATTCGTCCGTCCCGTCGCGGGCTTTTTCCGCGGCTTGGTCGCATTGGCGGCCCTGGCTCTGCTTCCCGCCTTTGCGGCGGCGCAGGGCGGTCTTAACGTCAACCTTAGCTGTAACGGCCAGGTGAACGTGACCCTCAACGCGAACTGTGAGTTCGTGCTTCCCGTTTCCTCCGTACTGGCCGGAAACTTCGACAATGACAATGACGGTACGTCCGCGCCCCTTTCCGCGTTTCAGGTAACCGTTCAGGACGGTAGCCCTGCTAACGGACCCGCCATCAGCGGTTGCGGACAGTTTACCTATATGGTAACGGTAGTGCCCGGATCGGGCGTGACGGGTTTCTCCACCTGCTGGGGTAACGTACGCGCCGAGGACAAGACGCCCCCCGTGGTCGTTTCTCCCCAGGCTCCTGCCGGTCCCTTGTTCTGCGACCAACTGGACGCGATCAGTCTGACGCAGTTGCCCTTCAACGTATCGCGTTGCTACCGCACCAATTCAGCCGGCCAGTTCATTAATGCCGCCGGCACTGTTATTGCCGTTACCCAGTTACCGCTTGCTTTTCGCACGCGCATCCTGCTGGGTGGTGGTTTCCCTACGGTTACGGACAATTGCTCGAACGTACAGGTTTGCGTGAACGACGTACTGACCTACGCTACGACCAATCCTAACTGCGGTGACATTACGCTTACCCGTACCTTCACGGTTAAGGACGACGGTCCCTGCGTACTCGGTAACGGCGAGGTTTCACAGCCCGCTACGACCAGCTACCAGATCATCTTTACGCGGCCTAGTTTTGCTAACGTAAACAATGTCGATGGGTTTGTGGAGATTTCCTGCAACGATAACAGCCGTCCGCTGCTGCCCGTCAACCAGTTCGGTAATGCTAACCCCGCTTCGCTCGAAACGGAATTTCCCTTTATCGTTACCGGTAGCGGTCCTCTTTACCTTGACGAAGCATTCTGTAACCTGGCCGTAACGGTAGAAGACGGTCCCCGCACCGTTACCTGCGCCAATACGTACAAGTTCCTGCGTACTTATGAGGTGATCGACTGGTGCCAGCCCAATGCCGCACCGCTGGTTTTCACTCGGTTAGTGAAAGTAGGCGACTTTACGCCTCCTACCATCCTTGCTCCTACGCAGGACCTCAACTTCGACGGCATTGCCGACAACGGGCTGTTCTTCTCGACTAACAACGTCGGTTGCGTCGCTTTCTTTTTTATTCCCGCCCCTACGGTGACGGACAACTGTTCGAGCACCATTGGTGTAACGGCCGTTATTTTCCCCAACGGCAACCTGTCGGCTACTCCGATCGGCAGCTTTAACGTGGGCCAGCTCACTTCCGCTATTCCTGCCGGCAATCACATTCTGCGTTACCGCGCCGTTGACATTTGCGGCAACGCCGCCACGGTGGACGTTTCCATTACGATCGGTGACGCTTCGGCTCCGATTGCCAAGTGCGAAGACGGCCTGAACATTTCCATTGGAGGTTCGGGTGTAGCCATTATTACGGCTAATGATATTAACAACAATTCTTACGACGAGTGCGGACCCATTACCCTGGCCATTGCCTGTGTTAATCAGAACAACCAACTCATCAACCCTGCCCTCGGCTACCAGCCCGCCATCACGGTGACCTGTGCCGACCTGGGTACGAAGCGGATCAGCCTACGTGTAACGGACGCCGCCGGTAACGTCAACTTCTGCTGGTTGAACGTACTGATCGAAGACAAATCCGCTCCGGTCTGTATTCCTCCCACTCCCCGGACGATCCTCTGCTCGAATCTGCCTTCGAACTTCCCCAATAACGTGGGAACGGCTTTCGGCCTGGACCCCGTCAACGTGGGCGCGCTGCTGAACGACCTGTTCGGCACCTCTAACAGTTTCGACAACTGCCCCAACACCACGATTGCGGTGCTGACGCCCCAGGACAACCGTGACAACTGCGGTATCGGTACGTTCGTACGCCGTTTCCGCATCACGGATGCGCAGGGCCTACAGACGCCCGTTTGCCAGCAGGTCATTACCGTACTGGAGCAGCACAACTACCGCATCGGTTTCCCCAGTGACTCTAACTCGGAAAACTGCGCTCAAAACTCCGTAGAAGCCACCATCTTCCGCGAAATCGCCTGCGACCTGATCGCTATTTCGGTTCACCCCGATACGTTTAGCGCCACGGCCGACGAGTGCTACAAGATTCGTAATACCATCGAGGTCATCAACTGGTGTGAGTACGACGGCATCAGTGCCCCTCCCATCAACATCCCCCGCGATGCTGACGGCGATAACAACTTCAACGAGCGTACTTGGGTGAACGTGATTCCTTCGACCAACCCGACCAGTCTGCTGGACGACCGCGCCATTGTAGACCGCGACAGCATTCCGTTGAACATCAACGATATTGCTGATATCTCTAGCTTCGCCACGGCCAATGTTGCTAACTACGGTACTAGCAGCCGTCGCGGTTATTTCCGTTACATCCAGTTCGTTAAAGTGTACGACAATGTCGCTCCTACGATCGTCCTCAACCCCAACAACGAGTCGATCTTCTGTGATTTCGACGGCGACTGCCGCGCAGCGGTTCAGTTCTCCTTCACGGCCACGGATCTTTGCTCGCCTACGGCGGTATCGGTAACGGCTGACTTCGATCTCTTCGTGGTGGACGCCAACAACGACGGCATCATTACTACTCCTGAGTTCGTGACGTTCTCTACCATTCCTGCCGCGAACATCGTGCGCAGCGGTCAGAACTTCACCCTTACCATCCCCGGCCTGGTCGATCTCGGTCGCCACGCTGTTCGCATCAACGTAACCGACGGTTGCGGCAACCGCACGGCCCGCATTATCGTATTCAACGTGAACGATTGCAAAGCTCCCGCTCCTATCTGCATCAATGGCCTGACGGCTACTCTGATGCCTAATGGCAACGGTGGTGGTATGGCGGCGGTATGGGCCAGTGATTTCGTTGTCTCCGGCATCACTGACTGTACGCCCCAGATTAAGTTCGCTCTGTACCGTGCTTCCACGGCCGGCGTGCCCGGGTTTGTTCCAAACCCCATCGATACCGGTCTGATCCTGACCTGTGCCGATAATGCCACGACAATCGTGCGAGTGTACGCCATCGACGGCAACAACCTGTCTGACTACTGTACGACTAACATCCTGGTGCAGCAAAACACGCCCAATGTGTGTAGCGGCACCGGTGGCTTCGGCTCCGTAGCCGGTGTGATCGCCACGGAAAACAACCAAGCGGTACAAGGTGTGGCAGTAAGCGTTTCCGGTACGGCCAATAACGCACTGGTAACGACGGTAGGTGGTAACTACACCTTCACGAACCTGCCCCTGGGTGGTGACTACACGGTAACTCCTCAGTTGAATGCTAACCACATCAACGGTGTGTCTACCTTTGACCTGGTACTAATCTCGAAGCACATCCTCGGCATTACGCCCTTCACCAGCCCCTACCAGATGCTGGCTGCCGACGCGAACAACTCGCAGGCGGTTACTACGCTTGACCTGATCGCGATCCGTCGCCTGATCCTGGGTCTCGACGTACAGTTCCAGAACAACCTGAGCTGGCGCTTCGTGGATGCTGACTTCAGCTTCCCTAATAATGCCAATCCATGGGCGACGACCTTTCCCGAGGTATTCAACCAGAACAACTTGGCTGGTAACATGATGTCGGCTGATTTCGTGGCCGTAAAGATCGGTGACGTAAACCGTTCGGCTACGACGACCAACCTGACTTCCGGAACTTCCGCCGAGGAGCGTGGCAACGGCCGCGTGGAACTGCGGGTAGACGATCGCGAAATGACGGCCGGTAACACCTACCAGGTTGCGGTTCGCGCCGGTGAGCTGGAAGGTTTCCAGGGTACGCTTGCATTGAAAGGTGCCGAGCTACTGAGTATTACCGATGCTGCTGCTACGGCCGAAAACTTCGGCACGCAGTTGGCTGACAACGGCCTGCTTAGTGTAAGCTACAACGGCAAAGTAGCCGCTGACGAGGAGTTATTCACGCTGGTAGTACGCTCGACGACCGACCAGCGCGTGAGCGAGATGCTGCAACTGAACGACCGCGTAACGGTAAGCGAAGGCTACACTGCCAACGGTTCGATCGGATCGCTGGTGCTGAACTTCGGTACGCAGGTGAATACGGTGGCCGGTGCTTTTGAGGTTGCTCAGAACACCCCCAACCCCTTCGCTACCGAGACCATGATCGGTTATACGCTGGACGCTGCCGCCCAGGTAACGCTGACGGTGCAGGACGTAACGGGTAAGGTGGTGCTGGTGCGCCGCCTGGCCGGTAACGCCGGTTACAATACGACGACGCTGAACCGCGCCGACGTGGCCCGTTCCCCCGGTGTACTGCTCTACACACTGACCGACGGTATGAATACCGCGACCAAGAAGATGATCCTGCAGTAGGATGATCGATAGATTCCGCTCGGAAAACGAGCCGGAAGGAAAAGCCCCCGCGAGTAGCTACTCGTGGGGGCTTTTCCTTTTTAATAGTCATGCGGTGGGTCAGGTTCGTCGGCACTGCGGCGAAACGGTTGGCAGAGTAGCGGGAATAGGTGCTAGCAGGGTGAGTACGAATGGAGTATCCAGAATAATTGTTACCTTAGCTGCGTGAAAATGGTGGACTGACACCGAAGGAAAGCTTTCGGCTGACTGACGGACAGACCACGCTGCGTAATCCCATGATATGAATCTATTGCTACTCCTCCGTGGAGCTTTAGCCCTGTGGCTGACGGCTTGCCTGTTGCTCCCCAACCCCTTATCGGCTCAGAACCCCGTGTTGCTAATCGGCGACTATACCACCGACCCCGGTAACACCGTGGAGGTGGCCGTGCGTGTGCAGAACTACCAGCAGGTGGCCGGTACGCAGTTTACCCTGGAATGGAACCCAGACTTATTCAGCTTTTCGGGAATCAAGGACCTCAATCTAGGGGCAACGCTGGAAAGTAATTTCGGCACCCAACTTACCGACGCCGGAAAACTGACCTACCGCGTGATGGACGGCACACTGACCGGCTTTACGCTGGATGATAATACCGCACTTTTTACCGTCGAACTAGTGGCGCAGGGGCAACCCGGTGCCGCTTCCGCCATGACGTTTACCGATGTGCCGACCATACGCGAACTGAGCAACGGCCAGGGGCAGGAAATTTCCGCTACCTATACTAATGGACTGCTTACGGTAAGTGGAATGACCAGTGCACTGGAGGGGACCATTACTACCGGCGATTGGTCGGCCAGTCTTTCGCCCAATCCTACAGCCGGCGACAGCTGGATTGAACTGACGACTACCGGAGGAGCGAAAGCTACTGTGCGGGTAGACGATGCGGCGGGCCGCGAGGTGTACCGCTTTACCACGAATCTTAACACCGGTACGAACCGGATCAAACTGGCGACGGAAAGATTTCTGACGACCGGTATTTACTTTATCAATATTGACGCCGGTCAAAGGACCGTGACGCGACGCCTGGTGCGGACGCAGCCTTAGTGCTTTGCTTTTATTCCCATTTCGAACATACATCCCAAATCTACAAACTCATGAGAGAATTCTATTCTTTCCTAACCGCCTGCCTGTGCTGGGCGGTACTCTCCGGAACCATTTTCGCGCAACCATCGGTGGATGGTTATTTCACGCCGGACGCTGCCAGTGCAGCGGGGGTGAGTGCGGCGGATGTGACGATTGCAGCTGAATCAGTTAGAAGCGATAAAAACGCGAAAAGCATCGATCTGTCCGCTCTGATGGATTTGTCCCTAACCGTTGGCGCGGCGAGCGGAGCGATGGGTGACGTAGTTTGTGTGCCGGTAACCGTGAATAATTTTACCGGAATAAATTCGCTGCAGTTTTCCATTAACTACGATGCGACGAAACTTCAGTTCCAATCGTTTGCCAACTTCATTTTCGGGCCGGTGACCACCCAAAACTTTAACACCAGTGCACCGGGTCAATCACGGTTCATTTGGTCGGACCCCAACGCGGATGGTGAGACGCTGCCGGGCGGCACGGTACTCTTCGAGATTTGTTTTACGGTGACCGGTAGCGGAACGTCTACGGTATCGATTACGGGTAACCCGGTGGCGGTAGAAGCCTCGGATGTACCGGGTAATTTGGTAACCGTTACTACAAATAACGGTGTATTTACCGGACCCGGCGGTACTGGCGGCGGCGGCGGTGGCGGTAGTACGAACCTGACTGTTACGATTGCCAATGCTACGGGCAATGTCGGTGATGTAGTTTGTGTGCCGGTAACGGTTAATAACTTCACGGGCGTCAATTCGCTTCAGTTTTCGATCAACTACAACGCTAGTCGGCTCCAATTTCAGTCATTCATGAACTTCGCCTTCGGGCCGGTGACCACGCAGAACTTCAACACCAGTGCGCCGGGTCAGAGCCGCTTTATCTGGTCGGACCCTAATGCCGATGGTGAGACGCTGGCTAGTGGGGCTACGCTATTTGAGATTTGCTTTACCGTAATCTCAGGCGGTACTTCTACGGTATCGTTAACGGGCAGCCCCGTAGCCATTGAGGCCTCTGACGTGCCGGGTAACCTTTTGACTGTAACAACTAATAACGGCGTTTTTACCGGTTCGGGATCTGGCGGCGGCGGCGGTGGCAGTACCAACCTGACCGTTACGATTGCCAATGCTACGGGCAATGTCGGTGATGTAGTTTGTGTGCCGGTAACGGTTAATAACTTCACGGGCGTCAATTCGCTTCAGTTTTCGATCAACTACAACGCGAGCCGGCTCCAATTCCAGTCATTCATGAACTTCGCCTTCGGGCCGGTGACCACGCAGAACTTCAACACCAGTGCGCCGGGTCAGAGCCGCTTTATCTGGTCGGACCCTAATGCCGATGGTGAGACGCTGGCTAGTGGGGCTACGCTATTTGAGATTTGCTTTACCGTAATCTCGGGCGGTACTTCCACGGTAGCGTTAACGGGCAGCCCCGTAGCCATTGAGGCCTCTGACGTGCCGGGTAACCTTTTGACTGTAACAACTAATAACGGTGTTTTTACCGGTTCGGGATCTGGCGGCGGCGGCGGCGGTGGCAGTACTAACCTGACCGTTACGATTGCCGATGCGACGGGTAGTGTCGGCAGCGTGGTTTGTGTGCCCGTGACGGTAGATAATTTCACGGGCATCAATTCGCTACAATTCTCGATCAATTACGACGCGAGCCGGCTCCAATTCCAGTCATTCATGAACTTCGCCTTCGGGCCGGTGACCACGCAGAACTTCAACACCAGTGCGCCGGGTCAGAGCCGCTTTATCTGGTCGGACCCTAATGCCGATGGTGAGACGCTGGCTAGTGGGGCTACGCTATTTGAGATTTGCTTTACCGTAATCTCGGGCGGTACTTCCACGGTAGCGTTAACGGGCAGCCCCGTAGCCATTGAGGCCTCTGACGTGCCGGGTAACCTTTTGACTGTAACAACTAATAACGGCGTTTTTACCGGTTCGGGATCTGGCGGCGGCGGCGGCGGTGGCAGTACTAACCTGACCGTTACGATTGCCGATGCGACGGGTAGTGTCGGCAGCGTGGTTTGTGTGCCCGTGACGGTAGATAATTTCACGGGCATCAATTCGCTACAATTCTCGATCAATTACGACGCGAGCCGGCTCCAATTCCAGTCATTCATGAACTTCGCCTTCGGGCCGGTGACCACGCAGAACTTCAACACCAGTGCACCGGGTCAGAGCCGCTTTATCTGGTCGGACCCTAATGCCGATGGCGAGACGCTGGCAAGTGGGGCCACGCTGTTTGAGATTTGCTTTACCGTGATCGCGGGCGGTAGCTCGACGGTATCGATAACGGGCAGCCCCGTATCAATTGAAGCTTCGGATGTGCCCGGTAACTTGTTGACGGTGGATACCAATGATGGTATTTTCTCCAGTTCAGGTGGCGGTGGCGGCGGCACCAATTTGACAATTACGATTGAGAATGGAACCGGCAGTGTAGGTAGTGTCGTCTGTGTACCCGTAACGGTAGATAATTTCACTAACATTAATTCCTTGCAATTTTCGATTAATTACAACTCAAGCCGACTACAGTTTCAATCATTTATGAATTTCGCCTTCGGGCCGGTGACCACGCAGAACTTCAACACCAGTGCACCGGGCCAATCCCGCTTCATTTGGTCGGACCCGAACGCGGATGGCGAGACACTAGCAAATGGAAGCACCCTATTCGAGATTTGTTTTACGGTAATCGCGACGGGTAATTCAACAATTTCAATTACGGGAATTCCCGTTTCAATTGAAGCTTCGGACGTACCGGGTAATTTGTTAACGGTAGATACGAATAACGGAGTGTTCAGCACCTCAGGCAGCGGTGGCGGCGGCGCGAACCTGATGGTAAACGTGTTGAATGCAACCGGTAACGTCGGTGACGTGGTTTGCGTACCGGTTACGGTGACGAATTTCACAAATGTCCGTTCACTGAAGTTTTCCCTCAACTACGACGTGAGTCGCTTGCAATTTCAATCGTTCCAGAGTTTTGCGCTAGGTACGGTATCGGCTCCTACGTTTACGAATAACGGCGCGGCCAGGCTAGCTTTAACTGGACCAAACCGGGAACGGGGGGCGAAACCCTCACTGGCGGTACGACGCTGTTCGAGATTTGTTTTACCGTAGTCAATGGCGGCACATCGACGATTTCTGTAACCAATACCCCCGTAACGATTGGAGCAACTAATGCTACCGGCGGAACGGTTAACGTCACTTCGGGTAATGGTATTTTTACCGGCGTCGGATCTGGTGGAGGATCCACTGACCTCACGGTGTCGATCGGGCCTGGTTCGGGTGGGATAGGCGATGTTATCTGTTTGGATGTAACGGTGGATAATTTTACCGATATAAACTCACTACAGTTCTCGATTAACTACGACCCTTCAGTTTTGCAGTTTCAATCATTTCAGAACTTCGCGTTTGGACCCGTTACGACACAAAACTTTAACACCAGTGCGCCGGGCCAGTCCCGGTTTATTTGGTCGGATCCAAATGCGGATGGCGAGAGTTTGCCGAATGGAGCGACCTTGTTCCAGATTTGCTTCACTATTACGAATACGGCGGAAACCACGATTGGTATTACCGGTATTCCCATTGCTATCGAGGCATCTAATGTGGCTGGGATGCAATTGCCTGTGGTAACGAATTCCGGGATGATCAACGCCGGCGGTATGGGTGGTCCGAACTACGACGAACTTTCCTTCGTAATTTCAGCTGGAAGCGGCGGCGTTGGTGATCAAGTTTGTCTGGACGTGCAAGTGTTCAATTTCACAGCGGTGAACTCCGTGCAATTTAGTATCAATTATCCTCAGGCCGGTCTTACATTCGTGCAAGCAAACAACTTTGCCTTCGGTCCGGTAACGACCCAGAACTTCAACAACAGTGCCCCGGGAGTGATTCGCTTTATCTGGGCGGATCCCAACGCCGATGGCGAGACCTTGGCGGACGGAGCGGTATTTTTTACCCTCTGCTTTACCATTAATAATACGAATCCAAACAGTGTCTCTATCACCAGTAACCCCATCGTGATCGAAGCATCGGATGTAGCGGGTAACCAGTTGCCCGTAGATGTTTTCAGCGGCACCGTTAACGGTACCGGTTCCCCAACTTTTACGGCAACCCTTAAAAATCCGACCTGTAACGGCGATAATAATGGCTCCATTGCTCTGAACGTAAATAGCGCATCTTCGGTATCTTACGCCTGGAGTGGCAACGTAAGCTCCGGCCCAACGGCGAATAACTTGTCGGCGGGAACCTACGGTGTGACCGTGACGAATAACAATACCGGTCAGCAAACCAGCGAATCTTACACACTAACCAACCCGCCTGTCTTTATCGTAAGTAACCCCATGGTTACCGGTATTACGTGCAATGGTTCGGCCAACGGTTCCATTACGCTGACGGCTAGCGGCGGCGTAACCCCCTACGTAATCGACTGGAGTAGCCCCCTGACCGACGGTCAGCTCACCCAAACAAACCTGGGACCGGGCAGCTACAGCGTTACCATTACGGATGCGAACGGTTGCCAGCGTAACTTCCCGAACATCGGCGTTTCGCAGCCGAATCCCATCAACATTACTGGTGGGGTTGTCAATATCGGTGCTAATCCCGGCATGATCAACGTAACCGTCACTGGCGGTACACCTTCTTATACCTATTTGTGGAGTGGGCCGGCCGGTTACAGCAACACGACCCAGGACCTGGGTGGACTCAGTCAGCCCGGCACTTACTGCGTAACGGTAACGGATAGCCGCGGCTGTACGCGCCAGCAGTGCTTTGCGGTGGAACGCGACCTGCGGGTTGAATTTGATATTACCCCGCCCTGCGCCGGTCAAGGTAACGGAGCGATCGACCTGACGGTAACGGGAGGCGATGGCAATTACAATTATACCTGGACCAATGCGGCCGCAACGGTGATTAGCGTGCAGCAAGATGTCAGCGGCTTGCCCGCCGGCATGTATCGGGTGGTAGTTAGCGACGGCGATGGCAACAGCGTAACGCTTGACATTACGTTGCCCGAATCTACTCCCATCAATCTTAATTTCACGCTCACCAGTTCCACAACGGGTACTAACGGTGCCATCGACATTAGCGTAAGTGGAGGGGTATCCGGCTATACCTACGCCTGGTCGACCGGCGCTACCACGCAAGACATTAGCGGACTGGCCGTGGGTAATTACTGCGTGACCGTTACCGATGCACTGGGCTGTACGGCCAATCAGTGCTTCGATGTCTCCGCGCAGGCACTCAGCATTGTTAGCCTTTCGGTTAACCCCACTATTTGTAATGACTCGAACGACGGCTCCGCTACCATCACTATCGGCGGCGGCGTGCCGCCCTATACGGTTACGTCCGTACCGAGTGGTTTCACGGCCACTTCCATGAGCAGCGTGCTTAACATTACTAACCTGCCGGCCGGCATTTACACGTTCAACGTCACCGATGGTCAGGGTAGCCCCACAGCTTCGGTAATGGCGACGATCAACGCCGCCCCGGCCATCACAGTAGCGAGTACCTCGGTCATCAACGATACGGAGGACAGTGCTTGTACGGGCAGCATCACTATCTCTTTAAGCGGCGGCACGTCTCCTTATACCGTCAATTGGAATGTAATGACAAGTGGAACGATGCTGACCGGCCTCTGTGCCGGTAACTATTCGGCCACCGTTACGGATGCTAACGGTTGCCAGGTTTCCACGGCTGATATTGCTGTAGGAATGCTTTCCGAATCAGCGATTACTACCAACGTCGAATGCCCCTCGGACGCCAGTGGCACGATCACGCAGATCGTTAGCGGCGGTACGGCTCCTTACAGCTACGTCTGGCGCCGCCAGGGCTTCGCCGAGGTGCTGGCAACGACCAAAGACATCAGCGGCCTAACCACCGGCGCTTATGTAGTCGTCATTACGGATGCCACGGGTGCCAGCGTATCGCGCACGCACACGGTGCAGGCTAACATCGGCTTTAGTATCTCCGCTTCGGCCCGTACCCCCTTTAATAACTTTGGCGTTAGTTGCCAGGGAGCTGCCGACGGTACGCTTGAATCACAAGTTAGCGGTCAGGGAACGTATACCTACGAGTGGGTACTGAACGGAAATGTTGTGGGTAACGCAGCAATATTGAGCAATGCCGCAGCCGGTTCTTACACCCTGAACGTAACCAGCGAAGCAGGTTGCATCCAGTCTCGCACCCTCAGTCTAACAGCACCCGCCCCCCTCACGCTGAATGAGGAGATTACCGGAGTAAGCTGTGAAGGAGAGCTAAACGGTGCCATTAGCACACAGGCCATCGGTGGTGTCAGCCCTTACTCCTATACCTGGAGCGATGGCCGTACGTCACCCCGTATCAGTTTTCTGGCGGCTGGGGAATACATGATCGAAGTATCCGATGCTAACGGCTGTTTCGTGCAAGAAGTTTTCAGCGTTAACGAACCCGATCAATTGCTGGTTACGGCTACGGCCACTGACGCCACGGAAGATAACAATGGTTCCATCTCGTTGATCACCATCGGCGGAAACCCACCTTACACTTATCGCTGGACCAATGTGACCGGTGTAAACGGACCCGTGGCAGGTGGTCTTGATCCGGGCGAATATTCCGTAGAAGTTTTCGACGCCAATGGCTGTCAATCGCAGATCGTTACGGCCACGGTCCGCGATCGCCGCTTCCCCTGCCTCTCCGAACGTCGGGTAATTACCCCCAACGGTGATGGCCTCAACGAGGCATTTATCCTTTTCTGCGCCGACGGCCCTGAGCTATCGGACAATACGATCGAGATTTTCAACCGCTGGGGGCAACTTGTTTACTCCGCCCAGGGCTACGATTGTAGTGAGGGTGGCGGCCTCAACTGTTTCATCGGCCGCACCAACGAGGGCACCGAACTGCCCGCAGGCCCCTATTACTATGTGATCGACTATGCTAATATGCTCGGCGAACGCCAGCAAAAGCGCGGTTCGCTTACCATCGTGCGTGAATAGTTTTATACCCCTCGGTAAGCCGTAGGGCCTACCGAGGGGCCTTTTATCATTTTTCCCATCAACAACAATAGTCCCATCGTGAAAAAAATTCTACTACTGCTAGCCGGCTTCGTGCTGGTTGCCGGCCTATCCGCTCAGGACGAGGCGATCTTTAATCACTACATTCTCAATCACGTACTCGTTAATCCCGCCGCTGCCGGTTTCGACGGCCTTTACCGGGCACAGCTCAATACCCGCGCCAGCTGGGCCGGCTTCGCTGATGCACCACTCACGGTGGCCGGCCGCGCATCCGCCGGACTAGGTAACTCTTTCGGTCTGTCGGCCGGCATCATTTCCGAATCCGCCGCCCAGCAGAATCGCCTGAAGGGGCAACTCGATTTTTCGTTTCGCTTCAAGTTCGGTCAGGAATACCTCAAACAGCCTTCCTTCCAGGTAGCTTTTGGGTTCTATACTTCCCTCGAACGCCTGACAATCGACGGTAGTGTACTGAACGACCCACTCACGCAGCCCGGTGACGTGCTGTTGATGGAGGCCATCAATGGCATGAATTCCTTCGACGCGGGTGTCGGCATCTACGGCCGGTTTCGTCAAAATACATTTGGTGGGGTTACGATCAACAACCTGGTATCCAACCGGTTGGAAAATATTTCCGGCACCGATACTTCCACGCCCCTCCAGTACACTCTACTGCTGGGCCATGAGTTTCGGATCGAAAACCTGAAGGTTAACCTGACGCCGTCCATTCTCTTCCGTGACGTGAAGGGGGCACCCTCCATGATCGACCTCAACCTCCAGGCCGGTTTTCTGGAAGATAAACTGATCACCGGCCTTTCCTACCGTTCATTGGGTGGACTGGGCCTACTGCTCGGCACCAACCTGGATGCCTTCGAATTCTACTACAGTTTTGATCTTTCGTTCGCACGTTTTCAGAGCTACAGTTCCGGTGCCCACGAATTGACCATCGCCTTTACCCTCGACCCACGGGATATGAAGGAGCGCAAGAAGAACAAGGCCATCGAACAGCGAAGCCAGAACCAGATTCGGCAACTACGGTAAGGTAATAATTGCTAAGGAATTATTTGGGCGTGTCCCTCCCTACGGTCGGGTCGGTCCCTTCCCGGCTCGCTGTCCGCTCGGCCCCTCCGCTCCGCTCCTGGTCTCCGGCTAAACGCCGGCCCTTCCAGGCACCTCACGCAGCGCGGCCTCCCCGTTGCTCTCTACCCGCCTTCCTTCAGTCTGGCACGGTGCTTGCATAAGTAAGTCCGAACACTGTCGCCACACCAACATTAGCCGGCAATCCCGGCACAAACTACTACAGGGCGTTCACCTCCCTGATCGATTAAGCGAGTTTTTTTAGTGTTCAAGCGTTGCCGGTCTCTTTCACGAAGGGGAGAACGGCTTCCAGGCCCCGGCGCAAGTCGGGGCTTTTTTTCTTTGTCGATGTTTGGAGGATTAAGAAAATTACGTATCTTTGATTTATCAATATAAGAGCACGGTTAAGGTAGCCTTACTACCACCAAGAGAGTTTACATAAGTCAGCCCGTTCCTTTCATATAGGAGCATCCCTTCGCACCGTCATCCCGGTAGCGATTCGTAGCATTCACTTGAGCTACGTACCAAAAAAACAACACAAAATTATCGGGTCTTCTCAGGACACGAGGTCTTAACATCAGATTTTTCTGACGTTACGTAACCTTGCGTTATCATTCCCGTACACGACTTAGTTTTTAAGGCGATTGGATTGTATGTGATTCTTCAGAAACCGTTTTACAAGTTTTATACTTAAATCGGTTTTTGGGATGGCCTCTTCCGGCATTTGGCCAGGAAGGGGCTTTTTTACGTCCCCTCGGAAGCGATCTCAGATAAAATCGTTACCCGATCTTATCCAGGTACGTCGCTACGCCCCGCGCCACGTTCTGACCGTCCAGGGCCGCTGAAATAATGCCGCCCGCAAAGCCGGCTCCTTCCCCGCAAGGGAATAAGGCCTCCGCATCCGGGTGCTGGTAGGTCTCCCGGTCGCGGGGGATGCGCACGGGGCTGCTGGTGCGGCTCTCCACCCCGATCACGTTGGCCTCGGCGGTGTAATAACCATTCATCTTCTCCCCGAAATCCCGGATGGCGTGGCGCAGGCGCTCGTTAATTTTCGGGGGTAGCAGGTCGCCGATCTGGGCGGGAAAAATACCGGGGATGTAGGAAGTATTCGGCAGGTCGGCGGAAAGCTTTCCGCTCACGTAGTCCGTTAGCCGCTGGGCGGGGGCCTGCTGGCTACCATCTCCGGCGGCGAACATCCGTTGCTCCACGGCCGCCTGAAAATCGAGGCCGGTGAAGACCGCCGGACCGGGGGGGAACCCCTGGCTTTCCCGCTCACGGCGAAAATTGTCCAGGTCTTCCAGCTCCACGGCCACTACCGTACCCGAGTTGGCGTAGGGGCTATCCCGCCGGCTCAGGCTCATGCCGTTCACCACCAACTCGCCGGGAGAAGTCGCGGCCGGGACCACCAGCCCGCCGGGGCACATACAGAAGGAAAAAACGCCCCGCCCCGCTACCTGCGTCACCAGTTTATAACTACTAGCCGGCAGGTTAGGGTCCCGCTCCCGCTGGCGGTACTGGATCTGGTCGATCAGCGGCTGGGGGTGTTCGATGCGGACGCCCAGGGCAAAAGGTTTAGCTTCCAGCCGCAGTTGGTGCCGGTGCAATAGGTAATACACGTCGCGCGCCGAGTGCCCAGTGGCCAGAATGGTAGCGGCCGCCCGCACTTCCCGCTCTCCCGCAGGAGTCATTACCCGTAGGCCCACCAGTTTTCCGCCGTGCAGGATTAAATCAATGACGTAATGCCCGAAGCGAATCTCGCCGCCGCATGCCAGAATACTCTCGCGCATTGCCGCCACCACTTTGGGCAATTTATTGGAGCCGATGTGCGGATGGGCGTCGATCAGGATATCCGACTGCGCACCGTGTTCCACCAGCAGCTGCAGGGCCTTGCTGATATTACCGCGCTTGTGGGAGCGGGTATACAGTTTGCCGTCAGAATAAGTGCCCGCCCCGCCCTCGCCGAAACAGTAATTGGAGTGGGGGTCCACGGTGCCGTCCTGTTGGATTGCCTTCAGGTCGCGGCGGCGGGCCTGCACGTCTTTTCCCCGCTCCAGGATAATGGGCCGGTAGCCGAGTTCGATCAATTCCAGGGCGGCGAACATCCCCGCCGGGCCGGCACCGACGATCAGCACCTCGGGCCGGTCGCTCACATCCTGGAGGGCGGCTACCAGCGGGGATTCCACGGCCGGCGGGCCGGTGAGAGGATATACCTCCACGCGGAGGCGGAAGACGGGGGTTTTGGCCCGTGCGTCGATGCTGCGGCGGATCACCCGCACTTCGCCCACGGTATCCGGGCTGACCTTGGCGGCGCGGATGGCCAGTTTGCGTACCTGCGCCTCGTCATCCAGGCGGGCGGGGGAAATGGTGATTTCTACTTCTTTCATGGCGGGCGGAGCAACTGGACAAGCGATGGGAGGGGGTGGGCCGATCAGGCCCAGACGGCGACACCGGCAGCCGGCCGAGCGGACAGCGAGCCCCGGACGCAGCGACCCCGCGCCCTGCCGCCCAGAGGCGGCAGGGCGCGGGGATGGCCCCCTATAAAAGTAAGAATCTACTACAAACCCATCAGTAAGAAGGTAGGATCTTCGAGCAGTTCCTTCACCTTCACCAGAAAGGTAACTGAGGTGCTGCCGTCGATAACACGGTGGTCGTAGCTGAGGGCGAGGTACATCATGGGGCGGATAACTACCTGACCGTTAATGGCTACGGGCCGCTCGATGATATTGTGCATACCGAGGATAGCCGACTGCGGCTCGTTGATGATGGGCGTGGAGAGCATGGAGCCGAACACGCCGCCGTTGGTGATGGTGAAGGTACCGCCCTGCATTTCCTCGATGGTCAGCTTGCCATTGCGGGCCTTGCCGGCCAGGGTCTTGATCTCCTTTTCGATGTCGGCAAACGAGAGGCTTTCCACGTTGTGCACCGGCGGCACCACCAGGCCCGTGGGCGTGGAGATGGCGAAACTGATGTCGACGTAATCGTGGTAGTGCAGCTCCTTTTGATCTTCCGAAATGGAGGCGTTCACGTCGGGCATTTCCATCAACACCTGCGCGCAGGCCTTGGCGAACAGCGACATGAAGCCGAGTTTGACCTCGTGCTTGGCCACGAAACGCTCCTGCACGCGCTTGCGCAGTTGCATTACTTCGTGCAGGTCCACCTCGTTGAAGGTGGTCAGCATGGCCGTCTCGTTCTTGGCCTTGACGAGGCGGCTGGCGATGGTGCGGCGCATCCGCGACATTTTCTCGCTGCGTTCCTCGCGGCTGAAGGCGGCACGCGGCGCGGCCGGGGCTTCCTTCTTCGCGGCCGGCGCGGCCGGCTGGGCTGGCTTATTAGCCACGGCCTGCCGGGCATCCTCTTTCGTCACGCGGCCATCGCGGCCCGTACCGTTCACCGAATCGGCGGCAACCCGGCCCTCGCGCAAAATCTTGGCGGCGGCCGGCGAGGGCGTTCCTTTCGCGTAGGTATCGCCGGAAGGCTGGGGGGCGGGCTGGGGAACCGGCTCGGCCACGGGGGCCGGGCTTTCCTTTTTCGCTTCAGCCGGCGCGGCCTGGGGTTCGGTCTTTTTATCACCGCCACTCGCGGGCGCGGCGACACTGGTATCAATGGTTGCCACCAGGGCACCGATCTCCAGGTCATCTCCCTCCGTCGCCACGTAGGTCAGCACCCCGGCCACCTCGGCGGGGAATTCCAGGGTCGCCTTATCGGATTCGAACTCCGCGATCGGTTCGTCCATTTCCACGTATTCGCCCTCCTCTTTAAGCCACTGGGAAAGGGTAACTTCGGTAACGGATTCGCCGATGACGGGGACTTTAAGTTCTACGATGCTCATAAGTGGGGGTGGCCGGGCCACGTGGTTTTAATTAACGTCAGTAATGCCCATTGTCCGCATCAGCGGGCGCGAGTGAGGACAATCAGGGCGCAAAATTAACCCGTTTACTTCATGGAAGGTTGGTAGGGGAGGCGTAAAAGACAGCCCCGCCCGTCTTTCTTTCCCTCGCTGGAGATATAGAGCGTACCGTCGGGCGCAAAGGCGAGTCCTTCGGGCTGGGGGAAGAACTCTTTATCGAGCCGCTCGATGTGACGGATGCTGCCGTCGGGCTTCATGATGACCAGCAGTTTCCCTACCGAGCTGGTGGTGTACACGTCGCCGGTTAGTGGATGGATGGCCACGGCCGAGGGGCTGAGTTCGTAGTCGTCCTGTTCGTTAAAGAAGCTGCATAGTTTATCGTAGCCCTGACTGGGCGGGCAGGTTTTAAGGTAGCGCTGAATCTGGTCGCGGTGAACCAGGTAGACGGCCTTCTCGTCCCAGGTTTTGGTGCGCAGATCGAAGGCGAAGATGCAGCGTTCCAGGTCTTTTTTGTAGCCGGGGCCGCCGTCGGCCTTGCAGATGACCAGCAGGCGTTGGTGCAAGCGGTCGTAGGCCAGACCTTCTACGTCGTTGTCCTCGTCCAGGAAGCTGCCGTGCTTAATGGTCTCCTGACTAGTCTTGCCCAAGTCAGTGATCTGGTAAAGGGTGCCGCTACTTTTCACTACCCAAACGTCGTCGTTTACGTATTCGATCCCTTCGTAGTCGCCGTCCTTCCAGAACGGAATTCGCGCCAACACCTCACCCGTCTGCGGGTCGAGGCGATAAATGAGGCCGTCCTCGTCTTGCACCGCCACCAGGGATTTTCCGTCGCTGCTCATGCCCAGGCCGCTGATTTCGCGCAGGTCGTCCGGGAGGAGCGTGACCAGTTCCGGCCGGTCGAAGCGGTAGCCGACAGATTGGGTGGGGGAAACGAGCGGGAGGAACAGGCAGGACAGGAGCGTGAGCGAAAAGATTTTCATGGAATGGCAGCCGATTTTATGGTAGAGCGTTATTGAACCGTGTAAACGACAATTTACGGAAATTTATTTACGTCCGGGCCGCCCGTGCCCGTCAAGCCCGCGTCATCGAAGAGTTTATCCTGTGCGGCCAACGGTTCCGCCTCTATCCCTCCCGCGCCATCCACTGGACGGACCGTAATATCCTGCTCCTCGCCGATTTGCACCTGGGCAAGGGCGCGCATTTTCGCAGCGCGGGGATTGCCGTACCTCCGGCCGTCGAGCGGGGGAATTTCGACCGCCTGCACCAATTGCTCAGGCTCACTAAACCCGAGCGCGTACTGCTGCTGGGCGACCTGTTCCACAGCGATTATAACCACGTCTGGGATGATTTCATTGCACTCATCGCCGCCTACCCCGCCGTTAGTTTTGAGTTGGTGCCGGGCAACCACGACATCCTCGCGGACCACGATTACCAACGTTCGGGCCTGATACTGCTGCCCGAAATCTACGACCTCGGCCCCTTCCGATTCACGCACCACCCCCAGGAAGAAGGCACCGTTCCAGCCCACCTCTACAACCTCTGCGGGCACCTGCATCCCGGCGTGCACCTGGCGGGCGGCGGCGGGGAAACCATGCGGCTGCCCTGCTTTTATTTCGGCGGGCGGCAGGGTGTTCTCCCCGCTTTCGGCGAGTTCACGGGCTGCGCTTACCTCACCGTGCGGGCGGGCGATCGGGTATTCGTGCTCACTCCGGAGGCGGTGATTGACGTGATGGGTTGATGGATTTTTTGGGCGTGACCCTGGCCTGGCGGCCGGGTCGGGTCCTTCCCGGCTCCCTGGCGGTCGGTGCTGCGCACTCGCTCCTGCGTCGCGCCCGTCCAGGCCCCTCACGCGGGTAACCGACCGGCTTATCCTGTCAGCGACAGCCTACTCGAATTTGAATTTGTAGCCCAGCGAGAAAACCGGTGCGGCGAAGATGCTTAATTTGTAGCTACCCAGCGGGCTGCGGCTGAATAGCGCGATCGGGCGGCTGTTATCTTTAGGCGCGAAGTAAATGTTAAAAGCGTTATCCCGACCGTAGACATTAAAAATGGTTACCACCCAGTCGCCGGTCCAGCGGCGTTTTTCCCGCTTAAAATTATGGATGGTCCAGCTAAAATCAAGACGGTGGTAGACCGGCAGGCGGGCATTGTTTCGCTCCAGGAATAGCGGAACCGACAGGCCATTCAATTCAAGAAAACCGTTGGGTACCGTATAGGGCCGGTTGCTCTGCACCACGAAGTTGAAGCCCAATTCGTGCACCCTGCCCTTATCCAGCACCAGGTTGATGTTGAACGTATGCGGCTGATCAAAATAGCCGGCATAACGGTTGCCGTCATTAATGGTGGTAGAAAAAGTGGGACCCGCCACCCGGTTAAAGGTGCGGGCGTAGGTGTAATTGGCTTGCCCGGTCAGGCGGCCGGCGGTTTTCTCAGCGGTTAGTTCCAGCCCCCACGCTTCAGCGGTTCCCTGGATGAGTTGGGTTTCCACCAGCGGTTCGAGGAAAAAATCGGCACCGGGTTTGTATTCTAGAATATTATCGGTCTTGCGGAAGTAGCCTTCCACACTTAGTAGGTAGGTGCCCTCTTTGGCTACACGGTATAGGCCCAGTGAGAATAAGTTTGCCCGTTGCGGCCCGATGAAGGCATCCGATACTTTCCAGCGGCTGGTAGGCAGGGGAGTTGTAGCATTATAGATGTTTTGCAGGTACTGCCGGGATACCGCCCAGGCAGCTTTGATACTATTGTTTTCGCCTACTTGGTAGTTGATTCCCAGGCGCGGCTCGAATCCCCCGTAGCTTTCCATGACCTCGCTGCCCGAAAATTCCTCCGCCCCTTCCAGTTGACTAGGGGTGATCTCCGGCCCCGGCCGGTAGCGGCGTTCCTCGCCCGGCCCCAGTTGCGCGTAGCGGCTGTAGCGCAGGCCGGCCGAGACAGCTAACTTATCCGTCACTTGCCAGATGTCTTCTAAAAACAGGGCGGCCTCCACTCCCTGTTCTTCCGGTAAAATGGTAGCATTGATGCTTTCCGAACCATCGGGGTCCAGTTCTCCCGGCCGGATGCGGTAACGCTCGGCCTGGATGCCGCCGCTAAACGCGTGAGCTCCCCGCTGCCGCGAAAGCTCCGAGGTGAATTTGAACAGCCGCACTTGGGAACTGAAGGTTACCTCCGCATCGCTACCGTCTTCCGGAAAGATCAGGTCGGGCCGGTAGGTGCTGCTGATGAGACTGGTTTGCCAAGTCGTCTTGTCGTCAATCAACTTGACCCAATCCAGGCCGCCGTTCACCGTCGCGTAGCGGTACTGATTAACGGAACTGGTCACATTATTGAAATTATTGAGCAGGTCGATCTGGTAGAAATCATAACTGGCAAAACCCGACAGCGTGAAAAAACTGGTGGTGCTGGGGGAATAGCGTAATTTAAGGGTGCCGTCAGCAAAGCGGCTCTCGGTATTCTTTAATTTGCGGGTCAGATCAAAAAGGAAGTCATTAAAGCCTACCCGGCCGGCGGCGAGCAGTTTAAGCTTGCGGTTGGTAGTTAGCGGCGTCTCGATGGCAAGGTGGCTGGAAACGAGACCGATCCCGCCCTGCATCCGAAAGTTGTCGGCGGATGGCACCCGGCTGCGCACGTCGATAATGGACGCCGTGCGCCCACCGAATCGCGCCGGAACATTGGAGCGGTAGAGATCAACGGAACCCAGCGCGTCCGGCGTGAAAACGGAAAAGAGTCCGAACAGGTGGGTGGGCGTGAAAATGGGTGCCCCATCCAGTAGGGTCAGGTTCTGGTCGATGGTACCTCCGCGTACGCTGATGCCGTTGCTGGCCTCACCGGCGGAGTTGACCCCGCTACGTAGTTGCAGGCCACGTAGTACGTCGGCTTCCCCCAGGATCATGGGGATGGATGCGATGTCGTTAGCACTAAGGCGCTCGACGCCCATAACCGGTTTTTCGATCAACTCTCGCTGATCACGGTCCGTCACCACAACGGTAGACAGGTTCTCTCCGGCAGGGACGAGGAGTAGGTCCAGGTTGATGTTTCGGTTAATCAGAATGGTCCGATCGATCTGCTCGTAGCCCACGAAGCTGGCCCGTACCGTGACTCGTGCGCTGGGTAAACGGAAGGAAACTTTCCCCCGCTCGTCAGTAGTACCGCCCTGGCTACCCGGCTCGAGTTGAATGTTGACGAAAGACAGCGGCTCGTTCGTGCCGGCGTCTACGACGTACACCTGGAGCAGAAAGTCCTGCTGGGCCGTTAACCAATTCATGGTTGCGCAACTGACTATCATTGCAGCGAGGAGGATGAATCTAAGCATAGTAGGTTTTCGATAGCGCGAGTGATGTACGTCCTGATTATTCCGGCCAGCCGAGGGGGCGGACCGTCGACCGATTTTCGCCCTCACAGGGGTGGGAATAAAGTGCACCTGGGGGAGGAGGAACGTCGTAGATGGTCATCAAAAATGGTAGCGGCGAACCGGGGACGGTATCGCGATTAATGTATACCCGTTCTTCCGAGCTTGCTGATGAGCCGAAATAACCCAGTACCGGTAAAAGTTCTTCGGAGACCAGATTCACGTTACCGTCCAGCGTGGCGGGGAGGGCGGCATTCAAGCCTCCGCTCCCGGTCGTGCTACGCCGAATGACCTCGGAGTAAGCGAAGGCGCGCTCGGTAATTACTTGCTGCTCCACAATAACCAGTTGGCCTCCGTAACGGTCAAAATCCAGCCGTCCGGCATTGTAAGCTTTGATGGGATTTCCATTGGTGAACTCATCGGAGAAAATATTTACCACCTCACTGAACGATTGTTCCCAGCAGTTTTCTCGGCAGGGGTAGTCAAAGTATGGCCTACCGGTGGGGAAGGGACTGGGAATACACTCGCCGGTAACGGGGTCGGCGCGGCCGGGCGAGCAGCGGAGACAGACATCGAGCATTTCCCAGCTACGGTGCCGGAATCGGTAGAAATTCCGTTCACCGGCGGGGTCGCGAAAATCAACTAACAGCGTGAAAGCCGGGACGAAGCGAATGAGTTGGTCGCTGTAGTAGGTTTCCTGCTTAAATTCGATCCGAAAGTTGTCGATCGGCACGGCCGCCGCGAGTTGTTCCGGATCGGACTCAATGATGTCGCCATCGGTGGTGACGATACGCAAGAAGTAGGTTTGGCCGGCCTGACCGACGAAATCTTCGGCCGGGGCATAGCGGTCGGTGTTTTCCACGGGTTGCCAGTCAATAGTCATTCCATCTCCATCAATAGTCTGTACGGAAGCAGCACGGTAGGGCAGCAGGCGATACGTTCCTAACCGCAGGGCAGCCTGTTGGAGGCTGAGGCGGCTCCGGCCCGGCAAGTTCGACACTTCGCCATCGACGAAAATGAAGCCGTCACGGTAATTAAATTCCGGCCGGACCGGCTCGACGCAGCTAAATAGGCCGGCCAATAAACTGATCGTGCAGGCGAGTACGATGGGGTACCGCATGGTAGCGTGGTTTTCAAGTAAAAAAAATGAAAGCATCAGCAAGATATAACTTCTGCCCGGAACGGAGAGAAGTACGGCATCGAGGTCAGTAGCAGGTCAGCTGACGTTAACGAATGGTAAATGCCAAAATAGCACGCGACATATCCGCCAAAGCAAAAGCGCCCTCCCCGAAAGGGGAGAGCGCGTTGCCACCTGAGTCAACAGGCAAATCTTAAAGCCGAAGGGTTTTTAACACCCCGACTAGTCTTCCTGAGCAACGGCCTCGACATCGGCGGCCGTACCCTTGCCATTCTTCTTGGCCGATGCGACTGCGTCGTCTTCATCAGTACCGGCGATCTTGCGCTTGATCTTGGCTTCGATCTCGTCGGCTACTTCGGGGTTGTCCATCATGAATATCTTGGCGGACTCACGGCCCTGGGCGATTTTGGCCTCGTCGTAGCTGTACCAGGCACCGCTCTTGCCGATGATATCGGTGTCTACACCCAGGTCGACGATCTCGCCGGATTTGGAAATGCCCTCACCGTACATGATGTCGAACTCGGCGATGCGGAAAGGGGCGGCCAGTTTGTTCTTAGCTACTTTGACCTTCACGTGGTTACCGACCACATTTCCTTCCTTATCCTTGATGGCGGCACCGCTGCGGCGAATGTCGAGGCGGATGGAAGCGTAGAATTTGAGGGCGTTACCACCGGTAGTCGTTTCGGGGTTACCGAACATGACGCCGATTTTCTCGCGGAGCTGGTTGATGAAGATGCAGCAGCAGCCCGTCTTGCCGATGGAGCCGGTAAGCTTACGCATGGCCTGCGACATGAGGCGGGCCTGGAGACCTACCTTGCTGTCACCCATTTCGCCTTCGATCTCGGCGCGGGGCACGAGGGCGGCAACGGAGTCGATGACGATGATGTCGATGGCACCGGAACGGATGAGGTTCTCGGTGATCTCCAGGGCCTGCTCGCCGTTATCGGGCTGCGAAATGAGGAGGTTATCGGTATCTACCCCAAGATTGCGGGCGTAGAAACGATCGAAGGCGTGCTCGGCGTCGATAAAGGCGGCGGTACCGCCCCGTTTCTGGCACTCGGCGATGGCGTGGATAGCCAGCGTCGTCTTACCCGATGATTCGGGACCGTAGATCTCGATGACCCGGCCGCGGGGGAAACCGCCGATGCCGAGCGCAATATCCAGGCCGAGGGAGCCGGAGGGGATGGACTCTACGTCGACGATCTTGCTGTCGCCCATGCGCATGATGGTGCCCTTGCCGTAGGTCTTGTCCAGGCGGTCGATGGTGGCCTGTAGTGCCTTGAGCTTCGCGCTTTGTTCTTTACTAGTATCTGCCATAACTGATCCTGCTTGTTGGTCTGGGAGGCGGTATCCTGCCGCTCCTAAACACTGGTGACATATTTTGTTTTGTTACGCCACAAATATAAACCTATTGTTGCTAATGGGCAAGTTTATGAGAGAAATAGTTTGATTTTTTAGCAAAAAAGATGAAACAAGGCATTTGTGTAACTAATATAGTGACATAAATTGCGTGAGGTGACCGGAAGGGCCGGTAAGCGAACGGGCAAATGCCCGGCCGCTGCCGGAGTGCGCAGCACCGACCGGCAGGGAGCCTGAAGGGGACCGACCCTGTCCCGGTTAGGGGCAGGGGCACGCCCAAAACAGTTTGGGAAAATAAGGAAAGACGTGATTCTGCCACTCCTTTATCATTACTTCGACGGGAGATAGGATTAGGCGAACCAGAATGCGGTAATACGGGTAAATTTTCGTTTTTTTGCGGGGCCAAACGTGTAGCCATTAAATTGACGCTCCGGCGTTGCTTGCTGCTCATCCCTGGTTCCCGGACGATTTGACTTTTGCCGTCCGAATGACCGATTCTTCCACGTCGGCGCGATCTCTTCTTTAATGAGAGGTGCACCGACCGAATCGTCCGGGACAAAACTCTTACGGCACCACCACTACCACTTAGCGGCTGAATGAAGCTATTCAATTTTTTTCGACAAGAACTGGCCATTGACCTGGGTACCGCCAATACGCTCGTGATCGAGGGTAATAAGGTCGTGGTCGACGAGCCGTCCATCGTGGCCATCAACCGGAAGACCGAGGCCACTATCGCGGTCGGCCGGCGCGCGATGCAGATGCACGAGAAAGCGCACGATAACATTCGCACCATCCGGCCCCTGAAAGACGGCGTGATTGCCGATTTTAAGGCCGCCGAACACATGATGAAGGGCATGATCGAGATGATCGGCAAGCGCCGCCGTCTGTTTTCGCACCTCAAAATGGTCATCTGCATCCCTTCCGGCATTACGGAGGTGGAAAAGCGCGCCGTTTTCGAGTCGGCCGCCCACGTTAATTCCAAGGAAACCTACCTGATCTACGAGCCGATGGCCGCCGCTTTGGGTATCGGGCTGGATGTGGAAGAACCGATCGGTAATATGATCATCGACATCGGGGGCGGTACTACCGAAATTGCGGTGATCGCACTTTCGGGTATTGTTTGCGACCAGAGTATCCGGATTGCCGGCGACAAGATGACGAGCGACATCATGTCGTTCATGAAGCGCAAGCACAATATCCTGATCGGTGAACGCTCGGCCGAGCAGATCAAGATCCACGTCGGTTCCGCCCTGCCGGAGCTGGACGATCCGCCCGAAGATTTTGCGGTTAACGGGCGCGACCTGATGACGGGTATTCCGCGCCAGATCAAGGTATCGTACCAGGAAGTGGCCGAGGCCATCGACGAGAGCGTTACCGCGATCGAGGAAGCCGTGCTAAAGGCACTGGAAACCACGCCGCCCGAATTGGCCAGCGACATTTATAGCACCGGTCTGTACCTGACCGGAGGCGGCGCGCTGCTGCGCGGCCTGGACAAGCGCCTGAGCCAAAAGACCAAACTGCCCGTGCACATTGCCGAGGATCCGCTGCGGGCCGTAGTAAAAGGGACCAGCAAGGCACTAAACGATACGTACCGCTACCGCGCGATACTGGACAGCGGTAGCCTGTAACGGCGGCCGGCGGGGAAAGGCCTTTCCGCTGACACGCTTTAAAAACATAGCAGACCCGGATGAACAAATTTGCATCCATTTTCATACGTGGTGGCAGCCTGCTGACCTTCGCGGGCCTGGAATTGCTCTGCTTTTACTTCATCATTAATTACAATAGCGCCCAGCGCGAGATTGCCCTGGAAACCTATAGCCTGTACTCCAGCGATGTGAACGAGCGCATGACCTCCGTGCGCAATTACCTGGACCTGGACGAGCAGAACGAGCGGTTGCGTAACGACATAGCGGCCATGATGGCCCGTTCGCCCGCCGCCGTTTACCGCGAGCCGAATGCCGGGGTGGATACCCTGGCAAACGAGGAATTGCGCCAACGATTTACCTTTTTCCCGGGGCGGGTGGTGAATAAATCGCCCTTCGGGGCCAATAATACCTTCGTTATTAACCGCGGCAAGATCCACGGCGTGGAAAAGGGCCAGGGGGTGATCACCGAAAACACCATCGTGGGCATCGTAACCGCCATGAGTGCCCGGCACGCCCGGGTGATGACCCTGCTGCACGGCGATAGCCGGATCAGCGCGGGCATTCCCCGCCTGGGAACCTACGGTTCCCTGATTTGGGATGGGCCGGACCCCCGCATCATCGCCCTACGCGACGTGCCCCGCTATACCAACGTGGAAGTGGGCGACACGGTGAAAACGATGGGCTTTTCCAATATTTTCCCCGCCGGTATCGTAGTAGGCACCGTGAAAACCGCGCAACGTCAGGCGGGTGGGGCCACCTGGGATATTGACGTGGAACTGATTGCAAATCCACTACGGACCGAATACGTTTATGTAGTACGTGATCTGTTGAAAGAAGACCTGGACCAACTAAACCGCGAGGAGAATGATTGACGGCGCGCTGATCAATAATGTGCTGCGATTCATCCTACTGGTGTTGGCGCAATGGCTGCTTTTTCAACAGATCGGTTATAACTGGGGCGACCGACCGCTGCTGGGCGTGCTGGTCTATCCGCTGTTCATCATGCTGCTGCCACTGCGTACGCCCGCCAGTTTGGTGGTGGTGCTGGGGTTTTTAATCGGTGCCGCCGTGGATTACTTTTATCAGACTCCCGGCCTGCACGCGGCAGCGGCTACATTCACGGGTTTCGCCCGCCCGCTGGCCCTGCGGATCTACGAACCACGGGAGGGCTATAACCTGAAAGACTCGCCGGTAAAGGAAGACCTGGGCAGTGGCTGGTTCCTGCGTTATTCGGCTACCCTCCTGGTCGGCCACCTATTTTTTTACTTTATGGTGCAGGCGTTCAGTCACTTATTTATCGTGGACGTTCTTATTCGGACGGCCCTCAGTTTTGTCGTATCCTGGCTGATTGTCGTCGCGCTGGTATTTATTTTCAATCCCAAATCTTGATCCACCATGGTAGAGGAAAGCAAACTGGCGCGGGTCAGAAGCATCCAGATCGTATTCGGGATCGGTATTTTCCTACTGCTCCTCAAGGCTTTTTCCCTCCAGGTCTGGGATAGCAATATGCGTTCCATTGCCGGGTCGGTGGGAACGGTGCAACTGACCGAGTACCCCTCGCGTGGCGTGATGCTGGACCGCCACGGCAAGTACCTGACCGTCAATCAGCCGGTCTACCAATTAGATTTGCTCTACCGGGAATTCGAGCAATCGGCCGCCAAATTCGATACCCTCAAGTTTTGCAACCTGCTCAACATTACGCCCGACTACTTCGAGCAGGCGACCACCAAGCCCTGGGGCCGCCGTTTTTCCAAGGTCAAGCCCTTTGTTTTTCTCAATAATATTCCGCCCAGCCAGTACGCCGCTTTTCAGGAAAGCCTGCACGAGTTTCCCGGCTTTTTGCCACGCCTACGCTCCACGCGCATCTACCCCACGGCGCACGGCGCCCACCTGCTGGGTTACCTGGGCGAGATCAGCCCCGAGCAACTCGATTCCAACAACGTCTATTATACTTCCGGTGACTACCTGGGCGTAAGCGGCCTGGAACGCCAGTATGAAACCTACTTGCGGGGCAAAAAGGGCATCCGCACCGTGCACCGCGATAACCGGGGCCGCGAGGTGGGCCAGGTACAGGACGCCTCACTCCAGGTAGACCCAGAATCCGGCTACGATCTGCTCACCACCATCGACCTCGACCTCCAGGCCTACGCAGAAACGCTGATGGTCAACAAGATCGGTAGCATCATCGCCATCGAACCCAGCACGGGCGAAGTGCTGGCCATGGTCTCCGCCCCCAGCTACAACCCCAATATGCTGATCGCCGGCCCCAACCGGGGTAACAATTACGTTAGTATCCTCCAGGATAGCCTGCGGCCCTTTCTCAACCGCTCCGTTAATGGCAAATATCCGCCGGGTTCGCCCTTCAAGACGTTGGTATCGCTCATCGGCCTGCAGGATGGTACGCTCACGCCCGGCCGCGGCGTCCCCTGCCGGGGTGCCTTCTATTCCGGTGGCACCAAACTTACCGGTTGCCACAACCACCCGTCCTGCCAGAGCGTGGAGGATGCCATCGCGCAGTCGTGCAATACCTATTTCGTCACTGCTTTTTTGGAGTACCTCAACCAGGGTCCGAATAACGAATCGCCCGACGATGAACTAGACCGATTCAATGAATACCTCTACGCCTTCGGCTTAGGCCGCCCACTAGGGATTGACTACCCCTTCGAACTGAGTGGATTCGTGCCCGACGGCGACTACTATAATAAGGTGTTCACCCGCGAGTCGTTCTGGCGGGCCATCTGGCTGCGCTCGCTGGGCATCGGGCAGGGCGAGTACGAACTCACCACCCTGCAACTCGCCAATCTGGCCGCCGCCATCGCCAACCGGGGTTACTGGATCACACCGCATTTGGTTAAGGGGATGCGCCTGGGTGATACGAGCAATGTTTTCGAGCCGCCGCCCCTCGATTTGCAGAAGCACCTCACCGGCATCGACGCGCAAAATTTCGTCCCCGTCGTCAATGGCATGGAGCGCGTATTTATTAACGGCACGGCGCGGGCATCCGCCGTACCGGGCATCACCATGTGCGGCAAGACCGGTACGGCCGAAAACAGCCAGCGCGGCGGCAAGGACCACTCCATTTTCTTCGCTTTCGCGCCCAAGGACAACCCCCGGATCGCCATCGCCGTCTACATCGAGAACGCCGGTTTTGGTGGTACCTACGCGGCACCGACCGCCAGCCTGCTCATGGAAAAATTCCTCACCGATACCATCAGCGTCGGGCGCCAGTGGACGGAAAAGCGCATCAAAGAAGCCAATCTGTTACCCGGTAAGTAGCGGATAGTTTTTTGGGCGTGCCCGCCGCCCTTGCGGGACGGCGGTCGGTCCCTTCCCGGCGCGGCTATCGCCTTGGCCCTGCGGGCTTCCTCCCTACGGTCGTCACCGTCCAGGCACCTCACGCATAAGATTATTTTACCGCCTGCTGCCTGCGTTGCTCCGCCGTTTCCTCCTTGCCATCCTCGGGCGCGGGGCTGGCCGTGCGGGGCATCGCCCGGGGAGCCGTGATGGCCGAGATACGTTCGCCACTATCACTGGGTTTACTCTCCAGGTCCATCCGCAGGCGGGGTAGGGCACCGGGATAGTTCTCACGGATAAAACCGATCATGTGCTCCCGCAGATCGCACCGCAGGTCAAAGGTGGTTCCCGAATCCTTGGCACTGACCAGAATGCGAATTTTCATCACCCGCTCCTCCACGTCTACTACCTGCACTCCCTTTATGCGGCCGTCCCATTTTTCGTGGTTCTCCAGCACCCGGTCCAACTCGTCACGCAAGTCTTGCACGGGCAAACTGAAATCGGCAAATAAAAAGATGGCACCGGTCAGGTCGCTGCTGGTCTTGGTCCAGTTCTGAAAAATGTTGTCGTTAAAGTACTGCAACGGCACCACGATCCGCCGCTGGTCCCAGCTGCGCACCACCACGTAAGTGAGGGTGATCTCTTCGATCCGGCCCCACTCGCCCTCAATTACGACCACATCATCCAGGCGGATCGGCTGCGTAAAGGCGATCTGAAAACCGGCCAGCAGGTTGGCAATCGACTTCTGTGCCGCCAGACCGATGATCAAACTGGTTACGCCCGCCGAGGCCAATAGGCCGGTACCGAGTTGTTTAAATTCCTTAAACTGGAGCAGAATCAGCGAAATGGCCACGATCACGATCACGATACCGGCAATCCGCTGCAGGTATTGCAACTGCGTCAGTATCTTCCGCTCCTGCAAGTTATTGGGCACATTCTGGCTATACTGGTGCCGGATCGCATTGGCCCCCACCGCAATGCAGCGGATCAAAAACCAGGCCGCGAAAATATAGGCCAGTGTAGTAACCACCGGCCGCAGCGAAATCTGGAGGTCGTTGTTGGGATATTCCTTCCACAGGATAAGCGTGAAAAAGTTAGCCAGTAGAAAAAATACGGGCGTTCTTAACCGGCGGCGGATCGACCGCAGGGTTTCGGAATCCCACCGTTCGCCGTTTCTTTGAATGACCCAGAAGACGGGTAGGGTGACAAGCGTGGCACCGATCAGAGCTACCCCAACGTAGATGAGCAACTGGATGGAAATGGGCAGGTCAGCGATAAAATCAAATAATCCAAACATCGGGGCGGGGGTGGTTTGCTTGTTAAGCCTCACTAACGTCTGCTTGTTCGCGGGGTATGCAGCCGGCCCGTCAAATTAGCGTAAGCATCGTAAGGAACATTTTCAAAAAAAGAACCGCCCCAACTCGACATTACGAGCGGGGCGGCCGGAGAAAACCACTTAGAGAAAAATTCTTCGCGGCCCGCTAATGAGCGGACTGACTTTACTAATCGTCGGCCAGCTGATACTGCTGGATAATCTGGTCCAGGTCACGACGGAAACCCGCTTGATCGGCTCCGGGGTAGCCTACGCTGGGTAGTGCATCCAGCCAGGCCCGGTAGTTGTGGCGATTGGCAGCCAGCTGGGGGAAGTTGCTGCCGATCACTTCACTGTGCGCCCGCCAATTGGCCCAGGCACTGGGGTAGTCACCTCCATCACCCAGGCGAGTCATCACCGGTCCGAAGTGGTTGTTCGACTGCTCAATCCCGGCTAACGTTCCCGCATGACCGGCCCGGATGGCCAACGCCAGGTTGGCGGCTACCGGGATGCCATACTTCTCGTGCTCGGCAATCGCCACCTTGCGGAAGCGGTTGATGTAGGACCGTACCGTGGCTACGTCAGCGGATTCGATCGTCCAGCTTCCACCGGCGGAACTGCCGCCGCCGAAGGCCGTCGCCAAAACTCCCGCCCGGTCGGTCTGCCCGTTGGCTGCTACCGATTGGCCGGTCTTGATCCCCTGGCGCCCCACCTGGATGCTGAAGTTGATCTGCTTCTGGGTGAATACAAAGACCGCAATACCCGCCAGGCCCAACCGAAACCACGAAAACCGAAAGTGCGTAGCCCAGGCCGGGGCCACGTAATCAGTCTGTTTGGCCCGGAACCGCAGCGCGGTGAACAGTTGTCCCGCCCGCCGGGAAGACCGTTTCCAGAGCAACGACCAATTAATGATGGCCGGAGCGGAGCCGCTACTGGCGTTCATCTGCTGACGATTTCCGTTCCCGGCATTGGTATACTGGGCGGAGCCGCGGGATGACGGCCCGCTGGATTGCGAACTTTGCATAAGATAGATTTTTGCAACGGTATTTCAGATACAGTGCCGGTCTGCCAAGAGACCGGTTCGTAGCGCTGGGTCAACTCCTACTGCCGCGCTACGAAGCAAATTTACAACACAAAGTTGGTTGTGCAAGTTATGTAAAACAATTTGTTGTTAATTGTTGGAAACCAGCGGCCGGACAGGTACTTCGCCAGGTGACCCGGGATATAGCAATTAGACTGACCATAACTCAACGGGCATCGCGGGAAAAGCCCGAACCGGCGTATTTGCCTAACTTTGCCGCTCAACTACCCCGCCCTCTCATGGATTTCTCCGCGCTCACTACCGCCAAGATAATGTCTGCCGAAACCGCTGCCCGCCTCGCGGCCGGCCGGCGACTGCTGGACCGTCGGGTCGTTTTTACCAATGGCGTCTTCGACCTCATCCACCCCGGCCACCTCACCTACCTGGCGCAGGCCCGGTCACTGGGGGATTTCCTCGTGGTGGGCCTTAATGCCGATAGCAGCGTGCGCGAACTCAAGGGCCTCGCCCGCCCCATCATGGACCAGGATGCCCGCGCCCTGCTCCTCGCCTCACTGGCTTGCGTGGATGCGGTAGTTTTGTTTGAATCCGAAACCCCCCTCGATCTCATCACTACCATTCAGCCGGATATACTGGTGAAGGGCGGTGATTACGAACCCGATCGGATCGTCGGTGCCGCGGAGGTCCGGGCGACCGGCGGAGAAGTACGGGTACTCCCCTTCGTGGAAGGATACTCCAGCACGGCTATCATCGAGCGGCTTCAACGGTAGCGGTGGAAACTTTTGTGGCCTATTTCTCCTTCCTACCCCGGATACCGTATCTTTGTGGGCGTTCGTAATTGGTCCTGTAGCTCAGGGGATAGAGCAGCTGCCTTCTAAGCAGCCGGTCGCTGGTTCGATTCCAGCCGGGATCACGAAAAAAGGGCTTCCCCGTGCGGGGAAGCCCTTTCTCATTTTACTCTAAGGAAGCTACCTATCCCTTATCGTCCGGCTTGTCGCCATCCCCAGTTTGTTTGGGCTTCGGTTTAGCAGGTGCCTTGCGGCGGGGTGCACGGGCCTTTTTAGCGGCCGGCTGATCCGCTTTACCTGTTGCCGTATTGCTATCGCCGGGAGTAATATCTTCCAATGAAGCATTATCCGCCGAGTCGCCTTTACTGCTTGTCGAACTCTTTTTTGCGGAGGAACCGCGCTGGGATTTCGGTGCCGGTTTGGCATCCGTTTCGCCCGTTGCCGTATCGTCCTTCGTAGAAACGGTCTTAGCCTTACGGGGTGCGCGGCGCTTGGTCGGTTTCTTCTCCGGAGCGGCTTGTTCGTCTGCCTCATCCGCGCCGTCACGGGGTAGAATTACGTTTGCCTTGGCGGGCAGGTCCTCCTTACTGCTCAGGGGGACTCCCTTGGGCTGGGCATTGCTGGATGACGAACGGTGTTGCTGCCCCCGGCCCGCATCCGGGAAGGCCATTGGTACGTTGGAAACCGCGTCGGTCTGGGGAGTCAGTGATTGCTTGGCGGCCAGGGCACGTTCTTTGGGTGAGGTCTCCGCTTCGTCGAACTTCCGGTCCGCCTGTCGGTCGGTAGTGGGGATGGTCGCGCGATCAGTATTTTGCACTTCCTTGCCGCTATCCGCTGCTTTTTGATTGTCGGTCCGGTCCGGGGAGGTATTCGATTTACGCGAATCGTTTGTCGGCTTATCCGAGTTTCCAGTTGACTTGCGGCTGAAGGTAGGGTTATCGGCAAAATCGCCCTCCTGCATTGCATCTACCGGTTTTGCGGAATCGGCCGGCTTAGTGGCAGCCGTATCGTTCTCTCTGCGGTCCGCTGACGATTGATCCCGATCGGGCTTGGTTTCCGTGCTCGGCTTATCACCGCGACTACTTCCTTTATTGCTGGAGTTATCCCCACGGCGGGCATCGGAGTGGTAATCCTTGTTGCTGCGGCTGCGATTGTCGCTGTTCCGGTTATTGTCGTTCGCGTTGTCCGGGGCAGCGGTGGATTGCTCACTGCTGACGTTGCGATTGTCGCTGTTCCGATTATTAGCTTCCCGGCGGGAGTTATCCTGTTGGTTCCGGTTGCCATCCTCATTGCGGTTGGCGTTCTCTCGGCGACCGCCTTTTTGCGGATCGTTTTCGCGGCCACTATCCTCCCGGCTGCCCTTATTTCCCCGGCGACTATCGCTGCGCTGATCGTTTTCCTGACGCTTGTCGTCACTTTGGCGGTTATCATTATTGCGGCGAGTATCTCCACTGGTGCGACCCGACTGGCGGTCGTCCTTGGAAGAATCTGCCGAACGGGTACCACGCTGATCGTCCGACGGACGGTTATTGCGGGTATCGTCTCCCCCGTCCGAACCGGAGCGGTTCGAGTTGCCACGGCCGGAGCGGCCCCGGTTGGAAGACCGGCCGTCTTCCGACGATTTTTGGTCCTGACGGGAGGAGGAATCACCCGCTGAGTTATCGTTACGACTATTATCCCGCTGCCGGTTCTTGGAGCGGTCATCGCGCTCGCCTCCGCGTGAGGGCCGCTGACGATTACCGCCCCGCCCCCGTGAGGATCTGTTCTCATTGTCGGAGCTATCGTCTTCATTACGGTTACGGCCACGCTTTCCTTTGCGGCCCCGGCGGTCGGAATCGTCCTCGGATTTTTTCTTGGTCGTAGCGATACCCAGTTGCTTCAGGGCACGGTGCGAGGCGGCCTGTTCGGCACTCTTCTTGTTGTAATCGTCGCCGTGGGCTACTTCCTGGCCGTCGATCATCACCGCCACCTTGAAGCGGTCGCGCTTGTCAGCCTTGTAGCGGTTAACGACGCGGTAACCAACCTGGCTGCCATTCTTCTGGCAGTGCTCCAGCAGTTGGCTCTTATAATTATCGTCGTAGGTTTCCAATTCGTGAACGTCCACGTGGTTGCGCAGCATTCGTTTGATGATAAAACGCTTGGTTTTTTCGTAGCCGCGCTCCATATATACGGCACCCACCAGGGCTTCCACCGCATTACCTAGCATCGACTTACTGATGCGCGTATTGTTGAACTCCTGTAGCATGTCGTCCAAGTGCATCCGCTCGCCGATATCGTTGAGGGACTTGCGCTTGACGATCTTCGAGCGCATTTTGGTCAGGAAGCCCTCGTCTGCTTTCGGGTACTTTTTGAAGAGATATTCCGCCACGATGGTTCCCAGCACGGCATCGCCCAGGTATTCCAGGCGTTCGTTGTTCTGAGGCGCGTAGGCATCCTTGTCGTTATTGCTCGACTTGTGCGCGAAGGCTAGCCGGAAATAGAACAGTTTCGTCGGGGTAAAACCCAGCAGGGGGCGCAGTTGACGAACGAAGTCTTTCTGAGCAGAAAAATAGCGGTAGTATATCCGCAAGATCCAAGTAATCACGTCGGGCCGTTTAGAGTGAGGCCGACCTTAATCCGAGGGCAAAAAAACCTGTATTCAGCAGTAGGGGGAGGGTGCCGGAAACGGCCCGGAAGCACCGCGCTTTAAAAAAGCGGTGCTTCCCGATCGCCCGTCGGCGGCAGTAGTGAACTAGGCGGTAAATTTTCGGAAAACGGCGGCAGAATTGTGTCCCCCGAAACCAAAGGTATTACTGACGGCCACGTCGATCTTCTTTTCGCGGGCCTCGTTAAAGGTGAGGTCCAGGCGCGGGTCGATGGCGGGGTCGTCGGTAAAGTGATTGATGGTCGGTGGTACGAAACCTTCCCGGATGGCGATAACGCAGGCAATGGCTTCGATCGCGGCGGCGGCCCCCAACAGGTGGCCGGTCATGCTTTTGGTCGAGCTGATGCTGAGGTCATAGACGTGTTCGCCGAAAGCCTGTTGGATGGCTTTCAGTTCGGCTACGTCGCCGAGGGGGGTAGAGGTTCCGTGAGTATTGATGTAATCCACCTCGGCGGCGTCGATACCGGCATACTTCATGGCATTGACCATGACGTTGCGGGCACCGATACCCTCGGGGTGGGGAGCTGATATATGGTAGGCGTCGCTGGAAGCGGCGTAGCCGATGACTTCGGCCAGGATGGTCGCACCCCGGGCCTGGGCGTGTTCCAGTGACTCGAGTACGAAGGTACCCGCACCCTCACCCAGCACGAAACCTTCGCGGTCGGCATCGTAGGGCCGGGAGGCGGTGGCGTAATCGTCGTTGCGGGTAGAAAGTGCTTTCATGGAGTTGAACCCCCCGATGGCGACCTTATTGATAACGGCCTCGGAGCCGCCGGCGAGCATGATGTCGGCGCGGCCCAGGCGAATGTCGTCGCAGGCAACCCCCAGGGCGTGCCCGGCCGAAGCGCAGGCGGAAACGGTGCCGAAGCTCGGTCCGCGCAGGTTAAACTGCATGGAGATATGGCCGGCACCCATGTTCCCGATCATCTTGGGGATCATGAAGGGGTTATAGCGCGGCGTGCCGTCACCATTGGTGTAGTCTTCGATCTCTTTTTCCAGCGAGGTGAGACCGCCGATGCCGGAGGCAAAAATGACGCCGGCGCGGTCGTGGTCAAAGGAACCTTCTTCCAGTAACCCGGCCTGCTGCATGGCCTCGTGGGCGGAGACCATAGCCAGTACCGCGTAGCGGTCCAGGCGGCGGATTTCGCGCTTATCCAGCACGGCCTCGGCGTCCAGGTCCTTCACCTCACAGGCGAACTGGGTCTTGAATTTCGATGCGTCAAACTGCGTGATGGGCGCGGCACCATTGCGGCCCGCCCGGAGGCCGGCCGTAAATTCGGCGACGTTATTGCCGATGGGCGTAACGGCCCCGATACCCGTGATGACGACTCGCTGCATAAACAAGGTTTAAAACAATCGGTAAAACCCACCGCAAAAACGGCTAACGACGACAGGCCAAATCCAGCCGCCGGGCTTACCTACTAATGATGCGACAAATTTAGGGAAAATCGACCGTACTACCGGTTTTCCACCGGACAAGCGCTGCGAACCGGTGGCCGACGCCAGGAGGACAGACCGCCGCCCGGCACCAAACCCGGCTTTTGCCGGAACACTTTTCCGGCGGCGGGCCGAGCGAATAGCGAGCCGGGTAGCACAGCGACCCCGGCCCTTAGGCCGGGGATGGCCCCATAAAACAAAAGCCCACCGCTACACGTAGCCGGCAAGCTTGGGGATTAAAAAACGGTCCGCCCCCCATAAAGAGACGGACCGCTTGCCCGAAATGCTAGGAGTTAACCTGGCCTTCGAGGTAGTCAACGGCCTGACCGACCGTCTGAATGTTTTCGGCTTGCTCGTCGGGGATGCTCAGATCGAATTCCTTTTCGAATTCCATGATGAGTTCCACCGTATCGAGTGAATCGGCACCCAGATCGTTCTGGAAGCTGGCCTCGCGAGTTACCTCGCTTTCGTCAACGCCGAGCTTATCGACGATGATCTTATTTACGCGTTCTGCAATATTGGACATAGAGTAGTCTTCGTTTGGTTCACGAATGAAGTGGCAAAGGTACATTTAAAGGTCAGGGATAACCAAATTTAGCCGGTTTACTGACCGCCGGCACCGGTCAATTAGCGGTTTGATGATCCCTAATTAATTGATTGTTAGCATGGTAACTAAATCTGCTAAAACGGTTGCCGGATGACGTCTCCGGGCTGGGCCGGGCTAAAAAGCTATCTTTCGCGCCTTACCACTCCTTATATGTCTTCATCCAGTCCCCGCTCCTCCGTCATCTGGTCCATCATCGCCGCCGCGTTCATCGGTCCGGGCACGGTCACTACGGCCACGCGCGTGGGGGCGGCCGGCGGCTGGTACTACCTGCCCGTGCTGGCCGCCGCGCTGCTGGGCGGCTACCTGTTGCTGGAAGCCGCCGCCCGCATCAGCCTCGTCGGCAACCGATCGCTACCCGCTCTGCTGGGCCGCTCGGGTGGCGGTCTCCTGCTACGCCTCCTCGTTTTCGGCGGCCTGTTCGTGGGCTGCGCCGCCTACCAGGCGGGCAACCTGCTGGGCGGCTTGGCGGGCCTGCGCCTGTTTGCCGCCGGCCTGCCGGCGGTGGTGCTGGTGCCGGTGGCCTTGCTCATTGCCGGCTTGTTGTTTTGGGGCGGCACCCGCAGTATCGGTCGACTCATGGGCCGGCTGGTCATCCTCATGGGCATCACCTTTATTTTTACCGCCCTGGCGGGGTCGTCCGCGCAGCCGCCGCCCGAAGCGGCTCCCGACCTGAGTGCCTTCAACATGCTGGCCCTGGCGGGCACCACCATCGTGCCCTACAATTTTTTCCTCGCCCTGCACCTGGGCCGGGGGCAGGAGTTGAGTTCCATGCGTAGCGGTCTGGCCCTGTCCTTCGCGCTGGGCGGCGTGGTCACCCTGGCCGTCCTGCTCACCGGCCGGCAGCTGGCCGACTTCAGCACTTTCGAGCAACTGGCGCAAGTGCTCCGGCAAGCCGCCGGTCTGGCCGGTCCGCTCTTTCTCGGCATCGGGCTGTGCGCCGCCGGTTTCAGTTCGGCCCTCACCGCGCCCCTGGCCGCCGCCACCGGCGGTCGCGAACTCTTCGCCTGGCGTGAGGGCCACTGGGCGGGCACCCTCATTTGGGCTTTCGTGCTGCTGGCCGGCCTGGGCGTGGCCCTGTTCCATTTCGACATCATCAACGTCATCCTCGCCGCGCAGGTCATCAACGGCTTCTTCCTCCCCTTCCTGGCGGCGGGCGTCGTCTACCTGGCCAACGATCCGCGCCTGCTCGGGCGGCACGTCAACACCGGTTGGGGCAACGCCGGTTCCTTTGCCGTGCTGGCTTTCCTCTTTTACCAAAACGCGGCGGTGGTACTGGGGCGGTTCGGGATGGAAAATTCGGTGCCGGCGGCCCTTGGGGTGGCTGGCGTGGCCATAATTGGTTTGGGGGCGGTGGTTTGGCGGGTGCGGCGGGGCTAAACGGCGTCCGTCGGCCGCCTAGACGCAAGGTGTTGGGTGGAAATTTACGGCGTCCGTCGGCCGCCTAGACGCAAGGTGTTGCGTGGAAATTTACGGCGTCCGTGGGCCGCCTAGACGCAAGGTGTTGCGTGGAAATTTACGGCGTCCGTGGGCCGCCTAGACGCAAGGTGTTGCGTCTCTACGTTAGAAATCGTTCACCTCGAAAGCAGCGTCAGCTAATCCTTATCCCGGGGGGCGTGCTCCGGCCTAACGGCCGCGTCGGTCCCTTCCCGGCTCCCTGTCGGTCGGTCCTGCGGACTGCTGCGCTACGCTTGCCCCGTCCAGGCACCTCACGCGGGTGGCACGCGAGCCGTGGTTTTTACAATCCCCAAACCCGATTCCGGTTGCCCTGCATGGATTCATTAGATCGGTGCGCCCGGTAAATTCTCCGTACCTTAACGGGTGAACCAATTGCTACCGGCCGGCAGACCGGGGTGCCCGCCCCGGCACCGCCCGTCCGCCGCCGGAACCGTCCGCCCCTTGAAGAATCAGACCCTCCCCACAGCCGTTACCTACGACCGCGCCGAACTGCTGCGCGACTACTACCTGTGCTGCCTGAGCCGCGAGATCAGTAAAATTATCCGCAAAGACGTGCTGACCGGCCGCGCAAAATTCGGCGTATCCGACGACGGCAAAGAACTCTATCAGATCGCCATGGCCAAATCCGTGCAACCCGGCGACTGGCGGGCCGACTACTACCGGGGTCATACTTTTTTACTGGCCCTCGACCTCTGCACCCCCGAAGACCTGCTGGCCCAACTTTATGCCGACACTGAAAACGACCCCTTCAGCGCGGGCCGGCAGATGAACAATCATCACGCCACGCCCACCGTCAACGAGCGGGGCGAATGGCTGGACCTGCTGGAGGACGTCAACCTATCCTCCGACATCTCTACCACGGGCGGGCAAATGGCGCGCGGGCTGGGGCTGGCCTTTGCCTCCAAAAAATACCGCGAGGCACAGAACGACCGCCTCGCTGCCGGGCACAGCGACAACGGAAACGAAGTTTGCCACCTCTGCATCGGCGACGGGTCTACCTCCGAAGGTCCGTTCTGGGAAGCCATGAATGCCGCCGGAGTACTTCAGGTGCCCCTGGCCGTATCGGTTGCCGACGATGGCTACGGGATTTCGGTGCCCGTCAGTGACCAAACGGTCAAAGGTTCCATCAGTGAGGCTCTGGCCGGGATGCAGGCCACCGAGGAGGCGGCGGGTATCGATATTATCGCCGTTAACGGCTGGGATTATCCCGCCCTGCGGTCAGCCTACCAAACGGGGATCAAAACCTGCCGCCGACGGCACCGGCCGGTACTGTTTCACGTGACCGAGCTGACCCAACCGCAGGGGCACTCCACTTCCGGCAGCCACGAACGCTACAAGAGTAAAGAGCGGTTGTCCTGGGAACGGGAATACGATTGCAACCGGCAATTCCGCCACTGGCTGCTTGCCACCGATCATTCGGATGCCGGGGAACTCGCGGCCGTGGAAAAACGTGCCGCCGCCGATGCCAAGGAAGCCCGCCGCCGCGCCTGGGATAATTTTCGCCAGCCGCTGCTAGCGTGCCGCGCGGAACTACAGCAGCTCGTTGCTACCCTCCCTGCCCAAAACGGCACCCAAACCGCCCTCGACGCGCTGCTGAAGGAATTAAGTACCGATGCCGCCCCGCCACGCTCCCTCAGCCTATCCACCGCCCGCCGCATCCGATTGCTCCTCGGAGACGCCGACTGCCCCGCCGCCCTGTACCGTTTCATCGATCGGCAAACCACCGAGCTGACCGCCCGTCAGTCCACCCACCTCTACAGCCAGACGCCCCGCTCGCCCCTGCTCACGGCCGCCTGCCCGCCTACCTACGCGCCCGACGCGCCCAGCCTTCCCGCCCACGAAATACTGAACCGTTATTTCGATGCCCAACTGGCCGCCCGCCCCGATCTTTTCGCCTTCGGCGAGGACGTAGGCCGCATCGGCGACGTCAACCAGGGTTTTGCCGGGATGCAGGAAAAGCACGGGGCCGAGCGCGTCTTCGATACCGGCATCCGGGAGTGGACCATCATCGGGCAGGGCATCGGGATGGCCATGCGCGGCCTGCGCCCCATTGCCGAAATCCAGTACCTCGACTACCTGATCTACGCCCTTAGTCCGCTCTCCGATGACCTGGCTACCCTCCGCTGGCGCACGGCCGGCAAGCAGGCGGCACCGCTCATCATCCGCAGTCGCGGCCACCGCCTGGAAGGAATCTGGCACAGCGGCTCGCCCATGGGGGTGCTGCTAGGCAGCCTGCGGGGCATCCATATCTGCGTACCCCGCGACGCGGTGCGTGCGGCGGGCCTCTACAACACCCTCCTGGATGGTGATGATCCCGGTCTGGTCATTGAGGTACTGAACGGCTACCGCCAGAAGGAGCTACTTCCCAGTAATCTGGCCGAGCTACGCGTGTCGCTGGGGGAAGTGGAAATCCTTCGGTCCGGCACGGATATTACGGTGTTGACTTACGGGGCCTGCGTTCGCGTCTGCCGCGATGCCGCCGAGCTACTGGCCGCCAAAGGTATTTCCGTCGAGCTGATCGACGCCCAAACCCTGCTGCCTTTCGACCGCGCCGCCGCCACCGTCGCCAGCCTGGGCCGCACCGGCCGCCTGCTGATCGTAGACGAAGACGTTCCCGGCGGCGGCTCGGGCTACCTCCTCCACCAGATCCTCCAAATCCAAAACGGCTACCGCTACCTCGACGCCCCGCCCCGCTGCCTGACCGCCGCCCCCCACCGCGCCGCCTACGGCGACGATGGCAACTATGCCGCCAAGCCCCAGATGGAAGACGTGGTCGAGGCCGTCCTGGACCTCCTCCGCTCCTGATACTCCAGCGCTTTTTTTCTCCGCCGGAAACTTTTTGCGTCTTCCTTCTTGTTAGGTTCGCACAAGCGTCTTATATTTGCAGCCGCAAACGGAAGTCCGCTTCCGCTTCAGACCTATGGTGTAATTGGTAACACAGCAGATTTTGGTTCTGTCGTTCAAGGTTCGAGTCCTTGTAGGTCTACTGAAGAAAAGCTCTTCCACGAAAGTGGAAGGGCTTTTTGCGTTTTGGGTTAGTTGCAAGAAGTCGGTCCGTAAATACGGTTGTCTCCATATCTTGCTGTTGCTTACCAAAAGCAATGTCCATGGAAGAATCTTCGTAGCTCACGAGGTTTCCACGCCTCGCCTGGAACCAAAATTCGGCGATTTCAGATAACGATAATTACAGGTCGGTCCACCAGGTGAATTACAAGTGAGAAGATGCGGTTGATCGTTAGGTTGGTCGATGATTCAGTTGATCGAGCGAAATACTTTCCCGATCGCGTCGATAGTCGCTTTACTCACCCCGCTCTCGGCAGCCAGATCCGGCCAGCGGGCTACCGCCGTGCGCACTTCATCGATAAGTTGATCGGCATTTTTTAGAACAAAGGTTTGGGCCAATTTTAGCAAGTGGGCCGTTCCGGGGGTACGGCCCTCGCCGGCAACGGTAGTACTGTGATAACCGTGACTGGAACGCGAAAAGGTGAGATCGTAGGCGGGGGCGGGTCGCCAGCCCGACTCATCCATGAGAAAACTGACATTTTTGCTGTGGTCGTCGCGGTTGTGCGCGAAGACATTAAAGGCGGCCAGCCGGAAGATGCTTTCGTAGCCCGCCACGCGCTGTTGCAAACGGAAGGCTGCATCCATCAGATGACCGTAATCGAGGTTGCTAAGGCGGAAGTTGTCTTGAAGCAAGCCCGCCGCCGAATGCAGGTGTAATCGTCCGTTCGGACCCCGATCAAAGCGGCGGGTGCCGAAATAATTGTTGCCGCCGGCACCGCTAAATAGCCGGCACTCGCTCATCTTCAATCCGGCGGCTCGCGCCATGCGGTAGTAAGCCAGTTCGATTTCTGCGGCTTCGGCATTGTCGCCCAAAGCGGAAAATTTGATCAGCCAGTGTTCGTAACCGGCGGGAAGCACCGGAGCATCAGGTATTAGGCTGCCGGTAGACGGCTGATAGCCGACCAGGATTTTCGGGCGGGCACCGCCCGATGAACCGTTCAGAATCAGCAATTCCGCTATGTCCGCAACGGTGGATTCACCCTGTAAAACCTGGGCGGCCGCCCCCGCCAAGTGATCCAGAGAAATATCGGCCGGCTGCGGAGCAATAGCCGGCTGGATCGGGTAGTAGGTGAGTGCCCCCAGGCCGCCCGCACCCACGTGAGCAAGCCGGTCCAGTGGACCGATCTGATTCAGGTCAACACCACGCTGAGTTAGGGAACGGTCCAGCAGCAGTCGACCCCAGCCATCGGGTAGGGAATCATTGAATACCCCAAATAGGCCATCGAAAATTTGGGTATTCGGCAGCTGAGGATAATCGGTCCATTTTAGCTTAAAGGGAGAAAGATTTAGGTCGATAGCTAAGAAAGCGGGGTCGTAACGAAAATAAATGCGGCGACCATCACGGGCCAGTTCACCTACTTTATTGATGCTACCCTCTAGATCGAGACAAACACCAAGGCGTTGGATGGGCGTCATGTCAGAGGTATTTCACCATCGAAAAGGCGGTTGATTCGGTCCGGGTCTTCCAGCGGCCGGAGAAGCGGATCAAAATCATCGAGCCGGCCGAGTACATGCGCCAATTGCAGAAGGGAGGCATAAGCGATCTGCCCGGTCTGTTCAAATCGCTTCAAACTACCCAGGGATACTCCTGAGCGTTCGGCCATTTCAGCCTGCGACCACCCCCGCTCACGCCGCAACTGACGGTGCCGGTCGGCCGTCTGCCGCAAATGATCGGAGGGTAATTTTAGAACACTATATCTAGACACCTTGGCTAATATTTTAGCCAAAAATAAGATTTTTTGGTAAAATTAACTAATATATTAGCTACATTATTTTCTTAAAAAACACTGCTTCCTTGGAAACGGACAAAGATTAATTTCCAGATTCCAAATCAGCAAACTTAGCGGCGTGTCTTTTCTGAGCCGATCACCACTGCATTGATATTTACCTTTCCCTTGCCGTAGTTGGAGTGCGTGTTGACTAAAGATACACCCAAGGCTTTTCACTCCTCCACCCCATACATCCGCACCAGCACTTCTTCCTCCTTACCGTCCCGGAAAATACGCAGCCGCACCCGATCGTCTACCCGTGTGCGGCCGATGATCTCCGTGAGATCGGGTAGATCGAGGATGGGGCGGGTATCGACCTGGAGGATGATGTCATTCTGACGCAGGCCGGCGCGATCGGCGGAGCCGCCGCTGCTGACGCGGTCGATTACGACGCCCTGGGTGATGGGTACGTCCAGGCGGCGGGCCTCGCGGGCGTTAAGGGGATAGATCTCGACGCCGAGGAAGGCGCGCTGGTAGGAACCCGTCTTCACGATATCGTCGACGATACGACGCACGAGATTGACGGGGATAGCAAAACTGTAACCCTGGAATAGGCCGGTCCGTGTGGCGATGGCCGTATTGATGCCGAGTAAGCGGCCGGAAGCGTCGACCAAGGCACCCCCACTGTTACCGGGGTTGACGGCGGCATCCGTCTGGATAAACGATTCGATGGCATCTCGCTGGCTCAGGAGGCGCAGGCTGCGGCCCTTGGCACTGATGATGCCGGCCGTAACGGTGCTGGTGAGATCGAGCGGATTGCCAACGGCCAGCACCCACTCCCCGATCTCAGCGGCATCGGAATCGGCGTAGGTGAGGGTGGGTAGATCGGTGGCGTCGATTTTGATGACGGCGAGGTCGGATTTCTCGTCTTTGCCGATCACTCTGGCGCGGAAGGTGCGGTTGTCGAAAAGCGTTACCTGGAGGCGGCCGGCCCCCTCGACGACATGATAGTTGGTAACGATGAAGCCGTCATTGGTATAGATCACCCCCGAACCGGAGCCGCCGCGCTCAAAGGGATCGGTGCCGCCGCCGAACAATTCGGCCAGGGGGTCGTCGCCTTCGGGGGCTTTTCCCTCCCGGGCACTGATGTGAACCACGGCCGGCGTGGCCAGGCGGGCGGCGGCCCGGAAATCAAAGTTAGGCGGCGTGACGGTCAGGTTGCTATCTCCCCCGGTAGATTTATTAACCAACGTAGGGTAGCCCGTGCGTAAGTAAGCCGGGCCGAGCCGCTCATTTACCGCGATGTCGGGAGATAGTTTCTTAACGATGACGGTAGCGACGATTCCACCTAGCAGAGCGGCAATCAGGAGATAAAGGAATAGCTTCATGGTTTGAAGATAACGATTTTGTACGCTACCAGTTTCGGCAATTCTTTCCTGACCAACCATCATACGAGCATTCCTGCTAACTTTGTCGCACGTTTAACCTGACCGATAACCATTGCCCGAACTAAATTTTGACGAATTACTGCGGCCCGAGAACGACCTGGAACGGGCTTTCCTGCGTGACCCTGAGTTTCGTAAGGGCTTGATGTGGGGTACTCCGCGCTACGGGCACCCCGAGGGGGCCATCTGGCGCCACGTCCAGGAGGTGTGCGAAAACATCGACCGCCTGCCTATTTCCGGCGAAGACCGCCGGAAACTGCGGCTGGTCACTTTCGTCCACGATACCTTTAAAAACGTAGAAGACAAGAGTAATCCCCGCGACTGGACCAAACACCATTCCATCTACGCCCGCAATTTCCTGGCCAATTACGTTGATGACGATTTACTCCTCAACCTGGTAGAATTACATGATGAGGCTTACTACGTCTGGCGGCTCCGACATCTTTATCAGCGGATCGGCGACGCCGATGTCCGTCTCCGCAGTCTCCGCGAGCGCATGGGAGATTACTGGCAACTGTACTACCTCTTCTTTAAGAGCGATACCTCGACCGGCGACAAAAATCCTTCGCCCCTCGTTTGGTTCGAGGAAGTGGTGAAGGACATCGAGGTGGTAGAATTTCTGTAACCAATCGTACCGCTCCTGCGAGGCATTTATTTTATGCAACAAAATTGTTTCTCGCAGGCGTCGGGGCATTACACCAAACCATACCGGCTACCCGGCAGGGCACGAATAAGGTCCTTGCATTCCATTTGCAGCAGTAGCGAGGCCAGTTTATTGGCATCGGTTTTCAAATGATAGGACATATCGTCTACCGAAACACCCTGGCCCGCTTCCATGGGTAGCAGGTCGATAATGGCTTGCTCCGGTGGGGAGAGATCGGCGAAAAGGGTAGCCTGCTTCGGCTCATTGGTGGTCTGGTGCCATTTGAGGTGATGCACGATATCCTCGGCGGACTGGATGAGGTGGGCGCGGCCGGTTTTGATGAGCCAGTTGCAGCCATCGCTGAAGGAGTCATCGGCGCGGCCGGGCAGGGCAAATACCGGTTTTTTGTACTCGTTCCCCATTTGGGCGGTAATGATGGAGCCGCCCTTGCGTGCGGTTTGAATAACCACGATGGCGTCGGATAGCATGGCTACGATGCGGTTGCGTGCCGGAAAATGCTCGCGATCGGGGCTACTCCAACTGGGGTATTCCGTGAGCAGGCCGCCACCGGCCTCTACCATGCGGCGGGCCAGGTCGCGGTGGGCGGCGGGGTAGATGTTTTGCATACCGCTGCCCATCACGCCCAGAGTGGGCAGGTTCTGGGCCAGGCACTGACGGTGGGCGGCACCATCCACGCCGAAGGCTAACCCGCTGATGACGAGCGGCGCGTAGGGTTGTAGTTCGCCGATGATCCGCTGCGTGTGGCGGGCGCCGTAATCCTTCATCTGCCGGGTACCGACCACGGCCAGGGTACGGCCGGCGTTCAGGTCGGCCTCGCCCCGGTAGTAGAAAAGGATGGGAGCGGTGGGGTAATTGCGCAGGCGCGTCGGATAATCGGCATCGAGGTAGGAAATGACCCGGATATCGTGCTTTTCGGTAAAGATCAGCTCGCGTTCCGCTTCCCGGAGCGGGTTGGGTTGCTGGATGGCGCGGGCGGTGACCTGGTTGATGCCGGGGATCTTGCAGAGATCACGGATGGAGGCCCGGAATACCTCTTCGGCTCCCCCGCAGTAGCTGATGAGCGTGCGGCTGGTGATGGGCCCGACATTAGGTACGCGGGTGAGCGCGATGCGGTGCAGGAGGGCGGATGACCCCATGAAAATGAAGATGGGTGCCCGGGAAGATTGGTTCGCGGGCGCGTGGAATCCGGCAAGTTGTATATATAAGGAAGGCTAAACCGTAAAAAGTATTAAAACCGGATGTGGCAAAGATAAGGTTTGGCCGGCGGTTCTGCAAGTTAGATCCCGCCCGATGCAGTCGTTGGGATACCGTCACATCGCGTGAGGTGCCTGGAGGGGCGTTAGCGCACGCAGTGCCGAGCGATCAGCGAAGCCCGGAAGGGACCGCCCCCCGGCAAGAGCCGGGGGACACGCCCAAACCACTACCTTTACATCCTAATATACACCGACTCCCATGCCTACCCCTATCCGCGCCGTGACCGATTACCTGGAAACCATTGCCCCCCTGCACCTGCAGGAAAGCTACGACAATGCCGGACTGATCACCGGCTCGCCGGACTGGGCCGTGAGCGGCGTGCTGACTACCCTGGACTGCCTGGAAACGACGGTGGACGAGGCACTGGAGCGCGGTTGTAACCTGATCGTGGCGCATCACCCGATCGTTTTTCGGGGGCTGAAGCGGATCAACGGCAGCAACTACGTGGAGCGCACTATTATTAAGGCCATCAAAAACGACGTGGCGATCTACGCCATTCATACGAATCTGGACAACGTGCTACGGCGGGGCGTGAACGAGCGGATTGCGCAGCGGCTGGGTTTGGAGAACGTGCGGGTGCTGGCCCCCAAAAATGGCGGAGACGCGAACGTGGGCGCGGGTGCGGTGGGAAATATACCCACCGAACTGAGCGAAATGGACCTGCTGCAACTAGTGAGCGAGCGCATGGGCGCGCTGGGTGTGCGCCACACCGCACTGCTAAACAAGCCGGTACGGCGCGTAGCCGTGGCGGGCGGATCGGGCAGCTTTTTATTGTCAGCCGCCAAGCTTGCCGGGGCCGACGTGTTCGTGACGGCCGATTACAAGTACCATGAGTTCTTCGACGCCGATAGCGAAATACTGATCGTCGACATCGGACACTTTGAGAGCGAGCAGTTTACGATTGACCTGCTACGAGAAATAATCCAGGAAAAATACACTACCTTTGCGGTCCTTTCGACCGATAGGAGCACTAATCCTGTTTACTATCTGGGCAAGCCGCGAACGTAATTCCGCGCACGGCCCCGATTGGAACGCAAATAAAATTTTAAGTAGAGATGGTGCAAACGGAAAAGCCGATAGCGGACAAATTGCGCGAACTGTATCAGTTGCAACTGATTGACAGTAAGCTGGATGAACTGGAAGTACTGAAAGGAGAGCTGCCCATTGAGGTGAGTGACCTGGAGGACGAAATCGTGGGTCTGGAAACACGGATCACTCGCCTGAAGGGGCATGTGGACGAGCTGAAAAGCGAGATGAGCAGCCACGATGCCAACATCGAGCAGGCCAATATGCTGATCGTCCGTTATGAGGGTCAGATGGACAACGTGAAGAACAACCGCGAGTACGAGGCCCTGCTGAAGGAGACCGAAATGCAGCGGCTGGAGATTCAGTTGTCGAACAAAAAGATCAACAACTCGCGCCGCGATCTGGAAGTGAAGCAGGAAACTCTGACCGGTACCGAGGAGCGGCTGGTGGAAAAGCAGAAGAACCTGGCCACCAAGCGCGTGGAACTGGAAAAGATCATTGCCAAGACCGAAAAGGAAGAGCGCAAACTGCGTAAGGAATCCGAAAAGGCCCGCAAATTGGTGGAAGACCGCCTGATCAAATCCTATGATAAGGTGCGCACCAACTACCGCAACGGCCTGGCCGTGGTAACCATCGAGCGCAACTCGTGCGGCGGTTGCTTCAACGCCATCCCGCCCCAGCAGCAGCTGGAAATCAACCAGCGCAAAAAGATCATCGCCTGCGAACACTGTGGCCGCGTGCTGGTGGACGACACCATCCTGACCGAAGCCGACCAGGTAGACGAGGTCGTGGAAGCTTAATTAGTTTCAAAAACGCCTTATTTTCGACCGCCGCGATGCCTGGGTATCGCGGCGGTCGTGTTTTGGGCGTGCCCCCGGCTAGTGCCGGGGTCGGTCCCCTCCGGGCTTCGGCATTCGCCTCGGTGCTGCGCACTGCCGCTACGCGGACCCCCTCCGGGTACCTCACGCGGAGGGACGGAGGTTTATCGTTTGATTTCGTGTAATGGCTAACTACTTTACTATACTTTTCCGCGCGATTTATCAAACTGCTCGTCTCGTAGCGGTACTGTTGCTGGTAATTTATGGTGGAACCACTTCCGCCGCCACCTACGCCTTTACCCCCGCCGCGAAAAGCATCTACGAATCCATCCTGCGCCTGGACCTGGAGGGCAGTGCTACCCGCATCGACGCCCTGCGCCTGACCGACCCCGATAACCGCGTGGCCGAGCACCTGGAGAGCTACCTCGATTTTTTTCGCCTCTACCTCAGCGAGGACGAACGGCTACTGAATCGCCTCGCCCCCCGCCACGAACGCCGGCTGGAGCGGCTGGCCGAGATCGACCCCGCTTCCCCCTACCACCGTTACGCCCTGGCCGAGGCGCGGCTGCACTGGGCACTGGTGCGCATCCGCTTCGAGTCTTATTACCCCGCCTTCCGGGAGGTAAATAAGGCCCACAAACTCCTCCGCGCCAACCAGGCGGAGCACCCTGATTTCCTGCTCAATTACAAAGACCTCGGCCTCATTCACGCCGCCGTGGGCGCGGTACCCGACCAGTTTCGCTGGGGCGTGGAGCTATTCAGCAGCCTCAGCGGTTCCGTGCCGGAGGGCAAACGGGAGCTGGAACGCGCCCTGAAAGACCGAAATAGCCCTTTCTACCGCGAAACGGCCGTGCTCTATGCCTTCCTCCAACTGCACCTCGACAACCAGCCCGAAGCCGCCTGGCAAACGGTGAGCCGCCTGGACCTACAGCCCGCCACCAATAAATTGCACTGTTTCGTACGCGCCAACGTGGCCCTGCGTAGCAACCACAACGACGCCGCCATCAAACTGCTGGACGCGCAACCCCGCGAACGGACTACGGCCGATTTTCCCTACCTCGATTTCATGCTGGGCACCGCCCGTCTCCGCCGCCTGGATCGAGGGTCACAAGTTTATTTTGTTTCCTTCCTGGCCCGCTGGCGGGGGAAGCATTTTACCAAGGAAGCCCGCCAAAAACTGGCCTGGGCCGAACTGAACGACGGCGACGGGGCGGCCTACCGCAATCAAATGGCCCTGGTGACGGGTAACGGAACCACCACCGCCGGCGGCGATGAAAGCGCCCTCCGCGAAGCCGAACGCGCGGAACTGCCCCAACTGGATTTATTAAAGGCCCGCCTGCTCTTTGACGGCGGCTACTTCACCCGCGCCCGCGCCCTGCTGGATGCTACCGATCCGGCAACCCTAACGAAGGAAGAGCAACTAGAGTACTACTACCGCACCGGCCGGGTACTGCACGGACTGAAGGATTTATCCGCTGCCCTCGCATTCTACGAGCGCACGGTGAGTGACGGAGCCGCTTCTCCCCGCCACTTCGCGTGTAGCGCGGCCCTGCAAGCCGGCCTGATCGAAGAGGAGCGCGGCCGCACCACCCAGGCCCGCCGCTATTTCGAGCAGTGCCTGAAGCTGGAGCCGTCCGAGTACGCTACCGGTCTGCACTTACAGGCCAAGGCGGGGTTGAGTCGCTTATAACGGCAGGCCGGTCATCCGGTCTTGTTGGTACCAACTGGCATAATCCTTGGCGAAGTAGGTGATGATCACGTCGGCCCCGGCGCGACGGATGCAGGTCAGGGCCTCGGTGGCGGCGGCCTGGTAATCCAGCCAGCCTGCGCGGGCGGCGGCCAGCACCATGGCGCATTCCCCGCTCACGTGGTAGGCCGCGATGGGCAGGTCGGAGATTTCGCGCAATTGATAGATAACGTCCAGGTAGTTCAGGGCGGGTTTGATCATCAGGTAATCGGCACCCTCAGCCTCGTCCAGGCGGGCCTCGCGCAGGGCCTCGCGGCGGTTGGCGGGGTCCATCTGGTAGGTTTTTTTGTCGGCGGGGATGTCGGCATCTAGGCGGGGGGCACTGTCCAGGGCCTCGCGGAAGGGGCCGTAAAAGGCACTGGCGTACTTGGCCGTGTAGCTCATGATAGCGGTACCGTGGTGGCCGGCCCGGTCCAGATCCTCGCGGATGCGGCGCACGCGGCCGTCCATCATATCGCTGGGGCCGATGATGTCGAAGCCGGCCCCGGCCTGGGCCACGGCCATTGCGCCCAGCAGGGGCAGGGTTTCCTCGTTGTCGATGCGGCCGTTGCGCACCACGCCATCATGGCCGTCAATGCTGTAGGGGTCCAGGGCCACGTCGCTGATGAGGCAGATGTCGGGGTAAGTTTTCTTGAGGCGGCGGGCGGCGGCGAGGTAGAAATTATCGGGGTTGGTGGCGTAGGTACCCGTCTTGTCCTTGTATTCCTCCGGCACGGCGGGAAAGAGCATAAAGGACTGGATACCGAATTTACGGCAAGCGGCCACCTCTTTCAATAACTCCTCCACGCCCAACCGGTACTGCCCCGGCAGGCTCTCGATGGGCAGCCGCAGTTCGGGCTGGTAGGCGAGAAACAGCGGTTGCACCAGATGCCCCGGCTCCAGGCTCGTCTCCCGCACCAGCGAGCGGACGGCGGCGGAACTGCGGTTGCGGCGGGGGCGGGAGAGCTGGGACATGGGCGGGCGGGTTTAGTTGAATCGGGGGTTAATACGTTTCCGGGGCGAGGCGGTTGCGGGCGGTGGGTTAGAATTGGGTAAAAAGGTAGCATTGCTCACGCCTCCGAGGCGAGGAACATCCGTTTCGCAAAGCGAAACCGATGATGCCTCGGAGGAGGAGATGATTTATTTATCCCGAATCAATCAGTCATTGCCCATGTGCAACCCTTTGTTTCCCGGCTCGTCTCTACCATTAACTGCGGCTTCTGACTAACATTCACTATAATGACGCCACTTGGGACATTCCAATTCACTCACCCTTTCCCGCATGCCGGCTGAACGGACCAACTACGGAGATACGCACCGCGCACTGGTAGAAAGCTGCCAGCGAGGCGAACGCCGCGCCCAGTTCGACCTGTACAAATTGTACGGTCGGGCGATGTACAACGTTTGCCTGCGGATGGTGCGCAATGCCCACGACGCGGAGGACGTACTGCAGGTAGCCTTTGTAGACATCTTCGCCAAGATCGACACCTTTAACTTCGAGTCGTCCATTGGGGCGTGGATCAAAAGGGTGGTGATCAATAAGTGCATCGACCACCTGAAACGCCGCCGCTTGCTGACCGAAGAGTTCCGGGTGTTCGAGCACGGCGAAGAAATGACCGATGAGGAAACGGGCACCGATAGCGGTACCGACCCCGAATTGGATGTGGCCAATGTGAAAGCGGCCGTACAAAAACTTCCCGACGGCTACCGGGTGGTCTTTTCGCTTTATCTGTTCGAGGGATACGACCACGAGGAAATAGGCCAGATCCTCAACATTTCGACGGCAACGTCAAAATCACAGTATCACCGGGCAAAAAAACGGCTGCGTCAGCTACTAACCGCCTGATCTACGCTTCTCTTCACTACGACAATTCCGATCTGCTTTCCCGATCGTTTATCATAAACCATTCAAACCATGTCTACTAACCAACTGGAGGATTTTATCCGCGATAACCGGCCCGATTTTGACGACGAGCGACCGGGCCTCGGCCTCTGGAACCGCATCGAGCAAGACCTCGAAAACCATCGGCGTACGGTGGGCGGCGGGGCCGGCGGCCCCGCTCCGATGCATTCCCTCAATCAGCGGAAACGCCCCCGCAAGGTGTGGCTCCGATTGGCCGCCGCCGTGGTGTTGTTGCTGGTTGCCGGCGGGTTTCTAGGCCGTGAGATCGGTTTGCGGACCACCGCGCAACAGCGCGAGGCGAACCTGATCGAATCGATCGCTCCGGATTACTTTGAAATGGCGACCTATTACGAACAGGAAATCAATCAGAAGTATGCCGCCCTGACCAGCAACCGCCCGGCCGATGATAAAATTTCGGAAGACCTGGCGGCCGTGGACCGGGCCATGAAGGAACTACGTGAGGAACTACCCGAGGCCCCCCGCGAAGATCAGGCCCGCATCATCTCCGAACTCGTTAACTCTTACCGCATCAAACTCGACATCCTGGAGCGCATCCTGCGCCGCCTGCCCGAGACCAACGCGCCATTCAACTCAATTACTACTCCCGATGAAACACATAATAAAAGTATTTAACACCCCGGCCCGACTGGGTCTGCTCGCACTGCTGCTGGTAACCCTGACGCAACCCGCCGCCGCCGGATCACCCCGCCCCGCTGAATTAATCCGCGAATTCGTTCGCACCACCAATAAAGACTATCCCCTAACGGCCGACGGCTTGGTGGAACTCACTAATCGCTACGGGGAGATCAATATCCAGCCCTGGAACGAGCAACGCGTTAGCCTGCGCATCCGGGTGGTGGTGCAGGCCCGCAGCCAGGAATCCGCCGATGCCACTTTCGACCGTATCAGTATCTTGACTTCCGGTTCCAGTACGAGGGTAGTGGCGGAAACTTCCATCGGCGATGGGAGTAGCGGAAGCATCCTCGATCGAATCACCGGCTGGTTCAATGGTAGCAGTAGCAGCGACGAATTTAAGATATACTACGAAGTACGGATGCCGAAATCAGCTAACCTGAAAGCGACCGCCCGCTACTGCGATGTCCGCTCGGGTAATCTGGACGGAGCCGTGGAAGCCGATGTTAAATACGGTGACCTGCGCCTGGGTGACGTAGGCGGGGCCGCTACCCTCAGTGTCGCCTACGGCAAGATCGTAGCTGCCAACCTGCGCCGCAGCGGCCGGGTGAATTCCCGTTATAGCGATGTTTCCATCACCTCCGTCGGTGACCTGGACCTCGACCTCCGCTATTCCGAGTTCAAGATCGGCCGGGCCGGAAACGTAACCCTCGACTCCCGCTACGATGACGGTTCCTTCGGGGTTCTCAATACGCTGCGCGTGGATGCCGGCTACGGAGATTTCAAGATCGACGAGTTACAGGAGCTGACCGCCAATTCCAATTATACGGAATACAACATCGGCCAACTGTCCCGTTCGCTGGATGTCGATACCGATTACGGCGATGTCACCGTCTCGCGTCTGCTGAAAGGATTCACTTCGGTCAAGGTGCAATCCTCCTACTCCCAGATCCGCATTCGGATGGAGGACGGCAGCAACTATGACCTGGACGTGGAAACCAGCTATGCCGACGTGGAAACCCCCAGTGGTTTCAGCCCTCGGGTCTACATCGAAAAGGGTAGCGACCACACCGTGCGCGGGGTAATGGGCAAGGGCGGCGGCCGGATCGTAGCGCGGTGCCGCTACGGAGATTTTTCGCTCCAGCGTTAGCAGGCCGTTGCGTGAGGGATGGGAGGCGTTGTCTGAACGACCGGAGCAGCGCATTGCTATGCGCTGGTTTAGGAAGAGAGTGCCGGACAGCCCGGCCGGGGCTTTCGGCCCCGGACACGCCCAAAAACTTCCTTATATGCCGACGGTAAAACCCAGCCCGGGGCCGGATCATCCATTCATGATCCGGCCCTCGTTATTTTCAAAAAAAAGTAACTCCAGTCCGGCCTCATTAATGCGAGCGTAGGAATTGAAATTCATCCATTCGCCGGTGTTAATGTAGCGGCTGCGGCCGTTGCTCAACAAGTGGTCTACCGGCAGGTGACGATGGCCGAACAGGCAGAAATCGAGCGCGGGGTCGTGGGCCACCTTGCGCTCCGCGTAGGCTACCAGCCACTCCTCGTCGGCGCCCAGCCAGCGGGCCTCGGTTTCGGGCTGGTGACGGCGACTACTGCCGCTGAAATAGTCGGCGAGTGCAATACCGCTATTAGGGTGCAAGCGCGCGAACAGCCACTGGCTCCAGCGGGCGGCGAACAGCTTTTTTAATCGCTTATAGCCGTGATCCCCCGGCCCCAGGCCGTCGCCGTGGCCCAGCAGGCAGCGGTGGCCGTGTAGGTCGCGCACCACCGGCTCGCGGTAAACCGGGATGCCCAGCTCCTCCGGGAAATAGTCGAACAGCCACATATCGTGGTTGCCGGTGAACACGTAGATCGGCAGGCCGCCGTCGCGCAGCTCGGCCAACTTGCCCAGCAGGCGCACGTAGCCGCGCGGTACGGCGCGGCGGTACTCGAACCAGAAGTCGAACAGGTCGCCCAGCAGGTAGATGGCGTCGGCGTCGCGGGCGCAGTCATCCAGCCACCGCACGATCTGCCGCTCGCGTTCGCGGCTGGTCAGGCGGGCGTCCACGCCCAGGTGAAAATCGGATGCGATGTAAGTGGCCACGGCGCAAAGGTCCGCAAAGCGGGGCGCAATTCCTAGCTACGGGTAAATGCGGCGGCGGCACCGCGTTTTTTCCGTTTCTTTGCCCCGGCAACCAACCGCCGCCCACCGGGTTGCGGTCTTTATCCCCGACGCCGAAAATTATCCCGCATGACCCTTCGCTTATTCCTCGCCGCCGCCCTCTGCCTGGCCCTGTCCGCGCTCTCCGCGCAAGACCTTTCATTTGGCTTCAAGGCCGGCCTGAACTTCAGCCGGGTCGACGGACCCCGCGAGAACGGCCCTTCCGGTAACCAGGTAGAAACGTTCCGCGCCACTACCGGCTTCCACGTAGGTGCCACCTTCGCCTACCCCATCACCGACCTTTTCGGCATCAAAGCCGACCTGATGTACAGCCAGAAAGGCGTGGAGATCGAGCACCGGGGCCCGTCCTATTTTTTCCTCTACAACCCCATCAGCGGGGAGCGGGTGCAGACGATCCTGGTCAACGAGCGCCGCAGCGAGCTGGATATTTCTAACAGCTACGTCGACATCCCAGTCATGCTGTACCATCGCATCGGCATCCTGGAGGTGGAAGCGGGGGCCAGCGTCGGCTATCTGGTCACTAGTATCGGTGGCGGTGGAGCCACCTACGAGTTTGGCCCTCCTTTCGGTAGCCAGACGTTCAATTACGAGGCCAATTATTTTTCCGACGGGGGGGCCGTCGAAAGCGTCGTAGCCCGCCGTACCGACCCCTTCACCGGCACGGGCGCCATCTCGCCCCAGGCTATCGGTGCCTATTACAACAATGAGACGGACGACAACCTGTTCCGCCGCTTCGATTTCGGTGTCGTAGCCGGCCTTTCGGTCTATCTCAACAACGGTCTTTATGTGGGCGGCCGCTTCAACTACGGCCTCAGTGATATCACGTTGCAGGACAATGACGTGTCGCAGTCGCAACTCGGCGAGACCACCATCAATGGCGACCCGACCCTGATCAAGCGAGACGATTATGACCACAACCTGAGCATTCAGACCTCCATCGGTTTCCGCTTTTAGGCAGGTTTCGGGGGCCATCCCCCCGCCTAAGGGCGGGCGGTCGCTGCGTCCGTGGCTCCGCTTCGCTTCGGCCGCTGACGCGTCTCCTCCCTGCGGTCGGCCCACTTCCATCGCTTGTCCGCTAGACGTAGAACGCCCCCGCAAAACTGGTTTTGTGGGGGCGTTACCGTAGGGTTACTGTCGATGGGTTACCGCTTTACCAACCGCTTCGTTACCGTCCCCTCCTGGGTGAATAGCTGTAGCAGATAAACGCCGGGCGGATATGAGCGCAGATCGATTCGGTCGCCATCATGAAATTTGCTACTATGAAGAGGGCGGCCGGTGGCATCCAGCAAAGTGGCGATTAGGGCGGGCGCGACTTCCCCTAGATTAAGGTGCACGAAATCGGCGGTCGGGTTGGGATAAAGTTTGATGGAAGAGGTAATGTCCAGCTGCTCTGTTCCTACGACGAAGGCTAAATCAACATCGTCCATCGCAAAGTAGGCCGGGGTGTTGAGGCCGAACATCCCCACGTCCGAACCGCTAATAAAAAACTGTAGGCTATCCGTTCTGGCCGTCACTGGGAGGGTACTGAGATCAAGATAGGTCCAATCTTCTACGATGTAATCCTGGGCGTTGTCCACAAAACGGTAGTCGGCGAGGTAAAAATCGACGCTGTCCGTACTCAGTAGGCCATTTGAATAACCTTTTACGGTAAGAAGCAGGAAATCGGGGTCATCGCCCGTTTCCCCGCCGAACCGCTTGGTGAACGCGTCGCCGTCCAGCATGCTAAAGTAGGCGTAGGCGGTATTGGTCACGTAGAAACCTTCTACGAAACCTAGCTCCGCCGAACCGGGGTTTTTAGCTACCACTAAACTGCTGGAAGTTCCAAAGGATACCGCATACTGGTCCGAGCCTTCGTTGCCCGCGCCGGGGCGGGCGGCGTACTGGTTCATGAAGCCGGGCGTGTTGCTGTTCTGGACTGATGAAAGCGACCAACCCGTCCAAGAGCCGCCGAAATCATTATCCATGTAGTCATTCGGCAGAAAAAACCCATCCTCCGCCGGTAGGCCCAGGGCGGGGAAACTAAACCCACCGCTAAAATCACTGCCATTGTCAAACCCCTCGGCGGGGAGCGAGACGGATTCAAAATCAATCACAGTTTGTGCGGCTAGGCAGTGGCAGAGACTGAGTAGTAGCAAGGTTAAAGTAAATATCTTCATCATGGTTGGTTGGTTATGGGAGAAAAGTCAGCCGGAGCTTGCCGCAGGGTAAATTCCACGCTCAACCGGAAATTCCGGCCGGGCATCACGCGCCGCTCCACGGCGCGGTAAGTCGTGTTCCAGAGGTTATCCACTTCCAGCAGCAGGCGCCAGCCGCAGCGGGGGTTTTCCCGCCGGTAGGATAGTTGGGCCGAGGCGAGGTGGTAGGCGTCCAGGCGAGCAACGTTCTGCCCCGTCACCGCGCCGGTGTACTGGTGGCGGTAAGTGGCCGTTAGTTGTCGCCACGCGCCCTGTAGGCTGCCGAACGCCCGGTAGCGCGGTACGTAGGGCAGTTGCTGCCCCGCCGCCAGCCCGATCTGCGGTTGGTCGGTCTCGTTGGTCGATTCCACGTAGTCGCCGCCGCCGGCTACTTGCCAGTGCCCCCGACCCAGGGTTTGGCGGTATTGCAGCCGCGTTTCCAGGCCCCGGCTGCGGACCCGCGTCAGATTGCGGGGTTCGTAGAATCCCCGGGCGGTGGGCGACCAGTAGATCCAGTCTTTGAGCCGCCGCTGGTAGGCGGTCAGGCCGGCGTTGAAGGCGCGCAATTTGCCGGGTTGACTGTATTCCAGTCCGATTTCCCGTCCCCAGCCGGTTTCGGGTCGCAGAGCGGGATTACCGCCGGGCCGCCAGTAGAGGTCATTGAAGGTAGGTAGGCGGTAGTTGCGGCTCAACTTGGCGGATACTTCTAAGCGGGTGCTCAGGTGGCGGGCCAGTTCCAGGCTGGGAATGAGTGGTACTAGTCGACCGTCCACCATTTCCTGCCGTAATTGCGCCGCCGCCCGCCACTTGCCGTCGGCGTAGCGGTAGGCCGCGAAGGGGGCCGCCCGCCACTGGCGGGCCGGTCGCTCGTAAGCCGGAATGGTGGCCCAGAGGTACTGATTACCCCAACCCGCCAGTAGCAGGTGACGGCGGCCCAGGGTCCATTCTTTTTCCCCTTCCAGAAAAGCGGTGTAAAAATGACTGGGCGAATACAGACCGATGGCCTCATCGCGGTAGTCGATCGCCTCCCGAAACAGGCCGCCGCGCAACCGTAGTGCGGTGCCCTCGCCGGCGGCCGTCCAGTGCAGGGAGGCTCTGATGGATTCGTCGGCCTGGGTGGCTTGGCTGCGATTCTGGACGGTGGTGGGCGGCAGTTGGCGAAAACTTTCCTGCGCCCAAACGCGCACGGCCAGTTCCCGGCCGGGGGCGGGCCGCAGGTAGGCTTCCTGGAGCAGACCGGTCAGGCGCAGTTGGGCGTGTTGTTGCCGCTTTTCCGGTAGGTCGGCCCGTAGCTGGTAGGGAAAATCGTTTTCGGCCCTACGGTGCAGCAGCCTGGTGCGCAGTTGCCACTTACCCAAACGGTAGGCCGCATCGCCGAAACCAGCTCGCAGGCCGAAACTGCCACCGGTGAAGCGGACGCTTAAAGAGGAACTGACCGTGGGAGATACGAAATTTCCCAGCGCGATGGTCCCCGCCACCGCCCCGCTGCCGTAGGCTGCCGACTGACCGCCGAGCTGGATATCGGCTACGTCCATAAATTCAGTAGGCAACAGGGAAAGGTCCAACAAACCCAGCATGGGACTCTGGAGCGGCAAACCGTTCCAGAGCACGCTCAGGTGCCCCGCCGCCCCACCCCGCACGGAACTGGTGGCGAGGCTACCCTGCCCGTAGCCCTTAATGAAAATGCCCGATTCCCAGCGTAGCAGTTCCGCCAGATCGGTTGCCGGGCGGCTGGTAAGCGCAGTGGATGTCCAGGTGGGGTCGTGGGTGCCTAGATCGTTCAGCGAGCGCGGACTTACCAACTCTGCTACGGGTAGGACAAGCGTATCCTGACCGGCCTGAGCCGCCAGGGCCGAGGAAGATAAGGTGACAATAAGGAAGAACAAGTAACGCCGCACGGCAACCGTCTTATACGCGACCGGCGGCGGGGGAGAGATAGACGGATAGCGGGCCGATCCCGGTTTGCGGGGGCAAACCGGGGCGGTGGCGGGCATGATCGGCGGACGGATAAAGTACCGAACCAGGCAACCCGCAGGGCAGACCTCGTCTTCCTCTTCCTTTCCTCCGAAGGATAGCGTGGATAGATAATCGCCCGGGCAGGTCTTCTGGCTCATCACAATCGACCGGCTCCTTCCCATCCCAAATGGGGACAGTGGAATATGTCGGTCGATCTTCCGGGCGCGGGATGCGGCGGAGGCGATTTACAGCAGCGGGGACTGCTCCGGTTTTGCACCGGATTCCCTTTTAATGATCGATGATGTTATCCCTACGGAATAAGTCGTCGATCAACCTGAGCGATGCAAAGATACGTTAATTGCCGGGAGGGGGAAGGAGTTCAGTTAGTTGCTGCGGCGCGACGGTCTTCTTCAATCACAAGAGGGAGCGGCACCCACCAGCGGTCGAGTTCTAAGCCGTTGCCGGAACAAATCTCTACGATAGTGAAATGGCGGCGCAGCCAGGGTTGACCATCACGCATAGCGATATCATCGTAGTACTGAAGTTGAAACTCAAACGAGGAAGCGCGGAGTTCCCGCTGGTCGTCGAGGGTATAGGTACTGCCGTCCAGGTCGATAACCGGCCACTCTTCGGGGGCGGCGGAGGCAAACATGATCTGCGTCAGGTCGGCCCGCGGCACGGGGGTAATGGCTTGGCGGATGAGCCGCTCGGGGCCGGGAAGCACTTCTTTTTCGGCGGCAACCAGCACGCCGACACTATTGCTGAAAAAAGTAAGATTAGACCACTGAAAAGCGTGATTCTTGCCAAGAAAAGTAACGGCAAACAGATCGCCTGCACGGAGATAAGGCGAGAAATAAGCACCGTCATCCTGGAGTACCGCCTCTTGTTCTTCTTCGTTAATGAGGATGCGGCAATTGGAATCATTGCTAGCATTGCCGGTACCGGTTACGTTAAATACGAGGTAGCCGTCGGCCGGAATGGTAGTATACCAGGTATATTCAGTGCTACGGCCGGTATTGACTTCCAGGCGAAGATTAGTAACCTCATCGGTAACGGAAGCTCTGGGAGCAGAGTTGCCAATAAAATTATCGTCAGCATACGAGCTACGAATCTGCCAGCGTGCGGGGGCGAAGTAGCCGGTCCACCCCTGGTGCTTACAGGCCAGGTCGAAATACTGATCACCCTGATCGAGGCTGAACACAACCGACTTTACCGCTCCCTCGCCGGACGAATCCGGGGAAGCCGTCGCGCTATCGCGCACGTATTCGATTTGTAGTGTTCCGGCCCGGCTACCTACTGGAATGAAGGTGATTAGCACCATCAGCAGCAGGCCGCCCAACCTAGGGGTGACTCTTTTATTCATCGGTCGTAGCCGTGATTCAGACATTTGTAGCCGCAGGCCGCCTACTTTAAACCAACCGATTGGTGGTTTTGGTACCGATAGACCGGTATAAAAGAAGTGGCAACAGGAAAGGACCACCCGGCGGAGTGGCAAAAAAGGCTATTGGATTAACGAAGTCCGATTCTTGGGAGAGTTACCGTTTACTCAATGGTAACCGGCACAAAAGTAGCAAATACCCACCGGTTATCCTAACGCTTGACCGTTCCGTAAATGCCGGTTACCGCCGACGGACTCGTATTTGCGAAAAAAACGTCCTCCATTGTAGCGGTCAACTAGTCTGCTTTCTATTTCACAATTGCGTCAATTCCATAGTTGCGAACCGCTATTCTAGGTCGAATCGTGTTCATGTTACTGACTCAAGAATAACACCATTATGTACCGACTTCTGCTGCCTGCCCTGTGTCTGCTGGGCCTGTTCTTCTCCTTTGCTTCTTGTTCGGACAGCCACGAACACGGCGCACCCGAATTTTACGGACGCCCGGATATTGCCGAGAACGGCGACTCCAGCCTCCACGTTATCCGCCCTTTTTCGTTTACCGACCAGCAGGACAGAACCGTTACCAACCAGACGGTGGCCGGCAAACTGTACGTGGCCGATTTTTTCTTCACCTCCTGCCCTACCATTTGCCCCAAGGTGAAGCAGCAGATGCTCCGCATCGAGCAAAAATTCGGCGACCGCATTATGCTGCTTTCTCATACCATCGACCCGAAGCGCGATACGCCCGAACATCTGAAAGAGTACGCGACGAAGGTGGGCGTGAAAAATCAGGACAACTGGCGTTTTCTGACGGGTGACAAATTCGAGATTTACGACATTGCCGAGGACTACATGAGCGTGGCCGTGGAAAACGCCGATGCCCCCGGCGGTTTCGATCACTCGGGCTATATCCTGTTGGTAGACGGCGACGGCCACCTGCGCGGCTACGCCTCCGGGCTGGATCCCGCCGAGGTGGACCACCTGATGGAGGACATCGACTACCTGCTGGAACATCCCCAGGAAGGCTACCTGACGGCCCGCTAACCGCAAGAATCTTGTTAAAAGTAAAACGAGTCGACTGACCAAGGGTCAGCCGACTCGTTGTCGTTGTGGATGGGTGATCCTGAGCTTACACGATCAGGTGGTCGGTGGTACCCATTGCGGCGGCGGCGGGGTTCTTGGGGTCGGGGCCGTACTGGTTAGGACCCTGGGTGCCTTCCAGGCACATGAATACCAGCAGTACGATGCCACCGACGTAAGGAATAAGGCCGATGAGTGCCATCCAGCCGGAACGGTTCTGATCCTGGAGTCTACGAACGACGCAGGCGATGGCAGGAACCAGAATGCCGAGGTAATAAATGCCAATCAGTCCCAAGCCGATGAAGCCGAGTGTCTCTGAGACCGCATAGAGTAATCCAGCAACAACACCGAGACCAATGATGATCAGAGTATTGAAGAGAACGAACATCCAGTATTCCTGACGCCGCGCCCGGCCATTGAAGTTAGCGTAATTGTCGCGCACGACTTTGAGGTACCATTCCATAAAAGGAGAATTTATAGTTTAAAGTAAAATTGGTTGAGCGAAGATTATTAACAATTTTTTGCTACACGATCAAGTGATCGGTAGTCCCCGCAACTGGGTTTTTGGGGTCGGGGCCATACTGATTCGGTCTGTGATCACCTTCGGTAGCCCAGAATACGATCAGGACAATAATACCGATCAGGGGGATCAGGGCGATCAGCAGCATCCACCCGCTACGATTCGTGTCGTGCAGGCGGCGCACGGCCACGGCAATGGAGGGCACGAATACGGCTAGGCTGAACAACCATCCTACGATTCCGACCAATCCTCCAAGAGTGCTACTTAAAATTCCTAATACGCCGGCAAGGATACTAAGCCCGATACTGATGCCGAAACTAACCAAGGTGAACATCCAAAACTCCTCCCGCCGCGCACGGCCCTCGAAGTTAGCATAGTTGTCACGAACAACTTTAAGGAACCATTCCATCAGCAGTAGTTTTTTTTGCGATTGATAAGTCAAACTTAGCAAAGTTTTTGACAATAAGCTGACTTGTTCACTATTTTGTTCCCGAAACGGTAAAATTATTACGGTATCGGTTAGTGCGTGAGGTGCCTGGAAGGGCCGGCGTTTAGCCGGAGACCCGCAGCGCAGCGGAGGGGCCGAGCCGCAGGGCGAGCCTGGAAGGTGCCGACCCCGGTGACCGCGCTAGCGGAACCGGGGGCACGCCCAAAACTACTCCTTAAAAGGTACCTTGTAGTCCGCACCCACGTCGTAACGTAACGTTAAACCTAAATTCCGGCATGGTTTTAGCAAACTATCCGGTGGGTTGGCGTATTTTATTTCGACGGGATCGCCCCTGGTACCCATTCCATACCAATTGCCCCCCGGTTTACGTTATTTTTCGACCGGCCGTTCCGATTCCGGCGACCTACCCTCCACAAACTATCCCTCATGCAGATGCGCGTCCGTTATTTAGTCTCCGCCCTCATTGTCCTCCTCTTTCTGGGGGCCGCCGCCCTACCCATCGGGGATGGTGCCGACAAGGAAGCCGTACTCATTCAGGTTATCGTGCAGGGGCTGGGCCGCTGGCACTACGACCCCAAGATCATCGACGACGATTTTTCGGAACAATCCTTTGATTACTACCTGGACCAGGTGGACGGCGGACGCCGTTTCCTGACCCAGGAGGATGTGGCCGAACTGCGCCCCTACCGCGACCAACTGGACGACGAGACCGGGGCCGGCACCTACCAGTTTTTCAACGAGGTGCAGGAGATTTTGAAGAACCGCCTGGCGGTAACCCAGGGGATGTACCGCGAAATTTTGGCGCAGCCCTTCGATTTCACCCTGAACGAACAGGTGGAATTGTTGGACGATACCGGTGCGTTTGCCCCCACCGACGCCGAACTACGCGAGTACTGGCGCAAGTACCTGAAGTACGAGACCCTGCAACGCTACAGCGATAAACTGGCCGACCGCACCGAGGCCGCCGATGCCAAACCGGATGACGAGGATGCCAAGGAATTGCTAGCCAAAACCGACGAGGATATGGAGGCCGACGCTCGCGGCGAGGTGCTGGATATGTTTAATAAGTGGTACGAGCGGCTGGCCCGCCTGAACCGCCAGGACCGCATGAGCCAGTACCTGAATGCGCTGATCAGTACTTACGATCCGCACACCAGTTACTTTCAGCCAAAAGATAAGGAGAACTTCGACATCCGTTTCAGCGGACAGTTGGAAGGTATCGGGGCCACGCTTTCGCTGGACGGCGATTACACCAAGGTGAACGACATTGTGGTGGGCGGCCCGGCCTGGAAGGGCAAGAAACTGAAGGAGAGCGACATGATCCTGAAGGTGCGCCAGGAGAACGAGGAGGCCGTGAGTATCAAGGGCCTGCCCCTGGATGAGGTGGTATCGCAGATTCGCGGCCCGAAGGGAACCAAAGTGTGGCTGACCGTAAAGAAGGCGGATGGAAACGAAGAGGAGATCATGATCGTACGCGACGTGGTAATCCTGGAAGAGAGTTTTGCCAAGTCGCTTATCCTGCCCGGAGCCACTAAGGACGAGAAGATCGGCTACCTCTACCTGCCCAGCTTTTACGCCAATTTTCAGGACCGTAACGGCCGCTTCAGCGCGCCCGACGTGGAAAAGGAACTGGCCAAACTGAAGGCCGAGAATGTGGACGGCGTCATTCTGGACCTGCGCAGCAACGGCGGCGGTTCGCTGGCCGACGTGGTGAAAATGACCGGCTATTTCTTCGAACAGGGTCCCGTGGTGCAGGTCAAGACACGCACCCTGGCCCCGGAAGTGCTGCGCGACGAGGACCCCTCGGTGCAGTACGACGGTCCGCTCATCGTGATGGTGAACGAATATAGTGCCAGTGCCAGCGAGATTTTGGCCGCCGCCCTACAGGACTACGACCGCGCCCTGATCGTGGGTTCCACCACCTTCGGTAAAGGGACCGTGCAGCGGTTCATCGATCTGGACCGGACGGTATCCGATCTGCAGGACGTGAAGCCGCTGGGCAGCATTAAACTGACCATGCAAAAGTTTTACCGCGTGGACGGCGGCTCCACGCAATTGCGCGGCGTGACGCCCGACATCGTGCTGCCGGACAATTTCAGCTATATCGAAACCGGCGAGAAGGAGCAGGATTTCCCCCTGCCCTGGACCGAGATCGACCCCGTGACCCACCAGCAATCTACGTACCGCATCGACCAGCGCGACGAACTGCGCCGCCGCAGTGAGGTGCGCGTAGCCGCCAGCCCGGCTTTTCAGCGGATCAACCAGAACGCCCAGCGCGTGAAGGAGCAACGCGAGGACCGCACCCGCCCCCTGATGCTGAACGATTTCCGCGCCCAGGAGGACGCCCGCAAGGCCGAGGCAAAGATGTACGAAAATCTGTTCGAAGACGTAGTGAATCCCGGCGTCTTCAACATCACCGTAGACCTACAGGGCATCCACGCCGACGAGAGCAAGGGCGAGCGCAACGACAGTTTCATCGAGTCGGTAGGCAAGGACGTGTACATCCGCGAGGTGGTCAACATCATGCACGATATGCTGGAAATCGAGTAAGATTTTTCTGTATGCTCGTCACAGAGTCCCGCCGTAAATGGGGAGTAACTGCTCCCATTTTACGGCGGGACTCTGTTATTTCACCGAAATCCTTCGATTAAGCGTACTTATAAATCAATTATTTGCTTAATTATTGTTAAGGCTTAAAAAATAGTCGGTAAAACTTGCAGGACTAAGAATTTATCAACACTTTTGAGGTATCCCGTTTATGTATCCAGATTAGCAGCACATCTTTCTTTCACGTAAACACATACATCATGCTGATCTTATGCGCCTTGACTGGGGCCTTCTTGCTGGGTGGCGGTCTAATTCTGACCTCCGATTACCTGGCCGGACGTAGCTCCTACTAAGTGAGGATCGCAAACTTTCGCTTTTCGTTTTAAGCTTCCAATCGCCCACACACGTTTTATATTTCGGCCGCTCAGTGGAGCGGTCACCCCGGTTATACTATTCAATTAGACGATTGGTCATTCCTACACCTTAGAGTTTTCGGAAGACGACCACGCAAAAGCCAAAGAATCGAAAGTCACTACTTCACAACGGCCGATCCGCACCCCTGCGGATCGGCCGTTCTTCGTTGCCTAACGTCCTTAAATGTGTACCTTAGCGGATGAAAACCATTAGTGTTGCGGCAAGCGTAATTGGGCGTGCCCCTCCCTACGGTCGGGTCGGTCCCCTACGGGCTTCGCTAGCGCTCGGTGCTGCGCACTCCGCCGAAACGGCGGCTCCTCCGGTCACCTCACGCGATTGCGGGCCAACCATTTTTCCGTTCACCGCGTCTTTTTTCCTCTATCCCCACTCGTTTCCGGTGTTGAAACCTTCCGTTTGAAAAATCTGATACCCCCTTTCATCGAGCAGCAGTTCCGGGCCGGTGCCTTTCACGGCCGCTTCCCCGCTTATGCGCTCAACGTAGACCTGTCGGGCTTCACGCCCCTGACGGAGAACCTGATGCGACGGGGCAGCGAGGGGGCCGAGGAACTGTCGCAGATCCTGAACGAAATTTTCGAGCCGCTGGTGGAACTCATGCACCGGCGCGGCGGATTTATCCCCTACTTTGCGGGTGATGCCTTTACCGCCATTTTCCCCCTGCCGGCCGGCCATTCTTCCGCCCTGCACATGCAGCGCACCGCCGTGGAGGCCCGTTCGCTGTTCCAGGAGCGGGAGACCCGTTTCGGCGACGCTTTCACCATCGGCATCAAATCCGGCCTCGCCCATGGTGAGGTAGAATGGGGGATCGTGGGAGAATCAAAGTACGCTTTCTACTTCCGCGGCTCGGCGGTCTACGGCTCGGCCCACTGTCAGGCCCGCGCCAACCAGGGCGACGTGATCGTTGACGCCATCCTGCGCCAGCACCTGGGCGAGCGGCTATTCCGCTACGAAGAAATCGACCCCCGCACTTTCCGCCTGCTGGGCGGCAATACTACGGCTTCCGCCGCCCCGCCCGCCATCGACCCGCCCGATGCCTCGGTATCCGAAGAGGTTGCGCTCAATTTCATTCCCGAGGCCGTGGTCAATTACCAGCGGCGGGGCGAGTTCCGGACGGTGGTATCGGTCTTCATGTCCTTCGACGGGATCGAGACCCACGAGGAGATGAACGAGTTTGCCCGCATCCTGCTGGCCGAGGCCCACAACTTCGGCGGCTATTTCAAGGAGATCGACTTCGGTGACAAGGGAGCCATGGCCGTCTGCTTTTTCGGTGCCCCCGTCTCCTACGAGAACAACGCCAACCGCGCCCTGGAATACATCCTGACCGTGCAGGAAGGGCTGGATCGATTGCGGGAACATAAACGCTTTTCCTTTCGGGCTGGCATCACGCAGGGCACGGCCTTCACCGGCTTGGTGGGCGGCGACCAACGCTGCCAGTACGCTTGCGTGGGCAACCGAGTTAATCTGGCGGCCCGCATCATGAGTTCCGCCGGTTGGGAGGAAGTGCTGGTAGACGACGAGATCCGGCAGGCGCGGGCCTTCCACTTCGTGCCCAGGGGCGAGATTCGGTATAAGGGACTGAGCGAGCAGATCCCTACGTCCCTACTGCGCGGCCGTAAGGTGGAAAACAGCCTCGCCTACGACGGCCCCATGGTGGAGCGAGACCGCGAGCTGGAACAACTCGCCGATTTTGCCGCGCCCATCTGGGAGGGTAAACCGGCGGGGGTAGCTTACGTGTATGGCGAGGCCGGCATCGGCAAGAGCCGCCTGGCCTATGAGTTGCACCGTCAATGGCAGGACCGGGGAGCCAACTGGTTTGTTTGTCCGGCCGACCAGATCCTACGCAAGCCGTTCAATCCGTTCACCTATTTCCTGAAAAACTACTTCGAGCAATCGCCCGACCGGGCGGTGCGCGAAAACGAGCGCCACTTTGACAGCGTGTTTCAGTTGCTGCTACAAAATCTGCGCGAGCAAGACCCCCTGGCCAACGAAGAGCTGCTGCGCGAACTGCGCCGCGTGGAATCCGTGCTGGCGGCCCTGGTGGGCATCACGCATATAGACGAACTGTGGAACCAACTGGACGCCCGCGGCCGCTACCAGAATACCATCAGTGCCGTCACCAAACTGATCGTGGCCGAATGCCGCCTGCGGCCCACCGTGGTGGAGATGGAAGACATCCACTGGATCGACGAGGACTCGCGGCGGCTGGTGCGCGAGGGATTGCGCGAGTGGGCGAATTTGCCCTTGCTGCTACTGGTTACTTCCCGCTACAACGACGAAGGAGAGCGGCCCCGCCTGACCTCCGACGAGCGACTGGAAAAGTACGCCCTGCCGCAACTTACCCTCGACCTGAATACCCTGCCGGAATCGGCCGTGCGCACCTTTGCCGAGGCGACCCTCAGCGGCCCGATCACCGACGAGTTCTTCCAGGTGCTATTGCGCACCACCAACGCCAACCCCTTTTACCTGGAGCAGGTGCTGGAATACTTTCAGGAGAGCGAACTGCTGGAGCAGACGGATTCCGGCTGGACCATCCAGGATGACAACGTGAAACTTTCCCACTCCATCAGTGCCATCCTGACGGCGCGGATCGACCGCCTTTCGGAAATGGTGCGGGAGACGGTGAAAGCCGCCGCCGTAATCGGCCGGGAATTCGAGATCAACGTACTTTCGGAGGTGATGCGCAACCAGCCGGGCAGCGGCGGGCGCAAGGAGGAAGTGGCAACCATTCTGAAGGAGCAGATCGACGTGGCCGAGCGCGGGCAAATCTGGATGGCAGTAAACGAACTGCGCTATATCTTCCGCCACAGCCTGTTGCGGGAGGCCGTTTACGGTATGCAGCTCAGCGAGCGCCTGCGGGAGTTGCACCAGCAGATCGCCACGGCCATCGAGCGGCTGTACATAACCAACCTGGAGGAAAAGTACGTGGACCTGGCTTTCCACTACGACCAGGCGCAGGTGCTGGATAAAACCTGTGAGTACCTGCGCAAGGCCGCCGACTACGCCCGCAGCAACTACCAGAATCAATTGGCCCTGGACTACTACGACCGCCTGCTGGCCAAGCAGAATAACGCGGCGGACATGGTGGACGAACTAAAGACCCACCTCAAGCGCGGCAAGGTACTGGAACTGATCGGTGAGTGGGAGCAGGCCCGTGAAGCCTTCGAGTTAGCCCGTAAACTGGCCAAAAAGAGCCGCGATGTACTGCTGCTGGGCCAGACCAACGACCACTTGGGCCACCTGCTGATGCTGCGCGGCGAATACGACGCGGCCCGCACCAACCTGGAGATCGCCGCCAGCCTGTTTGAGTCGATCGACGATCCGGTGGGCATTTCGCGCGTGTACGGCAACCTGGGTAATTTGCACTTCCGGCAGGCCCGCTACGACGAGGCGTTGGACTATTACAAGCAGTCACTGGAAACGGGCTTCACGCGGGTAGCTACCTTCAGTAGTGCCGAAACGGTGGCCTTTCTGGGCCTGACCTACATGAACCGGGGCCAGTACGAGGAAGGCATTAAAACCATCGAAACGCAGTTGCCCCTGCACGATGAGAACAACGACAAGCAGGGACTGGCCACCCTCTACACCCACCTGGGCATCATCTACTTCGAGAGCGGCAACTACCAGGCCGCCCAAATCAACTATGAGCACGGGCTGGAACTAGCCGAGGAACTGGGCAATAAGCAACTGACCGCCATCGGCACCGGCTGCCTGGGTTCGGTCTACGAAAAACAGGGCGATTACGAACGCGCCATGCCGCTCTTCCAGCGCGACCTCCAAATCTGCGAGGAGCTAGGCGACCGCCAGGGGATTGCCATCGCCCACGGCCTGATCGGGGAACTACACAGCGTAACCGGGGATTTCGACGCCGCCGTGGAATCACTGGAACAGTACCGCGCCGGGAGCAAAGAACTGGGCTATAAAAAGGGGCTGGCCAAGGCCCTCAATACCCTCGGCGATGTACACTATTTCCGCGAGGAATTCGATCTTTCGCTCGACTATTATAACCGAGCCATTACCCTTACCCGAACGATTGACAACCCCCTCGTACTGGGCTTCAGCCTGGTGGAAAAGGGCCTCGTTTTGCTAGTCGCCGACCGCGCGGAAGAAGTGGAAACAGTCCTCAAAGAAGCCCTCCAGTTGGCCGCCGACCTGGGCAACCCCGAACTGACCGCCCAGGCCCGGCTGCTAAAGGCCCGTTCCCTGGCCGTCTCCGGCGACGTAAACGGCTCACTGGGATTACTGAACGGCCTACTACAGCAAACCGACCTGGACGCCGAATACCAAGCCTCGGCCTTCTTCGAGTGCTACCGCATCGACCCCGCTGACGCGGAGGCTCGCCTGAGTGCCCGCGCGCTGTACGAGAAGTTGTACGAGGAGACGCCCAAATTTTTGTACCGGGAGCGGTTGCGGATCCTACGTGATTCGATGTAGCGACGCAATACCTTGCGTACAGGCGGCCAACAGCCGCCGCCCCGCACCCCACCCCCGCAAAACACCTACCTTTGCTCCGTGAAATTCGACGATTACCCCCTTTCCCCCGAGATCAAGCGCAGCATCGAGCGGCTGGGTTTCCGGCGGCCGACCGATATTCAGTACAAGGCCATCCCGCCCATTTTACGCGGTGAGGACGTGTTGGCCATTGCCCAAACGGGCACCGGCAAGACGGCCGCCTTCGGCATCCCCGTACTGCAAATGCTGCACGAACGCAAGCAGCGCGAACGCCGCCCCGACGGCATCAAGTGCCTCATCATGGTGCCTACCCGCGAGCTGGCCCTGCAACTGACCGACGTGCTGAGTGCCCTGTCCGAGGGCACCCGCGTACGTGTGATGGGCCTGACCGGCGGCGTGGACCAGGACCCGCAGATCGACCGCCTGATGGCCGGCGTGGAGGTGCTGATTGTGACGCCCGGCCGTATGTACGACCTGCTGAACCAGGGAGCGTTGCGGCTGAACCGCGTGGAAATACTGATCCTGGACGAGGCCGACCTGATGCTGCAACTGGGCTTCATCGAAGACATCCGGGGCGTGCTGGGACACCTGAAACCTTTTCACCAGACCCTCTTTTTCTCGGCCACCATCGACGAGGAGATCAAGAAATTGGCCTACTCGCTGGTGAAGAAACCGATCCGCATCCAGATTTCGCCCAAGGACCCGGTCTCGCGCAACGTGGACCACTCGGTTGTCTTCATCGAAATGGACGATAAGCGCGCCTTTCTGGAGCGGTTCATCAAGGAGAACCCCGCGGCCAAACTCCTCGTCTTCGTGCGCACCCGCGTGCGGGCCGAGCGCGTGACCCGCGCCATGGACCGCGTGAAAATCGACTGCCTGAGCCTGCACGGCGACATGGAGCAGGAGGACCGCGAGGCCACCCTGGAGGCCTTCCGGGACAACCAGGAGCGCATCATGATCGCCACCGACGTGAGCGCGCGCGGCATCGATATCCCGGACGTGACCCACGTCATCAACTATGACCTGCCGGAGCAAGCCGACTACTACGTGCACCGCGTGGGCCGCACGGGCCGGGGAAAGAACCGGGGCGTGGCCTATTCCTTCTGCGCGCCGCAGGAGCATGAGCTACTGCGCGCCATCGAGCGCTATACCGGCCACGAGATCAAAGTGGTCAAACTAGACCGCAGCGAGTACCGCGAGACGCTGAAATTTACTCGTGAGGAGGGGATGTCGCTGGAGGAACTACTGAAGGAAACGGAGGAAGCGGTGGAGCGCAATCGGAAAAAGCGGAAATAGGGTGGGGGCGTTGCGTGCGTATTTTGGTAGGACGCTGCGCGTCTAGATTTTTTGAAAAGCCTGCGCGTACACATTTTAGCAAATTTATCCCTCAAACCCCAGTGCCCGCTCTAAATACTGATTAAACGGCCGCATCACCCGATAGGCCTCTTCCACGGTATCGACTAGATCGTCGGAGATCATTTCCTCCTGCGTCAGGTTATGGACCACGGTGATGCTCTTGCGCCGCAGCAGGTCGATGTGGGGATGGTCGGCGGAGTAGTCGCGGGGGCTGGTTTTGAGAAGTTCGTCTTCCGTGTAGAGGCCGCCGAAAAAGTTGGTGAACTCTTTTTTGCGGATGATCTTCTTGAACTTCTCCCCGTCGTAGTCGATGGCGGAGCGGAGTTTTTTCAGGGCCTCGCTGCCGGGGTGGTACACGCCGCCGGCGATGAAGGAACCGCTGGGGCTACAGTGCAGGTAGAACGATGCTTTTTCCCGGCCCTTGTCGGGGTCGAAGCCGAAACTGTCCTTGTAGGTCGGCTTATCGGGGTGGAAAACATTGTTGTTGTTGATGCGCATGATGGTGTCGCGCGGCCTGATCTTGCCCAGGGCGGGGGATTGTTTGGCCAGACGCTCCAGGAAGAGGCCCACCTCCTCCAGCCAGATCTGCTTGGCCTCGTGGTAGCGCTCGCGGTTTTCGTCCATCCATTCTTTGGAATTATTCTCGCGCAGGTCGCGGAGGAAATCGAAGATTTTGCGCTTGCTCATGGGCGGGTTTTATTAGCTAACGAAGTCGAACGTGGCGGGTTCACGATTGGACGGGGGGCTTCCGGTAGAACGCTAAAATTAGTCAGGCTTCCCTCACCGCGCCAAAACATTCCCCCGCCCCACGCTTTAATGGAGCAAAAACCGCCCATGTCCCCCGCCCACCAGACCCTCTCCCGCCGCGGCCGTCAGGCCGTCGGCAGCCCCATGCGCGCCGACCTGGAGCTGTTCGAGGACGCCATGCAGAACGAGTACCACGCTACCGATAATCCCGTCGGCTCCATCCCGCTCTGCATCGCCGAGAACGTACTGAACTGGACGGAGATGGAAGCCCTGCTGCGCCGGGCCGCTGCCGAGGAAATTCCGGCCGAGGTGTCTCGTTATGCCTCCGTTCTGGGGCTGGAATCTTTTCGCCAGGCAGCCGCTCGTTTCGTCGGCGAGGACATCGCCGGGCAGGAGCTGGACCCCGAGTGCCTGGCCGTAGCCGCCGGTGCCACCGCCATCGTCGAACTTACCGCCCTGCTGCTCGGCGACCCCGGCGACGCGGCCGTCTTCCCCGCCCCCTGCTACCCCGTTTACCGGCAGGACGTGGCCAATAAGGCCGGCCTCACGCGCTACGACCTGGTCACCCACCAATCCATCGGCGACCTCACCGGCACCCATCCGCTGACCCTCGCCGACCTGGACCGCGCTCACGCCGAACTCGGTCCCCGCTTCCGGATGCTCGTCCTCACCCAACCCGATAACCCCACCGGAGCCATCTATACGGCCGAGCAACTGACCATATTTGCCGACTGGTGCGAGGCACGCCAAATTCACCTCATCGTCAACGAAATCTACGCGCTTTCCGTCCTCGACACCGATCATCCTGAGCTAACCGACGATTATCCGGCAGGCGGCCCGAAGTTCCAATCCTTTCCTGCCGCTCCTCAGCCGACGCCGCAGCCCCTACCTGCACTGGTGGTACTCGTTTTCCAAGGATTTCGGCATCTCCGGCCTACGGATCGGCCTGCTCTACACCCACAACGAGGCCCTGCTCACCGGTTTCGCCAATTACGGCGCACCGCAGGTCGCATCCAATCTCCCCCAGCACCTCCTCGGCCGCATTCTTTCCGACGGAGATACCCGCCGGGCCTTTACCGCCCGCAACCAGGAGCGCATCACGCACAGCTACCTCACCGCCATCCGCTCCCTGCGACGCCTCGCCATCCCTTATGTACCCGCACGCGGCAGCCTTTTCGTCTGGCTCGACCTATCGCACTTCCTTACCGCACCCACCGAGGCTGCCGAAATGGAACTATGGCAGCGTATTTATGAGCAAACCGGTGTCCTGCTCACCGCACCCGGCGGTTTCGGCCAGCCCTACCGGGGCGCCTTTCGCCTCGTTTATTCCTGCGTGGAGCAGCCAACCCTGAAGGTGGCGATGGAGCGGCTGGAAACGTACTTAGGCAAAGTTGGTCGAGAATGAATTTGCTCTACGGAGGAGTAATCATCATCGTTTTCTTAACTACTCGTCAGGGCGTGTCCCGGCCTACCGGCCTGGCCGGTCCCTTCCAGGCTTCGCTGATCGCTCGGCACTTCGTGCGCTAACGCCCTTCCAGGCACCTCACGCGGGTAAAACAAAAAGGCGGTTATTCCCTTTCCCCTGTGTGATGGTTGCGTAGTGATATTGTTGTTTTAACGGCGGCTGACGGCCGCCTAGGCGCAAGGTATTGCGTCTGTACAGTGTTTAAATTTTTCAATTATAGATTATGCCTACTATCTTGGTAACTAATGACGACGGTATCACGGCCAATGGAATCCGCGCCCTGGTGGAGGTAGCCTGTGAACTGGGTGACGTGCTGGTGGTTGCCCCCGATTCGCCGCAATCGGCGCAGGGGCACGCGATCACGATCGAGATACCCATTTTTCTGCGCGAGACCTCGGTATTCGACGACCTGAAAAACGTCCGCGCCTACGAGTGCAGCGGAACGCCGGTAGACTGCGTGAAACTGGCAAAATCCGTTTTACTACGCAACCAAAAGGCCGACCTTTGTGTATCCGGCATTAATCACGGCGGCAATGCGGCCGGCAATATCCTGTATTCGGGCACCATGTCGGCGGCGATGGAGGCCGCCCTGGAAGGGGTACCCAGTATCGGGTTCAGCCTACTGGATTTTATGCCCGATGCCGATTTCGACCCTACCAAGGTATATGCCCGCCGCCTGATGCGTTATGCATTGGAAAATGGTATGCCTACCGGCAATCTCTGGAACGTCAACGTACCTAACCTGCCGCTGGACCAACTGCTCGGCCTGAAGATTTGCCGCCAGGGCGATGCCCGCTGGGTAGAGGAATACCGCGAAGCCCAGGACCCCCGCGGCCGCACCTACTACTGGCTCACCGGCCGGTTCGTCAACGAGGATAAGCGGCCCGATACCGATATCGCCGCCCTCGATGCCGGTTACCTTAGCCTGGTACCCTGCCACCACGACCTTACCGATTACGCCGCTTACGAACGGCTGTCCGAACACCGCGCCGAACTGGAATCTCCCGCCGACCCCAATGCCGCCGCCGCGGTGGGTCAAAATGGGGAGCAACAATTGGAGCAGTTTTAGATACGAGTTTCATTAGCAAGGGATTCCTTATGCTTTCCGGCACTCGTAAATCACGAACTTACCCTGCTCTTTGAGGGTCTTCACCTGGGGGAAGATCCGCTCCAGGTGCGTAGCGTAGTTAAGGTGACGATTGGCCACCAGCACGAAACGGCCGCCCGACCGCAGTACCCGCGCCGTTTCCCGGAACAGGCCGATACTGACCTCGATATTGGTCTCGTACTCGAAATGGAAGGGCGGGTTGCAGGCCGCAAGGTGGATGCTGTCAGCGTGAATACCGGCCAGGTCATCCTGCCAGAGGACGGTGGTTTGCCAGGCGGGGAAATTCAACCGCGCCGATGCGGCGGCCGGACTGAAGTCATCCGTCGCGATGAGGAGGGCAGTCGGCTGGCGGCGGAGTAGTTCCAGACCGATGATGCCGTTACCGCAGGCCAGGTCCAGAAGGCGGAGTTCGTGGGGCCACACCCTTAGTTCTTCCAGCAGGAAGCGGGTGGCCGGATCGATGCGGCCGGAGGAAAAGACGCCGGCGTGGTGACGCAACTCATGCTGTCCGTGCTTTACCTCACCGATGGGCGGGGCCGCGGCGGTGGTCTTCCAGCCGGACAGGTGGAGGGTGCGGGCCTTCTTGCGGGCTTTGCTCTGTTCCACGTTTTCGGCGTACTTGCCGGCGATCTCCAGCAGGCGGGGGGAGAAATGGCGGGTCATGAAACCGATCGCCATGCGGTCGGGCGGAGTGGCCCCGGTCTGCGTTACCTGGGCCAGGTAGACGTCCATTAATTCCAGTGACTTGGGTAAGCGGGTAAGCACCAGTTCGCTGGGGGGCGGGGTGGCCAATACGTCACAAGTGGCGGGCAGGGGCGCGTCAATCCCATTGGCCTTCCAGTTCCGGTTCAGGGCTTTTTCCTGGCTGGCGAAAGTGGTGACGAACCGTAGCTCCCGCTCGTGTAAGCAACAGGCCAGCACCCCAAAACGATCGTGCTGGATGGTGACGGTGCGGGCGGGGTCTTCCGCAGCCGCTTCCAGGAGAAGTTCGTCGGCGGCCGAGAGGGGTTGCAGGGATTTATTGGAGGTGGCCGGGTAGCGGCGAAAATCGTAGGCGCGGCCGCCCCAGGTGAATTTCATGGCAGGTGGAGATAAGGTGGTGATGGGCGAAGATAGTCAGGATAGTACGAGCGGGAGATTATCCGTTAACGTTCATGAAGCGGACCCGGTCGCCGGGATGCAGGAGGAAAGCTGCTTCCCCCGCCCGGTCCGGCCGGAACAGCGGTACCTCCGTGCGGCCGATGAGCTGCCACCCGCCCGGCGATGCGGCGGGATAGATACCGGTTTGCCGCCCCGCCAGGCCCACCGACCCCGCCGGCACCAGGGTGCGCGGGTTTCTCCGGCGCGGTACCTCCAGTTCCGGCGGCAGCAGCCCCAGGAAACCGAAGCCCGGCAGGAAACCCAGTTGGTAGACCCGGTATTCCACGGATTGGTGGAGCGAAATAATTACTGCCGCGCTAAGTCCCGTAATGCGGGAGACTTCGTCCAGATCGGGACCATCCCGGCCGCCGTAGTGCAAGGGAATGGTGTGCAGGCGGCCCGCCGGCGGGGTGTTTGGTCGGGTAGCGATCGTGGCCGAGGCGATGCGGGCCGTTAACTCCGCTAAACTCAATAGTTCCAGGTCTACCGCTACCAGCAGGGAGGCGTAGGCGGGAACGCACTCGATCACCTCCGGCCACCGGCCTAGCTCGCGTGCATAGGCATGGACCCGGTCGTTGATGAGCGGGTCGATGCGGTCTTCCCAACGGAGGAGGAGGTGGCGGTTGCCGTAGGGGTGGATAGCAGGCGTCATTTGGGAATTAGTGGACTAGATATAGGTTTCAAGACGAACGATTATACGCTCAAATTATCGTTGACGAAGGAATAGCGTGGGTAGGAAGATTAGAGCGTGTCTAAATTTTTACTTCCTGATAACCAATAATTTATGAACCTGGCGTCATAGAAACTGACTTACGTAACCCGCTATGCGCGCAAGTTTTTATCTAGCCGGACCTTAAATAATTAATCCTCAGTTCTTAAAAATTTTAGACACGCTCTTACTGATACGGTCAGCTATTTACTCATCTCCTTGACGATCGGGCGATAATTATGTTGACCATATGACGGTCTGCGTGAGGTGCCTGGAGGGGCATCCGCGAAGCGGTGCGTGCGGTAGCACCGAGCGAATAGCGAAGCCCGGAAGGGACCGGCCCGCCGGCCCGAGCCGGCGGGACACGCCCAAAAGAAACAAAGTCGAAAAGTACGTTAGCTTTACCCCTTCAACAACCAACCACGCGCATGCACCAGCTGAAGTACCACGTCACGATCCAGGAAATAGAAACGGTAGACGAACTGCCTGATCACTGGACGAACGCCGACTACGCGGCCCTGCTGGAGGAGTTGAGTTTTCCGGATGCCGACCAGTTAAAGCCGGAGGAATACCGCGAATACTTGTTCATGGCGATTGCGGACGTGGAGCCGCCCGAAGCCGCTAAAGTAGTGCTGACCCAACAACTGGGTGACGACCTGAATGAGCACCAGATCGAGCAGATGGCGCACGATATGTTGCTGGACAAGATTGCCGAGGAGTACCCGGAGATCGGCCTGCACGCTAAGTTGTTTCACGCCAACCAGTTGTTATACAAGGCGTATAACGGTAAGTTTCCGAGTACGAAAGCGAGCATTATTACCTGCACGGTGAAACCGGAAAAACCCACGGATGAACCGCTGACTAAGGCTCTATTGTTGAAGGCATTTGCGCCCGGTCTTTCCTCGCACTGCATCATAACCCGGCTGTTCGAGGACCAGCTGACGGGCGAGGCACCCTTTGAATCGGCGGCGAACATTATCTGGGAAATGTCTAGTCCCGCGCCCGATACCTACCGCATCGTGACCTCCGATTACTGGTTGAACGAAGAGGATTTTGCTGAACAAGATTTCGCCAGCGTGGTTACGCCCTACCGGGAGAAGGAAGAATAGCGGGTCTTTTATCCCTTCGCTACTTCGTACCTTTGCCCTCTCATTCCGAATTCCCCCGAAATCCATGAGCAAAGGCACCATCCTCGTAACCGGCGGCTGCGGCTACATCGGCAGCCACACCATTGTAGACCTGCTGCAAAACGGCTACTCCGTCGTCTCGGCCGATGACCTGAGCAACGCCGACGAAGACGTGTTGGACGGCATCGAGGCCATTACCGGCATCCGCGTGGTGAATCACCAGATCGACCTGGCCGACCGCGACGCCACGCGCAAGTTATTCGCCGCCTACCGGTTCGACGGGGCCATTCACTTTGCCGCCGCCAAGCAGGTGGGCGAGTCGGTGCAACGGCCCCTGCACTACTACCGCAACAACCTGAACAGCCTGATGAACGTGATGGAGTGCCTGGACGGGCAGGGGAATGGCGGCAAGCTGATCTTCTCCTCCTCCTGCTCGGTCTACGGCAATGCTAAGGAACTGCCCGTGACCGAGGCCACGCCCCGCCGGGCCGCGGAAAGCCCCTATGCGGCCACCAAGCAGATGGGCGAGGACATTTTGCAGGATTACTGCCGGGCGCACCCGCACTTCGGGGTGGTGGCCCTGCGCTACTTTAACCCCGCCGGTGCCCACCCCAGTGGGCTGATCGGCGAAAGCCCGTCCAATCCGGCCGCTAGCCTGGTGCCCGTGATTACGGAAACCGCCCAGGGCAAGCGGGAGGAAGTGGTGATCTTCGGCAACGACTACCCCACGCGGGACGGCAGCGCGGTGCGTGACTACATCCACGTCAGCGACCTGGCCCACGCCCACACTTTGGCCCTGCATTTTGCTCAGGACGGTCGCGCCGCCACCAATTACGAGCTGTTCAACCTCGGCATCGGGGCGGGCCTGACGGTGCTGGAAGTCATTAATGCCTTCGAGGAGGTGGCGGGCGTTTCCCTCAACTACCGCATCGGTCCCCGCCGCCCGGGCGACGTGGTGGCCATCTACGCCGATAACAGCCGCGCCGAGGAAGTGCTGGGCTGGGAACCCCGCTACGACGTGCGCGACATCATGCGCACCGCCTGGGCCTGGGAACAAAAGCGCAGCGCGTGAACGAACTAAGCCTCCGGCTGCTCGGCACCGGTACTTCGGGCGGCGTACCCACCATCGGCTGCGACTGCGCCGTCTGCACCAGCACCGACCCCCGCGACCGCCGCCTGCGCACCTCCGCCCTGGTTACGCGCGGCGAGACCAATCTGGTCATCGACACCGGTCCCGATTTCCGGGAGCAGATGCTGGCCGCCCGCCCCGCCTCCCTCAACGCCGTCCTCTACACCCACGAGCACGCCGACCACGTGGCCGGCCTGGACGACGTGCGCCCCTTCGTCTTCCGTCAGCGTGCTAGTATGGACCTTTACGGCAGCGAACGTACCCTGGACGAGATTCGCCACCGCTTTGATTACGCGTTCTCCGATAACCCCTACCCCGGAGCGCCCCGCCTGAATACGCACGTCATCCGCCCCGGCCAGACCACCCGCCTGGGCGAGATCGAGTTCACCCCCCTGGCCCTCTTTCACGGTAGCCTGCCCATCCTCGGCTACCGCTTCGGCGAGATCGCTTACCTGACGGACGTAAAGACCCTCCCCCCGGAAACCTACACCGCCCTGCGGGGCATCGACACCCTGGTGCTGGACGCCCTGCACCACTACCCGCACCACAGTCACCTCAACCTGGAGGAAGCCCTGGCCGAGGTAGAAAAGATCAGGCCCCGCCGCACGGTCTTCATCCACCTCAGCCACCATATGGGCCGCTACGCCGAGGTACAGGCCGGCCTGCCTCCCGGCGTGGAGATTGGTTATGACGGGATGGTGTTAAAAGCGGGGGGGTAGGGATAGCTCTCCCTAAGGGGAGAGTTTTGAATACGGGAAAATCCCCCCCGGCCCCCCGGAGGGGGGAGATTGTGCTAGCGGGCTAAATCGAGAATCAGCTATTAAGAGCGTGTCTAAATTTTCACTTCCTGAGAACCAAGCATTTAAGAACCTGGCGTCATAAAAACTGACTTGCGTAACCCGCTATGCGCGCAAGTTTTTATCTAGCCAGAACCTTAAATCATTGATCCTCAGTTCTTAAAAATTTTAGACACGCTCTAAGAATCGAATATCCCCCTCTCAACCAGACGCCGCTGGTGGCGGCTAGACGCAAGGTATTGCGTCTAGCTACGTTTTGAAACCTTCCTTCCATCCCTCAATCCTTCCGCCCTCTTGCCATTCCCCCAAATCCGCTTCGGCCTGTTGCTCCTCGCCCTCGCGCTCTACCCCACGGGCCTGATCTTCTCCCCCGTCCTGCTATCCATCAGTATGATCGGGCTGGCGTTGTTTGCCGTCTGCGACTTCCAGCCGCTCGTCAGCCCCCGGTGGCAGCGGTGGTTCGTCAGCGCGCTGCGCCGTCCGCTCACCTGGGCCATTGCGCTACCGCTGGTCATCACCTTCCTGGGCGGCTGGCAGACCGACGACTGGTCGTACTGGCTGGAGCGGCTCCGCATCAAGGCCCCCTTGCTCGCTTTCCCCCTCATCTGGGGCGGCCTGCCGCCGCAGTGGCGTGGCTACCGCTTGCACCTGCTGGCCCTATTGGTCGTACTGCTATTGTTCACCTGTTTCGGGGTCGGCATCAACTACGCCCTCAACGCCGCCGAGATCAACGAGCTAATCAAGCAGGGCCAGGCCATCCCCGTGCCGCGCAACCACATCCGTTTCAGCCTCCTGGTGGCCATCGGCAGCCTCACGGCGGGTTACCTGGCCTACCGGTCTTTCCTCCACCTGCCGCGTTTCTGGACCGGCTGCGCCATTTTCCTGTTCTTCTTTCTCCACCTCCTGGCCGTTCGTTCCGGCCTCGCCTGCGCCTACGGGGCCTGGCTGGTGGTGGGCGTCGTGCATACCCTGCGCACCCGCCGCCGGCGCCCGGCCCTGCTGGGCCTGGCCCTCCTACTTATCATCCCCACGCTGGCCTATTTCACCGTGCCCAGCCTGCGGGCCAAAGCGGATTATGCCCGCTACGAAATGTGGCGCAGTGCGCAGGGTTTCGACAGCAGCGACTATTCCGACGCCGGCCGCATTACCAGCATCCGGCTCGGCCTGCGCCTTTTCCAGGAATCACCCCTGCTCGGCATCGGCCCCGGCAACCTCCGCCTGCGCATGGATCAACTTTATGCCGCCGAATACCCCGCCGCGCCCGCCATCCGCCCGCACAACCAATTCGTCAGCATCCTGGCCGGGTCCGGCCTCCTGGGGCTGGCCCTGTTCATCGCTTCTCTCACCCTCATCCTCCTGCAGGGCGGCGCGTGGCGCAACCCCCTCTTCCTCGGTTTTTTCGTCGTTATGATCCTCAGTTTCCTGGTCGAGAACACCCTCGAAAACAGCATGGGCGTGGGCGTGTGGCTGCTGGGGCTGTTTTACTTTCGGCCGTGGGCTGGGCTGAGGGAGGAAGGTTAGCACTGAAGAGTTCGGCGAGGATTATCAGCCCACCGACATGAATTTTCGGCAGGAAGGGAGGCAGGTATACCGGCTCAATTCGGTTGACACCACGGAAAGTCTGTATAAGATGAGGGGTTAGCCTACGAAGTTCGGCACGAAGTTAAAGGAGTTTTTTCGGGATAAGTGAGGCATGAATTGGGTGGGCAGCTATCAATATACTCCGCTCCGCTTATCATCTGCCCGGATAGCTGTAAGATTAAGAGCGTATCTAAATTTTTACTTCCTGATAACCAGTCATTTAAGAACCTGGCGTCGTAAAAACTGACTTACGTAACCCGCTATGCGCGCAAGTTTTTATCTAGCCGGAACCTTAACCACGAAGTAGCCGCGAAGCGAATCATTGATCCTCCGTTCTTAAAAATTTTAGACACGCTCTAAGGGAATACCAGTCCGCGAATATTCATCAAAGCTGCTGTGGCAGGCTACCTCATTCCCCCTCCGCCGTGGGTAGCGTAATGAGAATCTCCTCCACCCGACGATCGTTTACGGCCACTACTTTGAAGCGGAAACCTTCGTACACGATCTCCTGGTCCATGGCGGGCATTTCTTCCAGCATTTCCAGGATCATGCCGGCGAAGGATTCGCTCTCGCCCTTTACTTCGGCGAAAGAGGAGGTGGGCAGGCCCGTAATGCGGTAGACATCGTTGAGCATCGTCTTACCATCGAAGATGAAATTCTGGTCGTCGATCTGGGTGAAGATGACTTCCTGCTCGTCGTCGAACTCGTCCTGGATATCGCCGATCACTTCTTCGAGGATGTCTTCCAGGGTTACGATGCCGGAGGTGCCGCCGTACTCGTTGACGACGATGGCCATGTGCATTTTCTCGATCTGGAACTCGCGCAGCAGGTCGTTGATCTTCTTGTTTTCCGGCACGAACAGCAGTTCCGTGCGCACCAGGGCGTTCCAATCGAACTCGGCGGGCCGGCGGCGGTGGCCGAGGAGGTCTTTGATGTAAAGGACGCCCTTCAGTTCGTCAAAATCCTCGTCGTAGACGGGGATGCGGCTGTAGCCACTCTCGCGGGCCACGCGCAGCAGTTCGTGGTAGTCTACTTTCTGGTCCACGGCCACCACGTCGCCGCGGGGGCGCATGATCTGGCGGGCGGTCACGTCGCTGAACTTGACGATCCGCTTCAGGATGTCCAGGTCGTGAGTACTGGTTTCCTCATCCGAATTTACGGTCAGTTCGATGGCCTCGTCGATATCCTCGCGGCTGGCCGAAGCACTCTGCGAGCGGGCGAAGCGGCGTTCCAGGAAACCGCTGCCCTTGACCAGCACGGCGGAGAGCGGGTCGAACAGGCGGGTCAGGAACAGGATCGGTCCCGACATGATGAGGGCCAGTTTCATGCTATTGAAGCGGGCGTACACCTTGGGCGCCACCTCGCCGAAGAGCACCAGCAGGAAGGTAACGCCGATCACCGTGAGGCTGAAACTCATCCCCCTGGCCAGCCCTTCCGTTTCGGCCCAACCGAAAAGGAAGGGAATATTCGCCTTCAGGTTAGTCGCCCAGCCGATGAAGACTGTTTCGGACAGCAGGCTGGTCAGCATCAGTTCACTGAGCAGCACGATGGCGATGTTGACGAAGTTGTTGGCGATCAGGATCGTGGCCAGCAGGTAACGCGGCCGGTTCTTGAGCAGCAGCAAGCGGCGGCCGGCGGGGGTGCTTTCCTGCTCCAGTTGCTCGTAATCGGGGGCCTTGAGGGAAAAGAAGGCCACCTCCGAACCGGAGATGATGGCCGATAGGGCCAGCAAAACGACCAAGGCCAACAGGGCCACGGGCCAGGGTGGTCCGGCCGCCAGCAGGAGCGGGGCGTGATCGGTCAGCCAATAACTAAAGGGGTCAGCGTCCAAGGGTGGGGGGGTTAAAACGGCAGATCGTCTTCCACGGCGGGCGCGGAAGAATTAGTCGGGGCGACGGGAGCGGTGGGCGATTCACTGGTGGCCCGCATCGGAGTACTACTCTGACCGGAGGAACTACCTTCGTAATCGGAGCGTTCGCGGGGATCGCTGATCTTACGGAAGTAATTGGCTACTACTTCCGTGGAGTAACGTTTGTTGCCCTGCTGGTCTTCCCAACTGCGGTGAGTCAACTTGCCCTCGACGTAGACCTGGGAGCCTTTGGTCAGTTGACTTTGTGCTCGATCGGCCAGGGAGCGCCACGCAACTACATCGTGCCATTCAGTATTGGTCTGCCACTCGCCGTTACGATCTTTGTAGTTTTCGTTCGTAGCTACGGATAACTTAGCTACCATCGTACCGGCCTCCAGGGTACGAATTTCGGGGTCTTGTCCGAGGTGACCGATAAGAATGACGCGATTGACCATGGGGCGGATGAGGGTTTGCCGTTAAAATAATTCTAAAAGTAAGCATCTCAGTCTGAATAATCGACCATTTTCTCGGTTTTTTTGTCCCCACTCTTCGTTACGGAACCCCTTATTCAGCCCGCTAAAATCGGGGACCCGCGTCTCGATCGGGAACAAAAACCCTCAAGAAAATTTGGTCACTTATTAATCCTTCGCTGCTAGGAACCCTGATCTAAAAAGGAATCAATGAGCTTAGGAAACGCAAAGGTGCTGAGATTTTTTCGCTTTACCGCCCGATAGCCGTCCGGAAAGGAAGGTTTTATCCCGGCGGGCAGGGTTAGCTCCCAGAAAACGCCGTAAATCCGTTGGTGGCTCAGGATGTGCCGCCGGCTGGCGGTCTTGCCCCGTAGTTCGATTTTTTCGTCGCCGGCCCGGAACCACGCTCGCCAGTCGGGTTGTTCGCGCAGCCCCGCCCAGTCCAGCCCGGCCCCGTCTACTTCGATGAGCGGAAATTGGTAGAGGGCCTGCCAGATGTCCTGTTCCTCGCGCCGGTGGATCCATACCTTATCACCCTGGTTGAGGACAAGGTAGTGGAAGAAGCGGTCGCGTACTTTCGTTTTCTTGGTCTTCACCGGCAATTCCTCCACCCGGCCGTTACGGTAGGCGAGGCAGTCGGCGGCCAGTGGGCAAGTGGGGCAGGCCGGTTGGCGGGGCGTGCAGACGGTGGCCCCGAAATCCATGATGGCCTGGTTGTAGCGGGCGGGTCGGTCGGTGGCCAGGGCGGACTGGGCCAGGGCGGTGAAGGCGTGCTTGCCAGGCGTGGAGTCGATGGGCGTGTCACGGTCCAGGTAGCGGGCCAGGACGCGGTAGACGTTGCCGTCCAGCACGGCGTGGGGTAGCCCGAAGGCGAAACTGGCAATGGCGGCCGCCGTGTACGGACCCACGCCCGGCAGCGAGAGCAGGTCGGCGTAGTCGGCGGGGAACTTGCCGCCGAAGTCAGCCACTACTTTTTTCGCGGCGGCTTGCAGGTTGCGAGCGCGGGAGTAGTAGCCAAGCCCGGCCCACAGCTTCATCACATCGTCGGCGGGCGCGGCGGCCAGTTCGGCAACGCCGGGGTAGGCCGCGCGGAAGGCGAGGTAGTAATCCAGGCCCTGCTCCACGCGGGTCTGCTGCAGGATAATTTCCGACAGCCAGATCAGGTAGGGGTCGGCTTCCTCCTTCCAGGGCATGGGCCGGTCGGTGGGGCGGTACCAGCCGAGCAGGCCCCGGCTGAAAGCGGCCAGGTGCCGGGTTTCGGCGGCGGTGGGTGAATATGCGGGCATTAAGTAGGAGAAAGGAGCGGCGGGGGCGATGGTTCAGTAAGTTCGGAAACAAGCCCGCCCCCCAACCGCGTGAGGTGCCTGGAAGGAGACGAGCGGAGCGAGGAAGCCCGCAGGGCCGACCGGCAGGGAGCCTGGAAGGGACTGACCCCGGCCCGGTCAGGGACGGGGGCACGCCCCCCAACTTTCACCAACCCGCACCATTCGGCTACAATCCCCGCCCCCACCTTAGCGTTAGCTTCGATTAAGGGCGTACCTTGCCGAGAGTTAGACCCACCGTATGAATATTTTTGAACGATCGAATAAATGGCGCTGGTACCTGGGCGGTACGGGGCTGCTGATCGTGCTGATCTCGATCGTGTACACGAACTATCTGGCGCAGCGGCTGGCCGAGACGGAAGAGTCTTATGTGAAGATCTATGCGGAGGCGCAACGGTTTGTCGCTACTAACGTAGCAGAAGACGTTGATTTCACGCTGCCCACCATGGTACTGAGTGAAAATAAATCTATTCCGCTGTTAATGGTCAATAAAAGCGGCGGGATTGATTACGTGGAAAACTTTAGCCGGGAGTTTACGCCGACCTATATGTTCTCCGATTCACTGAGTCCGGCGGAGAAAGCGGCGGCCCTGGTACAGTCGAAAAAAGATTCTATTTATTTTATTAAAAAACTGTATGCGTGGCAGGAGGAGGGGATCGAACCCATACCCGGTTATGGCAACATGATCTACATGAACGAGAGCACTACGCTCACGCAGCTCCGCTATTTTCCCTACGTTCAACTTTCGCTCATTGCCGCTTTCATGTTCATCGGCTACCTGGGCATCAACGCCGCCCGCCGATCGGAGCAAAACCGGGTCTGGGTGGGCATGGCCAAGGAAACCGCCCATCAATTGGGCACCCCCATTTCCGCCATCCTGGGCTGGCTGGAACACCTGAAAATGACCCACTCCGAGGACGAGGTCGTCAGCGAGATCGTGGGGGAAATGGGCAAGGACGTCTACCGCCTGGAGCTGGTGGCCAACCGCTTTTCCAAGATCGGCGCCACGCCCGAACTGGAGGTCATCAACGTCTACGATAAACTGGAAGAAATGCGGGCCTACATGGCCAAGCGCGCCCCCCGCCGCGTCACCTTCGATTTCCCGCCCGCCGATGCCGGTACCGACCTGGTGGCCATCAACCCCCTGCTCTTCGATTGGGTAATCGAAAACCTGCTCCGCAATGCCCTGGACGCGATGGAGGGCAAGGGCAAAATCTCCGCCGAGGTCTACACCGATGCCCAGTTCGTCTACATCGACGTGAGCGATACGGGCAAGGGCATCCCGGCCGGTAAATTCAGCACCGTTTTCCAGCCGGGTTACACCACCAAGCAGCGTGGTTGGGGCCTGGGCCTCAGCCTGACCAAGCGCATTATCAAGGATTACCACAACGGCCGCATCTTCGTGAAACGCAGCGAGGAAGGTGTGGGGACGACCTTCTGCATCGCGCTGCCGGTGGTACAAAAACAGTAAAAGATCGAGGACGTCTACATCCGAACCGGCCTGCGCAGCAGGGTGGGTCAGTAGCAATTTTTTCAGGGGGCGTGCCCCGGCTTAACGGCCGGGTCGGTCCCCTGCGGGCTCCCCTATTCGGGTCGGTGCTCCGCACCCCACCGCTACGCGGATGGCCCCTCCGGGCACCTCACGCGGTGTGTGTGTAGTAGGTGGCCATTGTCGCGCGGATGAGGATGCCGCTACCTTTAGAGCGTGTCTAAATTTTACTTCCTGAGAACCAAGCATTTAAGAACCTGGCGTCATAAAAACTGGCTTACGTAACCCGCTATGCGCGCAAGTTTTTATCTAGCCGGAACCTTAACCACGAAGTAGCCGCGAAGCGAATCATTGATTCTCAGTTCTTAAAATTTTAGACACGCTCTTAGTCGACACGGGCCGCAGCAAATTTTCAGTTGGAGGGCTAACCCACCACGTTAAGTCCCAAGCCCACAACCAAATTGAGACGAAACTTGCACATACAGGGGTAGGATTCACCAACCTATGCGTAGATTTTGGAAAAATCCACGCATAGGTTGGTATCTTTGACTAGTTTTTTAGAAAATCTACACACGATATGACTAAATGGACCATAGAGGCCATCCCTTCACACCCGCGATTAGAAACCCGTAAAATCCTCAAACTATTACCAGGTGTACACGCAGCACTGGCTGAACTCAAGGGGGTTGCCGCTAGCATCCCCAATCAGGCGATCTTGATTAACACGCTCGCTTTACAGGAGGCTAGGGATAGTTCCGCTATCGAGAACATCATAACCACCCAGGATGCATTGTTTAAAGCCGAGCTAAATCTCAAATCATTCAATGACCTACCTGCTAAGGAGGTTCAGAACTACAATAGTGCTTTACAAAAAGGTTTCAGCCTGGTAAGGGAAAGAGGAATCATCACGAATAACATTATTATCCAAATTCAACAAGAGTTGGAGAAAAATAACGCGGGATTTCGGAAAGTTCCCGGCACGGAGTTGAAAAACTCAATCACCGGTAAAACGATCTATACTCCCCCACAGGATTACGATTCGATCGTCAGACTTATGGGCGATCTACAAATTTATATGAACGACGATGAAATAAATGACTATGACCCTTTAGTGAAAATGGCCATCATACATTATCAATTTGAAAGCATCCACCCATTTTATGATGGAAATGGTAGAACCGGCCGCATAATCAATATTCTATTTCTGATCATGAAGGGCTATCTGGACCTTCCCATACTTTATTACAGCAGGTATATTATTCATTACAAAGTAGATTACTACAAATTATTTCAGGAAGTTCGGGAACGGAACGAATGGGAAGAGTGGATACTTTTTATGGTGAAAGGACTTGGAGAAACGGCTAAACAAACCATCGCTACCATTCGATCCATACGCAAAGAGATGCAAAAGATGAAAATTGAAATGAGGGAAAACTATAAATTCTACAGTCAGGATTTACTGAATACTTTATTTCAACACCCCTACACCAAAATCGAGTTCATCATGGATGAACTACAAGTCTCTCGCACGTCTGCTTCCAGTTACCTTAATACCCTTGCCAGGGATGGGCTGCTCCGGAAAGACAAGATCGGGAACAGTAATTATTATGTCAACGAGCGACTTATGGCTATTCTTGGGAGTAATTAAGAGTCGTGCGGAATAATTGATCAATAAATTCTCATGTGATGAAGAAGAAAATCAAACCATTCAGCAAAAACTACCCATACATAGCAACTTGGATAGAAGTCGAAGGTTCCATCGTCATCGGGAACGATGGCTTTTACGCTAGTTGGATTCGAGTGTTCAACCAAGGAGGCTTAATCGTTGAAATCGACCAGGGGGAAACGCTAGATGAGGCTTTTTCACTATTAGAATCCTATCTGAAAAATGATTTTGAAGCAGAGTGGGGGTATGAAATCGAAGTGTGAAATACGGCTAGTGGACTAAACGGGAAGTTTAGCTACGCTGCTACTTCGTGGTCGTTATACTAAGAGGGTGTCTAAATTTTTACTTCCTGAGAACCAAGCATTTGAGAACCTGGCGTCATAAAAACTGACTTATGTAACCCGCTATGCGCGCACCATTAAGTAGCCGCGAAGCGAATCATTGATTCTCAGTTCTTAAAAATTTTAGACACGCTCTAACCGCATCGTCCTAACGGGTGAACGAGAAGTGGTGAAGTATTTGGGAGAGCAGTTTAGGTAGGAAGAGTATTGAAGTATTCAATTGCAATGCGTATTCCGGGCTTACGGAATTCTTGTATTTTGAACCTCCCCCCCTCAATACTCCGCCAACCGCGGCGCCCGCGGAAAAGGGATCACATCCCGGATATTACTAATCCCCGTAATAAACTGCACGATCCGCTCGAACCCTAGCCCAAACCCGGCATGGGGCGCCCCCCCGAAGGTGCGCAGGTCCAGGTACCAGGCGAGTTCCTCCTGCGAGACGTGCATCTCGGCCATGCGGGCGCGGAGGCGGTCTTCGCGCTCCTCACGCTGTGAGCCGCCGATAACCTCGCCGATGTAGGGGAAGAGGACGTCCATCGCGGCGACGGTTTTGTTGTCGTCGTTCATGCGCATGTAGAAGGCCTTGATGTCCTTGGGGTAATCGCGGACGATGACGGGGCGCTCGAAGTGCTTCTCGACGAGCCAGCGCTCGTGCTCCGCCTGGAGGTCGCTGCCCCACTCGACGGGGAACTGAAATTTGCCCTTCTTGTAGGGCTTGCTGCGCTGGAGGATCTCGACGGCCTCGGTGTACGTGACGATGGCGAAATCGTTATCGACCACGAAGCGGAGCATCTCCACCAGCCCAAGGGGGCGGCGCTGGGCCTGGGGCAGTGATTTTTCCTCCTGCTGGATGCGCTGATCCAGGTACTCGAGGTCAGGCAGGTAACCGTCGAGGACGAAGTTGATAAGGTACTTCACGAAGTCCTCGGCCAGGGCCATGTCGTTGTCGAGGTCGAAAAAAGCCGCCTCGGGTTCGATCATCCAGAACTCGGCCAGGTGGCGACTAGTGTTGGAATTTTCGGCGCGAAAAGTGGGACCGAAGGTGTAGACCTTCCCCAGGGCCAGGGCACCGATCTCGGCCTGCAACTGACCGGAAACCGTGAGGTTAGTGGCCTTGCCGAAGAAATCCTGCGAGTAGTCAATTTTCCCGTCCTCACCCCGCGGCGGCTGCTCGGGGTCAAGGATGGAAACGCGGAACATTTCGCCCGCCCCCTCGGCATCGCTACCGGTGATGATGGGCGTGTGGAGGTAGTAGTAGCCCCGGTCGTGGAAATACTTATTAACGGCATAAGCCACCGCGTGGCGGATGCGGAACACCGAGCTAAACGTATTAGTGCGCATCCGAAAGTGTCCGCGCTCGCGCAGGAACTCCATCGTTTGCCGCTTGGGTTGCAGCGGATAGGCCTCGGGGTCGGTAGCCCCGAAGATGGTCACCTCCTCGGCAATGATCTCCACCGCCTGCCCGCTACCCTGGGATTTCACTACCTTACCCCGCACGCCGATGCAGGCATGAAAACCGATCTGGTCCAGCACCTCCTCCGGCATCGTCTCGTAATCGACCACCACTTGGATATTCTCGGCCGTAGAGCCGTCATTCAGCGCCACGAAGCGCCGCGAGCGAAACGCCCGCACCCACCCCATAATGGTGACTTCCGAATCAATCGGCGGGTTTTGCAGGACTTTGGTGATCTCAGTGCGGGTAATCATAGCGCGAAAATTTTGAGCGAAGCCGCAAAGGTAGTTAATCCATCGCTCCTCCCAGATACCATTCCATCGACACCTCCCAGGAACAATTTTGCGGAGCAAAATGGATACCTGGGAGGAGCGATGGGACTTAAAATGCGGCGAAGCCGCAATCAAACAACGTCACGCCTACCCCCTGGGGGGGGGCCGGGGGTGGGGGAGCCTGTCGTGAGCGAATCCCTCTCACACCCCCATCAACCACGCCATCGTATCCACCCCATCCGCATAATCCCCCAACCCCGGCTGCTGCGCCGCCCCGAAAGCCAGCGTCGGAAACCGGAGCAAACCCGGCCGGGCCACCACCAACTGCAACTCGTCCCGGCGGGCCGCTAGCTCCTCCTCCAGGTCGGCCACGTCCGTATAGGTTTCGTAGTGCAGCGTAGCGATGGGACTCTGCAACGTAGCTCCCTCCCGGATAATGATCGCGCCGTTACTGTGAAAGGACTCCTTATTGAGCAGCATCAGCGCGTAATTGTAGTCGAAATTATTCTTGTATTTCGGGTGCAACTGGATGCGGTTGTGCACGTGGGTGGCCTCCAGCAGCGGGTGAAAATCGTAGCCCTCGGGCACGTAGATTTTACTCACGTTACGGCAACCCAGACCGAAGTAGCGAAAAATATCCACGGCCAGCGCGGCCAACTCCCCGGTGGTTTCCTCGCCCGTGAGCACGGCGGCCCCGTTGCGGTTGCGGCGGATGATGTGGGGGTATTTGCCGAAGTACTGCTCGAAATAGCGGGCGGAATTATTGCTGCCCGTAGCGATAACGACATCGAAGCCCCCCAGTTTATCGAAAAAATTGATCTGCTCGGCGGCGGCGGGGTCGAAACCGGCCAGGAGCTTGACCAGGTAGGGCAACACGTAGGGTGATTTTTCCGACAACTTCACCACCGCCCGGTGGCCGCTGACGAATACGCAGAGCAAGTCATGAAATCCCACCAGCGGGATGTTGCCGGCCAGTACCAGCCCCACGCGGCGGGGCGTGAAGCCGTCCGGCTCGGGGTAGGCGGCGGCCCAGACGGCCAGTTTATCGGCCGCCAGAAAGTGATCGGCCACCGCAGCGATGGCCAGGGCCTGGTTCTCCAACGTAAACCAGGGGTTGTGGATGGAGGTACGGTTAAGGACGGCCTGCAGGTAAGCATCGTCCCCGGCGGCACGGAGGTGGCGGCCCAGCTGGACGAGCGCGGCAAGACGTGTTTGGCGGGATAGGTTCGGCATGGAAGTAGTACATTTGGCGGCGAGAGTACGTTCAATTTATCCCCTATCCGCCCCATGTTGAATCAACAAAAATTCGGAACCGCGCCCGTTTTTTTTACGGCCATTTCCACCATCCTGGGGGCGATCATGTTTCTGCGCTTCGGTTTCGCAGTGGGTATGGTGGGCCTAATGGGCACCATCGCCATCATCCTGATCGGGCACGCCGTCACCATCCCGACGGCTATGGCCATCGCCGAGATCGCCACCAACCAAAAGGTCGAGGGTGGCGGCGAGTACTACATTATCTCGCGCTCTTTCGGCCTGGTCATCGGCTCCACCATCGGCATCGCGCTCTACTTCTCGCAGGCCATTTCGGTGGCCTTCTACATCATGGCTTTCACCGAGGCCTTCGCACCCACCCTGGCCTGGGTGGCCGAAAATTACGTGCTGCCCGACTCCGCCACCTGGCTGCTGCGGCAGCCGCAGACCATCGGCATCCCGGCCCTGGTCCTGCTCACCGTACTTATCCTCACCAAGGGAGCCGACCTGGGCGTCAAGGTCCTCTACGTCGTGGTAGCCACCCTGGCCGTGGCCCTGGTCGCCTTCTTCGTCGGCACTACGGACTACCAGGACACCCACCACCTCGACCCCTTCGCCACCGCCTTCGACACCGAGGTAGTCGCCACCAAGGCCGACCTGCGCCCGCCCCTCACCCCGATAACGCTGTCCGCCGACAGCAGCGGCAACGTTATGCGCCCCGAACCCGAGTTCCGCCCCGCGCCCGCGCCGCCCCCCAAGCCGCCCGTCGACCCACTGCCCGCCATCAGCTTTTTCACCATCTTTGCCATCATCTTCCCTGCCTTCACCGGCATGACCGCCGGCGTGGGCCTCTCCGGCGACCTGCGCGACCCCGGCCGTTCCATTCCGCTAGGCACGCTTTCGGCCACCATCTTCGGCATGATCGTCTATGTCTTCATGGCCTGGAAACTGTCCGTCTCCGCCTCCCCCGAAGCCCTGGCTGATACCAGCCGGCTGGTCATGTCCGACATCGCCTGGCAGGGCTGGTGGCTCGTACCCCTGGGCCTGGCGGCGGCCACTATCTCCTCGGCCCTCGGCTCCATCCTGGTGGCACCGCGTACGCTGCAGGCCATTGCCGGGGACCGGATTTTCCCGACGCCCAAATTTAACAATTGGCTCGCCAGGGGCAAGGGTGACAAGAACGAACCCTACAATGCCAGCCTCATTACCGTTGCCGTAGCGGCCGTCTTCATCATGGCCGGCGCACTCGACAGCGTGGCCGAAATCATTTCCATGTTCTTCATGGTCACCTACGGCTCGCTGTGCCTCATCAGCTTCCTCAACCATTTCGCCGCCGACCCCAGCTACCGGCCGCGCTTCCGCTCCAAGTGGTGGGTGTCGCTCTTCGGCGCGGTGGCCTGTTTCGGACTCATGTTTTTCATGAACGCCGTTTACGCCACCATCGCCGTCATTTTTATCGCGCTACTCTACCTGTTCATCGCCCACAGCAACGAAGACAAGCGCAGCATCGCCCTCATCTTCCAGGGGGTGATTTTTCAATTCAGCCGCCGCCTCCAGATATTCCTGCAAAAGGCAGACAAGGAAGAAAAGAAGGGCTGGCGCCCCTCGGCCGTTGCCCTCACCGACCAGACCTTCCGTCGCCTCGGCGCCTTTGATTTGCTACGCTGGCTATCGCAGAAATACGGTTTCGGCACCTATATCCACTACATCAACGGCTACCTCAGCCACCAGACCAACGAGGAAAGCGGCGTTATCAAAGACCGTATCATCCGCATGGCGGAAACCACCGGCAGCCGCATTTACGTCGACACCATCGTTAGCCCCAGCTACACCTCCAGCGTCGCGCAGATCATCCAATTCCCCGGCATCGCGGGTACCGAAAACAACCTCTTGCTCCTGGAATTTTCCCGCCGCGACCAGGACGGCCTCACCGATATCATCGACAACTTCAGCCTCATCAAATCCGTCGATTTCGACGTCTGTATCCTCGGTGTCTCCGAGCGCGGCTTCGGCCTCAAACGGCAAATCCATGTCTGGATCACCCCGGCCGACTACGACAATGCCAACCTGATGATCCTGATGGCCTACATCCTGCTCGGCCACCCCGATTGGGAAAAAGCTACCATCAAAATCTACGCCGTCTTCGAGGAAAGCGTGCTGGACACCGAGCGCGCCCGCCTCTACGAACTCATCGAGGATGGGCAATTACCCATCTCGCGTTCCAATATCGAAGTCATCTGCCGCACCGCCGAAACCGATACCCGCACCGTCATCAACCAGCGCAGCCACGACGCCGACCTCACCCTCATCGGCTTCCGCGACAAGGCACTCAAGCGCTTACAGGGCCAACTATTCTCCGGCTATCAGGAGCTGGGCAACGTGCTGTTTGTCAACGCGGCGCAGGGCAAAAGTATTCGTTAAACGGGGGTGTGACCTCCGGTCGCGCGAACGCTTGGCTGCGTGACCTCCGGTCGCGCAATACCCGTAAAGTACCGATACGGATAACACCCTTTCCGGGCGTGTCGCCGCGGCTAACGCCTCGCCGCCGGTCCCCTCCGGGCTTCGGCATTCGCCTCGGCAATACGTGCGCTAACGCCCCTACGGGCACCTCACGCGGGGGGCAAAGATTAGGTGCGCTGCTTCTCTCAATCGCAAAGCGATCTTTCAAGGTGAAGAAATTCCTACGCAATCTCCTCCTAAAACAGTGCCACCGCAACAATTAGCACCAAAAGAAAAGTAAATAGCAACACAAATTGGTAAACGGTGCCGATCACCAAAAACTTAACCAGTGTCTTGAACCAGTGCTGGGGATAGGTCTTCCACAGAGAAAAGTAAAGGAAAAGCGTAATCGCTCCGGCCGCATAGGCGTAACTCAGGCCGTCGTCCAACCACATATCCATCAGCAGGGCAAGGATAAACACACTAAAAGTAAAGGAGTGGACGTAGAGCGTGAAAACGAAATGCTCCACGTAGTAGCGGCGGTGGCGGACGTAAAGGAATTTGAGCAGCAGGGCGATGAACGGCACCACCAGCAGTACGGCCCACACCATCTGCCCCATAATGACCCGCGCCGCGCTGCCGGCCTGTAAGCGGATCTTTACTTCCTGCTGAAGTTGTAGTCGCTCCCAGTAACCGGTGATCTCGTATTTGTCCAGTAGTTCGGATACGGGAAGCTTTACCATATCGATGGTAGCCACCGTGAGCGAAGTGGCACCCACCGTAGCACTGTCGAAAGTGTAGTAGGCAAAATAACTACTGTCGGGTTCCGCTGAACCCATTTTGTCAGTCAGGCTATCCAGGGCGGGCGCGGAGGCGGGGTAGACCCGTGCAATCGTGTCGCGGTTCAGCAATAGTTCCTGCATGAATGCACTGCGGTAGCCGGAGGATTGCTCTTGAGCGAGTGACTCACGGGCACCCTCCTCGATTTCCTCGCCCACCTGCCAGTTGATCAGGGCCAGCAGGATCACCGCCGTGATGATGAACAGCCGCAACGGATTGACGTAGCGCACCCGCTGCCCCCGGTTAAAGTTGTTCGGCAGCCGGCCGGGAATAAAAATGGCCGGGATGGTCCGAAAAACCCGGTTGTCTACATTGAAGATTGACTCGACGAAATCATCCAGGAATTCCCACAGCGTCGGGTGGCCGGGCTGGTTGCGCTGCCGGCAGTTGCGGCAGTACTTGAAGTGCTCGCGCACCAGGTGGCCGCAGTTCTTGCAGGGGTGCGCCCCGCTGGTAGGGGAGAGGGAAGAATCGTCCATTCGAGCCATACCGCTAATATGGGAATAAACTCCGGTATTCGGCCGGGATATTCGACTAGCCCAGCGATACGCCCGCCCTAAACTCAATCTCCGCCGCCGACAGTGCTTCCCAGCCGTGGCCCGCCGGCAGGGCTACGCGGGGACCGCTAAAATTTAGCTGGTGCACCGGTCTCATGTCCGCGTCGGGATTAGCAAGGCCGAGTTCCTCCAGCAGGTAAACGGTGCGCCGTGCGGCCGCCGGGGCCGGGTCGATCAGCGTAACGCCGGGGCCGAGTTTCCGCTGCAACTCGTCCGCCACCAGGGGGTAATGGGTGCAGCCCAGCACCACCGTGTCCACCCGCGCCTCCACCAGCGGGGCGGTGATGGATCGCAGTAACTCACGGCACTCTTCCGAATCGGCGCGACCTTCTTCGATCAGGCGCACCAGACCCAGGCAGGGGTCGGTATGCACCTCCAGGCCGGTAGCGAAGCGGGCGCTCAGGTCGTAAAAGCGGTCGGAAGCGAGGGTGGCGGCCGTGGCCAGTACGGCGATCTTGCCGGTGCGGGTCAGCAGGGCTGCGGGCTTGAGTGCCGGCTCCATTCCTACGAAAGTTACGGTAGGGTAGGCCGCCCGCAGCTCGGTGAGGGCCGCGCTCACGGCGGTATTACAGGCGACCACGATCAGCTTGGCCTCCTGCCCGATAAGCCAATCGGTAATCTCGAAACTGAAGCGGCGCAACTCTTCCACCGACCTCTGCCCATAGGGTGCGCGGGCATTGTCGGCCAGGTAGAGCAATTTCTCCTGGGGCCTTAGTCCTAAAATAGCATTGGCGACCGTGAGGCCGCCAATGCCGGAGTCGAAGACTCCAATCGGATCGGTAAATAATGGGGCGGTAAGCTCCATAAGATTCGGGTTACTGGGCGATCTTAGCCTTTACCTGCTTGCTCACGTCCTGCGCGGGTTCGCTGTAGAGGAGGATCTGCTGGTCAAAAATAAAGGTGTAGCCACCTTCTTTCGCCACGTCCGCAATGGCTGTATTGATCTTGTCGTAGATCGGCTGGAGAAGGTCGTTGCGCTTGGTTTCCATTTGGTTGGCCATTTCGCCTTCCTTGGCGCGAATTTCGTTCTGGCGCTTCTCCAGTTTGGCGGCTTCTTCCTCCTGTTGCTTAGGGGAAAGCTCACCCCGCTCGACGCGCTCCTGGAGGGCGACGTAGTCGGCCTGAAATTTCTCTACCATTCCCTGGCCCTGCTTACGCAGTTGCTTCTGGAGGGCTTCGAGTTCGGCTTCGGCGCTCTTGACGGCGGGCAGTTCGGCGAGGATTTCGGCCGAGTTAACGTAACCGAATTTCTGCGCGGTGGCAGAAGAAAAAGTAGCTACGGCGAGGACGAGCGTAAGGACGCCCATTTTCCATAGGTTCAACATAACGTAGGAGTTCAATGATTGAAATGACTGAGAGAGATTGAAAGATCCGGTAAGGAAGTTAGGACACGCGATTTTCGTCACGCGCTATACTTTACCTTTCCTTCAATGATCGGTTTGGGGTCGGTGCTTGCATTAATTCTGGAGGAGGCGGAGCACCTCGTCGGTCTTATCGTATTGGTCGTTAGCGAAAATGATGCCGGCACCGCCCGCACGGTCGAAAATAAAATCGTAACCGCGATTGTTAGCATACTCCTCGATGGCCTGGTAAACGGCATCCTGAATGGGCTTCACCAGTTCCTGGCGGCGGCGGAAAAGGGCACCCTCGGGGCCGAAGCGCTCGCGCTGCATATCGCGGACGGCCTGCTCCTCGGCAACGATGGCTTCCTCGCGCTGGGTCTTCTGGGCTTCGCTGAGCAGTACCTGCTCGGCCTGGTACTTGCCGTACATACCCTTGATGACGTCGTAGCGTTCGTTGATCTCCTGACGCCACTTGGCGGCGAGGCGATCGAGGTCGGTCTGTGCCTGCTCGTATTCGGTGATGCTTTCCAGGATGCGTTGCACATCCACCGAAGCGATCTTCTGGGCGGAGAGGCTACCGGCGGCGGTGAGGAGAAAGAGCGCGGTAAGCGCGGTGGTGAGAAAGGTACGGATTTTCATAAGGGTTGCGTTTTTGCGAAAAGCGGGCCGAAGTTACGATTTTCCGGATGCGCTTCGTTGGTAAGACGTTTTAGTGGGTCATTTGGTTACTCGGGCGGTAGCGTGGGCTAAGTAGGCCGTTCTACTGCCGAGTGCCTAACTGTCAATCGCTTAAAGCAGGATATTTGCTGACTGAACCCACTTCGTTTAACGATAGTTTAACGGCAAAACACCCAGCTTTAGGGTGGGCTTAACGGATGCACCGGCCGCCGGATGCGAGCGGTCCTATATAAGGAGCGGAGAAGCGGGTAGGAGGTTGGTTGGGGGAGGGGAGGATCTGATAGTTTGGATCCCGACCACCACGTCGGGCAGGCTATCCTTGTATTTTCCCCCTGCCCCCGAAGGGGGTTCTATATGCTATGGTAAACCCTCCATCCTTACTACCGCGTGAGGTGCCTGGAGGGGACGTGCGCAGCACCGAGCGACAGCGAAGCCCGTAAGGCACCGACCGGCCCGCGTCGGCGGCCGGACACGCCCAAAATACGATAACCTATTTAGATAAAATCTAAACAAGTGCCCTATTTCAACAAGGTCGGGACGTATCTAATTAAACGCCAAACCTTTTGTAACTTTGCGGTCTAATGGAAAAACCTCGCGGTTTTCCTAGGTTTCAGGCGGCAAATTAGCTCGCCCGGCAGGTTTGAGGGAGGATATTTTCTCCGCGTATTCCTGCTGACTTACCTCTCAATTATTCGTCAAGCAGCCCCCTTTATGACAAGCTTGCAGCGCAAATTCGCCCTCACCTTTCTTTTGCTCCTCACCGTTACTTCGGGGATTTGGGCGCAAGGAGGAATCGGGGCCAGCAACTATTTGGTGTACGGCCTGGCCGCCGTGGCCATCCTGATCCTGTTCTTTATCATCGTCAGCGTTTCCGATACGTTGTTGGTGTCGGAGTCCCGCCAATCGGGAGCCGACCGGACCGGGGCCAACTTTTCGGTTTTCCCACGGATGAACGAGATCTTCCGCCCCAAACTGGCCAAATATTTGGAAGGCAAACGCTATTTTCACTTCAGCCGCGGCTATGATCTACAGATCAAGGGCGAACCGGAGAACGTGATCGACGAGCAGGTGCAGGTAACTCGTTTTGCCATTAAACCGACCGATTTTATCGGGATGCAGCCCATCCCGAAAGTAGTGGTGGAAATCGGTGATACCGTGAAGGCCGGCGATACCTTATTTTACGACAAAACCCAGGAGCGCATTAAATTCGTTGCCCCCGTCAGCGGCGAGGTCATCGACGTGAAGCGCGGCATGAAGCGCTCAATCGCCGAGATCGTGATCCTGGCCGATCGCGAGCAGGTCTCTCGCACCTATGACCTACCGGACCTGGCTACCGCCAACCGGTCGCAGTTGGTCGATTTCCTGGTGGAAAGCGGTGCCTGGCCCATTTTTCGCCAGCGCCCCTTTAACGTGATTGCCGACCCGGAGGTCACTCCCCGCGATATTTTCGTCAGCACTTTCGATACCGCCCCGCTGGCCCCCGACCTGAGTTTTACGGTGGAGGCCCGCATGGCCGAGTTCCAGGCCGGTATCGACGTACTCAATAAACTAACCGACGGCATCGTCTACCTCGGGTTGGATGCCCGCGGTGACGAAGCACCCTCGCCCGTATTTACCAACGTGCAGGGCGTGCAACACGCCTACTTCCAGGGCAAGCACCCCGCAGGTAATGTGGGGGTACATATCCACCACCTGCACCCCGTGGGGCCGCAAGACAGGGTGTGGACCCTGGACGTGAACGGCGTGCTGCTACTGGGGGAGTTGCTGCTAAACGGCCGCTACGACACCAGCCGCCTTGTTTCGTTGGGCGGCTACGCGATCGCCAAGCCGGGCTACGTGCGCACTTACGCCGGTGCCAACCTGGGCGAACTACTACGCGGCCAACTGCTGCCCGACCACAATGCCCGCATCATTACCGGCGATGTGCTGAACGGCCGTCAGGCTTCGGAGGACCAGTTTATGGACTACTACGAAAACAGCGTTTCCGTGATCGACGAGGGCAACGAAGCCGAACTATTCGGTTGGTTGCTGCCCCTCAAGGAGCGCGAGTCGATCTCGCCTACTTTCCCCGGCTACATTTTGGGCGGAAAGAAGGAGGTAACGACCAATACCCACGGTGAGAAGCGTGCCTTCGTAACCACTAATGATTACGAGCGCGTGATGCCAATGGACATCTACACGCAGCAGCTGATGAAGGCGATCCTGGTCAATGACTTCGAGCGCATGGAAGGGCTGGGCATTCATGAATTAGTGGAGGAAGACGTGGCCCTGGCGGAGTTCAGCTGCGTTTCCAAGCAGCCGTTGCAGCAGATCCTGCGCAACGGCCTGGATGTGGTGCGGGAGCAGAGTTAGTGAAACTGGTATTCAACTGATTAGCTCCCTGTCATCTTTTTGTATAAATGAAATGTAGGATTCGTCTTTCGGAGGTGTTATTTTGTTATTCACCAGTTAGCCCGCCTGATTACGATCCCAACGATAATTTTCCTCAGGAATGAAAGCATTGCACGATTTTGTCAAGCGTTTTGAGCCCGAGCACGGAAAGTCGCCTTTCCTGCACACGACCTACGACGCTTTTTACACCTTCGCTTTCCAGCCGCCCACCGTCACTTCGGGTACGGGCGTACAGGTACGCGACGGCATGGACCTCAAGCGCCTGATGGTGCACGTGGTACTGGCGTTGCAGGTGCTCTACGTATTCGGCACCTGGAACATCGGCCACCAGCACTTTACGGCTCTGGGCCAGTATACCGGCCTGTTGGAGGGTTTCCACCTGAAGGTTGTTTATGGATTGATTCAGATCATCCCGATCTTCGTGGTCACTCACGTCGTGGGTCTGGGCATCGAGTTTTTCTATGCCGCCAAGAAGGGCCACTCCGTCGAGGAAGGCTTTCTGGTTTCCGGCGCGCTGATCCCACTCATTATGCCTCCCGACATTCCCCTCTGGATCCTGGCCCTGGCCATCGCCTTTGCGGTCATCCTTGGTAAGGAAGCCTTCGGTGGTACGGGCATGAACGTCCTTAACATTGCCCTGCTCTCGCGGGTATTTATCTTTTTTGCTTACCCCACCACTATTTCCGGCGACGAGGTCTGGATCTCCGGGATCGAGAACTACGGCACTTCCTACATTGGTACGGCTTACGGCTGGGCGCACCACCTGTTCGACGGCATCTTCGGGGCCGTGGGCCTGTCTACCTTCGGGGAGGGCGGCCGTGCGGTGGTCGACGGCTTTACCGGGGCCACGCCCCTGGGCCTGGCGGCTAAATCCGGCTGGGCCGGCGTGCAGGCCGTTTATTCTACCGACCAGATTTTCTGGGGCGGTATTCCCGGTTCCATCGGCGAAAGCTCGTTCCCCCTTATCCTGGGCGGCATGCTGTTTTTGATCGTGACCCGCGTTGCGGACTACCGCATCATCGTGGGCGGCATCATCGGTTTTATCGTGTGTTGCCTGCTACTGAACGCCATCGCGCCTTCGGCCGGCGAGATGACCCCCGATGTACCCGGTATTTTCCAGTTCATGGCTATTCCCTGGTACTACCAAATGATTATGGGTAGTTTCCTGTTCTCCATCGTATTCATGGCTACCGATCCCGTTTCGGCCGCTTCCACGCCCACGGGTAAGTGGATTTACGGCTTCATGATCGGCCTGGTCGGCCTCATCATCCGGGTGCTAAACCCGGCCTACCCCGAAGGCTGGATGCTCGCCATCCTGTTCATGAACGTCTTCGCGCCGCTGATCGACCACTACGTACTGGATGCCAACATCCGCCGCCGCGCCAAGCGCGGTGCGCGCCTGGCCATCGTCCGTGACGAGGTCATCACCAGCCGCGGCAACCTGGAGGTCTATACCGCCCAGAACGCCGAGACGACTTCCTTCAACCCTCCCGCTAACGTTACCAATCGCTCGTAATGAAAAAGACATCCACCACTTACGTCTACATCTTCGTGGTAGCCATGACCGTCCTGGTCGCCCTCCTGCTGGCAGGAGTCAAGGAGGTTACGCAAGAACAGGCGAACATCAACGAAAACGTGTTCAACAAGCGTGCCGTACTGGCCGCCGTGGCCCAACCGCTCGAAGAAGCCGGTATCGTGCCCGACGAGCTGGCTGACGACGAGGTACTCAACCTGTTCCAGGAAAAAATGCAGCAGGAGGTGCTGGACGTCAACGGCCAGCCGATGGCGGACATAAAGGCCGAGTCGATCGACATGGCGCAGGAGCGTAAGAAAGACCCCCTGCAGCAGATGCGGCCGCTCTACATCCTGGACGCCAACAACGAGAAATACTACATTCTCTCCGTGCGCGGCAACGGACTGTGGGACGAGATCTGGGGCTACGTCGCCCTCGAATCCGACCTGAATACCATCGCCGGTGCCAGCTTTGACCACAAGGGCGAAACCCCCGGCCTGGGTGCCGAGATCAAGGACAATCCGGCCTTCGCCGCGCAATTCATCGGTAAAAAGATCTACCGCGACGAGAAGTACGTCTCCGTACTGGTCCGTAAGGGCGGTGCCAAGGACGATACTTACGAAGTGGACGGCCTGTCCGGTGCCACCATTACCGCCGACGGCGTGACCAATATGCTCTACAAAGGCATCAAAGCTTACGAGCCTTACCTCGAGCGCGTACGTGAAGAAGCCGACGCCAAGATGAGCCAACTGCTACCGGCCAACTAATTTAACCAAGCTTACGACTTACCCGCCGGCCCCGCCGGCGGTTACTCCCTAAAATACTCCCCTGCCATGGCGGAAACTACGGAAATCAAAACCAACACAACGGCCATTGCCGTAGCCGAAAAGGAACCCCTTTTCGGTAAGAAGGAGCGGCTGCTCATTACCGATCCGCTCAACGACAACAACCCCATTACGGTGCAGGTACTCGGTATCTGCTCGGCCCTGGCGGTTACCTCGCTGGTGTTGCCGTCCTTTGTGATGGCCATCGCGGTGGTGTTCGTGTGCGCCTTCTCCAACCTTATTACCTCGCTGCTGCGCAACGCCATTCCCAAGGCCGTTCGTCTCATCGTCCAGTTGGTCATTATCGCCCTACTGGTAACGATGGTCGAGTTGGCCCTCAAGTACTTCAACTACCCTATTTACAAGCAGTTGTCGGTCTACATCGGCCTCATCATCACCAATTGCATCGTCATGGGCCGCCTCGAAGCTTTCGCGATGGCTAACAAACCCTGGCGCTCGTTCGTCGACGGTATCGGTAACGGCCTGGGTTACGGTCTCATCCTGATTGTCATCGGCGTTATCCGCGAGATCTTCGGCAAGGGCACGCTCTTCGCCGGCAGCGGCATCCAGCTCAACCTCATCGGCGCGGGCGATCAGTTTTTCATTAACACCATCGCCACTTCGGGCTTCAGCAGCTACTTCGGCTGGTACGGCAACAACAACCTGATGGTATTGCCCGCAGCGGCCATGTTCATCATCGCCGTCCTCATCTGGATCCAGCGGTCGTACAATAACAAATTGGTCGACGTCTCTTAACGGACCTGCCTTCCTCGTCCGTCCGATCACTTTTTCCCTACTTTCCGCTAAATACGCACCGCAATGGGTGAATTCATCAATATCTTCATTAAGTCGGCCTTCATCGAAAACATGGTACTGGCCTACTTTCTGGGCATGTGTTCCTACCTGGCCGTTTCCAAATCGCTCAGCACCGCCTTCGGTCTGGGCCTGGCGGTCATCTTCGTGCTGGGCATCACCATGCCCATCAACTGGCTCATCAACGAGTACCTCCTCGTTACGCTCGAGCTGGAATTCCTGCGCTTCATCCTTTTCATCGCGGTTATCGCCTCCATGGTACAACTGGTCGAGATGGTCGTCGAAAAATTCAGCCCCGGCCTCTACGCCGCGCTCGGTATTTTCCTGCCGCTCATCACGGTGAACTGCGCCATCCTGGGCGGCTCGCTCTTCATGGTATCCCGTGAGTACAACCTTACCGAATCTATTGCGTTCGGCATGGGAGGGGGCTTCGGCTGGTTCCTGGCCATTATCGCCATCGCCGCCATTCGGGAAAAGATCCGGTACAGCAACGTCCCGCCCGCCCTGCGCGGTCTGGGTATGGCGTTCCTCATCACCGGTCTCATGGGTGTGGCTTTCCTCAGCCTTACGGGTATCGATCCCGCCGTTTTCGCGGGCTGGCATCCGGTTGAGTAAGGGATGTTTTGGGCGTGCCCCCGGTTAACACCGGGGTCGGTCCCTTCCGGGCTTCGGCCCGTGCCTCGGCACTGCGTGCGCTAACGCCCCTCCAGGCACCTCACGCGGCGGTTTTCGGACCGGGAGCATGATCTAAAGAAAAGAATAAGTTGGCGGTTTTCCGCAGGCTTGCAAATCATCGACTATGACTATTGTATTGGCAATCGTAGTATTTACGGCTATCATCATGGCCCTCTCGGTCATGCTGATCATGGCGCGTAAGCAACTGGTCCCCCAGGGCGAGGTGAAGATCTTCGTCAATGGCGATGAGGACAACCCCTTCATCGTCAACCCCGGTGGTACCTTGCTTTCGGCCCTGTCCGAAAAGAGCGTTTTTCTGCCCTCCGCCTGCGGCGGCGGCGGCACCTGTGCCATGTGCGAATGCCACGTCGATAGCGGCGGCGGCGACGTGCTGCCCACCGAGATGAACCACCTTACCCGCCGTGAGGCGGCCGAGCACAAGCGTCTGGCCTGCCAGGTAAAAGTGCGCCAGGATATGCACATCCGCGTGCCCGAAGAAATCTTCGGTATCAAGAAGTGGGAGTGTGAGGTAAAGTCCAACTACAATGTCGCCACCTTTATTAAGGAGTTCGTCGTCCAACTGCCCGAGGGCGAGGGACTGGACTTCGAGTCCGGCGGCTACATCCAGATCGACGTACCCAAGATTACGGTCGATTTCAAGGAGTTCGACATCACTCCCCACCCCGAACACCACCCCAACGCCCCCGCCGATAAGTTCAAGGGCGACTGGGACAAGTTCCAGATGTGGGGCCTGACCATGAAGAATAACGAGGAGCAATTCCGCGCCTATTCCATGGCCAACCACCCCGCCGAGGGTGATATCGTGATGCTCAACATCCGCATCGCCGCCCCGCCCTGGGACCGCAAGAACAACCGCTACATGGATGTCAACCCCGGCATCTGCTCCAGCTACGTTTTCGACCAGAAGCCCGGCGATAAGGTAACCGTCTCCGGCCCCTACGGTGAGTTCTTCATCAAGCCCACCAACAAGGAAATGCTCTACATCGGTGGTGGTGCCGGCATGGCCCCGTTGCGTTCGCACATCTTCCACCTTTTCCACACCCTCAAGACCGACCGTAAGGTCAGCTACTGGTACGGTGGTCGTTCCAAAGCCGAACTTTTCTATACCGAGCAGTTCCGCGAGATCGAAAAGGAATTCCCCAACTTCACCTACCACATCGCCCTGAGCGATGCCCTGGAAGAAGACAAGTGGGATGGCATGACCGGCTACATCCACCAGGCCGTCCTGGACAACTACCTCAAAGAGCATCCCGAACCCGAGGAAATTGAGTACTACCTCTGCGGCCCGCCCCTGATGCTCCAGGCCGTCCAGAATATGCTCGACGAATTGGGTGTACCCGAAAGCAACATCGCCTTTGACGATTTCGGTAGCTAGATCGGATCACAGAATGATTTACACGCCACGGGGCGGTCGGAGCGAAGCTCCGGCCGCCCCGTGGTCGGTTCCCGACCTCCGGTCGGGGGAACGCCTCTGCCCGGAGGGCTGAAACTGCGTGGTGGGGGCCGGTTCACTCCCACCTGCCGTCGAGAATGTGCCCTGTCAGGAGAGCAGTGAATTTTGTAAAAAGCTATATATTGTGAAATGAAACTCTGCTAAGTAAGTACATGTCTCGGCAACTTGATGTGCTATTACTGTACCGCTTAACTAAATTGTCCGGTACCTAGACTCTACGATTAGCCCTATTCGATGGTCATGCCATATTTGTTGCGCTACCCAAAAACTAAATTTTCATGCTCAACCCGATCCGATTTGCGTTTCGGGGAAGCGGGGCGGCTTTTTTAATGGAACGATCATTACTAATGAAACATTTCTTCCTTCTAACGATCAGCATTTTTCTCTTTCTATCCCTCAACGCGCAAACATTTTATGAACGATACGGAAGAAAGGTGGCCCGCTTTACCATTGATTCGTGCACCGTCGATTACCTTGAACCCGTAAGGGAGGATTACAATTTTTATTTAACCCCAAACCCTTATTTTTTGAGTGGACCGTTTACGATTGATGAGAGCGGTCTTTTTGTATCGTTTCGGAGTGAGGCGGACGGCAGCCTTATCGTACGCCAGGCGGAAATCGACGGCTACCAGCCGCTCATAAAAAATTACGGCCCTTATCAATTGAGCGAGGGTGATAATTACGTCAATGGATGTACGGCAGCGGGCAGCGGGGTATTTTACTTGGTAACTAATCAAAACATCTATTATTTTAACCTTATCGATTCGGTTATCTACCCCTTGCCAGATTATCCCTCCCTAAGTGTCGGTGACCTGACCTACATGAACGGATTTCTCTACGGTCACAATTACGAACAGACACCCCCCTACCGATCTCGGATTCTGAAAATTGACCCCGTGGCCGGTACCATTCTGGATAGCTTGCTGGTTGAACCGGATGGTATTACTCCACCGCAGGTAGTGAGAGATTTCACGGGTAGTTGGAAAAATGACTGTAGTGGCCGCCAGTTGATCTTACCGCTGATCGACCTTCCCTGGCAGCCCGGTTCCATGATTTCCCACTATCTGGGCTTGATGGACCTAGATGTCCAACCGGGCCAGGTGGAACTGGCTTGCGTGGAAGAGGATATCTTAGTGACCAGTAATATTCGTAGCACATTCGATGCGTTCAGTTGGGAAACGCACCGCCAGACCTGCGAGATTCGTCTGGACCTGGATGCGGATGACAGCCAGGGCCGCGCCGGGCCGCATTATCGGCACGCAACTTACTGCGAGACCTTTTTTTCCCTGATCGATACTGACGCTACCCTCTGGACGGTGGATGACCGAACGATCGATTCGGTAACGGTAGCAATCACCAGGAACGAAGCACCGGGAGTAACCGAGCAGTACTTGCGCTACCCGACCCACCCTCAATTCAGCGTCCAGAGCTACGGTGATACTGCGATAGTAATCCATCCGGTCGCGCCCGGTCTGGCTTATGCCGACTGGCTCGCTTACCTAGCTGAACTGCGATTGGAAGTACCCGAACCCCAGACCAGTGGAATGCGAGTGATTGAAACCGTTGTCCATTCCGGTGGTCTTGCGTCCGATGGTGCGCGTAGCTTCATTGACGTGCGGGCCGGTATTCCGTCCGCCGGGCCGGACCGGGACTTTGATATGTGCCGATACAAATATTACCACGAGGATAGTTTTTTAGATCAAGCTAGTCCCGGTGGGCGCTGGGAGCCGGAACTAACACGGAGCCCTAGCATACCATACGATTTCAACGTATATCAATTTGATTCGCTCGGCTTCGGAATCTTCAACTATATCCTTCAGTATCCGGGTTGTGAAATCAGTGATACCGCCGCCATCAACTTTAAGATACACCCAGCACTGGCGCAGTATAATCCCGAAAAATATGATACTATACAACTCTGCGCGGGTGGTAGCTACCGCTGGCAGCCCGGAAATATTCCCATATTGAGTGCCGGTCGTTTTGGAGATTCCGATTATTCCAACAATTTTGCTGATTCGTTTCGAATATTCACGGAACCAGGTAGTCATGAGGGGTTTTTGAATTATTCCGACGAAGTATTGTCTCTTGGGATTCCTTGTTTTGAAAATATCTCCCTCACCCTCCTCCCCAACCCCGATTCCTTCCTCATTCAAACCCTCGACACCACCATCTGTTCGGGCAGCGCACTGGTGCTGGGTGACCAAACCTACTCGGAAACGGGTACTTACGAACTGCTGGTGCCGGGCCAAGGCTGCGACACGAGCTATACCCTGGACCTGACCGTGCTGGACGGGCCCCCGGCAGTGGGCCTGGATACGGCCGTGTGCGCGGGCAAGACGATCAGTTTCGGCGGGCGGGAATTCAGCGCGTTCGGCGGCTACGCGTTCAGCGACACGACTGACGGCTGCCCCACCGCCTACAGCCTGCAACTCAGTCCGCTCCCGCCCCTGCCGGTATCCCTGGATACCACCCTCTGCGCGGGCGAAAGCCTGGCCTTCGGCGGTGAGCTACTGAGCGAGGCGGGCGTCTACCACTACGCCACGGCCAACGAGGAGGCCTGCGATACGCTCTACACGGTCTTTCTCAGCTACCTGCCCGTGCGGCTCACGGTGCTGGACACCCTGCTACAGCCGGGAGAAACCCTGCTCATCGCCGATACGCTGCTGAGCGATCCCGGCACCTACGAATTCTCGCTCACCGCCGCCGATGGCTGCGACAGCCTGCTGCGCGTCAACGTCAATGTCGTAAGCGGCACCATGGATACGGATGACGAGCGAGGTTACCGCGTGCGCAACCCCCTGCGCTCCCTCCTGGATTTCCAGGTTTTCGATCACAGCGGCCTCCCCCTGGACTTCCGGGACCTGGAACTCTTCACCATCGACGGCCGCCGCGTCGGTCGTTGGGCCGCTCCGGCGGAACTGCCGGCGGCGGCCCTACCCGCCGGGGTATACGTATACCGCCTACGGATTGGGGATGAGGTGGGTATGGCACGGGGCAGGGTGGTGGTGTTTTAGGTTTCCGACCTCCGGTCGGGGGAACGCCTCTGCCCGGAGGTCGGAAACTATGTGGTGGGGTCCGGTTCCCGACCTCCGGTCGGGGGAACGCCTCTGCCCGGAGGTCGGAAACTATGTGGTGGGGTCCGGTTCCCGACCTCCGGTCGGGGGAACGCCTCTGCCCGGAGGGCGGAAACTGTGTGGTGGGGTCCGGTTCCCGACCTCCGGTCGGGGGAACGCCTCTGCCCGGAGGGCGGAAACTGTGTGACGTGGTCCGAATGGTTAGCACCATTCGGAGACGCAAGGTACTGCGTCTCTTGGAGAATCAGGAAGCTGAGGATGCCTCCTCCTCCTCCTTTCCCTCACTCATCTCCGCCAGTTCCCCCTCATACTCGGTTGTGACCTCCTGGGCATCCAGCCCGAGGTCGAGGAGGTGGCGGCGGAAGATGTCGGTATAGCCGTGAGTGACGTAAATGTGTTCGGCACCGGTGGCGGTGATGGCCTCGTGGAGGCCGGGCCAGTCGGCATGGTCGCTCAATACGAAGCCGCGATCGGCGGCACGGCGACGCCGCGCGCCGCGTAGCGTCATCCAGCCGGAGGCGATGCCGACGCTCTGGGGGCCGAATTTTTTGCTCCAGTTGGAATTGACCGCCGAGGGCGGGGCCACCACGATGCCGCCCGCAAAATCTTTCTTTTTTAGTTCCGGTGATACGTAGGTAGTGTCCGGCAGGTCGATGCCCTGCTCGCGCATTACCTGGTTGGTAGCCTCCACCGCGCCGTGAGTGAAAATGGGGCCGATGGAGGTATCCAGCCCGCGCAGCAGCCGCTGGGCTTTGCCCAGTGCGTAGGCGGTGACGAGGCTCACCTTGCCGTCCGCTACGTTGCCGCGCCACCACGCGTTAATGTCGTCCATGATCCGGTGCTGGTCCTGCCAGCGGTAGATGGGCAGCCCGAAGGTGGATTCGGTGATAAAGTGATCGCAGCGCACCGGCTCGAAGGGCGTACTCAGGCCGTCGTCTTCCAGTTTATAATCACCGCTGGCCACCCAGACCTCTCCCTTGTATTCCGCCCGGATCTGTGCCGAGCCGACAATGTGCCCCGCCGGGTGGAAGCTGAAATCGACGCCGTTGATGGTCGTCACCTGGCCGTACTTCACCGTCTGCAAATTGATCTCCCCCAGCCGGTGCCGAATCACGGGTGCCGCCAGATCGGTACACAAATAGGCATCGTGCCCGTAGCGGGAGTGATCGCTGTGCCCGTGGGTGATGAGCGCGCGCGGCACGGGCCGCCAGGGGTCGATGTAGATATCGGCACGCGGGCAGTAGATGCCGAGTTCAGTAAATTCGATGAGCATGGCGGGGTGGTTGGTAGGTGTGGATAAAAGGGCTGGGGTGGGAAAATGTTGGGTGGGGCTTGTATTGAGTGTGCGTGACTACAAAGCTGCCGCCCTTAAAGGGATTCAGACGATGAAACAGGATTTTTGAAACGCTTCACCAATGTAAGATACCCACCCCCAGGCATCAGGTCAGGAATGACGGGAGAACGACAGTGTTAAAGTAGGGAATAATGGGTAGATGGGAGGCCGGTCGGAGGTAATGGGAGACGCTTATTTTAGGGGCCTGGCAGTTGCTAAATAGCTTAAAGTGATACGATTGTGAGTATGAAAAAAATGCATATTCTAAAATCTGCTCGTAATAATTAGTGCCTAACTGATAGTAGAGTTGATGGAGCGAGGACATATTTTTGTAAACCGGTAAGGGGGGGGTGGTACGGGCAAACGGAGGGCCGGCTCAGGACACTGGCGCCGGTGGCACTGCTCGGCCAGCAGCAAGACTACGTGCGGATAACTACGGTAAACCTGCCGGATTCGCTTGGTACTTCCCACGGTAAAATCTGCCGTTTCGCTATAACCCGTCCAGTACTGCGCGAGTGATCACTGTCGAGCAAACGCTGCTGCAACGCCTGTTTAATCAATTTCTTCATCTTGCCAAAAATGATTGACCATGAATTTTTTTGCAAACCTGTGCCGGCTGGAACGGCTGGCTGGCCTGATTCAACGCAAAGCGACGGGTAGCCCCGAAGAATTGGGGAAGCGTATGGGCGTTTCTGTGCGTACGGTGGATAATTTGATCAATCAGTTGCGTGATTTGGGCGCGGAGGTGGCTTACTGTCGGGAGCGGCGGTCTTACTATTTCGTGAAGCCGGTTAGGCTGAGCATTGAAATCATTCAGTTAGAGGAAGGATCCGATGAGATCAAGGGGGGGTAAAAAAATATTTCATCTTTTTTTGCCGATGCAAATTATTTGCAGTGGGGGGGCGCATCTTTGTATTGTTGATCGGGTTGATCGACACCGGGGTTTTGCCGAAAACCGGAAATCAAATAGAGAAGGCGGTTGATCAAACTTTTGCTATGAAACTATTAGTTTTGATAGTTACCCTTGCCGCGTTTACGGTATTCGGTAACGGCTCTACTGAATCTTCTCAAAACGAGTTTTCGCCGGTTCAGTCCAATAGCGCAGCTTTGGTGTACAGTAAAGGATCAAAAACAATGATCCATGATATTCGGACAAATGTATTCCACATCATACAAAGTGAGTCCTCGCTTAATTTACCCGCAGTATTTACCCTTGTAGATGTCAGCAGAACAGGCCTGACGATCAGGGATCAACGTTCCGGTGCGACTACAAATATTGACCTCTCGTCCAATGTTTTTGGAATGACTCAGGTAGCGGGAGACGACTTGAAGAGAGTATTAATCAGGATAACCAATGGAGTATCCACTATTGTTCCCGGTGCTGCCGACGTTGTCTTTGGATGGGCCTGCCAGTGCGTGCAAAATCCGGACACGAGTGAATGCTTGATTGCCGGCGGCCCGGGTGCAATAGAATGCTCGGTAGAAGGAGGAATTGAAATCATCGGCGGCGGAGTCTCGGTTGGCTGCAGTGTAAAATGTGGGGGTGAATACTCAGCATGCTGTGGTAAACCGATGTCGGCTGAGCAAATCATTAAACAAATAGATATGAAAGCTCCGCGAGATCGTAATTAAAACTGCTGATGTAGTGGTTTAATGATGTTTTTCACAGCTTCCGCTTAACGGCCCATCTGGAAATCATTATACGTATTAAACACCTGATTTAAACGTTAATGTCTCCTTGACAAGGAGTTGTCCAAATCTCCGTGATTGCCACTCTGGTAATCACGGAGATTTATGACGTGAGAGGTGGTCTTTATTTTCTAAAATATTGTCAACTATTACCAACCACATCATTTAATTCAAATCATGAAAACATCTCGCCGACTTCTCCTTTTTGGGTTGAAGTTCATCCCGGTTTTTCTTTGCAGCTGCTTGCTTTCGTGCACGGCTAACCCTGAACAAGAGGATCAAATCGCTATCGCTAAAATTGAGTTGATCGAGGGGAATAACGGGGTCATTTTGAGTTCGGGGACCTGCTTCTTTTTGCGAGGCGGTTCGGTCGAAGAACCGATATTTTACCTGGCTACCGCAAAACACGTCGTGGGTAAAGGAGATGGAGTGGATTTTCAGTCGTATGCAAGGTATATCAGGGTTAAAGCAAACTGGAATCCACCAAATAAAGTAGAAGATGAATTTATCATAAATATAGCGAATAACCGCCCCTCCCGCAGATTGAACTACGGCAACGAGCAGGACTGGTTGCTTTACCGGGTCTTCAGTAATGAAACTCAGGATTCTACGCTGTACACTTATCTCAAGACGCACCAGAACAAAATATCTTCCCTGGATATGCTCAGGGGTTGCGAAAATGTAAAAATCGGGCAAACCGCTTATTTGTCGGGCTTCCCCATTCAATCGTACTACGACGATGCAAATCGCTATAAGGCTAGCATTGACACGATTAGCGGACTAGTGTACGATATAGACTGTATGGGGGATAAAATTTCTATAGACGCACCGGTGGCAAAAGGCCACAGCGGCTGTCCGGTCTATACGGACGACGGAAATAGAAAGTATATAATCGGCTTGATCGTTGAATTTGTGTTTACCAATGAAGATGGGGAAAAAATATATTCAGGTCGTTCTCGTTTACTCGCAATTGATGAGTTGTTGTCAGGATTGGATGTTGAGTAAATAGGAGAGGTAGGTTAGGGCAGGAAATATTGGATTAGGGTTTTCTGTTGCTCCGTTTACTCAGAAGCCGCACCTATTTTTCCGCAGGAGTTATAACGGACAGGGTATTACAACCCACCTCTTATTTACCTCCTAAGTAAGGCTGGAAATAGTGCCCGCCCCGCCCGCGTGAGGTGCCCGGAGGGGCCGCCGCGTAGCGGCGGCGTGCGCAGCACCGAGCGATAGCGAAGCCCGGAGGGGACCGGCCCCGCCATTGGCGGGGACACGCCCGAAAAATGAGGAATAGTACTTTTGATTTTCGCATCTTTATCCGACCGGAGGTTACGGTGCGGGCGCGACCGGAGGTCACGCAGCCAAATGTTCGCGCGACCGGAGGTCACACCCCTTTTGCGCGACCGGAGGTCACACCCCCTTCGCGCGACCGGAGGTCACACCCCCTTCGCGCGACCGGAGGTCACACCCCTTTCGCGCGACCGGAGGGCACACCCCTTTTGCGCGACCGGAAGGCACACCCCCTTCGCGCGACCGGAGGTCACACCCCTTTTGCGCGACCGGAGGTCACCCCCGTTTGCACGACCGGAAACAACACCCCAATCCAATGCGCCACCTAACAATTGTCTTATTTTTCCTTCTTACCGCCTGCACGCTCAGTGGCCAGGACATCAGGAAAGTCCAACTGCTGGAAGAGGGAACGGCGCTGCCCGTTTCCGGTGCTTTTTACACCTTGGATACCCTGCAATTCGGGGTGTCGGATGCGGAGGGGATGATCCGGCTAACGCTGGTTAAGGGCAAAGAAAACGTCTTGGTGATCAGTCATCTATCCTACGGGGACACGCTGGTTTATGCCGCTCAACTGGAGCGGGGAATTAACAAACTGTACCTGACGACGGCCACGGTGGAGCTGCCCGAGGTCAGTATTTCCGGGAAGGTACGGCATAAGTTTCGTGACCCGGCGCAACTGGTGAAGATGGCCCTGAAGCGTGTTCCGGATAACTACCCGGCGCAGGAGACGGAGCGAACGGCACTATACCGGGAGGTCATTGCTTACGATGACTGCCCCGTTAACGTGGCCGAGGCACTGATGGAAATTTATACTTCTTCCTACGCGGAAAAATTTCGCATGAAACAGGCTTTCTCGGAGGGGTGGGATCGTTATTATGCTTCTTATCGGTTGCCCAACTCCGGGAAAGGTAAATACCTGGGTGTTTATTTTCCGGAAGGGACCCAGCAATATGCCGCTGTCAATGACCGGTACCGGGTTCTTCAGTCCAGGTATTCTTTAAATGAGGCCCCTCACGATTTCTATGTCCGATTTACGGATGGAGTGCTGCATTTGGTAGCACTGGATAAAGTGCGGTTGGGATACGATTATCTCGATCCCGGACGGATGAAAAAATACACGTATAGCCTGATAGACAGTGTCATTGTTAATGGAGCATACTGCTTTCACCTCCGCTTTCAGCCCGCTGATGAGGAGCCGACCAGGTATTTTGACCTTAGCTCACAACAAACTACCGGGGTATTTAGCGGTGATCTTTACATCGACCAGCAGAGTCTGGCCATCGTTCGGTTTCAAGCCGAGAATGCTAAGGCAGTTGTGAAGAATAACGATCTTAATAGAAGTATGACAGCCCGAAAAAATTCGATGCACACGGAAGTGAACTATCAGCGGTCTTCGGATGGTAAATGGCAATTGGCGGAGGTGGTTTCCCGGGTAACATCTTCCTTTGATTCGTCCTATCAGGCGGTAAGGACCCTCTATCTGAGTGATGATAAGTTGGAACTCAGGCCGGCGGGGGTGGATCGTTGGCGCTTCCATAGTTTTCAATGGAATCTGCAAAACCTGACACGCAGCTACCACCCGGAATTCTGGGACGTATTTCAAAAGACTTCTTTGTATCAACGGGGAAAACTCATTGAGTTTGACTGTCCGCAGGAAGGTCAACCCGGTGAGGCTGCATTTGCCGCGCCTTTTTTGGTCGATACCGTTGCTATTCCCCGCGCCAACCCACTGCGCACCAATGATTACGTTAAAGAAAAACAAATCCGCAATGCCTGGGAATGGCTGGAAAATCCGGAAGACTCGGCCACGACGGCCTACCTGAAGTGGGAAAATGATTATTACAACCAGTTTTTTCGTCAGCGGCCGGAGTTGCTGGAAGACGTGGCCGAGCAGTTTTCCGGTAAAAATCAGGGCAGACCGGCCCGGACAGAAAATATGGCCGTAGCGTAGCAGTAACGGACACGGTGCCGGTTACTCAAAGTGGCCGGCCGGGTTTTTATCGGGTAGGGCCGAATGGGGACTCAACGTTGCTGGCCGCCACCGACCCGGCTACGCCCGGTTTTGTGCTTACCGACTACGGTTGGACGGATAGCCGTACCTACTACTACACCCTTACCGACGATCGGACCTATGACCGCCTGGTCACGATTTATTCGGCGAAGAAGAAACAGACGGATCGTAACCGGATCGACGATTTCGTGTGGCGCGGGGATACCCTTTATGTCACGGAAAATGACAATTTACTGCGTACGCACCAACTGAGCCGCTGGACGGACGGGCGGGGCTGGGAAACCCTCTTGCGGGAAGCCGACCCCGGCGCGGAATTTCGCTTGCAGGTGATTCCAACGGGAGAATTGATCGTTATTTCCGAGAGCCTGACCACGGCCTTTGTTTTCCGGCAGACGCCGAGCGGTTGGCAAAAGGAACCCACCGCCTATCCGGCAATGGCGGCCGGCAGCGGCCCGCGCGGCCGGGGGTGCCGGGCGGATATTAAAGCCGATTACCTGGCCGACTGCCGGGAAAACAGCCGGGGTAGCTGTGTGCTGGCCGTAAACTCCGCCCGCTACGAGATATGGATCCGCCCCGCCGGGGCAGAGCGGTGGGAGCGCATCGCCATGCCGGAGGGACAACTGAACGCTAAATTTGTTCCGGTGGCGGAATCGGATGATATTCACCTGCGGATGGAGGGCGTGGCGGCCTACGGCAAGAAATTCAGCGTGGACTTTTCCGCCAAACGATTGGTGCCGGTAGCTACGAATATTCCACCCACTGAACTAAGCGGTTACCGCGACAGCATCGTGTGGGTGGCGTCTACGGGCGGCGAACGTATTCCTTGTCAGGTCCGCTGGAAAACGTCCTGGCAAGATAGCCTGCGGGGCACGCAACTCAAGGTGTACGCAGCCTACGGAAACTCTTACCTCATCGGCCATAGCGAAACGGATATTGCGCTGATGAACCTGGGTTACGCAGTGGTGTACGTACACGCCCGCGGCGGCGGAACCCGCGGCCCCGCCTGGTACGATGCCGGCCGGGCAGCTAATAAACTGACCGCTTGCAAAGACTATCTGGCCGCCGTCCGCTACTTTGCTTCACCCGGGCACCCGCTCGCCCCGACCCCCGTATTCGGCTATGCCCAGAGTGCCGGCGGCCCCGTGCTGGGTTATGCCGTCAACGAAGCCCCGCAATTATTTGCCGCCGCCGTATTCGACTATGCCTACCTCGACGTTGTGGGGACGATGTCACGTCCCGAACTACCCCTCACGGTTTACGAGTACCCGGAATGGGGAAACCCTGCGGATAAAACCATCAGGGAGCAGCAAAGCCGGTACTCACCCTACCAGAACATCCGTCCGCAGACGTATCCGCCCCTGCTTTTCCTCGCCGGCCGCTATGACCAAAGTACCCCCTACTGGCAAGTGGCCAAATTCGTTGCCGCACTGCGCGCCGTCGAGTCGGGCAATAACCCCGTCTTGTTTTACACCGCTCTGCGCGGCAGCCACCCCGGTACGCCCTTTGGACCCGGCTTCGACAAGCTGGTGGAGCAGGTGGCGTTTTTGGAAGTGGCGGCTAGGAAATAGGGGGAGGGGGTTGGTAGCTGGGTAAAGGGCAATGTGCCGCGCTGAAAAAATGGGGGGTTATCTACGGGCGCGACCGGAGGGCACACCACCCCGCCAACTCACAACCGCCTACTCACCCGCTCCACCATATCCTTCTTCCAGGCCGGAAACGTATCCGCCAGAATATGCCGCCGCGCCTCGCCCACCAGCCACAGGTAAAACGCCAGGTTGTGGATGGTCGCGATCTGCGGCCCCAGCAGTTCGTTGCACTGAAACAGGTGCCGCAAATAGGCGCGGCTGTGCAGCTGCGAAGTGGGCGCGGGACAGTGGGCGTCCAGGGGCGAAAAATCACCGCGCCAGCGGGCATTTTTCAGGTTCAGCACACCTTCGCTGGTGTAGATCATGCCGTGGCGGGCGTTGCGGGAGGGCAGTACGCAGTCGAACATATCCACGCCCCGGTCGATGCACTCCAACAGGTTGGCGGGGGTGCCCACGCCCATCAGGTAGCGCGGTTTGTGGGCGGGCAAAATCTCATTGCACACCTCCGTGATGGCGTACATTTCCTCGGTCGGTTCACCCACCGAGAGGCCGCCGATGGCGTTGCCGGGCTGATCCTGCGCGGCAATGAACTCGGCCGATTTGCGGCGCAGGTCGTGGTAAGAGCTGCCCTGCACGATGGGAAAAAGGGCCTGTGAATGCCCGTACTTGCCGGGTTTATCTTTCAGATAGGTCACGCACCGCTCCAGCCAGCGGTGGGTCAGGTGCATGCTGCGCTCGGCGTAGTCGCGCTCGCTGGGGTATGGGGGGCACTCGTCAAAGGCCATAATGATATCCGCCCCGATGGACCGCTGTATCTCCATACTCGATTCGGGGCTGAACAGGTGCTTGCCGCCGTCGATATGGTTGGCAAACGTCACCCCCTCCTCGGTAATCTTACGCCGGTGGCTCAGGCTATACACCTGGTAGCCGCCGCTATCGGTGAGCAGCGGCCCGTCCCAGTTCATGAATTTGTGCAGGCCGCCCACTTCATCCAGAATCTCGGTGCCGGGGCGCAGGAAAAGGTGGTACGTATTGCCCAGAATGATCTGCGCCCCGATGTCCTCCTTCAGTTCGCGCTGGTGCACGCCCTTCACCGTGCCGGCCGTGCCGACGGGCATAAAAATAGGCGTCCGCACCGCCCCGTGGTCGGTCTGGATAAGCCCGGCACGCGCGCGGCCGCCGGATTGGGTATGCTGTAGGTCGAAAGAGAACAAGGGCTGGGGTTGAATTGCGAGGCGCAAAGGTAGGTAATGGCGGGGGGATGAGCGGTTTTCGCGCGGTTCAGCCAGCAGATGATGGGGGGCGGGTTTTTTTGGGCGTGCCCCCTCCCCGGGGTCGGGGTCGGCGTCTTCCCGGCTCGCAAGTCTGCTCGGCCCCTCCGGCTACCGCCTCCGGGTCTCCTCCCCCTTCCTGAGGTCGGGGTCGGCCCGTCCAGGTGCCTCACGCAGGGGAGACGGATTTTTAGCTCCTACCAGCTATCCATCCTTCACCTCGAAAGATCATTTATGAGCGAGAGAAGCAGCGCAGCTGATCCTTCGTTTCTCCCATCGTTACCTGCGGTGCTTCTCCCAATCGCAAAGCGATTTATCGAGGTCATTCCTTGCCTTCCCCCCCCCACGCGTGAGGTGCCTGAAGGGCCTGGTGCGCTAGCACGGAGCGAACAGCGAACCCCGGAAGGTGCCGACCCCGGCCATCGGCCGGGGTCACGCCCGACATCCGACCCAATCAAGATCTAAAGCCCTTCTCCAAATCGCAAAGCGATTTATTGAGGTCATTCCTTACTTCCCCCCCATTCACCTCGAAAGATCATTTATAAGCGAGAGAAGCAGCGCAGCTAATCTTCCCTACTCATTCAGTCATTACCTGCGGTGCTTATCTCAATCGCAAAGCGATTCTTCGAGGTCAGTCATTCAATCCTTATCTTCGCGCCCATGCCCGATAACCGCCTCTTCCTCCTCGACGGCCACGCGCTGGTCTACCGCGCGCACTTCGCCTTCATCAACCGGCCCCTCATCAACTCCAAGGGGGTCAACACCTCCGCCATGCACGGCTTTACGCGCACGCTCTGGGACCTGATGAAAAACCAGCAGCCCACGCACATCGCCGTCGCCTTCGACCCCAGCGGAAACACCTTCCGCCACGACATGCTGGAAAGCTACAAGGCCAACCGCGAGGAACAGCCCGACGATATCCGCGCCGCCCTGCCGTGGGTGACGCAGATCGTGCAGGCCTTCCATATCCCCATTATCACCGTGGAAAATTATGAGGCCGACGACGTAATCGGTACGCTGGCCAAACAGGCCGCGCGCGAGGGGTTCGACGTATATATGGTGACGCCCGACAAGGACTTCGGGCAACTGGTGGAGGAGAACATCAAAATGTACAAGCCCTCGCGCATGGGCAACGGCATCGAGATCCTGGGTGTGGACGAGATCCTGGCCAAGTGGGACATCGGCCACCCCGACCAGGTGATCGACATGCTCGGCCTCATGGGCGACTCCATCGACAACATCCCCGGCGTGCCGGGGATCGGGCCGAAAACGGCCGCCACGCTGCTGAAAAAATACGGCAGCATGGAAAAACTGCTGGACAGCACCGCCGAACTGAAGGGCAAGCAAAAAGAACGCCTGGAGGAACACCGCGACATGGCCCTGCTGAGCAAAAAACTGGCCCGCATCGACATCGAGGTCCCCGTGCAATTCAGTGCCGAGCACTACCTGATCGAACCCTTCGACCGCGAGTGGCTGAGCGAGATCTTCAGCGAACTAGAGATCCGCGCACTGGCCCGCGAAATACTGGGCCAACCCGACGAGCGTCAGGTGGCCGGGGGCCAGGGCGACCTGTTTGCCGCCACCACCGTAGGCAAATCGACCAATAAGAGCAGTGCCGGCCCCGCCGCGCACTCGGTGGCCGACAAGAATTTTACCACCACCGAGCAGGATTACCGCCTGGTGGACACGCCCGAGGAGCGCAAGGAACTCATCACCGCCCTGAGCCGCCGCTCGGCTTTTACCTTCGATACCGAAACCACCGACCTGGACCCCAATCTGGCCGAACTGGTGGGCCTCTCCTTCGCCTACGTGCCGGGGGTAGCCTTCTACGTGCCCGTGCCCGCCGAGCGGGCGGCGGCGCAGGCGATTGTGGACGAGTTCAAGCCGCTGCTGGAAAACGAGACCATCACCAAGATCGGCCAGAACCTCAAGTACGATGCCCTGATGCTGAAGTGGTACGGCGTGGACGTTCGCGGCCCGCTCAAGGACACCATGATCATGCACTACCTGCTGGAACCCGACCAGCGGCACAACCTGAACGTACTGGCCGAGAACTACCTCAAGTACCAGCCCATTCCCATCACCGACCTGATCGGGAAAGGCAAAAAACAGGTCACCATGCGCGAGGTGCCGGTGCAAAAAGCATCCGACTACGCCTGCGAGGATGCCGACATCACCCTGCAACTCTATCAGGCCCTGGAACCCGAGATCGAGGAAGAAAACCTGGTCGAACTCTACACCAGCATGGAGGCCCCGCTGGTGCCCGTACTGCGCGACATGGAGTACGAGGGCATCAACCTCGACGTTGATTTCCTGAACGAGTACAGCAAGGTGATCACCGCCAAAATGGAGGCGATGCAGGAAGAGATCTACGTTGCCGCCGGCGAAACCTTCAACCTCGGATCGCCCAAGCAGGTGGGCGAGGCACTCTTCGACCGCATGAAGATCCCCTACAAGGGCAGCAAGACCAAATCGGGCCAGTACCGCACCGACGAGGCCACCCTGACCGAACTGGGCGCGGAATACCCCCTGGTGGCGCAGATTTTGCAGGTGCGCAGCATGAGCAAACTGCTGGGCACCTACATCGACGCGCTGCCCAAACTGGTGAACCCCAAAACGGGCCGCATCCACAGCTCGTTCAACCAGACCATTGCCGCCACCGGTCGCCTGAGCAGTAATAACCCCAACCTCCAGAATATCCCCATCCGTACGCCCGAGGGCGCGGAGGTGCGCAAGGCCTTCATCCCCCGCGATAAGGACCACGTGCTGCTGGCCAGCGATTACAGCCAGATCGAACTCCGCCTGGTGGCCGCCCTCTCCGAGGACAAAAACATGGTAGACGCCTTCCAGCAGGAGCGCGACATCCACCGCGCCACCGCCGCGCTGGTCTTCGACACGCCCTACGACGACGTAAGCCGCGAGCAGCGCAACCAGGCTAAAACGGTCAACTTTGCCATCCTCTACGGGGCCGGGGCGCAGCGCCTGATGCAGGAACTCAACATCACCCGCTCCGAGGCCGGCGACCTGATCAAGAACTACTTCGACCGCTTCCCCGGCCTGCGCGCCTTCATGGACGGCAACGTAGCCACCGCCCGCGAGCAGGGCTACGTGACCACCCTGTTGGGCCGCCGCCGGTTCCTGCGCGACATCACCAGCAAATCCGGCCTGGCCCGAACCAACGCCGAACGGATGGCCATGAACACCCCCATCCAGGGCACCGCCGCCGACATGATCAAGATCGCCATGATCAACATTCACCAGGCCCTGATCGACGGCAATTTCCGCACCCGCATGATCCTCCAGGTCCACGACGAACTCGTCTTCGACGCCCCCCGCGACGAGGTCGCCGCCGTCACGCCCCTGATCGAGAAGCTGATGCGCGAGGCCATCCCCGATCTGGCCGTGCCGATCGTGGTGGAAACGGGTACGGGAGAGAATTGGCTGGAAGCGCATTAGGAGGTGCTGCGCGCGTACTTTGGTAGGCGGCGTTGCCGCTGTATTTTAGTATTTTAGATAAGCCTACGCGTACACGCCTCCACCCGGACCTCCGACCCAGCGGGGAGGCGGTAGCCGTAGGCTACGGTGGAGCATGTCATACGAGCCGCGTAAATTGGCACATGCGTAGGCTTATACTAAAGTACAAAAATACAACGACGCGCAGCGTCGCTACTAAAGTACGTTAGGGCGCATGTCATACGAGCCGCGTAAATTGGCACACGCGTAGGCTGAATCCAAAGTACCAACTCCGACGCGCAGCGTTCAGACGACGATCACCGCAGGTGAATAAAATACAACGACGCGCAGCGTCGCTACTAAAGTACGTGGCGTAGCCACTCACACTTTCGTACCTTGCGGCCGTTTTCCAACCCACCCCACCTTTTACCATGACCAAAGACACGCGCCGCCATCACCGGAGTACACGGCTACGTACCCGAATACGTCCTGACCAACGAGGAGTTAGCCACCATCGTAGACACCAACGACGAGTGGATCACCTCCCGGACGGGCATCAAGGAACGCCGCATCCTGAAGGGCGAGGGCAAGGGGGTTTCCGTGCTGGGCATCGAGGCGGTGAAGGGGCTGCTGGAAAAAACCAAGACCCGCCCCGAAGACATCGACCTGGTCATCTGCGCCACGGTCACGGGCGACATGATCTTCCCCGATACGGCTAACGTCATCGCCCACGCCTGTGGAATCAAGAACCACTTCGGCTTCGACATCAATGCGGCTTGCTCCGGTTTTCTTTATGCCCTCACGGTGGGTGCGCGCATGGTGGAAAGCGGGGCGCACAAGAAGTGCATTGTCATCGGGGTAGACAAAATGTCGTCCATCATCGACTACACCGACCGCACCACCTGCGTCATTTTCGGCGACGGCGGCGGCGCCGTCCTGCTGGAACCCGACGAGACCGGCACCGGCATCCAGGACTACATCCACCACAGCGACGGCAGCGGCTCGGAATTCCTCTACCTCGTCGCGGGCGGCTCGCGTTACCCGTCCACCGTGGATACCGTCATGGCGCGCGAGCACTTCGTGACCCAGAACGGCCGCCCGGTCTTCAAGGCCGCCGTCAGCGGCATGTCCGACGTGGTCAAGCGCGTCATGGAACAAAATGACCTAAAGACCGACGACATCCGGTGGCTGGTGCCGCACCAGGCCAACATCCGCATCATCGAGACCGTCAGCCGCCTGGCCGATTTCCCGCTGGAGCGCGTCATGGTCAACATTCAGAAATACGGCAACACCACGGCGGGCACCCTGCCGCTCTGCCTGCACGACTACGAATCACAGCTCAAACGCGGCGACAACATTATCCTCACGGCCTTCGGCGGCGGCTTCACCTGGGGTGCCGTCTACATCAAGTGGGCCTACGATCCGGCCTGATTTTTCGGGGGGGCGTGCCCGCTCGGCTAACGCCTCGCGGTCGGTCCCTTACCGGCTCGCAGGTCTGCTCGGCCCCTCCGGCTAACGCCTCCGGGTCTCCTTCCTCCGGGTTAGGGGCAAGCCCTAACCCTACGTCGGCCCGTCCAGGCACCTCACGCAATTGACGTGTCTAACTTTACTCCCTTCACTCACCTTTTTTCCCCACCCGGCTTACCCCTCACACTACCTCACCATCATGGAAGAACTGCTCACCACCGAGGCCGCCCACTTTTGCCGCTGGAACTTCGAGCGAATCCGCACCTGCCTGGAAAAACTCCCGCCCGAAGCCGTCTGGCAGCGGCCCAACGAGAACTCCAACAGCATCGGCAACCAGGTTATCCACCTCTGCGGCAACCTCCGCCAGTGGGTCATGACTACCTTCACCGATCTGCCCGACCGCCGCACCCGCTCCGAAGAATTTTCCATCCGCGACGGCTACACCGCCAAACAGTTGGTTGGCATGCTGGGGGCCGTCACCGAGTCGGTCACCACCGTCCTCGCCGGCGTCACCGCCGGTGACCTGAAACGCACCTACCCCATTCAGGGCCGCACCGTCACGGGCATGCACGTGCTGTTACACGCCGTAGAGCACTACTCTTACCACACCGGCCAGATCATCTTCTACACCAAGGAAATACTGGACGAGGACCTGGATTTTTATAAGGATTGGGAGCTGGAATAGCGGGTTTTGGGCCGTTGCAAGAATATTATAGCTCATCAGGCCGGTTCACGTCCAGGCGGCTCTGCCGCCACAGCACTGAAGGGGCGAAATAGACTAACCCAGGGCTTACGCGCTGGGCTGATCTATTTCGCCCTTTCAGAATAGGGCGGTTACTTTGTTAAGTAGTTGACTAAATAGTTTTTGCACTCGCCATTTAATCCCTTACCCCCTGCTCGGCTCTTAAAAGCGGCTTCGCCTCCAAAGCCCTGAAAGGGCGGCATTTACTTGCCCAGGGCGTAAGCCCTGGGTAGGAAGGTTCTCTCTAAATCCCCGCCGCGCCCCCCGCCGGCGTTGCGAAGCAACGCCGGCGGGGGGCGCGGCGGTTTGCGTGGGGTGCGCGTTAAGCCCAGGGTTCCACCCTGGGCTGATCTATGCCGCCCTTTCAGGGCTGAAACCCTGACGGGTTTCGGTAGGGCAAACGATTTTAGGTAAATTAAAAGCAACTTATAAAGAGGCTCCGTGGAGGCTAAAAACCGTCCTCTGAAATCTTAACAAAGTCAACGCCCTACCTTTCAGGGCTAAAAAACCTTAGCGGGCTTCGATACCTTACCGTTTCGATAAAAGTTTTTCCGCATAAGTTCACTCCCTTTTTGTGGGTAGGTTTATCCCTAGTTTTATTCTTATCCTTTCATGTCTAGGCGGCTTCGCCGGCAAAGCTCTGACGGGGAGAAATCGGCCCATTTTACCACTCCCCCCGCAATTGCAGCAACTCCACCCGCTGCAACGCCATGATACTCAGCGCGTCGGTGATCTTACCCGAGTCCACCCATTCCAGTGCCTCGGTCAGCGGGAGGCGCAGCCGCGTAATGTCCTCCGTCGGTTCGGGATCAGAGGCCCCCTGACGCAGACCGGTCGCCACGTAGGCAATACCAAACTCATCGGTTACGGAATTACTGGTGTGGAAACGCAGCAGTTCGGTCATCCGATCGGCCCGCAGGCCGGTTTCTTCCGCCAGTTCCCGGTGGGCGGTCTCCAGCGGATCGGTGCTCAGTGGGCAGCCGCCCTCGGGTATCTCCCAGCTGTACCGGTCCAGGGCATAGCGCCACTGCCCCACCAGGTAAGTATACCCCTGTTCGTCGACGGGGACGACACCGATGGCGTAATTCTTAAACTTTACCAGTCCGTAAATGCCCGCCCCGCCCGCCGGGTTGGTCACCTCGTGGTGCTCGATCCGCAGCCAGGGATTATCGTAGACGATCCGGTTGGTATGGGTCTGCCAGGGGTTAGTGGGAGATTTCATGGGGGCGAAGGTAGGGCGGGGGAGGGAATTGGTTGCGGACCCCTACGAGTGTTTGGGCCGAATGACGGCCGGGTAAACGAATGCCGTAGCGAGTCCAAATCTCGCTCTTCCGCGTGAGGGATGGGAGGTGTTGTTTGAACGGAATGTAGCCACGCAAAATCTTGCGTGGCATAATGCAGAGAGTGCCGGACAGCCCGACCCGGCCGTTAGGCCGGGGCACGCCCACGCCCGGTTTATAAGAGGTAAAAGAGGGGTAAAACGCAAACCGAATTTAACCCCCCGAACAACTAGCCGCGCCGATTGGCGTTTTGTAACCGAACCGGTACGCTCGTGCGTACGTCACGTTAAAATAGTCTTCCCATGAAAAAACGTTTGCTCCGCTACTCCCTGATATTGCTCGTTGGATTTGCCGGTCTGGCGGCCGCGATCGGTCCTGATCCCGATAAGTATTTCGAGATCATGAAGAATATCGAGATCTATACCAACCTGTATAAGGAGGTGAATACCAACTATGTGGATGAGATTGACCCCGGTAAATTGATGAAGGTGGGCATTGATGCCATGGTGGCGTCGCTGGACCCGTACACCAACTATTACAGCGAATCGCTGGTTGAGGGTGCCCGCATTAAGCAGCAGGGAAAATACAACGGGATCGGTGCGGAGATGGAGGCGATGGACGGCCTGATCACGATTACCGAACTGTATAAGGACCAGCCCGCCGACCAGGCCGGCCTGCGGCCCGGCGACCGGATACTGAAGGTGGATGAGCGCGATGCACGCGGTAAATCGCTGGACGAGTTGGAGGAAATTATGCGCGGTTTTCCGGGCACGACGATGAACCTGACCGTGCAACGGCCCGGCAAGGGGGAAATGGAATTGAAGGTGGTGCGCGGCGACATTAACATCCCGAACGTGCCCTATTACGGGATGCTGGCCGACGGCATAGGCTACGTGGCCCTGACCACTTTTACGCAGCAGGCGGGCGCGAACGTGCGCGATGCGGTGAGCAAGCTGCGGGCCGAGAACCCCGGCATGAAGGGCGTGGTGCTGGACCTGCGCAACAACGGCGGCGGACTGCTGAACGAGGCCGTGGACATTGTCAATATTTTTGTGCCCAAGGACGAAGTGATCGTCTCTACCCGCGGCAAGGTGAAGGAGTGGGACCGCACCTACAAAACCCAGCGCGCACCGCTGGATACGGAGCTGCCGGTGGCGGTGCTGATCAACCCCCGCTCGGCATCGGCGTCGGAGATCGTGAGCGGTGCGCTCCAGGACCTGGACCGCGCGGTGCTGATCGGCCAGCGGAGTTACGGTAAGGGGCTGGTGCAGAACATTATGGAGATCGGGTACAATAGCCGCGTGAAAATTACCACGGCCAAGTATTACATCCCCAGCCAGCGGTGTATCCAGAGCGTGGAGTACGAGGACGGCAAGCCGGTGGATATTGTGGACAGCAAGCGGGCCGAGTTCAAGACCCGCGCCGGCCGCACGGTGCTGGACGGCGGCGGCGTGGCCCCCGACGTGCGCCTGCCCGCGCTGAGTGACGGCGGCATTATGGCCGAACTGTTGGAGGAGCACCTGGTGTTTGACTATGTGACCGACTGGGCACTGCGCCACCCCGCCATCGATACGGTAACGGAGTTTCACTTTACGGACTGGGATGATTTTCAGGGGTACCTGCAAAAGAACGGCTTCCAGTACGAGAGCGATGCCGAGCAAGCCCTGGCCAAGCTGCGCACCGCCGCCACGGAGGAAGGTCTCAACATCGGCGGTGAGCTGGATAAACTGGCCGGCACGATCGACTCGAAGCAGGTATCGGAACTGAACAGCAATAAAAAGGAACTGATCGACCTGATCGAGAAGGAGATCGCGGGCCGCTATTATTACCAGCGCGGCATGGTGCAGATGGGCCTGCGCAATGACCGGGAGGTGAAGGAAGCCATTGCGGTGCTGACGGACGGGGAGCGGTATCGGAAGCTTTTACAGAAGTAAAGGGGGGCGCTGCGCCGTTATCCCTCACCCCCGGCCCCTCTCCCGTTGGAGAGGGTGTGCGGCGTGGTAGGTATCGGAAGCTGTTGCGTAAGTAAGGGGTGACGCTGCGTCGTTATCCCTCACCCCCGGCCCCTCTCTTCGGGAGAGGGGTGACGCTACGAGTGCCAAGCAACGTCACCCCTCTCCCGTTGGAGAGGGGCCGGGGGTGAGGGTGTGCGGCGTGGTAGGGGGCGCTGCCCCGTTATCCCTCACCCCCCCCACAAAAAAATGGTACTCCGGCAGCCGCTCCTCCCGTGCTTAACACGTTCGAGCGGACTGCTGAAGTACCATCGTGAAACCGGTAGGGCCGGCTATTGAAAAGCAAGTGGCAACGCCACGATTACTTCATGGCTACCAGGTTCAGTTTCAGGCCGATCTCCTTATTGATCGTCTTGTCCTTGGCCAGGTCGGCAACGCTGCCTTCGGCACCGTAAACAATGCCCCAATCGGTGCGGTCGATGGTGAATGCGGGGGAGGTGGCCATGATCTTGCCGTCCATCATCTGTACATTGGCGGGGAAAGTGATGGCCTTGGTCTGGTCTTTCATCGTCAGGTTACCCTTAATTTCGTGGGTTACGCCTTCGGTGCCGGTTACCGGAGTAGCCGAAGCGATCTCGAAAGTAGCCGTAGGATACTTTTCAACATCAAAGAAATCGGGACTCTTCAGGTGGCCGTTCAGCTTTTGCATGCCTTCGCCTTCCAAATCAGTGGCGGTGAGGGAGGCCATGTCGATCATGAGCTTACCGCCCACTACGTTGCCGCCTTCGACTTCCAGACTGCCGCCCTGAACATTGATGGTGCCGGTGTGGCCTTCGCCCACCAGCTTAGTGCCTTCCCATACCAGATTGCTTTGAGCAGCGTCAATGTTGTAGGTTTCGGCCGATGCAACGTCCTCAATGGCAACGGCATCTTCGGTAATAGCTTCTTCGCCGGTGGTTTCACCGCAGGAGACGAAAAGGAATGCTAATACGAACAGTGAAAAGAAAGTAGACTTCATAAAAAAGTGGTTGGATCGCCGGGGATATTGGTTTGATCACCGGCGAAGTGAGTGGGGGAGTAGCGCGCTCATAATGAACGCATTACTTAGTAGTGGCCTAGCCGAGCACTTGCGTGCGGCGGAAGGATGGAACGGTGAACGACTGAAGCGGCATCCGGTTCAAAGCAGGTACGATTATTTGATGTAGGTACAAGAGATGCTTTGAATAATGTCGTAACCAGCAATCGTTATTTCCTAGTATTCGCCTGCCCCCGGCTGGACGAACACTGCCCCCGTGCCGCTGTTTTACCGGAAAATAACCCAAACATGAAAACCATTAACTATCTAGCCCTGCTGCTGCTCTTTTTCGGTGCCGTAGCTTGTGGATATGAGGAAACCGACCCCCGCCGAATGGATGATTCCGCCACCGCGCAGGAAATGTCCGATGGTGGAGAGGCCGACCAGGACAAGGCCGAAAAGCCACCACGCACACCGGTGTCCGAAGCGAGTCTGACCCAATTATCGGGTTATCTGATCGATGATTTGAAGAGCGGCAACACTACTGAGCCGATCTTCGGTCGCCTAAAAAACCTGGATCCTGAGCAACTGGCCCGTACCCTGGATACTGACGAGAAGCGGCTGGCTTTCTGGATTAATGTGTACAACGGTACCGTTCAGCAGCGACTGACCGAGGACAAGAGCCTGTGGGACGACCGTAAGAAGTTTTTCTCCATGCCCATCGTCACGGTGGCCGGCAAGGAACTGAGCCTGGAAGATATTGAGCACGGCATCATCCGGGGTTCGGAAACGAAACTGGGCATGGGCTACATCGGCAAGCTCTTCCCCGGCGAGTACGAGAAGATGATGCGCGTCAAGGAAACCGACCCCCGCATCCACTTTGCCCTCAACTGCGGCGCGGTGGACTGCCCGCCAGTCTACTCCTTTAACGCCGCCACCATCGACAAAGACCTCGACCAACTGACGGAGGCTTACCTGAAGCGTTTCTCTACGTATATTCCCGAGAAGAATATCGTCAGGACCACCTCGCTCATGAAGTGGTTCAAGGGTGATTTCCGCGAGTTCGACGGGGTGGACGACACACTCAAAAAGTACGGCATCGTGCCCGAGGACGCCAAGGACCCCGACCCCGAGTACACGGACTACGACTGGACGCTGAAACTGAACAACTTCGGTTGATCCATTGCTGATTTTTTACTCGAAAACGGCCCCTTTCCCCCGGAAGGGGCCGTTTTATTTGCTGCTCGTTAAACCTGCGGGTGGTGGTCCGGTCCAACTACCGTCAATGCAACAACTTCCTTTTTTGCAATCACCTACCACACTCGACGATACCGATATGGTCGCTCGTCTCCGGCGGCCGGCCACGCGCAACGCGGCCCTGCGGGAGGTGACGGTCCACTACGGTCCGCGCCTGCGGGCGCACATCCAGCGAATGGTGACCAGCCGGGAAGATACCGACGACGTGCTACAACTCACGCTGATTAAAATCTACCGGGGAGTGGATAAATTTGCCGGCCGCAGTAGTTTCTACACCTGGATCTACCGTATTGCCACCAATGAATCGCTGACCTGGCTGGAAAAACGGCGCCGCCGCACTTCGTTCTCGCTGGAGGACGAAGCCAATTGGGTGGACCGCGAATTGCGGGCCGCCGACTACTTCGACGGCGATGCCGCGCAGCGCAAGCTGCAGGCCGCCGTGGCGGGCTTGCCCGACCGGCAACGCGCCGTTTTCCAGTTGCGTTACTACGATGAGATGCCTTACCGCCAAATGGCCGAAATTTTCGACCTGACCGAGGGTGCCCTCAAAGCCAGCTATCACCACGCCGCCCAAAAAGTTTCCGCTTACCTAACCGACCACTCCGATGAAATCGCCTGATTTTACCCCCGATCCCGACCGCGACGAATTACCCGCTTCCCTACAAATGTTGCGGGGTAAGGGAGACGGCTTTACCCCGCCCCCGGCCGCGTACTTCGAGCAGCTGGCCGACCGGTTGGCGGAAGAAGGACTCCCCTCCCGAATGAAGCCTGCGGCGGTGCACCGGCTCTCGCCCCGGTACGCCCGGGCGGCGGCTATTCTGTTGATTTTGGCGGTAGGGATTTGGTTGCTACTACGGCCCGCCGCGCCCGTTACCGAGCAGCCGTCGCTTAGGGCGGAAACCATCAGCATCGACGATCTTTCGGAGGCCGAGATCATGGCCTACATCGATGCGAATATCGATGAGTTCGATACCGAATTTATCTATGAATCGGACGAGGAAAACCTCGACCAAACCAATTAATTATGCGCCTCCTACTCTCTCTGCTACTGTTGCTGTATTCCGTTTCTTTCCTGTCCGCCCAACCGCCGCGGGGCGGTGGTGACGGCGATTTTTCCCGCATCCGGGCCGCCGCGAAAATCTACCTGACCGAGCGCATGGACCTGACCCAGCAGGAATCGGATGCTTTTTTTCCGCTTTACTTTCGGTTCGAGCGCGAGGCCATGCAACTCAAGTACAAAAACCGCCCCCGCGCCATCGACCTGGCCGATCTGAGCGAGACCGCTGCCGCCGGTCACCTGGATAAACAGGCCGCCCGCGATCGCGAGGAGTATGAATTAAAGGTCCGTGCCCTGCAGGAATACCGCAAGGTATTGCCCGCCAAAAAACTGGTCCTGCTGGATCAGGCGCAGGCAGAGTTTCGGCGCAAGTTGATCCGGCGATTGCGGGATTGAAAGTAGGGAAAATGCGATATGCTATACGATTATACTTGCTTAATATACTTTATCTTGTTTAGCGTCTCCGACTAAGAGCGTGTCTAAATTTTTACTTCCTGAGAACCAAGCATTTAAGAACCTGGCGTCATAAAAACTGACTTGCGTAACCCGCTATGCGCGCAAGTTTTTATCTGGCCAGAACCTTAACCACGAAGTAGCCGCGAAGCGAATCATTGACCCTCAGTCCTTAAAAATTTTAGACACGCTCTAAGCCCCTGCCTGCTTGTAGCTGCTGTTGGCTGCTGCCGTACTGATTTTTCTTATGATGAATAGTTATTCAAAGGAATGCTTACCGGTTTAAAGCTTATTCCTAAATCCTTTATTGCCAAAGCAGAACTATAGAAGATTTCAGGTTTACCCAACGGATGTTGATTGTTGAGCATTAATGTCACATCCGACACCCTGTAACTTTCACTTGACAAAAGATAGTTTTTACCATGGGTGTTTTTGGTTGTAACCGCTTTGAAAATCGCTTCGGCAACATCTTCTACATCTATCAATGCCCATAATACATCCACGTCATAGACCATTTGTATGAAGGGATTGGGAGCAATTTTATTTTTAAACAGAAATTGTAAACCCGTTGAAGTTGAATCTTGTCTGTTTGACAAAGATTTTCCCATCACGGCAACAGGTGAAACTGAAGTGATTTCAAAGCTTAAATTTGGATGGTCTGCAATGAATTTATTGACGGTCTGATTAGCAATAAACTTTGCTTGGGCATAAGGAATGGCTTCTTCGCTCGAAAAGGGTTCATCATTTTCAGTGATCTGATCATTTTCAGATTTTCCTTCGGGTAAAAATGGAAAGCTTGTGTTGTAAGCCGCCACGGATGCAATAAAAATGACTTTTTCAATCCCGGGAGTCTTGAGAACTGCTTCAAGGAAGTTTTCTGTACCCTTGATGGTAGGGTCAAACAATTCTTTCTGAAGGTCTTTGACATCCAATTGAAAAGGTGTTCCTCCGTGAATTACTATTTCACAGTCTTTTAGAAAACCCATAAGCTCTTGCTTGTTTTCAACGTCCACTTGAAAGATTTCCAGGCTATCAGCATTTTTGAGGCTGAGTAAATGTTCATACTTTCCTTTTTTGGAAAGATCCATAGTGGATACTTTTACTTTGTATCCTTCATTCAAAAACTTTTGGGTGTTATAGCTTCCAATAAAGCCTGAACCTCCGATGATTCCTATTTTTTTCATTTTATTTTTGTTTAAGTTGTCGCTAAGACTATTTTTTAATTAGGTTTTGTACTCGGTGATGCCGCAAAGGTGGCGGCACCCGTCCGTTTTTTCGGGCTGCGCTTTCCCAATAAGCTGTTTTGCTTTCCGAACGTAAACCAGGCGGCCTATTTATTGCAAACATCCTTTCACGAAGCCGACCCCCTCGCCCGCACCGACTCTTTCCTCCCTTTAAATAGCTTTCCCCTCCGCATAATACGTGCGGGCAGGGCTTGCCACTGTCAGCGGGCAAAGACCGCCCCCTCCCCCCCCCCCGCGTGAGGTGCCTGGACGGTGACCCCGCGCAGCGGGGCAGTGCGAAGCACCGAGGCGAATGCCGAGCCGGAAAGGGACCGACCCCGCCGGCAGGCGGGGGCACGCCCCCTAACAACATCCCTACCGCAAGTGCAAATCCACGATCGGGATGACGACCTCCACGCGGGTGCCGGCGGGTGTTTTGCCGTCGCCGCCGAATAGGTCGATGGTGCGCACGGGGCTTTCGCGCTCGTCGTCGCTGCCGTCATCGGCATCCGGGTCGCTGAAAGTGGCGTCGCCGCAGAGCAGCCGGAGCCGCCGCTCGGTGATCTCGGTTCCGCGCGAGCGGTGGTCGCTGTAACGGGGGTCACGTTGCTGAATTTCCTGGCTGGCGGCCCGCCCGATGCCATTGTCCGTAACGCTGGCGAGGAGTTCGTCGTCGTTGTCTTCCACCAGATCGAAACGGACCTCGATGTGGCCGCCCTTGCGCGAACGGAGGCCGTGCTCGATGGCGTTTTCCACGTAGGGCTGCAGGATCATGGTGGGCACCCCGAGAATATCCTCTTCCAAATCCTCGTCGATGATGATGGTGTACGTCATCTCGCCGCCGAACCGCAGGGCTTGGTTGATGGTGAGGTAGTCGTCGAGAAAAGCGCGCTCCTCTTCAAGGGAAATGTACTCCACATCGGAATATTCCAGGCTCTTGCGCATCAGTTTGGCAAAACGGGCCAGGTAGCGGCTGGCGGTACTCAGGTCGTTGCCGGTGATGAAGGACTGGATGGAATTGAGCGCGTTGTACAGAAAATGCGGATTCATTTGCGCGCGCAGGGCCTTGAGTTGCAGCTTGCCGGCTTCGAGGGAAAGTCGTTCGGCTTCGCGTTCCTTTGCCTCGGTCTGGTAGCGGGCTTCGATCTCGGCCTGTTTGCGCCGGTTCATTTGCTGCAGGTGCAGTTCCTGAAAATTATTGTAGCCCTGCTGGATGTGGTAGGCACTTTGATAATCGCCCAGTTCGGCATGGAGTTTGGCCTGCTGGAGGCTGATGTCGGCCAGTTGTTGATAGTCGTCGGCCTGTTCGGCCAGTGAAAAAGCGGTGGCTAATTCGGTTAGTGCCTCGCGGGGGTTTCCGGTAGCGGCCTTGATCTGGGCGCGTGAAAAAGAGATCAGGCTGGAATTCACGTAGTCCGGCTCGGGCAGGCGGTCGTAGATTTCCCAGGCCCGTTGCAGCAATTCTTCTGCCTCTCCGAAACTGCCCTGCTCCACGAAAATATTGCCCAGGTTAGCGTAGGCACCGGCCCGGGCTACCTCGCTTCCGTCCGACTCGGCGGTCAGGGCCAGTTTGAAATAGCGTACGGCCTGGGCGGTGTAATTGGCGTTCATCAGCGCATTACCCAGGTGGAGGTAGTGCCAGGCCAGGCGACTGCGCAGGTTCCATTTTTCGCAGCGTTTCACCACCGCCTGGTAGGCCTGGATACAGCGTTGCCGGTCGTCGTTGCGCTCGTAGATTCGCCCCAGTCCGGCGTGGATCAGCGTCAGGAAATAGTGGTCCTTTACCGTCAGGTCATCCGTGCTCTCCTCATAAATGGTGGCGGCCTTGAGCAGATTATCAATCGCCCGCCCGTAGCTGTTGCGGTGCAGGTAGATGTAGCCCCGCCGGAAGGTGGCCCGGGCCAGCAAAATGGGGTCGGGATAGTTACGCAGCAAGGCCTCGGCCCGGTCCAGGTGGTCTTCGGCCGTTTCTAACTGGCTGATATTAACGTAGGTACCGCAGGCATCCATGTAAATTTCCGCTAACTGGCTCACGTCTCCGCGCTCTTCGGCCAGCAGCAACAGTTTGCGCTGAATGACCACGGCCTGCTCGTGGTGGTAGGTCTGGTTTTCGAGCGTGCCGCGGTAGATGAGGGAGCGGAAAAGAAAATCCTCCACGTCATTCAGCCCCTTGTCTCCGAGCAGCGCATCCAGTTCATCCAGCAATTGGCGCGACCGTTCCGGGCGCGTGTAGATGTAATCGGGCAGTAGTTGGTCCAGCAGGGCAATGCGTTGCATGGCGTCTTCCTGCTGCAGCAGTTGCTGTTCCAGTAGATCGGTTCGGCGTTTGGCGGCGGCCGGGGAGGCAATACTCATGGGGAAAAATGGACGGTGAAAAAGGAGTGAATGAGCCGGGAAATGATACACCTTTCGTAAAACGTAAAACGTAAAAAGGACCGTCGCCGTGCGGAACACGTGACAGTCCTTTTTATATCATTCCTGAACAACCCCTGGGGGGCAATCAGGCTATTGTCTACTGGGGCGTAATGTTGCCGCAGCCGCGGCGGCCCCAGCCGTCGCGGCGTTTGCCGCCCTTGACCTTGTCCATCTTCTTTTTGTCGAGCGTTTTATTCGACTTTTTCAGCTCGTCGATCGATTTCTTCGTGTTCGCCATGATTGTGTAGTTGTGTTGTGTGTTTTCACCGGGTGCCTGGGTCGAAGAACGCCCTAGGGGGGGATTGTTAGTGCGCCGAAACGCCCGGTGGTAATTTTCTCGGTATAAAAATAGCTAAAATCAGGCGGTTCTGCTAACAAATTGCTGCCGGACCTGAAATATTAACAAATGGGAAAAACAAGTAAGTTTACTTACCGGTAAATTTTCCGCTAAAATCCGTCCTGCAAGCGGCGCATCTTTTCCATAAAGGCCGGCCGCCGCCGCCGCGATACTTCGATGCGGATGTCGTCATCCATGATGAGGTATCCCCCGTCTCCCTTGACAAACTTTCGCATATAGTTCAGGTTGATTACGTGGCGTTTGTGTACCCGGTAAAAATTGAAAGGCTCCAGCATATCCTCATAGGCCTTGATGGTTTTGGACGCCGTGATCTTGTCCCCGTTTTCCAGGAAAATGTGCGTGTAGTTGTCCTCCGCCTCAAATCGCACAATGTCACGTATGTTCACGAAGTAAATTCCGTCCAGTGCGGCGATACTCAGCTTGGAAAACGCATTCGGGTTGTTGACGTACTGCTGAAAAATGTCCAGCCGCTTATCCGTTTTGCTGTTCCGGCTCCGGTCGATGCGCGATACGGCGTCTACCAGTTGGTCAGGGTCGATCGGTTTCACGATGTATCCGATCGAGCTATACTCACAAGCCTTGACCGCATATTCTTCGTAGGCGGTAACAAAAATGATCTCGAAGTCGATCGGCCGAATGTTGTTCAGCAACTGAAATACCTGGCCGTCCGCCAGGTTAATGTCTAAAAAAGCTACATCCACTTCCAGGTCGCCGCCTTCCAGCAGGGCCGTGCCCGTCTCCACGCCGTCCGCCGTTCCGACAATATTGATATCGCCGCAGTGCTCGGCCAGTAAGTTTTTTAAATTGTTCAGGCCGTGGATCTCGTCTTCAATGATGATTGCGTTCATGCGGGGGGCTATGTAGTGGTAAGGGAATAAATACAAGTCGGGAACAAAAGCGGGCCGACATCCATCCGACGCCGCCGTCTACGAAGGTACGAAATAGCCCTCGGATACGATTAGACACTTTAGTAAAAATTACATACATTAGTAAAACCGCTAATGTCTTACGGCTCTCCCGGCACCCCGATCCTGCCTTTTTTGGCTAATCCGCTACATCTACCTACCTTGCCGGAACGACCAACGGCCTCTGCTCGTCCTTTAACTATGTCTAAAGAAAATTCCCGCTTCCGTCACCGCATCCACGAGATCATTTTCGAGGCCGACACCCCGGCCGGCAAGGCGTTCGACATCACGCTCCTGGTCTTTATTGTCATCAGCGTGCTGGTGGTGATGATGGAGACATCCGATGAGTTCGTGGACAAGTACGGCCGCATACTCGTTTTCCTGGAGTGGTTCTTCACCATCGGTTTCACCATCGAGTACCTGCTGCGCCTCTACTGCGTGGAACGGCCGAAAAAGTACGCCGCCAGCTTCTTCGGCGTCGTCGATCTCATCTCCATTCTGCCCTCCTTTCTCACCTTCTTCATCGCCGGCAGCCAGTCATTACTCGTCGTTCGCAGCCTGCGGCTCCTGCGCATCTTCCGTATTTTCAAACTCGGTCACTTCCTCGACCAGGGCAACGAAATCAAGATCGCCCTGCGCAAGAGCCAGACCAAGATCAGCATCTTCCTGCTCTTCATCACGCTGGTCGTCATCATCATCGGGTCCATCATGTACCTCATCGAGGGCGGCAGCAATGACGGTTTCAGCAGCATCCCCCGTGCCATCTACTGGGCCATCGTCACCCTCACCACCGTCGGTTACGGAGATATCACGCCCTATACCAACCTCGGTCAGTTCCTCTCCGCCGTGGTCATGCTCCTCGGTTACGCCATCATCGCCGTCCCCACCGGCATCGTTACCGGGGAGATGATCAAGGAGAATAATCGTACCAAAATCGCTACCACCCAGGTCTGCCGCTTCTGCATGCAGGAAGGCCACGACAAAGACGCCGTATACTGCAAATACTGCGGCGGCCGGTTAAATCCGTAGGGGGTTTTGCGGGCGTGCCCCCGGCCTAGGGGCCGGGGTCGGGCTGTCCGGCACTCTCTCCATTACACCACGCAAGATTTTGCGTGGCTACATTCCGTTTAGACAACGCCTCCCATCCCTCACGCGGGCGGAGAGCCAATGATCGAATGATTGAATGACTGAATGATCGACCTCGAAGAATCGCTTTGCGATTGAGAGAAGCACCGCAAGTAATGATCGACCTCAAAGAATCGCGTTGCGATTGAGAGAAGCAGCGCAGCTAATGATTGACCTCAAGAATCGCTTTGCGATTGAAAGAAGCACCGCAGCTAATGACGGAGTAATTATACGTGTGCAGCGCGTTTGGCATAGCACTACTGCGCAGCCCCCTGGCCCGTACCCCGTTTTTCCCCTCCCAACGATACCGCGATCTCCCTCCCCGAAGGAAGGTGGGGAGGTGTGATGTAGGATGTAGGATGTGTGATTTGGGATGTTTTGCACGTTTAGCGTGTAAGCGTAGGCTTATACTAAAATACAAAAATACCAGCGGCAACGCCGCCTACTAAAGTACGGGCGAAGCCCCCACGCGTAGGCTTATACCAAAGTACAAAAATACCAGCGGCAACGCCGTCTACAAAAATACGGGCGAAGCCCCCACGCGTAGGCTTATACCAAAGTACAAAAATACCAGCGGCAACGCCGCCTACAAAAGTACGGGCGCGCGCAGCGCGCCTACATATTCCGCCGGTACTGCCCACCCACCCGATAGAGCGAGCGAGTAATGTCCCCCAACGTATTGGTGCGGATCGTCTTCAGCAACTCTTTGAAAGTATTGCCACCCGCCGCCGCCGTTTCCGCCAGACTTACCAGCGCGGCCTTTGCTTCCTCCGGTGCGTGGGCCGCCCGGTAGGCGCGTAGCCCCGCTATCTGCGAATCCTTTTCCTCCGTCGTCGAACGGATCACCTCATCGGGAATAACGGTCGGGCTGCCCTCGTCACTCAAAAAAGTATTCACCCCGATCACCGGCAGCTCCCCGGTATGCTTTAGCATCTCGTAATGCATACTCTCCTCCTGGATCTGCGTGCGCTGGTACATCGTCTCCATCGCCCCCAGCACCCCGCCGCGCTCGGTCAGGCGGTCGAATTCCAGTAGCACGGCCTCCTCCACCAGTTGGGTCAACTCCTCAATGATGAAGCTCCCCTGCAGCGGGTTCTCATTCTTTGCCAGCCCCAGTTCCTCATTGATAATCAACTGGATGGCCAGGGCACGGCGCACGCTTTCCTCCGTCGGGGTGGTAATCGCCTCGTCGTAGGCGTTGGTGTGCAGACTATTGCAGTTGTCGTAAATAGCGTACAGCGCCTGGAGGGTAGTGCGGATGTCGTTAAAACTGATCTCCTGCGCGTGCAGGCTGCGGCCGCTGGTCTGAATGTGGTACTTCAGCTTCTGGCTCCGTTCGCCCGCTCCGTATTTGTCGCGCATGGCAATGGCCCAGATCCGCCGCGCCACCCGACCGATGACGGCATACTCCGCATCCACGCCGTTGGAGAAGAAGAAGGAGAGGTTAGGCGCAAAGTCGTCTATGGCCATCCCCCGGCTCAGGTAGTATTCCACGTAGGTGAAGCCGTTTGCCAGGGTAAAAGCCAATTGCGTAATCGGATTAGCCCCGGCCTCGGCAATATGGTAGCCGGAAATGGAGACGCTGTAGAAATTACGGATGCCCTCGTCGATAAAGTACTGCTGCATGTCCCCCATCAACCGCAGGCTAAATTCGGTGCTGAAAATGCAGGTGTTCTGCGCCTGGTCCTCCTTCAAAATATCGGCCTGCACGGTGCCGCGCACGGTGGTCAGGGCTTGCTTACGTAGTTTTTCGTAGACCTCCGCATCCAGCACTTCATCTCCCGTCAGACCCAGTAGCAGCAGGCCCGATCCGTCGTGTCCCTCGGGCAACTTCCCCCGGTAGGCGGGCCGATCCAGGCCGCGTTCGTCAAATCGTTTTTTCAATAACTCTTCTACGTTTCCAATCAGTTCGTGCTCCTGCAAATAACGCTCGCACTGCTGGTCGATGGCGGTCTGCAAAAACAGCGAGCAAACCGTCGCCGCCGGCCCGTTGATCGTCATACTCACCGAGGTGCCCGCATCGCACAGGTCAAAACCGCTATATAGCCGTTTGCAGTCATCCAGCGTAGCCACGCTCACCCCGGAGTTACCCACCTTGCCGTAAATATCCAGCCGCTCATCCGGGTCCTCGCCGTAGAGGGTCACCGAATCGAAGGCGGTACTCAGCCGGGTAGCGGGCTGGCCCAGGGCCAGGTAATGGAAGCGTCGATTGGTCCGCTCCGGCCCCCCCTCGCCGGCAAACATACGGGCAGGGGCTTCGCCCCGCCGCTTGAACGGAAAAACCCCGGCGGTAAACGGAAAATAGCCCGGCAGGTGCTCGGCCCGCAGCCAGCGCAGCAGGTCGCCGGGGTCGGTGTAGCGGGGCAGGGCCAAGCGCGGTACCTTGGTGTGGCTCAGCGTGGTGGCCATAGTGGGCACCCGAATGTCTCGTTTTCTTACCTGGTACACGAACTCGTCTGCACGGTAGCGCTCGGCCAGTTCCGGCCACCCGTCAAGTTCGCGGCGGATCTCGGGTCGGAGTTCTTCCCGCAGTTCGTCGGCGCGGCTGGTTAGGGCGCGTTGCACTTCCTCAGCCTCCATTTCCTTCGCGCTGCGCGAGAGGGCATCGGCCCGCGAGGCCAAATCAGCCTGTTCCTTACTTAACTTATGGTAGCGGCGCACCGTCTCGGTCACTTCCGATAGGTAGCGTACCCGCGCCGGCGGCACAACGCTGGTTTCCGCCGCCGCGCCCACGGATACTTCCGCCGGCATGCCGCCCGCCAATTCCAATTGTTCCACAATGGCGGTATACAGCCGGTCCATCCCCTCATCGCCAAAGTAGCTGGCGCGGGTGGGGTAAACGGGCATGTTTTCCAGTGGCTCGTCCCAGCGGTTCCGGTTGCGCTGCACCTGCTTGCGCACCGCCCGCAGGGCGTCGGCCGCGCCGCGCCGGTCGGCCTTGTTCAGGGCCACCAGGTCGGCAAAATCCAGCATATCAATCTTCTCCAACTGCGTGGCCGCGCCGAACTCGGGCGTCATTACGTACAGGGATAGATCGGCAAAATCGGTCACTTCCGTCCCCGACTGCCCGATCCCGCTGGTCTCCAGCAAGATCAGCCCGAAGCCCGCCGCTTGCAACACTTTCAGGGTGTCGGGTATCGAATCACTCAGTGCGCGGTTGGTCGCCCGCGTGGCCAAAGACCGCATATACACGCGCCCGTCGCTAATGTCGGGGTGCAGTGCATTCAGCCGAATCCGGTCGCCCAGCAGGGCACCGCCCGATTTCCGGCGCGTCGGGTCCACGGAAACGATGGCAATTTGTAGGTCCGGGAAGTCGCGCAGTAAACGGCGCAGCAACTCATCGGTCAGGCTTGATTTTCCCGCGCCACCGGTACCGGTAATTCCCAGTATGGGCGGCGGGTTCGTTACTTCCGGCAGCGTGGTGCCGTTCAGTCCATAATTATCCAGGGCGGATAATGCCCCGGCCAACTGATGGCGGTCGCCCTCGCGCCACTTGGTCGACGTCCAGTCAAAATTCTCCCCGCGCGGAAAATCGGCGCGTTGCAGCACGTCATTGATCATGCCCTGCAGGCCCAGCTTACGGCCGTCATCGGGGGCATAGATCCGGTCGATCCCCGCCGCGTGCAGTTCCTCGATCTCAATGGGCAAAATGGTGCCGCCGCCGCCGCCCACGATCTTTACGTCATCGGCCCCGTACTCCTTTAGCAGTTGCTTGATGTAGCGAAAATACTCCAGGTGCCCGCCCTGGTAAGAGGTTAGCGCAATAGCCTGAGCATCCTCCTGTACCGCCGCCTCCACCACCTCCCGCGCCGAGCGGTTATGGCCCAGGTGGATGATTTCCGCCCCCGTCGCTTGCAGCAGTCGGCGCATAATATTGATGGCCGCATCATGCCCGTCAAACAGGCTGCCGGAGGTCACGATACGGATATGGTTCTTCGCCTGATAGGGGGCGGCTTGGGTCAGGGGGCTGGTCATATGGCGGGGCGGCCGGGTCGCAAAAGCACGGTTCGCAACGCCGGTGGTGGTGGTGGCACCCCATTCGTCGCCGCGCTTTCGGTTCCTTCATCGGCCTCTTCTGGTTAAGAAAAAACGGTTGCGCTAAATTAAGCACTAGCGGGAGAAAAAGGTTGCTTTGGACGGTTTTTTGGGCGTGCCCCCGTCCCTACCGGGCCGGGGTCGGGCCGTTCCGGGCTCGCAAGCCTGCTCGGCCCTCCGCTTCGCTCCGGTCTGCTTCGCTAACGCTCGCCCCCTCCACGCCCCTCACGCGGGTTAATAATTTCAATCCTAACCCCAACGCGCTAAGCATATGCTAACCATCAGTAAATTTTTGTTTTAACTTTTATATTTCAGCTACTTTTTGTATCTTTGCTTTGCGAATGGTCAAAGGGCCATCCCGCCGCACTGATTCTTCGCGGCACCAAACCAGTGGGTGATACCGGTCAAATCAGGACCGCTTCACTTGAATCCTAGCACCTTTGCACGAGTCAGTTAGCGAGTTTTAACTCCAAACCGACCCCAGCAATATGCTCTGCAGCCCGGCCCATCCCCCTGCTCATCGCGGATGGCAACCAGCTAAAGAACGAGAATCGGCCGCGATGACGGCTCCTCGCTCACGAACTCCCAACCATAGTTTTTAAATCGATGCCCTTGCGCGCACCGGAACCACTTGCCACTTTGTATGGCGGGTGCGAACGCTATAGCCGGCGCGGAAAAATTCGATTTTCTTTTGAACAGGCTTTTTGCGGCCCTCCGGCCCCGCAAGAAAGGCCACCGGCTTGCCCGGTGGGCTGGAAGTGGGGAAGGGACGGTCGGCGGTGGCGGCCTGGGTGGGTTCCCTCCCACAAGGGGATGCTAGGCTCACTTCTCAAATTTGAGAAAAAATTACTGTCTTCTATCAATTTAATTACCGCCTCCGTTAGTCCACCTGTTGCTGCGTCCACTGCCACCCTCCCACTGCGTGAGGGATAGGAGGCGTTGCCTGAACGAGCCAGGGGCCGTTCCGCGTTAGCGGAACGGCCCCTGGCGAAGAGAGTGCCGGATAGCCCGACCCCGGCCTCAGCCGGGTACACGCCCTGATAAAAAGGACGCGAATGCAAAAGCGTTATTCATACGGATGGAAAATTTGAGCCTGACGCTTCACTCATTTACGCTCGACTCAGTCAATCCATTCATCCTTCACCTCGAAAGATCATTTATGATCGAGAGAAGCAGTGCCCACTAATCCTTAATTACTTTACCAGCTCGTAGGAATACTGCACCGTTTCCATGATCGGCTCGCCGCTCTTGGTGCGCTGCTTGAGGAGGATGTCGATGTCGATCGTTTCGCTCTCGTCCTTTTCGGTGCTGTCGAAGGAGACCTGGATCACGCCGCTCTGGCCGGGCTGATAAACCTTGCTGTTGTCGTGGGTAGTGGTGGTGCACTCGCAGGCGGTGATGAGCGAAATTTGTGCCGGGCTGTCGCCTTTATTGGTGAAGATGTAGCTGAAACTGCGCTTCTCGCCGTGGTTGACCCGGCCGAGCTGTAGCTCACGCTGGCCGAAGACCAGTACCGGCAATCCCGCCAGACTTTCCTCGCGGGAGAGCGAGGATTGGTAGGGTAGGCTTTTGGGTGAAATACTTGTTTGCCTGACTTTTTCCGGCGCGGGCTGTTGCTTCGAAGCAGGAGCGGGTGTAGCCTTGGGAGCGGGCTGGGGAGTTGGCTCGGCCTTGCGATCCGAGCCGTCTTCGCGGCGCTCGATAATTTTGCGATCGATAATGATCGAGGTAGGGCCTTCCAAAATCTTAAACTCCGTCCGGCGATTAAGCTGGTGAGCGGCTTCCTTCTGCTCCTCTGTGGATAAAGCGGTTATGAACGGTTCGGTTAGAATGTCCCCCTCACTCATGAAGTCATAACGGGCAGCGTTTTTGGTGTTTACCGTCTGGGGTACCGTTTCGCCGTAACCTTTGGCTTTTATTCTAGCACCATCAATTCCATTACGAATTAACCAGCGACGAGCGGAATCAGTACGCTTCTGGCTAAGGCGCAGGTTGTAAGCATTTTCACCCCGAAAGTCGGTATGCGAACTAAGTTCAATCTTCATGTCCGGGTACTGCTCCATCAACCCCTTGATGAATTCCAAATCTTGCTCGGCAGTGGGAAGGATTTTATCGTCATCGAAATCATACAAGATGTTTTCCAATACGATAGCTTCTTCAATCACGATAGTATCCATCGAAATTGGAACAGCCTCCAGGAAAAACCGGTGCACCGTCGTCTTACTCTCCTCCAGCCCCAGGGTATTGAAGGTGAAAGTGTCGGGGTAATACCCCTCGGCCGAAGCAATGACCTGGTAAGCGTTCTCCAGATTGAGGCCGTAATTGAACTGATTGCCATCCGCCTTGGTCTGTGACTCGGGCGAACCGGTCAGGCCATTCTCGGTGGCGGTCAGTTTAACCGTACTGCCCAGCAGAGGTTGGGGCTTTTGCGTTGAAGTTTCGGCGGTAAAGACGCCCACCACCAGATCGGCGAAGAGGCGGTCTACGGTGAAGCCGTACATATCGTCGCAGCAAGTCTTGCTTTTGACCGAGCGGCCGCCCTCGCGGTTGCTGGTCATGAAACCGGCGTAACCCTCGTCGAAAACGCGGAAACTGAGGTCGTCCACGCTGGAGTTGTAGGCTTTGCCCATGTTTTCGGGCTTGCTCCAGTTGCTGCCGTTCCAGTCGCTGTGGTACACGTCGAGGCCGCCCAGGGTGGGCCGGCCGTTGGTGCTGAAATAGAGGGTGCCGTCGAAGTAAAAAGGCGTATCCTCGTCGTAGGGTGTATTGATGCTTTCGCCCAGGTTGACGGGATCCTGGTAGGTGCCGTCACCGTTGTAGGTGGCGTAGTAAATATCGCGGCCGCCGTAGCCGCCGGGCATGTCGCTGATGAAAAAGAGGACCTCGTTACCGAATAGTTCTCCGGTGGTGGGGTTCAGGGCCAGGTAGTCGCCGTTGACGCCGGCCACTTCGTTGCCGCTGTCCCAGCCTTCGTCATTCTGGTCGCTGGAATAGATTTTTGACTCCACCGTTTTCTGGTTCTGCATCACCACCCGGTTGTAGATCAGACGTCGGCCGTCGGCACTCAGGGCGGGGTTGGCGGTGTGGGCGTTCACGCGGTTCACCTCCTTACCCAGGCGAGTAGGTTTGCCCCACTCGGTGGTGCCATCCTTTTTTGCCTCTTTACTGCTCATGAAAATGCCGCTGAGCTGCTTGGGATCGTTGGTATCTTCTGGGTTGACGACCTCAGTCGCTTCCCAAGTGGAAAAGTAGAGCGTCGAACCATCCAGGGAAAGGGTGGGGGCATACTCGGAAAAGGCGGCATTGACCTTGCGGCCCAGGTTTTCCACCTTCACGCCCTCGGCATTGTCGGGCAGCGAAAGGCCCATCTCCGCGCCGGCGATCGAGATCTTGGCCAGATTGGTCATCAGCGGATCGGTGGAATTCGCCACAAACTCGCCCAGTACCGTGATCGCCTCGGCGTACTCCATTTCCGATTTCAGGGCCTCACCGTAGTAGTAACGGTGGAGGTTATAAGTCGTATCCGTCGTCTCAGCGCGGCGGAACAGTTGGCGGTAGTAGCGCTTGGCGGCGGCGTAGTCGCGCAGGCGAAAGTTGTCCAGGCCCAGATCGGCTAATACTTCTCATTGTCCTTATCACGCTTCTCGAGTGCCTTTTCATTTAATTGAATCGCCTCGTAGTAGCTGTTTTCCGACCTGATTGGTATCGGCTTCGCACACCAGGGATTCGTAAGAAGAAGTACTGCGTAGCGGTTGCGCCCACAGGGTGCCGGTGGCGGCTACCCAGCAAATAACGATCAATAAAGCGGCTGACGTAAGATTTCTCATCAATGGATTACTTGAGGTGGCGGTAAGCGGAACGCCCGCAATAAAGGGTTAGCGGGCTGGTTCAATCAACGCTCTTCCGGCCGAAAATATTAAACGACTTTCGTTAACGACGGCCCAATGCCGGCGCGAGGTTGGGCGGCCGCCCGCTAGAAGCGGGGGCACAGCAGCGAAGGCGTTACCTCGGGCTGCTTGTAGATCTTGATGGTGTAAATCGCGCTCAGTTCGAATGCTCCCTGGTAATTATTGATCTCGCGCTGCTGCGAGAGCGTCACGTCGTAGGAGATGGCCGCCTGGATGTCCTTGTAATCCAGACCAAATAGTACCTTGCCCGCGTCGGCGGTGCGGTAGCCGAGGCCGAACTTGAGCATCACGTCGGGCTTGAGAATACGCCCCGCCCAGGCTTGCAGCGACACGCTGGAGTTGTTGGCCGAGTTCTGGAAGAAAACGGTGGGCAGGAAGCGCCAATCATCCGTCAAACCGTAATCCAGCGAAGCGTGGGCGTGAATGGTGGACAAACGCTTGCGGTCGTCCTGGTTGCCGGTGACCGGTGGGTTGGGTGTGGGGTTAGGACCGCCGCCGCCGGTTCCCCGGGGAATAATCGACTCGCGCATCGGCGCGTTCAAGTGGATCAGGGCCACGCCCAGTTCCAGGGCATTGCCCTTGGCGGGATCCAGTACGGAACGCAACATCAGGCCCGCGCTAATATCGGTGTAGCCTTTGCTTTCGCCATCGGCCATAAGGTTTTCGAGAGCACCTCCTGACAAGCCACCACCGCCGAGTCCGGTGGCAATTTGCTCTTCCGTCAGTGGTTGGCCGGTGAGGTCCAAGGCAATGCTATTGCGGCCGTAAGTAGCACCCAGGGTGATAACGTTACGCCGATTGTCGTCCAAAGACAGGTGATAGGAAGCCGAAAGACCGGCAATGGTGGTCTGCACCTTGGATAGTCCGCCGTCCGTAGCAAATTCCTGGCGGGCGTTGTCCTGGATGAAATTGAAACCGACACCAACCCAGTCGTTTTCCCGGAACCCTCGCACAATCGGAGCATCCGCAAAAATGGAGGGTGTATTAATGCCGCTCAGGCTGTGCCATTGCCCCCGGTAGGTACCGCCGATACGGGCCGTGCCCAGGAAGGCACCGGTCCGGGCCGGATTTAACCAGACAGGATTCATGTTGTGGAGGGTGAAGTGAACGTCCTGCGCGGAAAGCGTGCCGATAAACAGGCAAAGAACAAGGGGAAGTAAGAGTCGAGCTCTGGTCATAGCTACTGGCTGGTTAATCAAATCATAGGAAGGAGGGACGGCTCCGGCGCGGAAATCGTCCTCATCAATCCGAAAGATAGCCAATAATTTGTCGGACGGGAATTTTTGCCCGGAAATTTAGTGCGGGAGACGTCTTCCTTACCAAAGCGACTAGACACCTATTTCCTCGGGGCCTTATAAATCGGCACCGTCGAGCAGGGTTCTCCGTACATGATCGATTTCGCCACGGGCCGCAATCGGCGCGTCACCTCCAGGTAAGCCGCCTCGGGCACGGGCCGGTCACTACAACCTTTGATCACCACGCGCTGGTCTTCGTAAATGGTAGGGTCCAGGGTTGCCAGGCGGCGTAGAAAAAACGCCTTATAATATTCGGTCTCACTGCCCTGAAAAACGTCCGTGGCAACCGGCGCGGCGTAGGTCGCCACCAGCATATACGCCCACACGGGAATGATCGCGTCGGCCGAGCAATACACCAAAAGTATTTTACCCCGATAATGCTCCCAGTCATGCTCCAGCAGGGCCGCCCGAAAATCCTTCTCCTTCAGGATCATCTCCATGAACAGGAAGTCCTTCAGATCGAATTGCGCGAAACTTACCCCGGCTTCCGGTAAATAATCTTCCAGTTTCAGCGTAATCAGGCGGCTATTGGCAACACGGTTAACCAGGGGCGGAGTAGACATAATAACGGCGGTTTTATAGGCTCGAAACGCCTGAATAGTGAGGCCGGTTGCAAGGTTGAGCACTTCTGTTGAAAATGTCTAGCGGGCAAAAAACTCCGTGAAACTCCGGGCTAAACTCCTGGTAACTCCGTAGACATCCTCATTATACGTGTAGATGACCTTGCCAAAATAAGCTCTGTAGGCCGCCCCCCAAACCTACCAGCTATAATAAACCCCCACCGTATAGGACGGTGCCGCATAGATCAACGACCCGCGCAACGCACCGCCGATCCCGGCCGCTACACCCAAATTCTTACGGATCGCATAACGCGCCTCCGCGCTCACGGCCACGAACTCGGTATTATTGGCGAAAATACTGGTGCCCGCATCGGCATCACTGTTCAACGCGCCATTCCGCAGCGATTCCACCACATCCAGCCTACCCGTCAGGCCGATCTTTTCGCTCGCAAAATGTGGTACCGGCTTCCAGCCCCGCCCGCCATTCATCGGAAAAATTATTGGTGCGCTGGTTAAAACCGGCATAGGCGGAGACATAGCTGTTGCCCAGGCTCGTACCCGCATCCAGGCGCAGGTACTGGTTGAACTCACCGTCGCCGGTTTGCAGGTTCATCTGGCGGCCCCCCACGTCCTGGCCCGTCGGCAGGCCCAGGAAAAGCGAGGCGGCCACAACGATTTTCTTGTCGGTAATGAGGCCGTACTTGATACCGATCTCGATATCGCCGATGGAGTTGATCGCGTCGCCCTCCTCAATCACCTCGTTAGTGGTGCCCGACAGCAGGTTATTCACCGTGGCCCGCGCAAACAGGGGGGCATTCACGATGGCCGTCCAGCGGTCGGTCAGGCCGTACTCCCCGTAGAGGTTAGTGGAATAAAAACCGCTCGTCACGTTGGGGTCGGTCTCGCCGCCGCTGGTAAAGTGTTCGTCGGCCACGATCCAGAATTCGGAGAGCTTCAGATAGCCGCCGTTCTTCTCCTGTGGCCAGGGACCGCCGGCCCGCAGCAGGGGTGCCGAAAAAAGGAGGGCGGCAAAAAGTAGTATATAAGGTCTCATTAGTCCTGGATTTCGCCGTCACCGACCTTTACATTAAATGGTTTGCAGAAGTAAAGCAGGTAGCTATAAGTGGCCAGGTCCGCATTGGGCACGGTGATTTGGTGCGCCCCGCTGAAGGTCGTTACCGGCCCGATCTCCAGCGCGCCGTTGGTCGTGTTCGGGTTGTTGGTCAGGTACACGTACAGGCCGGGCAGGCCGGTATCGGCCGCGAAGTTGCCCGCGAAATCAATGACCAGGTCACTGCCCACCGCCTGCATTTCAAAACCGCCGCGCAGCAGGTAGCTACTCGTTGTCACGATATTTCCCGTGCGGGTTGTCGGTTCCACCACTACTACGGTCTGCTCGCCCACGGCCACTTGGTGGCTCGCGCTCACGGCCGCCTGGCCGCTCAGTAGCACCTCGGCGGTAATCACGGCGTCACCGGTTTGCAGGCCCGTGGCCAGTCCGGTGGGGTCAATACTGATGATGGTCTCGTCCGAACTAGTCCACTGCACGGGCAGCTGCTCGATCTGGCCAATATTATTCAGGTAAGTAGCAGAGAACTGAAAGCTCTCTTCAAAACCGATGGTGTCTACCCGGGCCGTCAGGCGTAGTTCGGGGTCCACCCGGTCGTCCACGAAATCATCGCCGATACAGGCGGATAACAGGAAAAGCGGTAGCAGGCACAGTAGCCGTGACGGAGAAAAGTTTTTCATGGGTGGTTATTATCAGGCAAAAGTAAGCGGCCGGTGCTTGTTATGCAACGATTCCGGCTTCGGCGGTTGTCGGGGGTGGGCATTGGGGGCGGTTTTTGGGCGTGCCCCCGCCTTGGGGCGGGGTCGGTCCCCTCCCGGCTCGCTGTTCGCTCGGTGCTGCGCACTCCTTCCTGCGGTCGGCCCGTGCGGGCACCTCACGCGGGGCAAGCGAGCGGCTATCGCCCGCCGGCAGGGGCAAGCCCTGCCTATACGGATGCTGCGCGGGGGGAGCTATTTTGGCGGCGGGGAAGGGCTAGCTTGGGGCTTAGGGGGCGGGCTATTGCCCGCCGGCAGGGGCAAGCCCTGCCCGTACGGATGCTGCGCGGGGGGAGCTATTTTGGGGGCGGGGAAGGGCTAGCTTGGGCGTGGCGAGGGGGCGGGCTATTGCCCGCCGGCAGGGGCAAGCCCTGCCCGTACGGATGCTGCGCGGGGGGAGCTATTTCGGGGGCGGGGAAGGGCTGGCTTGGGCGTGGCGAGGGGGCGGGCTATTGCCCGCCGGCAGGGGCAAGCCCTGCCTATATGGATGCTGTGCGGGGGGGGGCTAGCGCGGGGCGGGGGGCGGGCTATCGCCATCTCTTTGGATTATTGAGGATATAATTGGCAATTCTATGATCATCTGCGGGATTACGAATGATGTGTTCCCAGTAATTGCGGTGCCAGATCTTTCCTAAGTGGATACCTTTTTCTTTGCAGATACGGAGGCATTTTACGGTTACGATGGATTTGTATGCGCCAATTATAGTGCCTAATGAGGGGGAGGACGATTTGGCGGATTCAATGGGGTAAGAAGTGCCGGGGCGGCCACCTTCCATGGTGCTTTTTTTGAGCCAGATGCCGAGCTTTTCTGAGTAGCGAAATCTAGGGTAGGGGTCTTTTTCAGGATTGGGGAAATCATCGGGGGAATTGGATGGATGCTTGATCCACACGATGCCGTGCATATGGTTGGGCATGATGATAAATTCGTCCAGCGATATATTATCGAAGCGGTTGGCGAGGGCTAGCCACTCTTGATGAGCAATATTTCCAAAATCACTCAGGTATATCTGCTGATTGATTATTCTTCCAAAGCGATGCTTTTTATCTTTGCAATCAATGGTTACAAAATAGCGGCCGCTGCTTGTATAGTCGTATCCCTTTAATCGAATATTTCTGCGGGTGTGCTGATGTGATTTTGAATCGTTTGGCATGGCTCCAATATAATAAGTCTAGCTCTATACCATCGCCCATCTTTCACCCCATCAAATCAACCAACCCCATGAACGTCCTCGACCGCTTCCAACGCTACGTCCGCATTGATACCCAGAGCGACCCGGAATCCACCACCTTTCCGAGTACCGAAAAGCAGAAGGACCTCTCCCGCATGCTGGCTGAAGAATTACGTGAAATGGGCCTGACCGATGCCGAGATGGATCGGTACGGCTACGTCTACGCTACCCTGCCCGCTTCCCCCGGCCACGAGAACGAGCCGGTGATTTGCTTTTGCAGTCACGTGGATACCTCGCCCGATAGTAGCGGTAAAAATGTGAAGCCGCTGGTCCACGCTAATTATGACGGCCGCGATCTGGTTCTGCCCGATGATCCTGCCATCGTTATCCGCCAGGCGGATCATCCCGATCTGAAGGACCAGCATGGCAACCGGATCGTCACCGCATCGGGTACTACTCTGCTGGGGGCGGATAACAAGGCCGGCGTGGCTGCCATCATGGCCGCCGTGGAGCACCTGCTGACCCACCCCGACATCCCCCACGGCAAACTGCGCATCCTCTTCACGCCCGATGAAGAGGTGGGCCGCGGGGTGGACCACGTTGACATAGATCGCCTCGGTGCCGATTTCGGCTACACCGTGGATGGGGCAACCCGGGGCAGCATCGAAGACGAGACTTTCAGCGCCGATGGGGCCACTCTGCACATCGAGGGTGTCAGTGCTCATCCCGGTATTGCCAAGGGCAAAATGGAAAGTGCTATCCGTATCGCCGGAGATATTCTGTCCGCCCTGCCCAAAGATCGCCTTCGCCCCGAAGCTACCGAAGGCCGGGAGGGTTTTGTCCATCCCATGCAAATGAGCGGCACCGCCGAAGTCGGCCCGCATCGAGTTTATCATCCGCGATTTCGAGACCGCCCGCCTCACCGATCATGCGGAGGAAATCCGTAAGATTGCCGCACAGGTATTAAAGGAGTATCCCCATAGTACCGCTAAGCTCGAAGTTCGGGAGCAGTACCGCAACCTGAAGGAAGTCCTCGACCGGCATCCCGAAGTACTCGCCCGGGCCGAGGCGGCCATGCACCGGTTGGGTATTCCCCTGGCCAAGGGTGCTATCCGGGGCGGCACCGACGGCTCGCGACTCAGTTTTATGGGCCTGCCCTGCCCCAATATTTTTGCGGGCGAACATGCCTTTCATTCCAAGCAGGAATGGGTCAGCGTGGAGGACATGCAGGATTCGGCGAGGCTGATCGTGGAGATCGCTAGAAGTGCTACGCACGTACTTTAGCGGGCGGCGGTGCCGCTGTATTTGGGTCGTGTACCCGAAATGAATGGTAGCCTGCCCGTCAGGTGGTAAAATTATTGATTGAACTCCGGCTTACGCTTCTCCACGAAAGCCCGGATACCCTCCTGGTAATCGGGTAGGACGGCGGCTTGTTGCTGGAGTTTATCTTCCAGGTCGAGCTGCTCGTCTAGAGTGTTGGCGGGGGAGGCATCAAGGGCCTGCTTGATGAGGGACAGGGCACGGGCGGGCAGGGCGGTCAGCTTGCGGGCGAAAGCGAGGGACATTTCTCCGAAGTCCGCATCGGGGTAGGTGCGGAAGATCATGCCCATTTGCGCCGCTTCGGTAGCAGTCACCGGTTCACCCGTCAGCATGAGTGCGGCAGCCCGCTGGCGGCCCACCAGGCGGGGAAGCACCCAACTGGAGCCGGTATCGGGGATAAGGCCCACGTTAACGAAGGCCTGGATAAACTTAGCCGATTCAGTAGCCAGACAGACGTCACTTAGTAGGGCGATGCTCACCCCGGCCCCGGCCGCCACGCCGTTAACCGCCGAGACGATGGGCTGGGGCATGGCCCGCATGGCTCGCGCGATGGGGTTGAGCCGCTGGGTCAAAATCTCGTCGATGGCCGGCGGGGAATCGCTGGTCAGCTCGCCGATGTCCTGACCGGTGCAGAAAGCCCGGCCCGCGCCCGTGAGGTAAACGACGCGAACCTCCGAGTTCTTCGCTATTTCCCGTAGTGCTTTGAGTAGATCGGCCGCTAGTTCGGCATTCAGGCTATTATAACTATCGGGCCGGTTGAGGGTGATGCGGGCCAGGCCGTTGTCGATGGTGAGGTCAAGGGAAGACATGAAATACGGATTTTAGTGGGGGTAGAATAGCCTGGCTATCGCCTTGCGGTCAGGCGGCAAAGCTACCTGATCGCCACTTGATTTTCACCTACAGGGTCTTGGCGAAGGGTGTACGCGTAGGCTTATCAAAAATACTAAAATACAGTGGCAAAGCCACCTACTTAAAGTACGGGCGCAGCCCATAGCGTGAGGGATGGGAGGCGTTGTTTGAACGGACGGAGCGGTTACGCGCCGGGAGAGAGTGCCGGACAGCCCGGCCCCGGCCTATGGACGGGGACACGCCCGAGTAAGGCTCTACAACAGAGCGGCATTCAATAAACCTCCGTCGGCCACGATGACGGCACCGGTGGTGTAACCGGCCGCGTCTCCGGCGAGCCAGACGACCTGGCCGGCCATTTCTTCGGGGGTACCCAGGCGGCTGAGGGGGATGACCCGCTCGGCGCGTTTGAGGGCTTTTTCGTTGTCCCAGAGAACCTGGCTGAGTTTGGTTTTGATGAGACCGGGGCAGACCACATTGACGCGGATGCCGTCGGGTGCCCACTCGGTGGACTGGCTTTTGCCCAGCATGATGAGGGCGGCCTTGCTGAGATTGTAACCCGCCAGGCCGGGGCTGGCATGGATGCCTTCGACGCTGCTGATATGGATGATGCTGGCGTTGCCGCTCGCTTTTAAGTGCGGATAGGCGAGGCGGCTGAGTTCCAGAGGGGCCGTGAGATTGGTGTCCAGGGTTTTATGGTAAGCATCGAGCGGGAGTTCCTGGATGGGGCCGAAGTGGGGGTTGGTGCCGGCGTTGTTGACCAGAATATCGAGGCGGCCGTAAGTTTGGATGGCGAACTCGATGAGGGCGGCGCGTTGGTCGGCATCGCCTACATTGCATTCCTTTGCGGATACTTCCAGACCGTCGGCCCGCATGGCGGCGGCTACCTCGTCTACGGCGGCCTGCTTGCGAGAGCTGACGATCACCTTAGCCCCGAATTCCGCTAACCCGCGCGCAATGGCCTCGCCGATGCCTTTGGAAGAACCGGTGACGATGGCGACGCGGTCGGTGAGGTCGAAAAGGGGGCGGATGGCATGGGCCATGGGGGCGGAAGTTTGGACGGTATAAAACGGGCCGGTCGGATGATGATATCCGACCGGCCCGGAGAGAAATATGCGGTTACGAACGGTAGGAAAACGGAGTTTACTGCGCTTCTACCGTAGCATCCATGGCCGTTTTGGCCATTTCAATGCTCTGGTTGATTTGCATATCGACCTGGTTGGCCCGCTCGATCTGCTCCATGTAATGCTTCATTACACGATCATGCTCGCCACTTTGCAGCAGATCGTCGGCGGGGCGCATAGTGGGCATCCACTCCATCATGTCGTCGTTGGCATCGGTCAGTTTTTCGAGCACTGCTTCGAGTTGAGACTGACGATCGGGAGTCAATTCGCCGGAGGCCAGTTCTTGGGTGACGGCTTTTTCGTAGCTGGTCATCTCACCCATGCGGGCCATGGCCTCGTCGTGGATGACCATCATTTTAGTAGAAGCTTCCTGCTGCTCGGCCAACTGGGCCTCGGTGTAGGAATTAACGCCCTCTTCGCCTTCGGTAGCGGCTCCGTCACCGCCACAAGCGGTGAATAGGCATAGGAAAGAACATAGCAGTAGGTAGGAAAAACGTGACATAAGTAAGTTTTGGTTATTGGTTGATGGAGTGCAATATCGGAATTAATCGCAACTCGTATCCCTTTGATTGCTACTTTAGACACGCTCTTAGCATCGCGGTCGGAAGAATGGACCATTTTACTGGTTTTTTACCCCCACTGTTCGTTATTGAACCCTTCCGTTAACCTGCTAAAATCAGAAGCCTGCGTCTTGATCGGGAATAAAACCCTCAAGAAAAATCGGTCAGATATTTCTCTAATTATGCTTAGAAAACATCTTCTGGACCGATGTTTAGCGTATTTCCTATTTTCGGGCCATGCAGCAGCTTACCTCCGTTCCCGTTTCTACCATCGGCCCCGCATTCTCTCCCCTGCCGGTGGGTACCATGATGTGGGGAGAATGGGGGGCTAAAATGAATACGGCTGCCATGATCCGCGTTATTGAACAATGCCTGGACAATGGCCTAACTACCTTCGACCACGCCGATATTTACGGGGGCTACACCACCGAGGCGGCCTTCGGGGCCGCCCTACGCGAGTTGCCCGCTGTGCGCCGTGATCAGTTGCAGCATATTTCCAAGTGCGGCATCCGACTGCTATCCGCCAACCGACCCGCCAACCGGCTAAAAAGTTACGCGACCGACCCGGATTACATCACTGCTTCCGTAGAGCGATCGCTTACTAATCTGGGGGTCGAACAGTTGGACCTTTTACTACTGCATCGTCCCGACCCGCTGCTCGACCCGGCTGCCGTGGCAGAGATTTTTCAGCAGTTGCGGCAGGAAGGGAAAGTGGCGCACTTCGGAGTTTCTAATTTTAGTCCAGCTCAATTTTCGCTGCTTCACGAGTATTTCCCCCTGGTTACTAACCAAGTCGAATGCAGTCCGCTACATTCCGACCCTATTTTCGATGGCACTTTCGATCAGGCCCTCCGGCTGAAATTTCGCCCCCTGGTCTGGGGTCCGCTGGGCGGCGGGAAATATTTTCAGGCCGATACCACGGGCGTACTTCGCCTGCGTACTGCCGTGCGAGAAGTGTCCGCCCGCTACGGCGGGGTGGGGGAGGACGTAATCTTGTTTGCGTGGCTATTGCGGCACCCCGCCGGTTTGCTCCCCCTGGTGGGTAGCAGTAAGATCGAGCGTATTCTGGCCGTGACCGCCGCACTGGAACTTCGGATGGACGCCCAGGATTGGTTCCATATTCTGGAGGCGGCTCGGGGAAAGGAAGTAGCTTAGGTTGATTAACCAACGACTCTTGCGTAACTTTACCCCATGATCGGCTGGTTCAATAACCTCATTTTTTCCTACCCCTGGCTGCTACTGCTACTGGCCCTGCTGCCGGTGGGCATCTGGCTCTACCGACGCAACCGTGCCCGGCGTTATCCTGACCTGCGATTGCCCAGCCTGCGCGGCCTGCCTACGGTGGGTTCGTGGCGTGGGCGGGTGCGCCCCGTGCTGCCCCTGCTACGGCTGGCGGCGGCGGCACTGTTCATCATCGCCCTGGCCCGCCCCCGCCTGGACCTGAGCGAGGAAAACGTGACCGCCGAGGGCATCGACATTATTCTGGCCATGGACCTCAGCTCTTCCATGCTGGCCCAGGATTTTCCGCCTAACCGCCTGGAAGTATCCAAACAGGTGGCTATAAATTTCGTCAATAACCGCCGACACGACCGCATCGGGCTGGTGGTATTTTCCGGCGAGGCCTTCACGCAATCCCCGCTGACAACGGATTACGACGTGGTCAAGTATTTCCTCGAACGCCTCAAGCCCGGCGTACTGGACGACGGCACGGCCATCGGCACCGGCCTGGCCACCTCGGTAAATCGCCTGCGCGACAGCGAGGCCGAAAGCAAGGTCATCATCCTGCTTACCGACGGCGTGAATAACACCGGCTATCAGTCGCCGGAACTGGCCACGCAACTGGCCAAAGAATTCGGCATCCGGGTTTATACCGTTGGCGTAGGAACTACGGGCGAGGTGCTGGCCCCGGTCAGCCAGCGCAGCAATGGGCAGTATATTTACGGTGTCGCCCGCGGCGAGATCGACGAAAATCTCCTTCAGTTTATTGCTGACCAAACTAATGGTCGCTACTTCCGCGCCAAGTCCGCCGGCCAATTGGAAGAGATTTACGAATACATCAACGAACTGGAAACGACCGAAATCTTAACCACGGTGGTTAAGCGGTACAGCGAACAGTTTCACTGGTTCCTGGGCTGGGGCCTGCTGCTGTTGCTGATCGAATTGGGATTGAGATACACGGTTTTACGGGCGATACCTTAGCATAGGCAGAGGACGATCAGTCGAACGAATCGCACCAATCCTGCCTAATTCCAACGGAATCAAAACGTTCTAACTTAGAGCGTGTCTAAATTTTTACTTCCTGAAAACCGAGTATTTAAGAACCTGGCGTCACGAAAACTGACTTACGCAACCCGCTATGCGCATAACTTTTTGTTTAGCCAGAACCTTAACCACGAAGTAGCCGCGAAGCGAATCATTGATCCTCAGTTCTTAAAAATTTTAGACACGCTCTTACGGCCCTTCATTAATCCCTGATTTATGTTTCGCTTCGAGCATCCTGACTTCCTCTGGGCTTTGTCCCTGCTTCCTGTTCTGATCGCCTACTTTGCGATCAGTTACGCGCGACGCAAGCGCGCCCTGGAACGGTTTGCCAACCCCGAACTGCTGGATCGCCTGGCCCCGGGCTGGAACCCGCGCCGGCACGTAACCAAATTCGTGCTGATCTGCCTGGCACTGCCACTGCTGGTCATTGCGTGGGCCAACCCGCAGTTCTCGGCCCAGCGCGAGACTGTCACCCGCCGCGGCATCGACCTGGTGGTAGCCCTCGACGTGAGCCGATCCATGCTGGCCCAGGACGTGCAGCCGAGCCGGCTAGAACGCTCGCGCCGCTTTGCAACGCAGCTGATCGACCAACTGGCGAGTAATAATATCGGACTGGAACTCTTCACCTGTACCGCCTTTATGCGCGTGCCCCGCACTACGGACTACGCCATGGTCAAATCGGTCATCAGTATGGCCGGCCCCGGCATGATGGAAACCCAGGGAACCGATCTGGGTGAGGCCATCAAGACCGGCGAGCAAGCATTTGACGAGCAGAATCCTAACCACCGCGCCCTGATCATCATCTCTGACGGCGAAGACCACGGCGGTAAGGGGGCCGAGGCCGCCGCCGAGGCCCGCAAGAACGGCCTGTTAATCTATACCGTAGGCGTAGGCCGGGCCGAGGGAACGTTCATTCCCATAATGAAAGACCTGAATCGGGAGGATTATGCCCGTAACAGTCAGGGAGAACCCATCCGTACCAAGGCTAATGTAGAATCCTTGCAGGCCATCGCCGCCGCCGGCGGCGGCGATTACTACAACCTCACCAGCGACAGCGGTGCCCTGGCGGATCGCATCCGCGCCAAGATCGACGAGATCGAAAAGCTGGAATTCGAGTCCTACGCCTTCAAAAGCTACGACAGCTACTTCGCCTACTTCATGTGGCCGGGCGTGCTACTCTTGCTCATCGAGTTCATGATAAACTACCGGGGGCAAGGGGAGTAGGAGAATGATTTACTCATTGCCCCGAGTACGCGTGAAATTCCAGTCGTAGGTATCTAACCGACTTACCCCCAGCCGCAGCAGGTCGATGCACGATTGAATGTCGGCCTTGCTGGCCATCTCGATACTCTGATGAATGTGGCGCAGTGGAATGGAGATCGCCCCGGCAATACTGCCGCGTTTGCCCGCCCGCTGGATGCCAGCCGTATCGGTGCCGCCGGCGGGGAGCAGCTCGGGCTGCCAGGTTACGTTCTCGGCTTCGGCCAACTGACGCAGGTAATTCACCATTCGGTAATCACTGATTACGGTGCCGTCGATAATCTTTACGGCCGCGCCCTTACCCAGCCGGGTAACCGCCTCGTGAGCCTGCGCACCGGGTACATCAAAAGCAATGGTCACGTCCAACCCGAAACCGAAATCAGGATCGATGTGGTGGGCAGCGGAGATGGCACCGCGCAGGCCCACTTCCTCCTGCACCGTAAATACGGCGTACAGGTCGTAGGGGATTTCCTGCCCCTTCAACTCGCGCAGTACCTCTAGCAGGATGAAGACCGACACCCGGTTATCCAGCGATTTGCTGTTTACGCAGTCGCCCATTTCGATCAGTTCTCGTTCGCGGCTGATGGTGTCGCCGATACGGATGTGCCGGGTCACCTCGGCCTTCGACATCCCCAGGTCGATGAAGTAATCGGATAGCGGCACCACCTTGGTGCGGTCTTCCGGCTTCATGATGTGGATGGGCTTGGAACCCATCACGCCCATCAGGTCCTTATCACCGTGCACGATCACGCGCTGCGCCGTCAGGGTCTTGGGATCGAAGCCTCCCAGTGGCAGAAAGCGCACGAAGCCCTCCTCGTCGATGTGGTTGACGATAAAGCCGATCTCGTCCATGTGGGCGGCTACCATCACGCGCTTGCGTTCGCGGCCGCGCTTCACGGCCACCACGTTGCCCATATTGTCCACTTCCACGCTGTCCACCAGGCCCTTCAATTGTTCCAGCACCAGGGCGCGGATGCGTTGTTCGGCACCGGAAACGCCGGGGGTTTCGCAGATCGCTTTCAGCAGGGGTACATTTATCATGTGGCAAAAGTAGTACTTTTGCGCCATGTCCATCAAACGGCTGGCGGGCGAAACCGCCATTTACGGCATCAGCAGCATCTTGCCGCGCCTGCTCACCTTCGTCATCCTCACGCCCTGGCTCACGCGCATCACCAGCGACGCGCAGTACGGGGTTATCGGCGACCTGCATTTCTGGATCGCGCTTGGCGTGGCCGTCATCGGCCTGCGGTTCGAGACGGCCGTCTTTCGTTACGCTAGCCGCCGAGACCACGCCGCCGCCGTGGTCTACCGCACGGCCACGTTTACCGTGCTGGGCGCGGTCCTGCTCCTCATCGGTCCCGGCCTCCTGCTGGCACCAACCCTCGCAGATTGGTTGTCCTATCCCGACCGGACCATTTACATCCAATTCGCCCTCGGCATCGTGGCGTTCGACGTGCTCGGGGCCATTCCCCTGGCGCGGCTGCGTCTGGAGGGGCGGCCCCGCGTGTTCGCGGCCGTGCAACTGGGCAACGTATTACTCACGCTGCTGCTGCTCTATGCCTTACTGGAGGTCTTCCCCCGCCGGTCCATCGGCGGCATCGCTTACCAGCCGGACTACATCATCGCCTACTATTTCCTGGCCAATCTGCTGGCCAGTGGCATACGCTACTGCACCCTACTACTCGTCACGCGCCAACCGCCGCCGGCCCTGGACGCCACGCTCGACGGCCCCGCTATTCTTCCTAAACCCACCTTCGACCCCGCCCTCTTCCGCCTCATGCTCGCTTACTGCCTGCCCCTCATGCTGGTCACGGCGGCCGGCATCGTCAACAACCTCGTCGGGCCGTCCATCATCAAATACTACCAGGGCAGCACCGTCTCCGCCAACCTCGGCATATCGGGTCAGTACAGTGCCGCGCTCAAACTGGCCGTGGTCATGAACCTCTTCATTACCGCCTACAACTACGCCGCCGAACCCTTCTTCTTCCGCCAGAGCGGCCAGTCCGCCGACCGCACCATCTACGCCGATTCGGCCCGCCTGTTCACCCTCGTCGGCAGCATCGGCTTCATCGGCATCCTCGTCTTCCTCGACGAGCTGCAACTCTTCATCGGGGCCGACATGCGCGGGGCCATGATCGTGGTGCCCGTCCTGCTGGCCGCCAACCTCATCCTCGGCCTTTACTACAACCTCAGTATCGGCTTTCGCCTCACCGACCACACCCGCCAGGCGGCCTGGGTCTCGCTCATCGGCGCGGCCATCACCATCGGCCTGTCCATCTGGCTCACCCCGCTTTACGGGCCGTTCGGCCCCGCCTGGGCCATGCTCGCCTGCTACCTCTTCATGGCCGTCGCCGCCTACGTCCTCAACCTCCGCTACTTCCCCGTCGACTACAACTGGGGCCGCATCCTGGCCTACCCGTCACTGGCCGTCGGGGCCTATCTCCTGCACCATTCCCTGGTCCAGTCCTGGCAACCCGCGTTCTGGACGGAACTGGTCTTCAACGTCGCTTACCTCCTCGCCTTTCTGGTCGGCCTCTACCTGATGGAGCGGCACTGGTTGCGTGGATTAGTCTAGTGAAGGGTGTTTTTTTGGGCGTGCCCCCGGCCGGGGGCCGGGGTCGGTCCCCTCCCAGCTCCCTGCCGGTCGGCCCTGCGGGCTGCTCGCTACCGCTCGCCCTGTCCGGGCACCTCACGCGGGGAGATGGGCCTGAACTAACTGAAGAATCCGTAATTTTGTCAAAAGCTGCCAATCATCCTTGCTAAGAGCGTGTCTAAATTTTTACTTCCTGATAACCAAGCATTTAAGAACCTGGCGTCATGAAAACTGACTTACGTAACCCGCTATGCGCGCACCACGAAGTAGCCGCGAAGCGAAGTTTTTATCTAGCCGGAACCTTAACCACGAAGTAGCCGCGAAGCGAATCATTGATCCTCAGCTCTTAAAAATTTTAGACACGCTCTAAGTTTCACATAACCGACGACAAGAAGCCCCTTATGTTCAAAGAGAAAACTTTTGCCGACAACAATCTCAAGTTGATAGCTAATAGACCTATAAAAGCCACTACGGAGGAAGTTATGCTGCGTAGAATCGAGATTGAGAAAGAGGTAGAGAGTATTATCGAGCAGCATATTCGCGAGAAGCAAAAGTTAGCGGAAAAAGTAGATGACTTGGAAGATGAGAATGAGAATCTAAAAACGATTGGCGGAATTAGAGCATTAGTTAAAGAAAGAAGAATAACGCCGCTACCAATAATTTTACAATTTTAAGGCAATCAGAAAACGTCATATCAATCTTCCTCGATCTATAAATGCTTATGGTCACCATAGCCAACCATAGCAGCTAATTCTGACAAATGAACCTCACCACCATCCCCAAACTACGCCACCTCGACAGCGGCAACTTCTTCCTCATCGCGGGTCCCTGCGCCATCGAGAGCGAATCCACGGCCTTCGAGATCGCCGAGCACGTCAGTAAGCTGTGCGACCGGCTGCGCATTCCCTACATCTTCAAGGGCAGCTACCGCAAGGCCAACCGCTCGCGACTGGACAGCTTTACCGGCATCGGTGACGAAAAGGCACTGGAAATCCTCGGCCGCATCGGGCGGGAGTTCGACCTGCCCACCACCACCGACATTCACACCGAGGAAGAAGCCGCCCTGGCCGCCGCCTACGTGGATATTTTGCAGATTCCCGCCTTCCTCTGCCGCCAGACCAGCCTGCTGGTGGCCGCCGCCGAAACGGGGCGGGTGGTCAATGTTAAAAAAGGCCAGTTCCTCAGCCCTGCTGCCATGCAATTCGCGATGGATAAGATCACCGAGAGCGGCAACGACAAGGTGATCCTCACCGAGCGCGGCACCACCTTCGGTTATACCGATCTGGTGGTCGATTTCCGGGGTATCCCTACCATGCAGGCCCTGGGCGGTACCGTGGTGCTGGATTGTACGCACAGTCTGCAACAACCCAACCAGGCCGGCGGCGTCACCGGCGGTCAGCCGGCCCTCATCTCTGCCATCGCCCGTGCGGGTGTGTCCGTGGGCGTGGATGGCCTGTTCATGGAGACCCACCCCCGCCCCAGCGAGGCCAAGAGTGATGCCGCCAATATGCTCCCCATGGGCCAACTGGAAGCCTTGCTGGAAAAATTGGTGCGGAATCCGGGAAGTGGTGAAAGGATAAAATGTTGCCTCGTTATGGAACCCACAGTGAGCGGTTCTCCAGCAGCTTCAGCAGCCGGTCGGTCGCAGCCTCGATCTCGGAATCTCGCCCACACCTCCCAGGTACTCGCAGGTACTCGCCCACACCTCCCAGGTACTACGATTTTGGTAAACCAAAACGTAGATACCTTGGAGGAGGAGCCTCGCGTGGATGGGAGCTTAGCTCCCACTACTTCCCATCGCTCCTCCAAGGTATCCATTTTGCTATGCAAAATGGTACCTGGGAGGTGTCGATGGCGCGAGGAGGAATTTTGGTTTCGGAATCTCGCCCACACCTCCCAGGTGCTCGCCCACACCTCCCAGGTACTACGATTTTGGTAAACCAAAACGTAGCTACCTTGGAGGAGGAACTTGCGTGGATGGGAGCCTAGCTCTTACTACTTCCCATCGCTCCTCCAAGGTATCCATTTTGCTATGCAAAATGGTACCTGGGAGGTGTCGATGGCGCGAGGTACCCGGGAGGTGTCGATGGCGCGAGGTACCTGGGAGGTGTCGATGGCGCGAGGTACCTGGGAGGTGTCGATGGCGCGAGGTACCTGGGAGGTAGGCTTATACAAACAAAATTACCAGCGGCGCAGCCGCCTACTAAAATACGGGCGAAGCCCTCCCCCCCACCCGCGTGAGGCACCTGGAGGGGCGTTAGCGTGCGCAGCACCGAGCGACAGCGAAGCCCGCAAGACGCCGACCCCCGCCCGCCTCCGGCGGCGGGGGGCACGCCCAAAAACACTACGCCACTTCCTTCAAGCGCGACCCCACGTAGACGGCTAGGAGGCTCATGCCGATGGTGAACCAGCCGACCCAGTCGTAATGCTGGAGGCTGCCGTCGGGTAGCTCGGTGATGATGAAGCCGGCCACGAAACTGCTGGCGGCCAGGGCGAGTTCGTTGGTAGACTGGCGGATGCTCATGAAACTGCCCCGGCTGCGGGCGGGTACCACGCTGGTGATGAGGGTGGTGGCCGGTACGCTGCGCCCGCCCGCGACGATGAAAAAGGAGGACGTGACCACCAGTGCCGTGACGATGCTGACCGGGCCGAGATTGGTGAGGGCGTAGATGCTGAAGAGCGCGAAAAACGACGAGACGGCGAACACCCGGAAGCGGCCGAAACGGTCGGCGATCTTGCCGAAAAGGGGCAGCAGGACGACGGAGAGCAGGCCGCCGATGAGGTAGATGTAGCCGACCTGGATGTCGGAGAAACCGACGTTGAGCTGCATATAGGGCGCAATAAACGGGATGATGCTGAAGTGGCCGAGCATAAGCACGAAAGTAAAGAGCAGGGCCGCCCGCTGGTTGGGGTCACTGAAGATGCGCCGGAAGGTTTCGATGACCGAGGGGTTGACCCGGCGCGGCACGGCCGGCTCGTCCACCACGCCGAGGGCGAGATCGGGTTGGGGCATAACGATGTCTTCCCGTTCCAGGTGACCGCGCAGTGGCGGCAGCAGGAAGGGAATGGTGCTGATGACGAGGACTGAGATACCACCGACCACGAAAAAGGGCGTGGGCCAGCCGCCCCAACCGGCGAGGTAGATGGCCGAGGGGATGCCGATAACGCTGGCGGCCGAGAAGGCGGTCATGACCCAGCCCATGGCCCCGGCCCGCCGCTCTAGCGGCACCACGTCGCCGACAATGGCTAGCACTAGTGCGCTCAGGGTGCCGCCGAAACAACCGGTGAGGCCGCGCGCCACCATGAAAAAGGCATAGGTGGGTGCCAGGGCGCAGGCAAAGGTGCCGATGATGAAGCCGGTATAGAGCACCAGCAGGGCGCTGCGCCGGTCGAACCGGTCGATAAAGGCCGTGCTGACCAGCCCCGCGATGGCCGCCATGAGCGCATAGATGGAAACGATCCACGCAAACTGGCGGGGGATGATGTCGAGGGCTTCCATGAGCGTCTTGCCGAGGGGCATGATGATCATGAAATCGAGAATGTGGCAAAACTGCACGGCCGCCAGGATAAAGAGCAGTTGTTTTTCGCTGAGCTTGGGCATGGGGTAGGAGAGGTGGCTGGCCCACTGGCAGCGGGCAAACTGGGTAAACCGGTGGGTGTGGAGAAAGTTATCAAGCGTTCATCCTCCCTATTTAATCATTAACCATAGTGCTTCTCCATCTCGCAAAGCGATTTATCGAAGTGAATCATTCACCTCGAAAAATCAATTATGATCGAGAGAAGCAGCGCAGCCTAATCATTCAGTCATTCACCTCGAAAGATCATTTATGATCGAGAGAAGCAGCGCAGCTAATCATTCAGTCATTCACCTCGAAAGATCATTTATGATCGAGACAAGCAGCGGAGCTAATCATTCATTCCATCATTGCTAAAGCCTCCGCCACCGTCTGCACCGGCAGCCGGCAGCTTTTGTTCCGACACACGTAGATATAGGTTTCTCCCGCCTGCAATTTATTCTGCAACAGCGGTAGTTGGCCCTCCGTCAGGCCGCCCAGCAGGCGGGCATGGGGCAGGAAGTGGCGAGCCATTTCGTCGCGCAGGGCGGGGGCATCCGGGCCGACGATGGCGATCTCGTAGGGCGGCGCGTGGAGTTCGGCGTAAAGCCTTGCCCAGTTGGCGAAGTAGTCCACGCGGTTCTTGCCCGTCATTTGGGGCAAGACGGTGGCCAGCATCCGTTCGGCCTGGTCGATGTAGTCCTCCTTGCTCAGCAGCTCACCCAGATCGCGCAGGTTGCGGGCCATCACGGAGTTGGAACTGCTGATGACGTTGTCGCCTACCTCGGTCTTGCGGGCCACCAGGGGCGGGTCGATGTCGGAGGTGTAGAAGAAGAGCGGCGATTCGGGGTTGGTGAAGTGCGCCCGCACGTAATCGGTCAGCAGCTCGGCGTGGTCCAGGTAGCGGGGGGAGAAGGTGATTTCGTACAGCCCCAGCAGGGCCTGAATGGTAAGGGCGTAATCGTCCAGGAAGGCATTGATCGACGACTTGCCATCCTTGTAGTTACGGTCCAGGCGGCCGTCGGGGCGGAGTTGGTTCTTGATAATAAACTCCATCCCCCGTTGCGCCCGCTCGCGGTATTCCTCGGTGCCCAGGGCGCGGTAAGCATCCACGTAGCCGGTGATCATCAGGGCGTTCCAACTGGTCAGAATCTTATCGTCCAGGCGGGGGCGGATGCGCGAATCCCGTTTTTCCATCAGTTGTGCGTGTATCCCGTCCAGCCGTTCCAGCCAGGCGGTTTCGCCCAGGCCGTGCTTGGCGGCGAAGGTGGCATCGGGGTCCTCGCGGTGCAGGATGTTGTTGCCGTGTTCCCAATTGCCATTCTCCTTGATGGCGTAATAATCGGCCAGCAGTTTATAGGCGTCCTCCGGCAGCAACTCACGCAGTTCGGCAGCCGTCCACACGTAAAACTTGCCCTCCTCGCCCTCGCTGTCGGCGTCCAGCGCGGAGTAGAAACCGCCGCCGCCACCGGTCGCTCATCTCGCGGTCCACATAGGCGAGGGTCTCGTTCCAGGCGACGGCGGTACAGTTCCTTGCCGCTGTGCTGGTAAGCGCGGGCGTACACGCCTACCAGTTGGCCGTTGTCGTACAGCATTTTCTCGAAGTGCGGGGCCATCCACCGCGCGTCGACCGAGTAGCGGGCGAAGCCGCCGCCGGCCTGGTCGTAGATGCCGCCGCGCGCCATACGGTCCAGCGTCAGTTCGGTGATGCGCCACAGCCGCTCGTCGCCCGTCTGCGCGAAGCGCAGCACCAGGTACTCATAAATGCTCGGCATCGGGAACTTCGGTGCCCCCTTGCGCCCGCCGTGCTGGTAATCCAACACCTTCAATAGGTTGGCATCAAATTCCTTCAGCACCGCTTCTTCCAGTTCAGCGGCCTCATTCACGGCCACCAGCTCGTCCGCCTGGCGGATGTTCTGGGTCAGGTTTTCGGCGGCTTCCTCCAGGCGGGCGGGGTCGTTTTGCTGCATGTCAGCAAATTGCTTCAGCACCTCGATCCACTGCTCGCGCGGGAAGTAGGTGCCCGCCCAGACGGGCCGCCCGTCGGGTAGCGCAAAGGCGTTCAGCGGCCACCCGCCCCGGCCGGTCACCAGGTTGCAGGCCGTCATGTAAATATCGTCCACGTCGGGCCGCTCCTCGCGGTCCACCTTCACCGGAATAAAGTAGTCGTTCATCAGCCGCGCCACCGTGGTGTCCTCAAACGATTCGTGCTCCATCACGTGGCACCAGTGGCAGGCCGCGTAGCCCACGCTCACGATCAGCAGCTTGTTCTCCCGCTGGGCGCGGGCCAGGGTCTCGGCGTTCCAGGCCTGCCACGCCACGGGGTTGCCGGCGTGCTGCAGCAGGTAGGGGCTGGTTTCTCGGCTCAGTTGGTTGGTCAGGGTAGCGGGGTCGGTCACGGGCGGGGGATTTAGGGGGGTGCAGGCAGTGAGGAATAGTAGTAGCGGGAGAATTCTCATGATGGGGGCTTCGCCCGTACTTTAGTAGGCGGGGCTTAGCCGCTGGTAATTACCCTCGGTGATCGTCGCTGGCTCCTCGGAGTTTTGTACTTTAGTATCCAGCCTACGCGTGTTCGTGTACGCGTAGGCTTATCTAAAGTACAAAATTACCAGACGCGCAGCGTCATACAAAAGTACGTGGCTCCGCCGCCGCTTAAAAACTCACCACCGTCACCGGGTCCACCGCCCGGCCATTGTGCCAGATCTCGAAGTGCAGGTGCGGTCCCGTACTCTTTGTCCCCGTATTACCGATGATCGCCACCGCCTCGCCGGCCTTCACCACTGCGCCCACCTCCTTCAGCAGGCGGTCGTTGTGCTTATACGAGGTCACCACGTTATTATCGTGCTGGATCACCACCGTGTTGCCGTGTTCCGTCGTGTACTCCGACACCACCACCACGCCATCCAGCACGGCTTTCACCGGCGTGTTCAGCGGTGCCAATATATCCACGCCATAGTGGCGGTCGCCGGGGTTATAGCTCGCGCTCACCTCCCCCGTAATCGGAGAAACGAAATAAAGTTGCTCCAGCGGCACATCCCGGCTCCCGGCTACCGGCGCGCCCGTGCCGGAGCGGCTGCCATTGCCCACGCGCTCCAATTCCATCTCCCGTCGCAGGGCCACCTCGTCAGCGGAAAGGCTTACGGGTTCCATCTCCTCGTCGGTCAGGTCCTTCGTGCCGGCTTCCACGTCTTTTTCCGTCACTACCTCACCACGCAGGCGGCTGGTCACCGAAGCGATGTAGCGTTGTTGCAGTTCCATCGTATCCTGTAGCGTCTTTATTTCGCGTTGCACGGCGCGCATCTCGTCCAGTGTCGCGCGGTCGCCGTAACCTGGGATGTAATTGCGCAGCGGCGTGTAAGCCACCAGTAAAAAGATGGCCACCAGTAGCAGCAACAGCAACGTCGTCACCGCTATATACACATTCTTGGGCGTCAGCTGATAGTCCCCCACCTCCCGGTGGCTCTCCGGGTCCATCACCACCAACCGGTAGGGATTACCCGAACTTTCGCGCAACCGCGCCAGCCATCCACGGCCCTTCTTTACTTGCTCTTCCATAGCCTTCTTCAATCAGTCGTTAACAAACCCCGCCGGGCACACTTTATTGCCGCCGCGGCACGTTGGGTAATGGCCCCGGCCTCCCTGGCGCGCACAAAGGTACGCAACCCCGCCGAGGCGTAGTCAATGACTGAATAACTGACTGAATATTTGGGGCGTGCCCGGTTCCGCAGTACTGCGGAACCGGTCGGTCCCTTCCCGGCTCGCAAGTCTGCTCGGCCCCTCCGCTATGCTCCGGGTCTCCTCCCTCCGGTCGGCCCGTCCAGGCACCTCACGCGGCAGTCAATGACTAATGGATAGACGAAATAAAAGATTGACTATTCATGCATATGTCCCCCACGCCCCGTCACCCCTCTCCCCCGGAGAGGGGCCGGGGGAGAGGTCTCACGAAACGTCACCCCTCTCCCGAGGAGAGGGGCCGGGGGTGAGGGAATACGGAGCCACGCCCCGTCACCCCTCTCCCCCGGAGAGGTCCCAAAGCGGCAACGCCGCTTCCCCACACTCCGTCACCCCTCTCCCGAGGAGAGGGGCCGGGGGTGAGGGAATACGGAGCCACACCCCGTCCCCCCTGGAGAGAGGCCCCAAAGCGGCAACGCCGCCTACCAAAATACCAGACGCGCAGCGTCCTACTAAAATACCAGCGGCAACGCCGCCTACCACAAACAGTTTTCCCTTGCGATACTACTCTCTACTCCTCTTCCTCGCCGCCTTCTTCCTGGTCGGTTGCACCAGCTCCAAAAAACGGAGTGAACAGAGCACCCTCGGCAAGTTGTGGCATAATACCAACGCCCACTACAACGGCTACTTTAATGCCGAAGAATTGGTGGAAGCCACGGCCGACCAACTAGCCACGCAGCATGTCGATAACTACAACCAGCGACTGGCCCTCTACCCTTACGTGGCGGTAGAAAACCCCGCAACGGCCGCCGCCGATCTGGATAAGGCCATCGAGAAAGTAACCGTGGTGGTTAGCCTACATCCTTTCAGTAACTGGTCGGACGATTCCTACCTGTTGGCCGGACAGGCGCAGTACTTGAAGCAGGACTATGAAGCAGCCGAAAAAACCTTCCGCTACCTCGTCAACGAGTACCGGCCAAAGGAAGACCGCAAGCAAATTAGCAAGAAAGCACGCCGTGATGCCAAGAAAGGTAAGCTGAGCAAGGAGGAGCAGGCCGTTATTGATAAAGCCGATGCCGAGGCGGAAGCAGATCGCAAGGATAAGATTCGTACCGCCGAACAGGAAAAAAAGGAACGGACCCGTGCCGCCAAGCAAGCGAAGGATGACCGGGAGTCCTACAATAAACAGTTGAAGAAAGACCGCAAAGCGCGCCAGAAAGCCGCCAAAAAGCGCCAGAAAGCCCGTAAGAAAAAGCGTAAGACACCCACACCCCGTCCCGCCGCCCAGGATTCTACCAAGGTCACCGACCCTGCGGAAACCACTGAGCCGGAAGAGGAAGAAGAACCCGAAACCGACCGCCCCGCTCCCGAACTGGAACCCGACGACGAAGACCGCCCCATCGGGATGATCTCGATCTTCGGCGGCAAGGGCGGTGACGGTGTCGGTGGAGAGCAGTATGGTGAGGATCCTGACAGCTACTTCCTCAAGCACCGGCCCGTGTGGCAGGAAGGTAAGCTCTGGCTGGCCCGCACCCTGATCGAGCGCGATAACTTCGGCGCGGCACAGCAGATGCTCGATAACCTGCGCAACGACCGAGGCACCTTCCCCCAGGTGCGCCGCGAACTGATGGCCGTGCAGGCTTACCTCTATATAGAAGACGGCAACGCCGGTCTGGCTATTCCTTTCCTGAAGGAGGCCGCCGAACTGACCAATGACCGCAATCAGAAGGGCCGTTTTCTCTTCGTGGCCGGTCAGATCCACCAGGAACTGGGCGAACGCTCAGAAGCCTTCGCCACCTTCCAGGAAGTGATCAAGGCAAGGCCCGATTATATTATGGAGTTCAGTGCCCGCCTTAATATGGAGCAGAACGATTACCTCTCCGGACAGGGATCGGCCTCCGACGCGCTGGCTAAGCTGGATCGTATGGCCCGCGAGGAGAAAAATATCCCCTACGCCGACCGCATTTATTACACCATGGCCCGCATCGCTCTCCAGGAAGGAGACCGCACCGCCGGCATGGAATACCTGGAAAAAAGCCTCGCCGCCGGCCAGACGGGTAACCAGCGGGTAGAAGCCTACCAAATGCTGGCCGATATCAATTTCGAGCAGGAAAATTACCTGCCCGCCAAGCTATACCTGGATAGCACCCTCACCAGCATGGCCAAGAACGATGCCCGCTATGGCAACACTACCCGCCTGCGCGATAACCTGACCGGTATTGCCGATAACCTGACCATGATCGAGGAGCAGGACAGCCTGTTGCGACTCTCCGAAATGCCGGAGAACGAACGACTTGACCTCGCCCGCAAACTGATCGAGATGAAGCGGGCCGCTAACTCGGCCGACCGTCCCGTGTCCGGGCCGACCGGTGGTGGCCGCGTTCCTCCCGGTGGTATTGCCGGTCTGGGCGTTTCCGGCGGCGGCGGCCGCACCCCCGTACCTGCGGGTGGTGGGCGCGCTAATCCCGGTGGTGTTCGGGGTACGGCCCTGGCGGGCGGTTCCGATTTTTTCGCCTTTGACGACCGGGCCGTGAAGCGGGGCCGCCGCACCTTCGAGCGCCTCTACGGCGACCGCAACCTGGAAGACAACTGGCGCCGCAGCCGCCGCGCCGATGCCGATCTCTTCTCCGACGGTGACGACCCCGCCGTGGCCGCCGCCCAGGACGACCGCCTCCCCAGCCTCTATACCGACGAGGAACTGCTGGGAGAATTGGGGGAGTTTCCCGCCGACGACAACGCCCGCGAAGCCACGCGGATGCAGATTCAGCAGGGCCTGTTCGATCTCGGTACGCTGTACCGGGACCAATTGCAGAATAACCGCAAGACCATCGAAGTGCTGGAAGAACTGAACTCCCGCTTCGAGCGGAACAGCTTCCAGGCCGAGAGCTGGTATTACCTCTACCTGGCCCACCAGGAGGAAGGTAATACCGCCGAGGCGGGGGAATACAAAGCCAAGATTCTGGAAAAATATCGTGATAGTAAATTCGGTAAGATATTAGCTAATCCGAATTACGTCAACGACTTCCTGGATGAGGAGGCCCAGCGCGACCGCGCCTACAACGAGGCTTACCAACTCTTCGATGCCGGCCGTTACCCCGAGGCCCAGCGTAAAGTTGAAAGCGAGGTGAGCCAACTCTTCGGTCCGCATCCCCTCAAGCCCCGCTACGGACTGTTGCTGGCCATGATCAAGGGTAACACCGAGAGCAAAGAGGCCTACGTGAACGGCCTCAAGCAGGTGATCTCCAGCTACAACAACACGCCCGAGGCCACCCGCGCCAAGGAAATCCTCCGCCTGTTGGGCGAGGGCACCGGCACCCGGATACCGGGTGTGGCCGCCCCCACCGATAACGGTGCTTTTACCCCCGCCGCCGATGAGTTGCATTACATGATCGTCATCTTCAACTCACCCGACGTGGACCTGAATGCCGCTAAGGTAAAGGTATCCGAATACAATAACCAGTACCATAAACTGGACCGCATCCGCATCTCCAACGTCTACCTGGGCGAGGGCAACGATACGCCGGTACTGGTAATGCGCCGCTTTAAGGACGCCGCCGATGCGATGAAATACTACGAGGGTGTACAACGACAGAAGAAGGATTTCCTGGACCAAGCGGTACCCTTCAAACTGTATCCCATTACGCAGTCCAACTACCGAGAGGTGCTGAAGGCGCGTTCGGACGAGGGTTACAATGAGTTTTTTCAGGCGAATTACTGAGAACCGTACTGGTCATTCGCTCGGGCTGAGAATGGTGCTTAGGAAACAGTGGGGTTAGTGGATAGAACATCCGCTAACCCCACTCCTTATATATAGCAATGCCGGTGGGGATATAGCAACACCCCCGCATAGTTGCGTGAGGTGCCCGGAGGGGCGTTAGCGCGCGGCAGCGCCGAGGCGCAGGCCGAAGCCCGTAGGGGACCGACCCCGGCCCGCGTAAGCGGACGGGGGCACGCCCAAAAAACCACTGCCCCAATTAGCTCGAACGAATAACCGAACCGAATTTGCACCACTTTGCCCCCATGTTCCGCCGCCTCGACCAGTCGAATAAGACGTTGGTGAAGGTGGCTGCCCTGACCGAATATTTTGAGGTTGCCCCCGACGAGGACCGGCTGTGGACCGTGGCTCTTCTGAGTGGAAAGCGGCCCAAACGGACAATCAATTCGAGGTTGTTGCGGGCGTGGGCGGCTGAGGAGAGCGGTACCGCGCCCTGGTTGCTGGAGGAGAGTTATCACGTGGTGGGCGACCTGGCGGAGGCGATTGCGCTGATCTTGCCGCCGCCGGTGGAGCGGCACGCCGAGACGCTGACTTACTGGCTGGAATACATCCAGCAGTTTCCGGAAAAGACGGAGGACGAGCGGCGGGAAATGGTGACGGCCGCCTGGCGCGGGTTAGATGATTCGGAGCGCTTTATTTTCAACAAACTAATCACCGGAAACTTCCGGGTGGGCGTATCGCGCAAGCTGATGACGCGGGCACTGGCCAAGGCGACCGGTATAGAGGAGAGTGCCCTGGCACACCGCCTGATGGGCAACTGGACGCCCGCTGACACGACCTTCGAGGAGCTGATCCACAGCGACCACGAGGGGGATAACCTGAGCCGGCCCTATCCGTTTTATCTGGCTTACCAGTTGGAAATGTTGCCGGCCGAACTGGGTGCCCCCGCCGAATGGCAGGCGGAGCAGAAGTGGGACGGTATCCGGGGGCAGGTGATTGTGCGCGGCGGGGAGCTGTACGTGTGGTCGCGTGGGGAGGAACTGGTGACGGACAAGTACCCGGAATATCATCCGCTGGCGGAGTTGCTGCCCGACGGCACGGTGCTGGATGGGGAAATACTGCCCTGGGGCGAGGACCATCCGCTGACCTTTAATGCGTTGCAAACCCGGATCGGGCGCAAAACGGTGACCAAAAAACTGCTAAAGGACGCCCCCGTGGTGCTGATGGCCTATGACCTGCTGGAGGACGGCGGCAAGGACGTGCGTAAACTGCCGCTGGAGGAGCGCCGCGCCCGCCTGCTGGCGGCCACGGAGGCCGCCCGTGCGGCGGGCATCATCCGAATGTCGGACCCGGTGAATTTTGCCACCTGGGAAGAACTGGCCGCCGAGCGCGCCCGCTCGCGCGAGCTGGGTAGCGAGGGGATTATGTTGAAACGCCACGATAGCCCTTACCTGCAGGGCCGCAAAAAAGGTGACTGGTGGAAGTGGAAAGTGGACCCATTGACGGTGGACGCCGTGCTGATCTATGCGATGCGCGGCCACGGACGCCGGGCGAATCTGTACACCGATTTTACATTTGCCGTCTGGAAGGGGGAGGAGTTGGTGCCCTTCACGAAAGCTTATTCCGGCCTGACGGACGCCGAATTTCGCAAGATGACCGCCTGGGTGCGCAAGAACACGCTGGAACGGTTCGGGCCGGTCCGGTCGGTGAAACCGCACCATGTCTTCGAGATCGGTTTCGAGGGAATTCAGCGGTCCAGCCGTCATAAGTCGGGCATTGCCCTGCGTTTTCCCGCATGCTGCGCTGGCGCAAGGATAAACCGATCCAGGAGGCGAACACGCTGGACGATTTGTTTGCGATTTTGGAGCTGTATGAGAACCCGGGGGCGTGAGGGGTCGGGCCTCGCTTTAACTGCTCAATCATACCCGAACGTCAACGACGCCCAGTAACTCTGCCAATCAACGTCCTCTTTTTCACTGGGTACCATGGTGACCGAACTGATCATCCAGACCCCGGCGGCGCGGACCGGGAAACGCACCCGTCCCCGGCTGTCGGTCAGTTGCCGCTCCTGGGTGACCTCGTCGCCCCATTTATGCCAAGCCAGTACGATGAGTCCGGCGGCCGGCTGCCCCGGTAGAGGAGGCGAAAATCGAGAGAGGCGGAATCCTTGAGTGCGTAGGGGTGCTGGAGCGGAATGATTTCCAGCGGCATCCCCACCGGAGTGGCGTAGGCGTCGGTGAGGCGATTGCCGACCTGGAGGAGGGTCTTGATATTACGGGCATAATTCTCGCTAGCCGAATCAGCCAGTAGTCCGTCGGTATTTCGCCGGCGGAGGGCATCATAGAGACCGTCTTCCAGCAAATAGTCATTGAACTTTTCTCCGGCCAGTTTAATATAGGCACTATTGGTTTCCAGCGCGATGAGTTTGGTGCCGGGCCGGTCGAATTTTACCCGCAAGTTATCACCCGCGCCCTCGCGGGCGGTCCGGGACACGTCGCGCCCCCCGGCGTCTTCGTATACCTTAAATTGTTCCACCCGGCTGAGGCGGTAGTTCCACAATTCGCCCGCATAACTCTCGCCCACGCGTACGTCGATGCGGCTTTCCTCACCAATTTTCAGGCGATATTTTGTGGCCTGCAACCAGAATTCATGAGCGGGTAGCAGCAGGGCTGCCGCAAGGAGCAGCAACAAGAGTGGAATATTTTTCACGGGGGCGGTTTAGCGGGGTTAACGCAGGCAAATGGACCTTGTTCAGCGGCCTACCCCCCCGTCGTATCCCTGCGAGGCAAGCCATCCAGATCACCCCGCGGGGTTACGGTATTCCTCCGATTAACGTCGCCGGGCCGGACGGTGCCGGGGTCCAGGCCGCCACTGGGTGGGTTGATCGGTTCCAGTTCCTCCTCCGGTTCGGGTTCGATCACTTCGGAATCACAGTCGGCGGGGGGGCTGTCGGCCAGGAAAAGATTGACGGGTTCGCCGACATCCAGCATCTGGCCGGCGGGCGGGCTGGTGGAGACCACGTAAGCATCGGAGCGGCGGCTGTAGTCGCCCTCCACTTCGCCGATCACCAGGTTGGTGCCGCCCAGCACGAACTGGGCCTCGGAATAGAGCAAACAGCGCAGGTCCGGTACCCGTACCTCGCCGGTCTGGCGCACGGTCACCACGAAATCCAACCGCGCACCCTTGGGCACGGAGACGCCGCCGCGCAGGTCCTCGTCGGTGATCTTGCGGTCCTTATAGTAGAAGTAGAGGATGGTGCCCTCTTCCTGCTTGGTGTCATAGACTTCCTCGGTGATGTCGTAGCGGATTTCCTTCACTTCCAGCATCCGGGTGTAGCGCTCGTACTTGTAGTTGCCCATTAACTGGGGAAGCTCTACCTGCGGCGCATCGGAACTGCTAATCGTCAGGTAAATGGTCCGGCTTTTCTTTACGCGGGAGAGCGGCAGGGGTTGCTGTTGCAGAATCAATCCCGGCTCCTCATCCAGCACGAAACGTTCGGTGGTTTCCATCCGGAAACCCGCGCGCGAGATTTGCTTCTGCGCATCCACCAGTTTCAGACCCACGTAGTTGGGCACTTCCAAGCTCTGGCCGTGGTGGGTGTAGGCGGAAAGAAACAAGTTGAACGCAACAAAACCGAGTACGCCCACCAGTGCCATCACCACCAGGTTTTTCAGGCAGTAGGGCGAGCGCAGGAAGGCCAGCCAGTAGCCGAACGATTTGGGGTCGTCGCGGCCCATCTTTACGGTAGTGGCACGCGCCGTAGCGGGGCGGTTACCGTAGTCGTCACGGACCGGCTCGTAGGGTTTGGCGTGAGTTTGCCCGCCTTCGTCTGCGTCGGCGAAGTAGGTCGGCTCGGTGATTTGCGGCCCCATGGCCGTCGGCACGATTAGCGGCGCGGTGGCGGTAGCCGCACTGGCTTCCAACTCCGGCCGGGCGGCGGCCCGCCGCTTTTCGCGGCCGAAGCCGTAGCGCAGGATGGCCGCGATAAAATCGTGGGGCGAGTAACCCGCCAGGGCCGCCTGGTGAAAAATGGCCGTGGCGGGCGTCATGCCCGGCAGGCTGTTCACCTCAATGGGGATGGTTTCCACCCGCCCGTCGTCGTACACGCGCACGAAAGCGTCGATGCGGCAGTAACCCTCCACGTCCAGCGCACGGGCCATGCCTTCCAGGTCGGTTTTGACGCGCTCGGCCACCTGCTCGTAATTCAGGCTGCCGCCGGCCAGGCGGGCGGGGGTAAGGTTGCGCCCCTCGCCGGCCAGGAATTTCTCTTCCAGCGACAGGATTTCCCCCGCCGCCAGCGTCTCGCTCGGCTCGAACATCTCGTAGCGGATACCCTCCCCGTCCAGGTGCGTCAGCAGCCCGCCGGTGATCTCCAGGAAATGGGCCGCACCCGCCGCCGTAATCCGCTCCTCGAAAAGAATGGCGTTTTTGTGCGGGAACTCGTCCTGCATCCGTAGCCGCAGTTCGCGGCGGGCGCGCGATTCGTCCAGACCGGTTACCCGGAAGAGCAGCCGCACGTAGGCGTGTAGCTCAGTGCGCCCCTTGATGAGCTGCACCGCCGAGCTGCAACCGTCGTCCACCGGCTTGGCGATGAGCGGATAGGGCATCGTGGCTTCCACGCGCTCGTAGAACGCTTCTTCGCCGTGGCGAAAATCTTCCGCGCTCAGCAGTAATTGTCGCGTAGTGGGATAGCCCGCCGCACGCAACACCTCGCCGGTGCGGTACTTGTCGATGGTCACGCTGGAACTCCGCACGCCCGAGCCGTTGTAGGGCAAGTGCTGCGCTTCGAGTTGCACCTGGATCTGTCCGTCTTCCCCCGGCCGACCGTGCAGGGCAATGAAAACGCCGTCCGCCTCGCGGGCCAGGTCGCCGTACGACAGCGGGCGGGGCGAAAAAATGACGCCCGGACTGGCGTACTTGGCCGTCACCGCCGCGAACTCCCGCCGGATGGTTTCCAGGATGGGGTGCTCATTGAACCGCAGCACTTTCTCCCGAATATCGTCGGCATTGTCCTTCAGTAGCAGGTTGACCGGCAACTGGTAGAGCGCGTATTCGCCCCCCGCCCGCGTCAGGAATACCGGAAAGGCGGCATAATCCAGCGAACTGGACAATTTCTCGTACACATTGCGCCCGCTCTCAACGGAGATGTGCCGCTCAAAGGAATCTCCCCCCAGGATCACCGCGATTCGTTGTAGCCGGTCGGCCGTATCGCGGCGCACCAGCAGATCCTGTTCCAGGCGGCTCAGTAACAGGCCGGCGGCCTCCCGCGTCGTATCCGTAGCCGCCCGCTCCTGCAGCGAGATGCGGAGGATGTAGGTCAGGAACTGGCTCGGGTTCAAGCCGATCTCGGCCGCCTGGTGAAAGAAAAAGCTGCTGGGCAGCATGCCGGAAGTGGTGTTCGGGTCATTAAGAAAAATGTCGTTTTCGGCCGTGTGAAAACCGTCGATGCGGGCGTACACCTCGAATTCGAGTTCGGTAAACAACCGCTCGCACTCCCGGCGGATGGCCTCGATCCGCTCGGTGGGCAGGTCGATGGGCGTCAGTTTACGGCTCAGGCCCGGCAAATATTTAGCGCGGTAGTCGAACACCTCGCCGCCCTTCACGATCTCGGTGGGCGGCAGGGCGCGCGCGCCGCCGTCCTCGGTCCGCAACACGATGCAGCTAAACTCCCGCCCGGAGATAAATTCCTCCACGATCACGGTCGACTCGGTGTGCGCGGCCTCCAGCGTCACCAGGGCGGGACCGTTTTCGTCCGCCGCCGCTTCCTCCAGCAGTTCCAGCAGGTGCTCGGGTTCGTAGACGGTCAGGCGGCGCTCGGGCGTCAACTGGATGTCCAGCGGCAGGCCCAGCCCGTCGCGCAGGTCCACCAGCATCCGCACGTACTCCTGGCGGTCGTAGGGGCTGCGGTCGCGCCACTCCTGCAGGGGCAGTAATTCGCGGAAAAAAGCCGCGTTCACCGCCGCCTCGAAGTCTTCCAGTTCATCGTCCTCCCGCAGGATGCGCACCCCGATACTGGACCCCTGCTTGGCTGGCCGGATCACGAAGTGGCGGCCGAATTTTTCGGTCACGCGGGCAAACAGTTCGTGGATGTCCGTCGCTAAAAAATCCTCCCGCTCCAGCACCATTACGGCGGGTGCGCTAAAGCCCCGCTCGGCCGTCAGTTGCTTCTGCAGGGCCTTGTCGATCCCGATCTCACTGGCCCGCACTCCGCTGCCGGTATAGGGCATCCCGATGTATTCCAGTTCGCGTTGCAGCTCCCCGTCCTCCCCGTACTCGCCGTGCAGGGCCAAAAAGGCCAGGTCGATGTACTGGGCCAAATCCGCGCGCCGCAACGGCGTACCGATGGTTTTGGCCAGTTGCTCCCATTCCGGCACCGCCAGTGGACCCATGCTTTCGCTGTAGACCTGGAAGTTGTTCGGCCCGGAGGGGGCCACATCGGCGGGCGGATAGAAATCGCGGATGGTGCCGCGGTAGAGCAGTTCCGGGCGCAACAGGATCATCCGCCGGTTCGCATCGACGAAAATGGGGACCGGCTCGAAGAGCGTTTTGTCCAGGTTATCGTACACCGTACGGCCGCCGGCGAAGGAGATTTCACGCTCGCGGGACGGGCCGCCGAAGAAAATGCCTACTCGTATGCTCATAGGCGGGCGAAGTTAGGCAATCGGCGGGGTTGGGAGGTAGTTTTGGGGCGGGGGAGTGGGAATTGGGCGTGCCCCCAGCCCTGGCGGGCGTGGGGTCGGCGTCTTCCAGGCTCGCTGTTCGCTCGGCCCTGCGGGCTGCGGGCTTGCGCCCGCACCTTCCAGGTGCCTCACGCGGTGAGGGTGTTAATATACTCCGACCACGGCTCCTCCGATGCATCATTCGCCAAAATATCCGCCGGAAAATTAAAATTCCACTGCGGATGTTCATCGTAGGCGTCAGCCGGTCCAGACCCAATCTAATAACACCCCCTTAACAAAAAACCACCCTCCCCCTGCGAAGCCGGCGATGAGGACGCGTATCTTTGTCGCCTCCCGAAGTGTTAGCACCCCGCTCACGCTTCCCCACAACGCCACCAGACCATGACTTTGACTACCCTCCTGATCGGCATCACGATTGCCGCCTTACTGTTTACCGCACTCGATAAGTTCGTGCTGCACCGCGTGACAAGCCCCGTGGTGAGCCTGTTGCAGAACTTCTGCGGTGCGCTGTTCGTGTTCTCCGGGTGGGTGAAGGCGATCGACCCGATGGGGACGGCCTTTAAGATGGAGCAGTACTTCGCGGAATTCGAGTCCACGTTTGCGGCAACGTCATTTGATTTCCTGGCCCCGCTCTTTCCGTGGCTGGCGGAATACGCCATCGGGTTTTCGGTGGTGATGATCGTATTCGAGATACTGCTGGGCGTGATGCTGCTGGTAGGCCTGTGGCCGAAACTTACCGCCTGGGCCTTCTTTGCGCTGGTGGCCTTCTTCACCGCCCTGACCGGTTTTACCTACCTGACGGGTTACGTACAGCCGGGCGGAACATTTTTTGCCTTCGATACCTGGGGAGCCTATGAGACCACCAATATGAAGGTGACCGATTGCGGCTGTTTCGGTGACTTTCTGAAACTGGAGCCGCGCACGTCTTTTTTGAAGGACGTTTTCCTGCTCCTTCCCGCGCTGGTCTTTGTCTTTGCCTCCGAGCGAATGCACAAGCTGTTCACCCCCACCGCCCGTTTGGCCATTGCCGCCCTGACCCTGGTGGGTTCCACTTTTTACTGTTTCAGCAACTACGTGTGGGACATCCCCGGTCAGGATTTCCGCCCCTTCAAGGTGGGCGTAAATATCGCCGAGCGCAAGCAGGCCGAAGAAGAGGCCGCCGGGGCCGTGCAGGTGCTGGGCTATACCATGACCGAAAAGGCCACCGGCAAGGTGACTGAACTAACGATGGCCGAATACCTGAAGCAGTACAAGGACTTCCCGAAGGAAGAATTCGAGATCGTCCAGATCAAGACCGAGCCGACGATCGTGGCCACCAAGATCACCGATTTCGAGTTGAGTGATGCCGAGGGCAACGACGTAACCGACGAATTGCTCTCCGAACCCGGGTTCACCTTCGTGGTGGTGGCCTACAAGCTAAAGGGCGGCGAGGCCGGTGGTACCTACCAGTGGTCGGAAGACTATCTGGACAAGTGGCGCGAGGACCTGCTATCCGTACTGGCCCAGGCCGCCGAGGCCGGCCACCAGGTCCGCATCCTGACGGCCTACAGTGACTACGAGCGGCTAAATAACTTCGAGGCCGCCCTGGATGTAAACTATCCCGTCTACACCGGCGATGACATCATGCTCAAGACCATCATCCGCTCCAACCCCGGCCTGCTGCTGATGAGCAACGGCACCATCCTGGAGAAGTGGCATTACCGGCAGTTGCCGGATTTCCGGTTTATCGAGAATAACTACCGGCTGGCGGCGGGGATGTGATAGCGGGGCGCGTGTTTCCTGGGTTAGCCCATAGAATTGCTTAGAGGAAACGTAGAGCTACTTAAAGTTTTTTGCATATGGGATGGTACGGCTAACGAGGAAGCCCACGGAGTTACGCGGGGTTTGGCAAGGAGTTACACGGAGTTTTTTCCGGTGGGGCTTGGCGCATGGTTCTTGGGTTAGTCCACGGATGTTTTACTCGCGGCGCATCGGGCCTCAACGAGACCCGCCGGGGTTTTCAGCCCTGAAAGGGCGGCATAGATCAGCCCAGGATGCAATCCTGGGTTAACGTGCCCCACACGCAAGCCGCCACTCCCCCGGCAGCGTTGCGAAGCAACGCTGCCGGGGGAGTGGCGGAGATTTAGAGCGGCCTCCCGCTCCCAGGGTTCCACCCTGGGTTAGTCTATCTCGCCCCTTCAGGGCTTTGCCGGCAACGCCGGCTGCCAAAAGCACGGGCGAAAACCCCGCCCCCGTGTACGCGTAGGCCTATACTAAAATACAAAATTACCAGCTGCAACGCCGCCTACTAAAGTACGGACGCAGCCCTCCGCGTGAGGTGCCTGGAAGGGCCGGCGCCGAGCCGGAGACGCGCAGCGGCCGAGCAGACCTGCGAGCCTGGAAGGGACCGGCCGGCCGGCTTTGCCGGCGGACACGCCCTGGTTAGTATTGTAGTACGTAGTTGGGTAGTAGGTAGTACTCGTCCCACGTGCAACTACTCAACTACCGACTACCCGACTTAAAAACTACCGTTGCGCCCGGCTGATAAAGTAGAGCGCGAGCAGGAAAAACAGGATATTCGGCATCCACATACCCAGCAAAACGGGGAGGTTGGATCCCTGCGTGATGGTGGCCGCGAACCGGCTGATGAACACGTAGAGTGCGCCCATGAACATACCCGAGGCGAGGTGGATGCCCATGCCGCCGCGGACCTTGCGGGAGGCCACGGCGACGCCGATGAGGGTGAGGATATAGATGGTAAACGGCTCGGCCGAGCGGCGGGCCAGCTCGATCTCGTACTTGCGCACGTTGCCCGAGCCGCGCGCGCGCTGCTTGCGGATGTAGGCCCATAGTTCGGGGGTGGCGAGGGACTGCTGGCCGTCCTTGAAATCGACGAAATCGTCGGGTTGGAGATTGATGGTGGTGTCCATTTTTTGGCCCAGGCCACTTTTGAAGGTCTCCTTGTCGCCGTCGAAGGTGCGGATCTCGTAGTTATGGAGCTGCCACTTGTCGGGGTAGCCGACCCACTCGGCGTGGCGGGCTTTGAGGAGGTAGACGAGCTGGTTGTCGCGGAACTGTTCGAGGCGGAAATCGCGGGCGGTGCTGTCGCGCTTGCGGAAGAAATTGATGTAGACCTTGGTGTCCGGCGACACGAAGAGGTGGACGTTGCGGGTCTGCCCCCGGTCCTGGTTGCTGCTGAAGTAGGTGCGGTCGATCTCCAGCCGTTTGGCGTTGCTCCAGGGCACGAAGAAGTGGACGGCCAGCAGGTAGAGCGTGAACAGCAGCGTGGCCGCCGCGAGGTAGGGGCGCAGTAGCCGGCGGAAGCTGACGCCCGCGTTGAGGATGCTGATGATCTCGGAATTGCCGGCCATGCGGCTGGTGAAAAAGATGACCGCGATGAGCGTGAGAATGGGCCAGAGCAGGCCCAGGATGAACAGCAAAAAGGTGGGGAAGTACTCGAAGACGATCTCCGTGCGGCTGATCTCCGATTCGATGAAGCGCTCGACCTTCTCGCTGAAGTCGATGATGAGCGTCACGAGCGAAAAGATGAGCACGGTGAATGCGAAGGTATTCAGGAATTTACCCGCGATGTAGCGGTCGATCTTTTTGAGCATACATATAAGGTAGTGGAACCGATGAGCGGGGCAAAGGTAAGATAAGCGGCGCGGCGCGAAGGTTAAGCGACCGTGAAAGCGGCCGGAGGGGCGGTTTTAATAGGTGGTCCGTGCATCCAGCACCGGTAGAAAAGCGTTAATCTGACCGAAGGGTGGCGGGTTGTCGCCCGAACCTCAACCGAAACCGTATGCAGATCCGCTTACTATCCTTTTTATTCGTCCTCAGCCTGGCCTTCACCAACCTGTCCGCGCAGGGCGACGGCATCCAATTTTCCCACGATAGCTGGGAAATGTTGCTAAAGGAGGCTAAAAAACAGGACAAACTCATCTTCGTAGACGCTTACACCACTTGGTGCGGCCCCTGCAAGATGATGACCGCTAAAGTATTCCCCGACGCGAAAGTGGGGGATTATTTCAACGAAAATTTCATCAACGCCAAGATCGACATGGAGTCGGGTGAAGGCCCGGCCCTGGCGCTGAAGTACGGCGTGCGCGCCTACCCCACCTACCTGTTCGTGAATGGAGACGGCGAGGTGGAACACCGCGCCCTGGGCTTCATTCCGGTGGAAAAGTTACTGGAAGTGGGTGCTACGGCCACCAGCATGAATAGCCTGGGCGCCCAGGCCCGCCGCTTCGATGCCGGGGAGCGCGACCCGGAGTTTTTGCAGGCCTACGTGGCCGAACTGAACGGCGCGATGGATCAGGTGAAGGGTGCCGAAGTAACCGCCGCCTACCTGGCCACGCTGGACGACCTGAAATCGCCCGCCGTCGTGAGCATGATTGCCGCCCAGCCGGGTGCGCTGGGGAGCAAAACCTTCGGACAGTTCGTGAGCGAACCCGAGCTGTACATCGCCGAACTGGGCGACGCGAGCCAGTACATGGGTACGCTGCAAAACACGTTCATCCCCGCTTATATGCAGGAAAAAGGCGAACGCCTGCTGCCCACGCCCGAGCAGATGCAGCCCTACTACCAAAAGCACGCGCCCAAGCTGGCCGACCGCCTGAGCAAGCACTTTACGATGGTACTGGCGCAGCAAAATAATGACCTGGCCACCTACGCCAAGGCCGCCGTTGCCTACTACGAGGCCTACCCCAGCAACAGCGCGATGGAGCTGAACAGCATCGCCTGGAACTTTTACGAAACCGTGGAAGACCCCGCCATGCTGAAAAAAGCGATCGGCTGGGCCAAGCAATCGGTCGCACTGGAAAAAATGTACGCTAACATGGATACGCTGGCGTGGCTGTACGAGAAGAGCGGCCAGCACAAAATGGCCGTAAAAACCGCCACCGAGGCCATCGAACTGGCCAAGGCCGACGGCGAGGATTACACGGAAACGGAGCGGATTCTGCACCTGCCCGCCGAGGGAAAACGGTAGATGCGCAATACCTTGCGTCTCCAAACTAACCTCCCCATTCGGAGGCCGGGGGGATTTTAAAAAAGCGACCTTTCTCCCGGTGAGAAAGGTCGCTTTTTCATTTACGGCAATATGGAGTTAAAACTAGCGGCTGACCACGATCGTCTCGGTCACGTAGAATCCGTCGCCGCGCACGTGGATAAAGTAGAGGCCGTCACTCAACCGCTGCTGCGCGGTGCTGATAGTCAGTCGATCCGCCTGGCCGGCCGCCAGTTGACGATTGGGCCAGAAGGCCACCCGTCGGCCCAGCGCGTCGGTCAGCGACACGTCCACCCGCTGATTATCCGGGCTGGTCAGTTGCAGGCTACCTTCCGACTGTAGCGGGTTGGGGCCGAATGACCAGGCAATTCGGTCAGCGGCCGTAGGCGAGGCAACCCCTACCGGCATGGCTTCGCCGAAGGTGTAATCCACGCCCAGGTAGAAATCGGCCCAGGTTGCCGTTTGGTTTTCGTTCGTGACCCGGAACCGCATTTGGTCCACGTGAACGCCCTGCGTGTTAATGGTGAAATAGTCGTCGCCCGTGCCGGCCCCGGTGCCGTAAGTCGGTGAACCGGAGGAGGCGTAGTCGGGGGATAACTCCCCCTCGGTGATCGGGCGGGTGAAGATGCGGGCGGGGCCGTTTTCCTGGTTATTCACCCGAAAAAAACTGTTCACGCGCTCGCCGGTGGCCAGGCGGGCGGGTGAAGGCGGGCAAGTGACGATCCGGTCGATCCTCAGGTTGCCGAAATACAGTTCCGTAGGGTAAAGAAGCTCCAACAGCGTCTCCGATTGATCCAGGGTAGTAGCCCGAAAACGGATGTGGTCTACCCGCTGATTAGTGGTCGTAATGGTAAAATTGCAACTGCCGCTGCCGGCCCCCGTAAAGCTCAACGATCCGCAGGCCGCATACTGGGGGGTAAGTTCGCCGTTGGTCATGGGGCGGGGAAAAATGCGCACGCCCGCCGCTTCCGTCGTCTGGTAGGAAAAATTAACGGTCTTATCCGCGTTATTCGCCACGAAGTTAGTGCCCGGTACTCCGAATCCGGTCACCTTCACCGTGCTCCAGTACCAGTTGACGGGAAGGAAAAACTCGCGCAAGATTTCGCTCTGGCTATCATTCGTGATGCGCACCCGCAGTTGGTCCACGCGCACGTTAGTGCCGGAATTAATGGCAAAATTGGCCGTCACCGAACCCGTGCCCGTATAGAGGGCGGAACCCGAGGCCGTGTAGCCGGGCGTCAGGCTGCCGTTGGTCAAAGGACGCACGAAAATCCGCGCCCCGCCGGGGTGGTTGATCTGGTAGTCGAAGGACGTTTGGACCTGCTCGCCCAGCAGGAACGAACCGATTTTCTGGTCGGCGGAAAAACTGAAGTCGTGCACTCCGTTCTCTCCGAAATGGTAGTTGACGGGAATAAAGAACTCCCGCAGGATCTCGGATTGATCGGCCGTCGTGATTCGTACGCGAATTTCGTCCACGATCAGATCTCCCGCCGTAATGGTGATGAAGGGGGAGGTCACGCCACTGCCCGTAAAAATGCCCGATCCACTGACGCCGAAAGAGGGGGACGGTTCGCCGGCGGTGAAGGGCAGCACGTATATCCGCACGCCGGCCGCCTCGTCCGTGCTGTATTCCAGGTCCAGGTACGCGTGTTCGGCCAGCGCGAAATCAGCGGTGCGGGTGCCGGCTTGCAACACGATGCCGCAAATGTCGTTGGCCGCCAGGGTGCTCAGTAGCGAAACGAATAGCAAGAGGGTAAAAAACGATTTCATAAGCCTTGTTTTTGGGGACCGCAGGCCGTGCCTGCGGCGGGATGATGAATTATGGCTTGATGGCGGCGTTTCAATAGTTGTTACAATTCAGGAAAATTAAGCCGTAACATTTTCAGTTTTTCGGGGTGGCCCCCGCCCGCCGGCTCCGCTCCGCTGCGCCGGCGTCCGGCCGGGCTGTTCCGCCGCGCGCCTGACGGCTTGGCCCTGCGGGCTCGTCGCTACCGCTCCGCCGGCTCCCATCCCTGGTCCGGGGAAAGTGAGGAGGGCTGGATTGGGGAGTGGAAGACTTATGCGCTATTCCGGCGGTCTTTAACGGTATTCCCCCGGAATGTCGTAAAATTGGCCCCGCCGCGCACAAGCCCGCCGGCCGCCTGTTGGAAAACAGACCGACCATTTTTTCCTCGCCACCCATCACTAAAGCACGCCCCCGCATGAGCAACTACCGCCGCAAGCCCTTCTGGTACAAGGACGCCATCATCTACGAACTGAACATCAAAGGATTTTACGATAGCGACGGCGACGGCATCGGTGATTTCGCGGGGCTGGAACAGAAACTCGACTACCTGGAAGACCTGGGCGTGACCGCCATCTGGTTGCTGCCCTTTTACCCCTCGCCCCTGCGCGACGACGGCTACGATATTGCCGACTACTACACCGTTTCCTCCGCCTACGGCAACATCGACGACTTCAAGCGGTTCCTGGCCGCCGCCCACGAGCGGAACCTGCAGGTCATCACCGAGTTGGTCATCAACCATACTTCCGACCAGCACCCCTGGTTTCAGCGGGCGCGGCGGGCGCCGGTGGGCAGCAAGGAACGAGACTACTACGTCTGGAACGATACCGATGACAAGTACCCCGACGTGCGGATCATCTTCACCGACACCGAGACCAGCAACTGGACCTGGGACCCCGTGGCCAACCAGTACTACTGGCACCGCTTCTTCAGCCACCAGCCCGACCTGAACTACGACAGCCCCGACGTGCAGGAGGAAATCGTCAAAATCCTCGATTTCTGGATGAGCATGGGCATCGACGGCTTCCGGCTGGACGCCATTCCCTACCTGTTCGAGCGGGAGGGGACCAACGGTGAAAACCTGCCCGAGACTCACGCCTACCTCAAAACGCTGCGCAAGCACGTGGACGAGAACTACGACAACGTCCTTTTCCTGGCCGAGGCCAATATGTGGCCCGAGGATTCGGCAGCCTACTTCGGCGACGGCGACGAGTGCCACATGAACTACCACTTCCCGCTGATGCCGCGCATGTATATGTCGGTAAAAATGGAAGACCGTCACCCGATCACCGACATTTTCGACCAGACGCCCGCCATTCCGCCCAACTGCCAGTGGGCCACCTTCCTGCGCAACCACGACGAGCTGACGCTGGAAATGGTCACCGACGAAGAGCGTGACTTCATGTACCAGGTGTACGCCAAGGACAAGACCGCCCGCATCAACGTGGGCATCCGCCGCCGCCTGGCACCGCTGATGGACAACGACCGCGCCAAGATCGAATTGATGAATATGCTGCTCCTGAGTCTGCCCGGTACGCCGGTGCTCTACTACGGAGACGAGATCGGGATGGGTGACAACTTCTACCTCGGCGACCGCGACGGCGTGCGGACGCCCATGCAGTGGAACAACAACGAGAATAGCGGCTTTTCGGAGGCCAACCCTCACTCGCTCTACCTGCCCGTCATCCGCGACAGCGAGTACTCCTACCGCTGGGTCAACGTGCGCCGCCAGTTGCAGACCCCCAATAGCCTGCTTAACTGGACCAAGCGCGTGCTGGCCAAGCGCAAGGAACACCAGGTGTTCGGCCGGGGCGATATTCGTTTCCTGACGCCGGAAAACGGCCGCATCCTGACCTTCGTGCGTACTTTCGGGGAAGAAGCCATCCTGGTCATCATCAACCTGAGCCGCTACCCGCAGTCGGTTAACCTCGACCTGTCCGATTACCAGGGGCAGCGGGTGCGTGAGGTATTCGGCCGCAACCTCTTCGGCGAAGTAGGCCGCGAACCCTACCACCTGACCGTGGCCGCCTACGGCTACTACTGGCTGCAACTGGAGCAGGTGCCTAGCGACGTGGTGGACCACCGCATCCTGAACGAAACCCTGCTAAACGCACCGACGGTGGCCGACTTTTTCAGTCGCAAGAACGTCCGCGCCCTGGAAGACCGCCTGCTGCCCGCCTACCTGACCAGCGTCGCCTGGGCCGGTCCCCGCGCCGACCAACTGGAGAAAGTCACCATCGCCCACCGCGCCATGCTAACGGACGGCCAGCGCAATTTTGCCTGGTTGCTGCTGGATGTCACCTATAAGGAGGGGCTGCCCGAGATGATCCAACTGCCCCTGGCCTTCAATTATACCTTCGAGGATGAAGACCTCAGCCAACGCGAGGAAGTGATCGGTCGCCTGGAACTGGGTAACGTGGAGCGGCCGCTGGTGCTGATCGACGCACTCTACGACGAGGATTTCCGCGCCGACATCCTGAACGGCCTGGCCGACCTGGCCCCGCCCGCCGCCTTCAAGCGGCTGACGCAGGAAAATCTGGATCTGGCCCAGAACCACGTGCTGGCGATGGACTACAACGGCGAGGAGTACTACCAACTCAGTTCGCACGATTACAACGTGAAATTCCACCGCCGCGTGGACGCCAACGACCTGCCCGACCTGGAAACCAAGAACCTGCTGAGCCGCAATAAATTTGCCTACAGTTCCAGCCTGGCCGGCAGCCTGCACTTTCAGCCGGGCAAGCAACTCAACGCTACCCTGGCCACCTTCGAGCGCCGCAACCCCAGCGAGGGCGGTGCCTGGGAGTACGTGCTGAACAATTTTAATCGTTTCGCCGAAGAGCTGATGTCCCGCGCTTCCTCCGATCCCAAGAGCGTGGAAAACCCGCCCCAGGACCGGACCGGCCTCACCGACCACGTCGTTTACCGTACGATGCCCGACCTGATCCAGGAATTGCTGGGTTCCACGTTCGTGGTGCGGATCGCAAACCTGGGCCGCATGATAGCCGCCTTCCACGAAGAAGTGGCTGGAGCCAAGGTGGCCGGTTTCGAGACCGAGGCCCTTTCGCTTCACTATCAGCGCTCCGTATTCGCGGGCCTGAAGGGCCGCGTTCGTGAAACCATGAAGCTTCTCCGTGACCGCCGCGAGCAACTGGATGAAGCGACCCAGGAACTGGCCGACCAGACCCTGCAGTCTGAAAAGCAGGTGCTGGAGCAACTCAAGCGTATCTTCGATCACAAGATCGAATCGGATAAGATCCGCATCCACGGTGACCTGACGTTGGAGCAGATCGCGGTCAAGGGCGAGGAGTTCATCTTCCTCAACTTCGACGGTGACCCCGACCAGCCATTCAGTCACCGGCGGCTCCGCCGCTCGCCGGTGAAGGATATTGCCAATTTGCTGCGGTCCTTCCACTACGCTTCCGGCCTGGCCCTGGAGCAGCAATCCGCCGGCCTGCGCGCCGATCAGCACGAGTTCCTGCGCGGCTGGCTGGACGAGACCTACCGCTGCCTGGCCGCCGAGTTCATCACCGCCTACCGCAAGGCTACGAACGGCCACCGCCTGCTGCCCGAAGACGAAAATGACCTGCGCACCCTGTTGCGCACCTTTATGATCGAAAAGGCCCTGCAGGAAGTCCGCTATGACCTCCGGCACCGGCCGGGGCAGGTGAGCGTGGGGCTGCGGGGCTTGCTGGGGATGGTGTAATGCGTGAGGTGCCTGGAGGGGCGTTAGCGCACGCAGTGCCGAGCGATCAGCGAAGCCCGGAAGGGACCGACCCCGGCCTACGGCCGGGGGCACGCCCGCATAATCTGAAGCCGGTAAAACAGCGTAATCTGGTTAGTGCCACCAAATGATTTTTGATCCCCATGGACGCCCGCGGCAACCCTACCAACCTTCCCAATCTGGATTACGCGCTGGCTGCCGCCGGTCCCATGCCCGCCTATCTGCTTGAGCTGGAACGCCAGACCCACCTGAAGACCCTGGCCCCGCAGATGATGACCGACCCCCTACAGGGCCGTCTGCTGGCGTGGCTGGCGCGGCTGCACCGGCCCCGGCGCGTACTGGAAGTGGGCACCTTTACCGGCTATGCCGCCCTCTGCCTGGCCGAGGGCCTGCCGCCGGGTGGGGAGCTGCACACCGTGGACGGTAACCCGGAAGTGGCCTGGCTAGCCCGCCGCGCCTTTGCCACGTCGCCCTACGCCGACCGCATTCACGCCCACCGGGGGCAGGCACTGGACGTGCTGCCCACCCTGCCCGGCCCGTGGGACCTGATTTATTTGGATGCCGATAAACTGGAGTACGTTGCTTACTTTGACTTGTTGCGGCCGCGCCTGGCCCCCGGCGCGCTGGTGCTGGCCGACAACGTGCTGTGGGACGGCAAAACAGCCGACCCCGCCGCCACCGAACCGAAGGCCGCCGCCCTGCGAAACTACAACGACCGACTGCGTGCCGACCCGGAGATGGACGTGCTGGTGTTGCCCCTGCGTGACGGCCTGAGCATGGCCCGTTTCCGGGGTGGCGGATAAAATTAGCCAATAAAAGACCGGTTATTCCTGCTCCGGGATAATGTTTGCCGTCATGTGGCGAACAATTCAGACATTCCTATATCTTGTGCCCCTAACCAGCTCAACGAACATGGAATTTGCATTAGGATCACTAGGACCCATCGACTTAACCGTATTCCTCATCTACCTCGTTTCGGTAGTCAGTTTCGGTATCTGGATCGCTAATAAGGACAAGGCCGCCACGGCCTCCGACTATTTTCTGGCCAGCAACTCATTGCCCTGGTGGGCGGTGGGCGGTTCGCTGATCGCGTCCAATATCTCTACCGAGCAGATCATGGGCATGAACGGCTCCGGTTTCGAGTTGGGTCTGGCCATTGCCGCTTACGAATTGATGGCCGCCATTACACTCATCATCGTTGCCAAGTTCTTACTGCCGGTCTTCTTGAAGAAAGGGATTTTCACCATGCCGCAGTTCCTGGAAGAACGCTACGACGGCCGCGTGCGGTCCATCATGTCGGTGTTCTGGATCGCGCTGTTCGTGTTTGTCAACATTACCTCGGTCCTTTACCTGGGCGGTCTGGCCATCGAGCAATTACTCGGTATACCGCTGGTATTCGGTATCCTGGGACTGGTACTTTACTCGGCCAGTTTTTCCATCGGCGGCGGTCTGAAGGCCGTGGTCTGGACGGACGTGGTGCAGGTGATCGTCTTGCTGGTGGGCGGCATGGTGGCGGCCTACGGCGTGATCTGTGCCGTGGGGGATGGCGAGTTTTTTGCGGGCATCGCAACGGCTATTTGCCGGGAGGCCCCGAATCACTTCGAGATGATCTTTGAACCCAATGATACCTTTACGGATACCGGATCGGGCGAGGCGCGCAGCTCGTATCAACTGCTGCCCGGCATCGGGGTGCTATTCGGTGGCATGTGGATCACCAACCTTTACTACTGGGGTAACAACCAGTACATCATCCAGCGGGCCCTGGCGGCCACCAGTCTGCGCGAAGCGCAGAAGGGCGTGGCGTTCGCGGCCTTTCTCAAACTCTTCATCCCCTGTTTGCCGTTCTTCCCGGTATCGCCGCCTTTGTACTGGTGGCCGACATCGATAAGGCCGACCAGGCCTTCCCGTGGGTGCTGAGCAACTACGTAGGCATCGGATTCAAGGGACTCACCTTTGCGGCCCTGGTGGCGGCCATCGGTTCGTCCATCTCCTCCATGGTCAACAGTGCCTCCACCATCTTTACGCTGGATATCTACAAGCGGCTCATTAATCCTGCTGCCTCCGAGGCCCGTCAGGTAACGGTGGGTAAGATCAGTGCCGCCGTTGCGCTGGTGGTGGGTGCCCTCATCGGCCCCATGCTGGGCAGCCTGGGGCAAGTATTCCAGTTTATTCAGGAGTATACGGGCTACATCAGCCCCGGGGTGTTTACCATCTTTCTGTTCGGCATGTTCTGGCGGCGGGCCACGGCCAACGCCGGTCTGGCGGTGGTGGCGGCTTCCATTCCGTTCTCCCTGCTACTCAATGTTGCCCTGCAGCCTCGAGCTGCCGTTCCTGGACCGCATGGCCATCGTGTTCGTATGTGTTGCTTGCTACTGGTGGTGATCTCGCTGCTGGAGGGTAAGCCCCGGAGTGTAACAGCCATGCCGGTTTCCGCCGGCTCTACTGACGAAAAGAAGGACAACCATGTAATTACTCCCGCCGCCGATGCACGCCAGGACCGCCGCCAACGTATCGGGCTGGTCATTGCGCTGCTGGCTACTTCCTTTGCCACCGGTCTCAAGATCGTGCTTCAGGATATTCCCGGCGTAGCCAAACTGGCGGGAGTCGGTACTATCGTGCTGGTAGTGATCCTGATTTATCTGCTGCTCACCGATCGGAAGGCAGACAATGCAAAGGCCATCATCATGCGGCCGGAACTGTTCCATACGTCACCGCTCTTCAATGTGTCAGCCTTTTTAATCATCCTGATCCTGACAGCTATTTACACGCTGCTGGGATAATTTAAGTAGACTGATTGGTAGCTGATTGGCCGGTTTTCTTGCCCGTAAACCGGAGGAATCCCCTATCTTGTACCGCAACGTGACTGCGGCGGGCGTCATCCGTCCTAAGTTTATTGCGTTAGGGCCTTGCCCTTTCCACCTTCTCCAACCAAAAACTCCTCGCCATGCGACAGTTGAATTACCACCTTTTTTCCCTGCTATTTCTCACCCTGCTCCTCCTTTCGGGCGGGCACCTGCAGGCTCAGGTTTCCGCCACCGAACGCACCATGAGCCGCGGCACCAATAATGCCCTCGTGCTGGACGCACCCGGTTACGCTACTAAGGATGTAGAAAAACTATGGAGCGATTACACCAAGGATACCTTCAAGGAAAAAAGCAAAACCAACCGCAAGACCAAGGAAATGGAAACGCTAAACGTGCCCATGACCGGTGGCGGTAATGTAGACATCTACAGCAAGGTAGAGAAGCGCGGCGACGGCAGCGAACTCGTGGTCTGGGTTGCTACGCCCGACGGCTACGTCGGCCCCCGCAACACGCCTAACCGCTACGTGGAGGCGGAAAAAATGCTGCTGCGTTTTGCCCTCGTCCTCACCAGCGAGCAGATCAAGGAAGAACTGGACCAGGAGGAGGATGAACTCAAGGACATCGAAAAAGACCTCCAGCGCATGGAACGTGACAAGGAACGCGCCCAGGAAGACATCGAGAAGGCCAAGCAGACCATTATCGACGCCGAAGCCGCCATCGAGCAGAACGACCGCGATCAGGAAACCGCCCGTAAAGCTATCGAGGAACAGCAGAAAGTAATCGCCGAGGTGCAGAAGCGTCTTAGCGAAGTGGAGAATTAATTCCGCTGTTGACCATTAAAAAAGCCCCCATCCGTCATCGGGTGGGGGCTTTTTTTTATTGGTGGGGGCGTGTCCCTCCCTAACGGTCGGGCCGGTCCCCTTCGGGCTTCGGCTTTCGCCTCGGTGCTGCGCACCCGCTCCTACGTCGCGCCCCTCCGGGCACCTCACGCAGCAACGGCTAATTTGCTGAGACAAATACCATTATTCCAGCAGTAGCTCCATCGCTTGCTGATAATCCTCGTCCTTCTTAATCTTCAAACCGGCATTCTTCAGCACTTTAGCTAATTCCTTGTCCCCCCGCTCCAGGGCTTCGGCCAGTGATTTCGGGTTACGCCGTACGCGGCGCAGATCCTGACCGACGAGAATATAGTCCTCGGTCGTATCGATTAATTTACGCATTTCGGTTGCCTTACCGGGCGTCTGGACCACCTTGATCTCTTCCTTCACCCGGTGTACGGCGATGGCGGTACCTTTTTTACCCTCATGGATAGTTTCGGCGTACGCCTTGTTCAGCACCGGGTGCAGGCCGTAAACCAGCGTTCGTTCCGTTCCATCCAGTTGCCGTAACTGCACGCGGGGATACTCAGCCGGCACTAACTCGATGTACACGTCACCGCGCCGCACTTCTATCAGTCCACTTTCGGCATTATAATTCATTTTTTCCACGGGCGTGGCCTCCCCGTTAGCTGCATACACCGTGCCGGCCCCGAAATCGGGTAGCAGGTAGGCCGACCCCTTGGAGTCGCGGTAACGGTGATCGTCGGATTGTTTTTGTGGGTTGGTCATCATCAGCTGCGCGGGCAGGGCGGCGGCGAACAGGAGCAACAGGCTGAATAAGGAGTAGCGAATTTGCATCAGAGTGGTTGAGGGATTGAGTGGGTGATTAGAACCGATAAGGTAAGTGCAATTGATCTACCGTGCGCACTTGCCTACCCCTTTTAACGCGGGTTTAACCGTCCGGTCGGATTGCCCATTGGTCTATAATAGATTCCATCCGGGCTTATTAATTTGTGCTTGCCGAAAGTTTTCCCCATCTTGTCAGCCTCCGTTCGCTCCCGGACCGGCTTAGAGCGTGTCTAAAATTTTTAAGAACTGAGGATCAATGATTCGCTTCGCGGCTACTCGTGGTGCGCGCATAGCGGGTTGCGTAAGTCAGTTTTTATGACGCCAAGCTCTCAAATGCTTGGTTATCAGGAAGTAAAAATTTAGACACACTCTTAGAATTAACCACTTATAACTCTTTCCACATGGACTTCCTACTCCGCGCCAAGCACTGGCAAATTTGCCTTGCCATCATTGCCGGTCCCCTCCTCGTTCAGTTAATTATTCCCATCATGTTAGGCGCCGAACCCGCGTGGCAGGCCGATATGAGCAGCGGTGAAGTGACGTCCACCCCACCGGATTTTGGCGGCTTCCTGGCGGATTACAGCGGGTTAATCGGATTATCCGTAGCACTGCTATTGCTTTCCGTCCTCACGCAGTGGTGCTGGATGTGGGCGGTGGGTAATCGCCTGCACCCCCGCCTGCCCGCCGGCACCCAGGGACTCAATTTGCGCACCTTTCAAATCGCCATGATCCTGCCGTGGGTCTTCGTCATTATTATCGGTCTGGTTAGTTTTAATTTTGTTTCCAGCATCATCGACACCGGTCCTGACTTCGGTAATACCGGCTTCGACCCCTCCACTTTTTTTGCCTTCTTCTTCAGCATCATGGGACTCTCCTTATTATTAGTAGCCGCAACGGTCTACCTCTATTATTTCCTGGGCAAAACCATCCGCTCCGTCGAACTCGGCCAGCCGGCCCGTGGGTCGCAGTACGTCGGCTACTCCCTACTGATCTACGTGCTGATCATCGGGGTTTTCGTTCTTCAGCCCAAGATCAATGCCATTGTTAATGGGCAGGTCGGGGTAGGAGACGATTTTTTGGTGTAGGGGCACAAAAAAAGCCGCTCCCTGCGGGGCGGCTTTTTGGTAGTGATCCCTCTGGGGCTCGAACCCAGGACCCTCTCATTAAAAGTGAGATGCTCTAACCAACTGAGCTAAGGAATCATCGTTTTTGCTAACGAGACGCAAAGGTAAGGCAGTGCGCGGGAATTATCCAAACGGAATGAAGATGAATTTTCTTTCCGATCGAAATATCCGGTTGGCTAACCCGGCGGCGGTTTGAAAAGTTCTGCGCTCGTGAATAAATATCCTACACCGCCACCGGGGCACTGATCTTGGGGTGGGGGCGGTAGTCGAGCAGTTCGATGTCGTCGAAAGTGAAGTCGAAGAGGGATTTGACGACGGGGTTCAATTTCACGGTGGGTAGCTCGCGCGGGTGTGCGGCTGAGCTGGTTGCGGGCCTGCTGCTCGTGGTTGTTGTAGAGGTGTACGTCACCGAAAGTGTGCACGAAATCACCGGGTTGGAGGCCGCAGACCTGGGCCGTCATCATGGTGAGCAGGGCGTAGGAAGCGATATTGAAGGGCACGCCCAGAAACACGTCGGCCGACCGCTGGTAGAGCTGGCAGGACAATTTTCCGTCGGCGACGTAGAATTGAAAAAGGGCGTGGCAGGGCGGCAGGCCGGCCTTGACCATTTCCGGCAGGTCGGTGGGGTTCCAGGCGGAAACCACCAAGCGGCGGGAGTCGGGGTTTTTCTTGATCTCCTTTAGTACCTCGGTCAGTTGATCCACGCCGCTGAAATTGCGCCACTGCTTGCCGTAGACCGGACCCAGCTCTCCCCACTCGGCGGCAAACTTGTCGTCGGTCTTGATTTGCTCCACGAAATCCTGCAGGGCGGTTTTCCAGGCGGTGCCGCCACGCTCCAGTTTCGGGCGGCCGGTGGCACGCAGGTAGTGCTCGAAGGGCCACTCGTTCCAGATATTAACGCCGTTGCGCACCAGGTAGGCGATATTGGTATCACCGGAGATGAACCACAGCAACTCGTAGACCACCGATTTCCAGTGGACGCGCTTGGTGGTCAGCAACGGAAAGCCGGTGGAGAGGTCGTGGCGCAACTGGTAGCCGAACAACGAGCGGGTGCCCGTGCCGGTACGGTCGCCCTTGGGGCGGCCGCGCTCCAGCGTATCGCGGAGCAGCGTAAGGTAAGATTGCATGGAAATGGGAGCGTTAGCGGCCGCAAAGGTAGACTTATTTCACGGAAGTCGGTGCGGGGCGATCAAATAAGATCGGTGGAAAAACACCGGTGATTTCGCGTGAGGTGCCCGGAGGGGCGTTAGCGCACGTAGTGCCGAGCGATCAGCGAAGCCCGCAGGGGACCGACCCGGCCCTTCCGGGCCGGGGCACGCCCAAAACATTCGCTACTTATAGAACACCGACGTCTCCGTGAGCCGGTCGTGCGGCAGGGCGACCTGGCGGCGAAGAATGGCCCGGCGGTTGCCGAAAAGTAGCACCGGGAGCGACTGCCAGCGCAAGAAACGGCGGGTGAATGCCTGCTGGAACGTGATGTCGCCGCCGCTCGATTGATACACGCGGAGGCCGAATAGCTGTTTGCCCAGACCGCCGCCGAAAAAGACCTCCAAAATGGGCGGTACGGCCAGCACGACGACGAAGAAAAGCGCGGCGGCAGGCACGGCCCACCAACCCGGCTGGCTGCCTGCGCCGAAGAAATAATTGCCGACCGCCGTGTAGCCCAGATCGAGTAAATAGAGCAGGGCAATGAGGCCGAGCAGGTCGACCACCGTGGCCAGGATGCGGCGCGGGATGGGTGCTGGGCGGCCGGAGAGCGGGTTGGTCATGCGTGCGCCCCGCTCGCGGCGGGCGGCCTTGCGGGCCTCCAGTTCGGCGCGTTTGCGCTCCAGTTCGGCGGCCTCGGCGGCGCGTTTTAGTTCGGCCACTTCCTCCTCGGTCATGCGGGTGGCGTCCACGAAGGCGGCCACCCGCTCCAGGCCGCGCTGGTGGATACCGGGGTCGGGCGTGGCCTGGGCGAATTTGACCAGGTCGGCCAACCGGAGGAGTTCGGCCAGTTCGCTGCGCTGGTCGCCGGTGACCTGACCGCGCCGGGCCAGTTCGGTTTCGATCTCGGCCGTCACCATTTCGGGCGCGTCCACGGCGTAGCGGTCCTGGAGGTAGCGGCGCAAGATCAGGCTGAGTTCGGTCTGGAATTCCCGTAGGCGGCCGGCCTGCCAGAGCTGCTTGCCTTCCAGCGCGGCCAGTCGCTCGCGGGCCAGTTCGTGGGCGGGCGAGACTTCCCGCACCACGGGCAGGTTGCGCTCGGCGCGGTAACGGTAGAGCATCCAGGCGGTAAATCCGGCGGCCAGCACGAAGAAAACGAGGTAGAAGGGCCACAAATCGGTCCAGTCCAGCGGCTCTTCGATGATCGGCCGATTGGCCAATAATTCATCGTCGACGGCCACCGGCAACAGGCTGACGTTGAGGTTGATCGGGTAGGAATAAACGGTGTCGCGCAGGCCGTCCAACTCGTAGGGCAGGCCGATGACGGGGATGGTAATCAGGCCGGTATCGGTGGCGGTAAACAGGCGGATGCGCTGCGTGGCCAGCAGGTCGGGCTTGTCGCGCACGGTCAGGCGCGGCTGCACTTCCACGATCTCCAAACCCTTGGCTTTCGGCAGTTTTCCCAGGATCAGTTCTTCCGTGACCGCGCCGGTGGGCGCGGTGATGGTGAGGTCCAGGTTAACCGGCGAGCCGATGAGCAGGCGGGTGCTGTCCACTTTGGCTGATAAAACGACTGGGTTGCGCTGCGCCGCCAGCGAGGCCGTGCCCAGCAGGAAGCAGCCGAACAGCAATGGGAGTAAACGAGAAGAAGGAGCGGAGAATAGGTGCATAGGTCAGGCGCGGCGTTTAAAAAAACGGTGCAGGGCGTTGGTGTAAGATTCGGTGGTACGCATCGAAATGGTGTCGGCCCCGCTCTGCGCAAAGGTTTGCCGAAAATAGGTTACTTGTTCCTGGAACCAGGCGGCATATTGCTCGCGCACGCTGCGACGATTGGTGTCGATCCATTGCAGGTGCCCTGTTTCTGCATCCCGGGCGCGGATGAGGCCGACCGGCGGCAGTTCCTCCTCGCGGGGGTCGAAGAGGTGGATGCCGATCAGGTCGTGCCGGCGAGCGGCAATCCGCAGCGGTTTGTCGTAGTCGGTGGCCAGAAAATCGGACAGCACGAAGCAAATGCTCCGCTTCTTCACCATGTTGGCAAAATACTGGAGTGCCTGCCCGATATCCGTTCCCTGCCCCACGGGTTGGGTGTCGATCAGTTCGCGGATGATGCGCAGGATGTGCTGCCGACCTTTTTTGGGCGGAATAAATTTTTCGATCCGGTCGGAGAAAAGCAGCAGGCCGACTTTGTCATTATTGGTGGTGGCCGAAAAGGCCAGCACGGCGCAAATTTCGGCAATCAGTTCATTTTTCATCTGGTCCACCGACCCGAAAAAAGACGACGGGCTGATGTCCACCAGTAGCATCACGGTCAGCTCGCGCTCTTCCTCGAACACCTTCACGTAGGGTTCGCCGCTGCGGGCCGTCACGTTCCAGTCGATGTTGCGCACGTCGTCGCCGTACTGATAATTGCGCACCTCGCTAAACGACATTCCCCGCCCCTTAAAGGCCGACTGGTACTCGCCCGAAAAGATCTGCTTGCTCAAGCCTTTCGTCTTGATCTCGATGCGGCGTACTTTCTTGAGGAGTTCGGTGGTGTCCATCAGTTCGTTTAAATTTAAATGTCGAAGACCTCCCGGTCCGAGCCGGCATACGCAGCCGGTAAACATATAAGAAGGAGGTTAATAGCTATCCGATTAATTTATTTAGACATGCTCTTAAAGATCAAAAAAGCTGCCCGGTATAGGCAGTGATGGATATTTATTAGTGCCGGGCGTGTCCCCGGCTAAGGCCGGCGTCGGTCCCCTCCGGGCTTCGCTGATCGCTCGGCACTTCGTGCGCTATCGCCCCTCCGGGCACCTCACGCAAGGAGAGCAAAATCATTCACTAGCACTAACTATCACTCATTTATACCCTAATCATCCAATAATACACTCATTGCCTAAGGCACCTCCACCACGTTCATCACCCGCTTCACGATGTCCTCCTGCGTGATGTTCTCCGCTTCGGCCTCGTAGGTCAGCCCGATGCGGTGGCGCATCACGTCTAGTGAAACGGCACGCACGTCCTCGGGGGTCACGTAGCCGCGGCGTTCCAGGAAAGCCTGGGCCTTGGCGGCGCGTGCCAGGTTGATGCTCGCCCGCGGGGAACCACCGAAATTGATCAGGTTGGTCAGGTCGCCGAGTTGGTAGTCGGCGGGGTTGCGGGTAGCGAAAACGAGGTCGATGATGTACTGCTCGATGCGCTCGTCCATGTAGACCTTTTCCACCGAGCGGCGCGCCTGGAGAATTTCGGCCGTCGATACCACGGGGTTGATCTGCTCGAATCCCTCGCCGAGATTGCGACGGATGATGATGCGCTCGTCCTCCTTGGTCGGGTAGCCGATCTTGACCTTTAGCATGAAACGGTCGGTCTGCGCCTCGGGTAGGGGATAGGTGCCTTCCTGCTCGATGGGGTTCTGCGTGGCCAGCACCAGGAATGGTTCCTCCAGTTTAAAGGTCTCCGTACCGATGGTCACCTGCCGCTCCTGCATGGCTTCCAGCAGGGCGGACTGCACCTTGGCCGGGGCGCGGTTGATCTCGTCGGCCAGCACGAAGTTGGCGAAGATGGGTCCCTTGCGCACCGAGAAGTCGTTGAGCGTGGGGTTGTAGATCATGGTACCCACGATGTCGGCGGGCAGCAGGTCGGGCGTAAACTGGATGCGACTGTAATCGGCCGAAATGGTCTGGGCCAGTGTTTTGATGGCCAGCGTCTTGGCCAGACCCGGCAGGCCTTCCAGCAGCACGTGGCCCCGGCTCAGCAGGCCCAGCAGCAGCCGCTGGATCATATGTTCCTGACCGACGATGACCTTATTGGTCTCCGTCACGATCCGTTCGATGATCGCGCTGTCGGCGTAAATTTGTTCGTTGAGCGCTTCAATGTCTACCGTGGGCATGGGCGGGGTTGATCTTTAGGGCGGCTAAATTAAGACTTGCAAAAGGAAACGCCGGTATTCCGGGGAAATTTCTGTCGGGGCGACCTACCTTTACGATCAAAACCAAGCAATGGCAACCTACGAAGAATTCGTCGCGCAAGTAAAGAAGTCCGCCGCCAAGGCCCCCAATCTGGGCAAAACCATCAAGATTCAAGTGGAAGAAGGCCCCGTCTTCATCGACATGACCGAAGACCAGGCGCAGGTCACCACCGAGGATAAAGAGGCCGACACCACCATCACCACTACCATCGATACCCTGGAACAGCTCCGCTCGGGTAAGCTCAATCCCATGATGGCCATGATGGGCGGTAAGGTGAAGATCAAGGGCGACATGGGGCTGGCGATGAAGCTGCAGGGGCTGTTAAGTTAACGGCGAAGCCGTTAACTTAACGTACTTTAGTAGGACGCTGCGCGTCTGGTATTTTGGTACTTTTGATTACCTGCGGTGATCGTCGCAGGCTCCTCGGAGTTCGGCCTACGCGTACACGAGGGGACTTCGCCCGTACTCCAGTAGCAGGCTTCGCCGGCAAAGCCCTGAAGGGGCGAGATAGACGACCAACCCAGGATGAAACCCTGGGTTCGGGAGGCCGCTCTGAATCTCCGCCGCTCCCCGGCAAAGCTGCGAAGCAGCTCTGCCGGGGAGCGGCGGTTTGCGTATGGTGCGCGTTGACCCAGGATTTCATCCTGGGCTGATCTATGCCGCCCTTTCAGGGCTAAAAACCCTGGCGGGTTTTGATGTAGACCAGCGCACAAGCGCTCTGTAGGCCTAACCACGCCACGCGCCCCTACTCATACCGCAAACTCTCGATCGGGTCCAGCGCGGCGGCGCGCATGGCGGGATACAGCCCCGCTGCCAGGCCTACGGCCGTGCAGACAATGAGGGCCAGCGTGATCCAGAGCCAGGGGAAGAGGAAGGCCCCGTCGGTGAAGATGACGACGAGGTTGCCTACCATTACGCCGAGGATGATGCCCAGGATGCCGCCCAGTTGGCAAATCACCACCGCCTCGGCCAGGAACTGACTGCGGATGGTGGCTGCCGTAGCTCCCAGGGCCTTGCGCACCCCGATCTCGCGCGTCCGCTCGGTGACGGAGACGAGCATGATGTTCATCAGGCCGATGGCCGCGCCCAGCAGGGTCATCAGGCCGATGGCCACGGCGGCCAGGCGCAGGGTGATGGTGTTTTCCTTAATCATGGAAACCAGTCCCTCGCTTTTTTCAATGGTGAAATCGTTTTCCTGGCCCGCCCGCAGGCCGCGCACGTTGCGCAGGGTAACGGTGGCCTCGGCAATGGCGGCCTCGATCTTGGTCGGGTCCGGCACGGCGGCCATGATGAAATAGTTGGTATTGTCGGTGCCGTAATAGCGTTTGGCACTCTGGAGGGGAAGCAGCACCCGCCGGTCCTGCGACTGATTCATGCTGTTGCCGCGCACGGCGGTTACGCCTACGATCTTTACCCGCATCTCTCCGGTGGTGATAGACTTGCCGACAGCGTTTTCGGAGTTGCCCTGGAACAAGTCGTCGACTACGTCGCTGCCGATGATGCAGACGTTACTACCTTCAAGTACCTCTTTACGCGTAAAATTTCGTCCCGCCGCTACTTCGAATCCTTTGGCGGAAAGATAACTGGTGTTGATTCCGTAGATCAGGGTATTAGGATTGGTCTTTCGCTCGCCGTATTTGATGGTTGCGGTATTGGACGCATTAAACGAGATGGATACTTCCGCCGGGAAACGGTAGTTTTCTTCGAATTCCATGGCCTGGTCGTAGCTGAAACGCTCGCTGCGCTTGCCGCGGCGGCCGCCGCGGTTGCCGCGCACGCCCTCGTTGGCCCGCTCTACGCTAAAGGTGTTCGCGCCCAGGTCCGAGAGGTTGCTGCTTAGGGAGTAGATCGCCGCGTCGATGGCCGTCAGTATGCCCACCAGTGCCATGATGCCGAAGGAGATGATGATCATGGTCAGCACCGCCCGCAGCCAGTTGGATTGGACGGACTCCAGCGCAATAGACAGGTTTTCGCGTAGCTTCATGCGGCTCAAGATACGGGCTTTCCAAGTGATGCAGAGCGTCCTTTTCGATCAACTTCTTATCTTGGGGGACGAAGGGTTGAGTTATCCGCTGGATGTCCACATCCTCCATCGGCGCTGCCCTAAATTACCTGATCTGTAAAGGCCCACGCTCGTCGGTAAAACATCCCACATCAGACATCGTACATCAGACATCCCACATCATTATGCTCCTCGTCTCCGCCACTACCCTGGAAATACAGCCCACCCTGGATTGGCTGAATGCCAATGCCGAAGTAGTCTCACCGGGTAACTACCATTACCAGGATATGGCCATTGAAATCCTCATCACCGGTATGGGCATGACCGCCGCCGCCCTGAGCGTAGGCCGCCGACTGGCGGACCCGAAAAACCTCCCCTACTTCGCCCTCCAGGCCGGAATCGGCGGGGCACTGGACCGGAGCCTGCAACTGACTGACCTGCGCTGGATCGGCTCCGACTTCCTGGCCGACCAGGGCGCGGAACAAGCCGACGGTACCCTACTGACCATCACGGAAATGGGCTACCCGCCCGGCCCACCCTACGATAAGCAGGGCATCCTGCACGTACCGGACCTGGATGAACTGCCGCTTGATCTGCCCGTTTGCCAGGGTTATACCGTCAATAAGATACTAGGCAGCGAAATCTCCATCGACCGGATGCGCAAGAAATTCCCCGCCGCGCAAATTTCCAGCATGGAAGGCGCGGCTTTTCTGCTGGCCTGCCTGGAGGCCGAAGTACGGCCGTTGCACTTGCGCTCCATCAGCAACTACGTGGAAGTGCGCGATACGGGCAAATGGGACATCAAGGGGGCGATCAAAACGCTGAATGAGGCGCTGCTGAAAATAATTCAGTCCGCGTGAGGTGCCTGGAAGGGCCGGCGCTTAGCCGGAGACCCGCAGTGAAACGGAGGGGCCGAGCGATCAGCGAGCCTGGAAGGGACCGACCGTGAGCCGTCAGGCGAACGGGCACGGCCTAGGTTAGTACATAATACCGAACGTCTAAATACTACGTACCACGTACTAAATACTACGTACTACTCCTCCTCCTCCGGGTACTGAATCCGCACATGGTACACGCTCATGAGCAATGAGCGGAATGTCTGTCGGCACACTTCTAACTCGCTGAAACTAAGGCGGGAATTTTCCAGCTGGCCCGCTCGGAGTTTGTAGTCAAACACATCGTCGATCTGCTGGTACAGCTCGTCGGCCGTCGGGTTCTTCAGGCTCTTGCAGGCAGCCTCGGTGCTGTCGGCCAGCATCATAATGGTCTCTTCTTTTGAGACGGGGCGCGGACCGGCGTAGCGGAAATCAGCCTCGTCCACCTCCTCACCGGGGTGCTTTTTCAGGTAATTGCGGTAGAAATACTCTACCCGCGTGGTACCGTGGTGCGAGCGGATGAAGTCGATGATAATGGTGGGAAGCTTGGCCTTTTTGGCCATCACCACCCCGTCGGTTACATGGGCCAGGATGATCTGGGCGCTGTCGCGCTCGTCCATGCCGTCGTGGGGGCTGGGGCCGGGGTTATTTTCGATGAAAAACTGCGGGTTGTTGATCTTGCCAATGTCGTGGTAGAGCGCGGCGGTGCGCACCAGCTGGGAATTGGCCCCGATCCGCCGGGCGGCTGCCTCGCTCAGGTTGCCCACCTGCAGGCTGTGTTGCAGCGTGCCGGGGGCCTTGAGGGAGAGTTCGCGCAGCAGCGGGCGGTTCATATCCGCCAGTTCGGCCAGCGTGATGGGCGAGACGAAACCGAACACCCGCTCCAATAACGGTATGAGCGGAAACGCCAGCAGCGTGAGGAAAACGTTGCCCACCAGGAAACCGAATACGTTCCAGTCCACGGAAGTAAGTCGTCCCTCCTTGATTAGTTCCAGCCCCAGGTAACCCAGGGCGTAGGTGAAAAAGATGTAGAGCAGCGAGCGGAAAAAGCGCGACCAATCCCGCAAATCCACGTCCATCAGGATAACCACGATGCCCACCATGATCTGCAAAAAGGTGAAGCCGAAACCCAGCGAGGTCATCAGGCCCGCCACCATCACCGTCACGATGTGGGTGAAAAAGGCCAGCCGCTCGTCAAAGAATATCCGTACCACGATGGGCACGATACAGAACGGCAGCAAGTAAAGACTGAGGATACCCGAACGGTCCAGGAAAGCCGTGAGGAAGGCATACAACACGATCCACATCAGTACGAAAATGAGCTTGCCCAGCCGCCCGTAAACCACGGGGAAAAAGTAACGCAGGTAGACGAAAAAGAAAATAATGAGCAGGGCCGTAAGCAGCACGTAGCCCAGAAAAACCCCCGTGCGCGTGCGCTGGTTATCGGGGTCGGCCTCATACTCCCGCTCGAAGGAGCGTAGTTTCTGGAAGATCGGCTCGGTGATGATGCTGCCCTTACTAATGATGAGTTCGCCCTTTTCCACCAGCCCCCGGTTGGGCGGCACCAAGCTCAGGTTTTGCTCGCGCAGGCGCTGGGTCAACGAGTCGCTGATGCTTAGATTGGGCCGCAGCTGATCAATCAGCAGCGGGTAGATAAACTCCGGCTGACGCAGGCGGGAGTAGGGGAGGGAGTCGGCCAGCAATTCGCGGGCGTCCTCCGGGGTATAGAGGTCTTTCAGGATTTGCTCGCGCACCTCGTCCCCCTTCACGATGGTCACCACCTGATCGGGTGTACTGAACGCTAACAGCGCGGCGGAGTCGATGATGCCGTGATCCATGATCCGGTCCAGCAATCCGATGCCGTAGAGGCGGTAAGTTTCCGGACTATTGGTGACGTACGTGAACTGGTCCGCTCCGTCCATCGAGTCGATCTGCTCCTCAAAGGCCGCCAGGAAACCCTGCCGTGCGCGGCGGGCCACGCCGGGGTCTTGTTGCAGTACCGGACTGAGGGTTTCCAATACCTGCTTGCGGTCGCGGGCCAGTTCTTCGGTCGTTTTAGCGATGGCAAACTCGTAGGGGGCCTTCAGGTCTTCGTACCGCCAGGTCTGCCCCGCTCGAATTCGTAGGGGAACTGCAAATTGCTCGGAAACAGAAAGGAGATCGTACCGATCGTTACCACGGCCAACAGTATCCGCGATAACTTCGGCATCTGCTGCAGGGTCCGGGCCGGCGTGCTTATATCCATCTTACAAAACTAGGTAAAATCCCCGGCACCCCGCCGGTCGATCCGCTCCAGCAGCCAGCGGCGTTCGGTCAGAGGTTGGGTCCGTTCCACGTCCTGCCGCAGTTTGGTACGCGCCGCGCCGCCATAGGGCGGCAGGCGGCTCAGGCGGTCGGTCAGCCGCAGCACGTTGCGGTAATTATCCAAGTGGTAACCCAGTTTGCCGCGCCGGCGGCGCAGCAGGGCGCGGGTATTCTTCAGGTGGGCGGCCAGCAACTGATCCTGCCCGCGCTCATAGTAGATCTTGAGTTGGAGCAAACGCGCCGTCATATGGTGGATAAAATCCTGGTAGTCGGCCGATTGTAGCAATGCCAGCGCGTCGTCATACTCGCGCCCGGCGTAAGCCAGCCGGCCCGCGTTCAGGGCGTACACTTCCTCGCGGCGGTCCGGCGGCAAGCGGTCGCGGTGGTCTGCTACAAATCGGGCGGCCCACGCCAGTTTATCCAGCCGTACGGCCACGCCGGTTACGTTATTAAAGGTAAACGGACTGATGCGGCCCCGGTCCAGCAGCAGTCCCAGGTCGGTGCCGCGCTGGTATAACCCGAACAGTTCCTCCAAATAAGCAGCGTCCTGCCCCTCATTAATCCGCAGGATGCAGTGGTTGATCGCAAAGGTCAGCAGGTCGCGCGCGTCCTCGTGGGGCAGGCGGCCCAGGTTAGCGGCCAGCCCGTCGCGCAGGGCGTGAAAGTGCGCGTCGCGCTCGTTACTCGCGCCGCGGTACAGGCGGCAGGCGGCGGCGGCCAGGTAGATGTCGGGTTCGTCCGGCAGCGATTCCGCGGCGGTCAGGTGTTCTTCCAGCAGCGGAATATCGAAGGCATCGGGCCGCAGCCGTTGGTAGGCTAGCGTGCGGGCGGCCTGCATCAGTTTGGTGCGCAGCAGGTAGCGGTGCAGGGCCATTTCACGCTCGGCGGGGTGCAGTTCACGGTCGCGCCGCCGGGCCCCGGCGGCGGTGCGGCGGTAGGTTTCGGTGGCTAACGCCCAATCGTAGTGCCGCTCGTCTTCCGAATACATCAGGTCGGCTCGTTCCCGCTCGCGCCGGTTGCGGCGGCGCAGCAGGCGGTTGTCCAGTAGGTCATTCAGGCCACGCTCGCGGTAGGCGGCGGGCAGGCACTCATCGGGGCCGCGGGTGGTGCGCCAGTGCCGGTAGGCCAGCCACTCCTCGGCCTGCCGCAGCAGGTAGCTCGTCAGGTGGCGGTAGCGCTGCTCGTCCCACGGCCGGTCCGGTTCGGCGGCGGCCAGATGCGCGGCGGGGTCGCGCTCCACGCCGGTCTCGTTGTCACAGGCCAACTCCCGCAGCAGGCGTCCCAGTTCGGGACGGCTGTTGTGCGCGGGCGAAGCCAGCCAATTTGCTAAATCGGCCCACTCGGCGGGTAAAAGGTCGTCCAGCAGACCGCGCAGGAGGTTTTTTTTCATGCTAAAGGACTATTTAAGGAGTGGGTAAAGATGCTAATTATTTAGTTATGATTTACAATCAGACATTTTTGTCTCCTTGCTGGTGGCCCCCGCCCCGCCCTTTCGGGCGGTCCGGCCGGGCTGTTCCGCCGCGCCCTGTCGGTTGGCCCTGCGGGCTGCCTCCCTCCGGTCGGCCCGGCTCCCATCCCTGGTCCGTTACAATCCGGTTTTTTTTGACTTGTTTCCGCCTGTTTTTCTCCTCACTTTTGTCAGGTCGTTTAGCCACCCCCGGCTCCCGCCGTCGAAAAAACGACCCTCCGGGCGTCAACCCTTCCGTTCACCCTCTTGCCACTCATCCTTTCAATACTGATCCTATGAAATTTTTTCTACCCCTCTTTTACGGCTTTCTTGCCCTGCTATTCTTCGCGCCGCTGCGCAGCACCCTCCACGCCCAGAACAACCAGTGCGGTATCACCGCCAACCCTACCATCGTCAACCCCGTCTGTAACGGCAGCGGCGGTTCGCTCATGGTCGATGTCATGGGAGGCACCGCCCCCTATACCTATTTTTGGTTCCACCTCGATTCACTACCCGTATCTAGCCCTAATGGCAATTCCCTCACCGATCTTTTCGCCGGTCCTCATCAGTTGATCGTACAGGATGCCAATGGCTGTATTGCCTCTTTCGACTTTAACGTGACTACCGATAATAGCTTCGTACTGGAAGCGACGCCCATTAACCCGGTTTGTCCCGGAGACCCGGGTAGTATAACCCTCACTACTACCGGCGGCACGCCACCCTACACGTATAGCTATGACATACCCGGCGACCCTACGGTGGATAATGGAGTCATCTCGCCCGTTCCCAGCGGTTTTTACTTCATTACGGTTACTGACGCTATCGGCTGCACGGGCATAAATAGTGTCTTCGTCTCTCCTGCCGGTGATCAGTTTGTTTTCCCCTTCACCGACCCCGCTACCTGCGGCTACGACAACGGCTTTGCCGGCGTGGAAGTTAATCAGGATGCCACTGTCCTGTGGAGCAATGGCGCTACCGATTGTTGCCTCGAAAATCTGGCACCGGGCACTTATAGCGTCACGGTTACTTATCCGGGTGGTTGCCCGCCGATCGTGGAAGAGGTAGTTGTGGAAACACTTGATTCCTTAATTGTAGATATAATTGGTGCCAACACGCTGGAATGTATCACTGGAGAGAGACAACTGGCTGCCTTTATCTTTAACGCCCCCGACGTAGGTTTGAATTATTCGTGGAGTGGGCCGAACGGTTTGATCTCCAATGGTAGTGACAGTACGATCATCGCTGATCAAGCGGGAACCTATATTGTTACGGTCACCACGCTTAACGGTCAGTGTACTGCCACTGCTTCCATCGTAATGACTAACCTACAGAATGCGGAAACCAATACCTTCGTATTTACCGATAGTTGCGGGTTCGGCCCACTCCTCGTCGCCCAGTTAAACGGTAACTTTGTCGACGTAGACTGGCAGACGCCCGACGGCCCCATACTCAACTCCTCACAAATCACCGCCCCATCCGTAGGTTGGTATGTCTGGACCCTTCAGCAGAACTGCTTTTACACCGACTCCGTCTTCATTGCCGATCCTATCGGCGACTGCGGCCAACTCTTCGGCACCGTCTTCCTCGACCAAGGTGACTGCACGCTGGATGCCGGTGACCAAAACCTCAGCCAGGTCCTTGTTCGCGCCACCTCCACAACCGGGAGTGGAACATACTTCGACTTCACCGATGACTTCGGCAGCTTTGAGATAAGCCTGGAGGCCGGCACCTACGAGGTCGAAGCCGTTATCCCCGGCGGCCTCTACGCCAACTGTATTCCCCTGCCCACGGTCACCATTGCCCCCGGCGGCGGTGCTTCCGCCAACCTGCCCGTGGTGGCCCTGGCCGAGTGCGCCCGGCTGGAGGTTGACCTGACCATCCCCTTTCTGCGCCGCTGCTTCACTACCGGAGCCTACCTCAGCTACGTCAACAACGGTACCGTCACCGCCGAGGATGCGACCATCACCCTTACAATGGACGATTTCGTCAGCTTGGCGAGTGCCTCCGTTCCCTTCACTACCGTCGGCGACCAGATCGTTTTCGATCTCGGCGACGTGCCGGCTCTGGAAAGCGGTTTCATCAACCTGCAGTTCGCTACTTCCTGCGATGCCGTTCTGGGCCAGGCCCACTGCATCTCGGCCGCCGGTTTCCCCGACGAACCCTGCCCGGTGCCATCCAGTGCCGATTGGATGGGTGCCAGCGTCCAAACAGCCGGTAACTGCGACGGCGACGAGGTCAGTTTCCGGATCTCCAACCTCGGCACGGGTGCCATGACGGTGCCGCTGGCCTACATCGTTATCGAAGACGGCGTCATGATCCGCGAGGTGGTGGACAGCCCCTCGCTCGCTCCCAGTGAATTCGTCGAGGTCACCTTCCCCGCCAACGGCTCCACCTACCGCCTGGAAGCCATGCAGGAACCCGGCCACCCAGGCCTGATGTTTCCCGCCGGTAGCGTGGAAGGCTGTACCGATCAGCCCAACGGTACCTTTTCCACCGGCTTTCTGACCCAGTTTCCCTCCAGCGACGACGTGTTCTGGCTCGACGAGGAATGCCTCCAGAACATCGGTGCCTACGATCCCAACGACAAGCAGGCCTCGCCCCGGGGTTACGGCGACCAGCACTACATCCGCCCCGGTCAGCCGCTGGAATTCACCGTCCGCTTTCAGAATACCGGTACCGATACGGCCTTCACCGTCGTTATCCGCGACGTGATCCAGCCGGAATTCGACCTCAGTACGCTGGAAATGACCTCCACCAGCCATGATTACCGCGTGGACGTGGACAGCAGCCGGATGCTGACCATTACCTTCCCCCAGATCAATCTGGTGGATAGCTTCACCAACGTAGCCGGTTCGCAGGGAGCCATTTCCTACCGCATCCGCCCCCGTGCCGATCTTCCCCTCGGCACCCGGATGGAAAATACCGCCGGCATCTACTTCGACTTCAACGAGCCGGTCATTACCAACACCACCTTTCACACCGTCGAGGAAGAGTTTATCCCCGTGGGCTTGCGCCGCCTGGTCAACGACGACCCCGCCCGCCTGCTGGTAGCTCCCAACCCCGCCCGGGCCGGTAGCACCATTCAGTTGAACGGGTTGGCCCCCACGGCCTTTGATCGCCAGGTCCGCATCTACGACGGCATCGGGCGCGAGGTATCCCGCTCCATCCTGCGGGGCGGCGGCGTGGCTAACCTCCTGCTTTCCGCCAACCTGACCGGCGGCCGTTACTGGGTAGCTGTCTACGATCGCTCCGGCCGTGCCCTCGGCATCGGCAGCATCGACGTGGTCCGCTAAACCGACTCGCGCTCCCCAATGAGCAAAACGGACACCCGGCTCTATTGACATTTTTTATTCGTGTACCTTCCTTTACGCAAAAAGGGTTCCCGCCGGAGGCGGGAACCCTTTTGCTTTTGGGGGATAAATAGCTCTTCTGTTGCCTTCTCTCTAGCCCCAAAACAACACCGGCCCCGAAGTTCTACTTCGGGGCCGGTGTCTCATTCTCGCCTACCCTTTAATCCAGGCGCGAACCGTTTTCACTCGGCATTATGGTATCGTCATTATTATCCACCACGCCGGCCCATTCCTGGCTACCGGGCTCGGCATCCACGGGGCGGGGGCCGATCAGTTTGATCAACTCGGCTTTCGTGAGTACCTCTTTTTCCAGGAGGGTCTTGGCGAGAATTTCCATTTCGGGGCGCTTATCCCGTAATAGCTGCTGGGCGCGGAGGTACTCCTTATCCAGTAGCGCACGTACCTGCTGATCGATCAGCGTAGCGGTCTCGTCGGAGTAAGGGCGTTGGTAAACCCCCTGGGACATGGCGTGGAAACTGACCTGACCCACCTCGGGGTTCATGCCGTAGATAGTGATCATATCGTAGGCCATCTTGGTCACCTGGTCCAGGTCGTTCTGGGCACCGGTGCTGATCTTGCCGAATACCACCTGCTCGGCGGCGCGGCCGCCGAAGGTCATGCACATCTGGTCCAGCATCTGCTCGGTGCGGGTGATGTACTGCTCCTTGGGCAGGTACTGCGCGTAGCCCAGTGCGGCTACGCCGCGCGGCACGATGGTCACTTTCACCAGCGGCATGGCGTGTTCCAGGTACCAGCCGCAAACGGCGTGGCCCGCCTCGTGGTAGGCGATGATTTCCTTCTCGTCGGGGTGGATGAGTTTGTTCTTCTTTTCCAGGCCGCCGATTACTTTGTCCAAGGCGTAGACGAAATCTTCTACCTCGATGGCTTTCTTGTTACGGCGGGCGGCGATCAGGGCCGCCTCGTTGCAAACATTGGCGATTTCTGCACCGGCAAATCCGGGCGTCATTTCAGCCATGATCTCAGCGGTTACTTCTTCAGCAATCTTAATGGTTTTAAGGTGAACATTGAAGATCGCCTCGCGGCCCTTCAGGTCCGGGCGGTCGATCCCGATCTGCCGATCAAAGCGGCCGGGGCGTAGGAGGGCCGAATCCAGCACGTCGGGCCGGTTGGTAGCCGCCATCAGGATTACGCCCTTGTCGGTGGAAAAACCGTCCATCTCTACCAGCAACTGGTTGAGGGTGTTTTCGCGTTCGTCGTTGCCGCCCTGCATGGCATTACGCCCGCGGGTGCGCCCGATGGCGTCGATCTCGTCGATGAAAATGATGCAGGGTGCTTTTTCACGGGCCTGCTTAAACAGGTCGCGTACCCGGCTCGCACCGACACCCACGAACATCTCTACAAAATCAGAACCGGACATACTGAAGAAGGGAACGCCCGCCTCGCCCGCCACGGCTTTTGCCAGCAGGGTCTTACCCGTGCCGGGAGGGCCGACCAGCAGTACGCCTTTAGGAATCTTTCCGCCCAGCGCGGTATATTTTTTGGGGTTTTTGAGGAAGTCAACGACTTCCATCACTTCCTCCTTGGCCTCATCCAGACCGGCCACGTCGGCGAAGGTGATGTTTACCTTCGCATTCTGGTCAAAGAGCGTGGCCTTGCTCTTGCCGATATTGAAGAGTTGGCCGCCGGGACCACCGCCGCCGCCGCCCATCTTGCGCATGAGGAAGATCCAGATCAGCACTACCAGACCGATGGGGATGACCCAACTAAGGATAGTGGTCAGGTAGTCCGTCTTATTGACCGCAATGGCCCGAATGCGATCGCGGAGCGGGACATCGAGGTTTTCCTGCACCTCGCTGAGGAAGCTACTGAACGTGATCGGATCGGTTACAGGGAGGATATACTGGTAGCGGTCGCTGCTAAACTCGCCCTCGGCGGCATCCTGGTAGCGTTCCCGGCTGAGGAAATCCTTCTTGATAAAGATTTCCGCGTACTCCCGGTTGACCAGGTTGATCTTAGCTACAGCGCCGTCTTCCAACATTTGGTAGAGGCGGGTCTGGTCGATCTTGTTGTCCTGTGTGCGGCTGAGGCCCATGAGGACCACGGCGAGCAGGAAAGCGGAAATAGCCGCGTAGATCCAGTAGCCGTTGATCCGGTTCTTATCCTCGGAGGGTTTCTTGTCCTGATTGTTATTACTCATCGTTTTCTTACGGCTTGTGCCGCCCCTGTCGGAGGGCGGTAACGGTCGAAGCTGCCCCGGTCCGTCGATCGAATGGGTACATTAGTAGGGTAACGTTCCGAAAGTAGATTCGTTGGTAGGGGCGGATTAAAATCTACTAAAGCCGGATCGGACTCGACGGGTGGGAAGAACCACTTTACCGGCGGCGAAAATAATGCGGTGCCAACCCGCGTGAGGTGCCTGGAAGGGGCGAGGGCAACCGAGCAGTGCGCAGCACCGACCGATAGGGAGCCTGCAAGGGACCGGCCCCGGCCCGATAGGGACGGGGACACGCTCGAAAAAATACAACCCCGGTGACTATTGTACCAAAGCTAGGCGGCCGCGTACTCCGTCACGTCAGCATCGCTCCAAAGATCCTCCAGGTCATAAAATTCGCGGGCCTCGTGGTAAAAAACGTGGATAATGGTATCGAAATAATCGAGGCAGATCCAGGTCTTCGATTCGCGGTAATTCGTTGGATTGGAAGGGGCCTCGCCCACTTCCGTACGCAGCCGGCGGCGAACGCGCTCGGCGATGGAGTTAACCTGGACACTGCTGTCCGCTTCGCAGATAAAGAAAAATTCCGCCGGGGCGGCATCGAGTTTACGCAGGTCCAGGCGGACGATATTTTTACCCTTAATGTCCTGGATGCTGTCGACGATAATCTCGTGAACTAACTCTTGACGAGTGCTGAATGCGGCCGTGGCCCGTTTTGCGGTAGTGCTCAAATTACTGCGGTCAATTTCGTGAAAAGGAAGTGAAATGGAAAATTACTTGCCCCTAAAGGTAGTAAAAACCGTTTAGCATTGTTAACGGGAGTTAGCGGGTCGGAGTTTCCTAAAAGGGAGTTAAAACCAGTTCCACCGAACCCAACAAAGCTGTTTAAATGCACCCTGAAAACAACATGGTGGTCGGGAAAGTTGTCCGCCCGCTCGAACGTGTATCTTCCACTAACGACGCTGCCGCCGCTTGGCTACGTGAGACCCCGGCCCCGCCCGACGGCAGCCTGGTGTGGGCACTGGAGCAGTCCGCCGGCCGCGGCCGTCGGGGCAACCAATGGCAGGCTGATCCCGGCACAAATTTTACCGGCAGCTACCTGCTCTATCCCACGCGCCTGGCTGTGGCCGAGCAGTTCGATCTGAGCCGCGCCGTGAGCCTGGCTGCCGCCGATTGCGTGGCCGAACTCGCTGGAGTGCCGACCACGGTCAAGTGGCCCAATGATATTTTCATCGCTAACCGAAAGGTGGGTGGTATCCTCATCGAGACGCAATTAAAGGGGGCTTTTCTCGCTTCGGCCATCGTAGGTATCGGGCTGAACGTAAATCAGTTGCGCTTTCCAGAAGAAATTGTGGACCGCGCAAGTTCATTAGCCCTCGTATCCGGCCATACCTATGAATTGGAAACCGTGATCGCTACCCTGAGCCGTTGCCTGGATGGCTGGTACCTGCGCCTGAAAACCGATCCGGCCGGCGTGAGGGCGGCCTACGAGCAGCGGCTTTTCGGAAGCGGCAAGGAGCGTGATTTTATCCGTCGTGCGGACAGCACTCTTTTTCGGGCGACCGTAGTCGGTACGCAACCCGACGGCAGTATCTTGTTGGCGGGTACGGTAGGCGAAATGAACTTTGACCTGGACGAACTGGCATGGTGTTATTAATCAACCGGTTAAATCGAACCAGTGTGCCTTTGGATACGCTCTGTTAGCTAAAGGGTAGTATTACCGACAAATGACAGTTTAGTCGGGTGCGTTGGGTAAGGCCCATACGTATATAAGGTATCCTTGTTTGTAAGTTTGTCAGTAATCCCATCCCAACTCATGAAACGCAATACCCTCGTACAAATAGCCGTCTGGCTGGTTTTTAGCTTCCTCTTCCTGCACCTGATGTTCTCCTGCGAGGCCGGTGCCGTACCCGCTCCCGACCCGGAGCCGGCCGCCGCGCCCGCTATTTTGGTAAAAGATCAGTCGGAAGCAAGTACCCTCCAGGTCGAGTATCCGGCTACGGACACCCTTGAGGAAGGAATACCGGAATACCCCCGTACCCGGGCGGACCTATACTACTAATTCCAGGCTGTCCAATCTATTGAATCAAGCGCGTGTCGGTTTTCATGGTTGTTTACGTCTAATTTCCCCTCTCCCCCGCGGCGGAAGGGGTTAAGGGAACCCTTTCGATTAGCCGGGCCGGGGGTGAGGGATCAAGTAGCGAGTGCAAAAAACGATGCGCCGATTGGCCGATAAACTGGACAGCCTACTACTAATTCTTTTGATGACTACTAAGCCACTTTTTTTCCTTCTTCCCCTGGTTTTACTCGGTTTCCTCACCTCCTGCGACACGCAGGCGCAGTTTGTGGAAACCGCCGCCGACCTAGAGGAAAAATGGGCCATTGCTTCCGAAGAATTGGCCGCTACTCAGCGGCTTGCCGATAGTACGTACAGTGTGCTACTAACCCGCCGACCCGATGGCGAGGACAGTACCGCCATCAGTCGCTCCCGCGAAACGCTGGAACAGGAGCGAAAACGTCTGTCCACGATCCGTCGCGATATGGAAGATTATTCCGCCATTATCGATTACCAAACCGGTCAGATCGACCAACTCCGCGATGATCTCATTGCCGGCCATGAAGAAGCCGATGCCATGGTTGCCATCAATCGTTTCCGCGATCAGATGGGCGAGACGCTTAGCCGGGTAGAGAAGTGGATGCTGACCATTGAAACGTTTGCGGCCGAGGAGTAATCACTCCCCGGCCGCCTGCCGTATTCTATATCGCTCGGATTTAGATGTGCAAAGCCCGATCTTCGGTAGCCGCCAGCGCGGCTTCCTTAAATGCCTCCGTATAGGTAGGGTGGGCGTGACTCATCCGCGCCGCATCTTCCGCACTGGCCCTGAACTCCATTAGCGCCACCGCCTCGGCAATCATATCGGCCGTGCGGGGTCCCACCATATGCACGCCCAGAATCTCGTCGGTATCTTTATGGCTCAGTACTTTCACCATGCCCTCCGTATCCATACTGGCACGGGCGCGGCCCAGGGCCTTGAAAGGGAACTTGCCGGATTTGTAGGGTACGCCCGCTTCCTTTAGTTGCTCTTCGGTCTGGCCCACGGCCGCCACTTCGGGCCAGGTGTAGACCACGCCGGGAATGAGGTTGTAGTCGATGTGCGGTTTCTGGCCGGCCAGTTGCTCGGCTACCAGCACGCCCTCCTCTTCGGCCTTGTGGGCCAGCATGGCCCCCCGGATCACGTCGCCGATGGCGTAGATGTTGGGCACGTTGGTGCGTAGGTGTTCGTCTACCTGCACGCGGCCGCGCTCGTCCAGGGTCACGCCGGCGGCTTCCAGGCCCAGATTATCCGTGTACGGCTGCCGGCCGATGGCGATCAGACAGTAATCCGCCTCGATTTCGAAGGCTTTATCGCTGTCGCGTTTTTCCACCTTCACCGTCACCTTTTCGCCCTTGGCTTCCACGTCCACCACCTTGTGGCCGAGGTGAAACTTCACGCCGATCTTTTTCAGCGCGCGCATCAGTTCCTTGCCGCAGTCGCTGTCCATCGTGGGCAGGATGCTGGATTGGAACTCCACCACTTCAACCGCGCAACCCAGACGGGCGTATACGCTGCCCAGCTCCAGGCCGATCACGCCGCCGCCGATGACCACCATTCGCTCGGGCACTTCCGTGATGTTCAGCGCCTCGGTACTGGTGATCACCCGCTTCTTGTCATACTTGAACATGGCCGGGGCGATCGGCTTCGATCCGGTGGCAATGATGAAATTTTTGGACTCGATCTCCTGGTCATCGCCCTCGTTCATCGCGATGTGCAATTTGGTCGGCGACAGAAAGGTGCCGTGGCCGTACAGCACGTCAATTTTGTTCTTATTCATCAAAAAACCGACGCCGCCCACCGTTTGGGCCACTACCTCGTTTTTCCGCTTGATCATCTGCGGCATATCCACCGCCAGGTTGTCCAGCTTGATGCCATGTTGCTCGAATTTCTCGGCCGCGTTATGGTAGTGTTCCGATGAGTCGAGCAGGGCTTTGCTGGGGATGCAACCCACGTTCAGGCAGGTGCCTCCCAGGGAGTTATAGCGTTCCACAATGGCCGTTTTCAGGCCCAATTGGGCAGCGCGGATCGCAGCCACGTAGCCGCCGGGGCCGGAACCGATAATAACGAGATCGTAAGTCATAGCAAATTTTTGCGCGCAGTGCGTGGGTGTAAAGGACGGCAAATTAACCCCTCACGCGGCTAAAGGTTAAGCAGGGCGGGATGGTTAATTGTCGGATTTCGGTTTACGCCGCCGGTTGTTGCGTTTTTTCTTGGGCTGGGTGCTACCCCCCTCGCCGCCTGCCTTGTTCCGGCCGCCCTGATTGCCGGGTTGCCCACCTGGGTTGTTCGCCCCGGCATTACCGCCGCCGCTATTGCCACCCTTGCCCCGCAGCTTCCGCTTGCGCGACCGTGATGATTTGCCGGGCGAAGAGGACTTATCACTGCCGGTCGGGTCATTCCCCTGGCCGGAGGGCTTTTTACCGCCGCCCCGCTGCCGGCGGTTCGACCGCGATTTACGGCGGCGCTTTTCTTCCGGTGGTAGCTCCACGGCTCCAGTTAGCTCGTCTTTGTAGGCATCCTCGTGGGGGTCGGTGGGCGAGACGTGGGCAAGGCTCTCCAGGCTGGCGGCCAACTCTCCCTTCTTATTCAGGGCTACCACCTCGTGTACCCGGGCTACGGGCAGGGCAAAAAGCCCGCCGCGTGGTCCCTCGCGGTAGGTGTAGTACATCAGCTGCTTGAAGATGTCGGTTTTCACCAGCACGGCCGTCCCATTGGTAAACTTCAGCTTGTCCGCCCGCTTCGGAAAGGCCGACATGGCTTCCACGTAGGTATCCAATTCGTAATTGAGGCAGCACTTCAGGCGGCCGCACTGGCCGGATAGCTTGGCCTGGTTGATGGCCAAATTCTGGTAACGGGCGGCGGAGGTGTTGACACTCTTAAAATCCGTCAGCCAGGTAGAGCAGCACAGCTCCCGCCCGCAACTGCCGATACCGCCGATGCGCCCGGCTTCTTGCCGCGCCCCGATCTGCCGCATCTCGATCTTGATCCGAAATTCGGTCGCGAAGGCACGCACCAGGTCCCGGAAATCGATCCGCCCGTCGGCCGTATAGTAGATGACGGCTTTGCGCAGATCACCCTGGTACTGGACATCACTGATCTTCATCTTCAGATCACTGGTATAAGCAATGGCGCGGGCGCGCACCAGGGCGGCTTTTTCCGCCAGCCGTGCCTCCTCGATCCTTTCACGGTCACGGCCGTTCGCCAGCCGCAGTACGCGGTGGTGCACGTGTTTTTCCTGTACCCGCTTCTTTTTCATCTGCAACCGCACCAGCTCTCCCGAGAGGGTGATCCGGCCGATATCGTAGCCGTTCTTGGCCTCCACGGCCACGTAATCACCGGTCAGCAGGCCGGCGGCGGGGTCCATGCGGTAGAAGTTCTTTTCGCAGCCTTCCTTAAAGGCCACTTCGATCACGTGGTAGGGGCGGGCGTCCTCCACGTCCATGGCACTCAGCCAATCGTAGGTGCTCAGTCGGTTACAGCTACCGGTTGCGCAGGAGCCTTTACTACCGCAGCCGCGCGGGGTTCCGTCGGCACTGGTTTTTCCACAGGCGTCACATCCCATTTTTCTCTATTATAGTACGGCGGCTCGGTTACGGGCATTCCCGTTACGCGAGGCGGTCGTGTATTCGGTCCGTCGGTTAGCCCCGCTCGGGCGGATCGACGGACGCTTAATTAGGCCCGGCTGCTTTCCACGGCCGCCGTAGCGGTGGGATAGCGCAGGACGCGGTGTATGCGGATGCCGGCATCCAGGAAAACGATCTTCGGGTTAGCGTTGCGCTCCACGTAGCGGATGCAGTCATTGAGGATTCCGGTAATATCCCCGATGGCGTCCAGTTCCACTAGTTTACCCAGTTTGTCGGCGGCATCCAGTTCGGCGGGTCGCAGGCGAACCGTGCCGTTGGCGTTGCCGACGTACTTTAACGTCAGTAACTCCCGCCAAAAGTACAAAGCGTACCGCAGAAAGTATTTCTGGCTTTCCCGGCCGCGCTTGGAAAAGTCATCCGTCCACGCCACCAGTTTCACCGGGCTGCCCTGGTAGCAGATTCGGATCCAGTCACGCAGCAATTCGCTACTGTCGTCATCGCTATCGGTGCCGTCGGCCATGCGGCGGGCGTCGTACACGTTGCCATCGGCCAGCCGGGCCAGGGTGGCGGCGCGTTCGCCCCCCACGCCCACGGCGGTAAGGGAGGCGGCAATGGCCTCGTCTTCCGGCGGCGGCACCACAATCAGTTGACAGCGGCTCAGGATGGTGTTCAGGATCAGCTCCGTATTTTCGGTCACCAGCAGGAAGTGGGTGTTGTCCGGCGGTTCTTCGATCAGTTTGAGCAGGCGGTTACCCTCGTTACCCAAATACTCGGGCAGCCAGATGAGCGACACCTTATAGGTACTCTCGAAGGTCATCAGGCTAAGCTTGCGCACGATGGCGTCGCATTCTTCCTTGGTGATGTTGCCCTGCTTATTTTCGGCCCCGATACGTTGCAGCCAGGCGTTCACGTCCTGGTAGGGTGTTTCGGCCAGCGCGGTGCGCCACTGGGGCAGGAAATTGTCGGAAACCATGCGGGTGCCCACGGTCGGGAAGGCGAAGTGTAGGTCGGGGTGGACATATTTTTCGCTCTTGCGGCAAGCGGTGCAACTGCCGCAGGAGTCGGTTTCCGTACGATTCAGGCAGATCAGGTAGCGGGCCGTGGCCACGGCTAGTGGCAGTGCCCCGCCGCCCGCCGCCCCCTGGAGGATGGTAGCATGCGGCAGCCGGCCCGTCCGCACGAGATCGCGCAGTTGCGCCGCCTTAGCGGAGTTGCCAACAAGATCACGGAAATACACGGGGTGCGCGGGCGGTTTGGTTCAGCGGCCCAAGATACGGAAACAATGATTGGGTAAACGTATGGATACCATAACAACGTAGCGACGCAATACCTTCCGTCTAGGCGGCCGCCGGCCGCCGCCCAGTGCCCCACCCGCGTGAGGGATGGGAGGCGTTGTCTGAACGAAGCGTAGCGGAGAGAGTGCCGGACAGCCCGGCCTCGGGCCGCGATAGCGGAACCGTGGACACGCCCATCCCAAAAAAAAGCCCCATTTTTACGTCCTTCAACCACGCACGCACCATATGGCCAAGCCGAAAAAAAACCGCCCGAAACCGCAGACTAGTACCACGAAACCGGCAAAGCCCGCCGCGCCCCGCGCCTGGTACCGCAAGCCGCTGGGCCTGGCCGCGCTGCCGGCGGGCGTCTGCATCCTGCTCTATGCTAATACCTTCGGCCACGGATTCGTGCTGGACGACGCGCTGGCCGTTAGCCAGAACGCCCTGGTACAGCGCGGTATCGGCGGTATCGGGGATATTTTTGCCCACGATTTTTTCTACGGCTTTTTTCAGGACGAATCCAAAGCCGCCCTCGTCTCCGGCGGCCGCTACCGGCCGCTTACCCTCGCCATGTTTGCCGTGGAATTCCAGCTCAGCGGCGGCTCCGCCACCGCGCTGCACGTATTCAATGTGTTGTGGTATGCGCTCACTACGGTGGTGCTTTTTTTCTTCCTGCGGCGGCTTTTTATGCAGCCGGGTCGCAAGGAGCGGGTGGTGCCTGCGGCCTTGTTCACGGCCCTGGTGGCAGCACTGCTGTTTGCCGTGCACCCGCTGCACACCGAGGTAGTGGCCAATATTAAGGGGCGCGACGAGATCATTGCCCTGCTGGGCGGCTTGCTGGCCGCCTACGCCGCGCTGCGCTATGCCGACGGCGGGGGAAATAAGTGGCTGGCGGGCGTGGGCCTGGCACTGTTCGCGGGCCTGCTGGCTAAGGAAAACGCGGTGGCCTTTATCGGCGTCATTCCGCTCGCATTCTATATTTTTCGCCCCGAGCGGACGCGGGCGGCGGTGGTTTCTACGGCGGTCGGGCTGGGTGCGCTGGTGGTTTACCTGTTCGTGCGGGCGGCGGTGCTGGGTTGGTCGTTCGGCGAGCCGAGTATGGAATTGCTCAATAACCCTTTTTTGAAACTGGTAGGTAATACTTACGTACCCTTCAGCGGAGGCGAGCGGCTGGCGACGATCGTATTCACCCTGGGCGAATACCTGAAACTGCTGATCATGCCGGCCCCGCTTACGCATGATTATTACCCCCGTGCCGTGGAGATCATGGGCTGGGGCGACTGGCAGGTACTACTCGCCTTTTTTGCCAATCTGGCCCTGCTCGGTTTTGGATTGTGGGCGGCGGCCAAGCGACGGTTAATCGGTTTCGGTATCCTGCTCTATTTCGGTACGCTTTTCCTGGTCAGCAACCTGGTTTTTCCGGTAGGCACCAATATGTCGGAGCGGTTTGCCTTCATGCCATCCGTGGGCTACGCGGTGGTGGTGGCTGCACTGTGGTCGGGTTTTCGGAGTAAATGGAAAACCAGCACATCTAAGTGGTTGGTTTGGGGTCCGCTGGCGGCTCTTGTCGTCATTTATTCCATCCTTACCGTAGTTCGCAACCCCGCCTGGGAGAGCAACTACACCTTATTTACCACTGACATAAATACCAGCCCCAACAGTGCTAAACTGCGCAACGCCATGGGCGGCGTACTGGTGGATACCTACCAAAAACTGCCGGCTAGTCAGCAGCCCGCCCGCCGCGAGATGTTACAGGAAGCAGTCGGCCACCTCAATGAGGCCCTGGTCATCCACCCCTTATATAAGGAGCCGTTGCTGATCCGGGGCAATGCCAAACTGCTGCTGGACGACTACGACGGTGCCCTGGCAGACTATGACCAAGCCCTGCAACTCAACCCCGATTACGAGGCGGCCACCCGCAACAAACGGATCGGCCTGCAAATGGCGGGCAAGTATTTCGGCGAGAAGCAGGGGGACGTCGCCCGTGCCATCGGCTACCTCACGCGGGCATATGATATGGATAAATCCGACCCGGAAACTAGCCGTCTGCTGGGCATCGCCTATGCACAGGCGGGCCGCGTACAGGAGGCCATCCCTTTCCTGGAAAAAGCGGCGGAGGCCAACCCCGGTGTCGCGGTCAACTGGCAGAACCTCTCGGCCGCCTACGGGCAGGCCGGTAGGGCGGAAGACAGCCAACGTGCGGCGGCGCGCGCGGCGGCAATCGGCAACTAGTTAAAAATAAAGCACCTCATTCGCCAACGCCAGATCAGTGATTGATCGTCTTGCCTGCTGTTCGGTTCCGTCCGACCATTTTAGACACGCTCTTAATTTTACCCGCCTCGCCAAATCTATTGTTATGACCAATTCTCGTCACGCGTACTTGCTCAATAGCGTCTTCGTCGGCGGTCTGTTGCTTCTGCTGCTAAACGATCATGTGTTCAAAGCCGCTTACGGCAACGCCCTCACCGGCAAGCTATCCGATTTTGCGGGCGTACTCATCCTGCCGCTTTTTCTGCGGTTTGTTACCGGCCGAAGCACGGTGTTCTGTCTCGGCCTTACGGTGTGTTTCTTCACCTGGTGGAAATCGCCGCTTTCTCAACCCGCCATCGATTTAATCAACGGTTTCGGCGCATTACACTTGGTCCGGATGGTGGACTATACCGATCTGCTGGCTTTCCTCATCCTGCCGCTCTCCTGGCGAGTACTGGAGCAGCCGCAAGGTTTTTTACTGCGCTTGCCGGCCGCCCGGCAACTAGCCGGCTACGCGCTGCTGCCACTGACGCTAGTGGCTTTCGCTGCCACTTCCATAGACAATGATCTCGAACCTGATTCGACTATTACCACCTGCTGCGTCAGCCCTCCGGTTAATTTTTCAGACGGCACTAGCCGTATTTATGTTCCCACCGCTTTTTCGCCCGACGGTGATGGCGTCAGTGATTTTTTCTTCCCGATCCTGGACAGCAACATCATTCGCCTGGACCTGATGGAAGTTCGCAGCAACCAGGATTTCAGTACCGTATTTCAGGCGGACGCCATCACCGATTTCGCCAACTTTATGGGTTGGGACGGTATGGTGGGCGACAGCATACCCGCCGCATCTTTTACCTTCAATATTTTTGTCACCTTCAGCGACAGCATCACCCGGGGTTTCAGCGGTACCGTCTGCAGCCTACCCTGCGAGGCCATCAGCGGGCAGCCCGTTCCGGAATTGCTGGATAGTTGCGCTTTTAGTACGCAGTATGATCCGGTGATCGGTTTCGACCCGTCCACCCAGAGTTTCTTCGACGGGAGTTGTTTCTAGCGGGCGTGCCCCATCCGGCTGTCGCCGGAATGGGCCGGTCCCTTCCGGGCTTCGCTGTTCGCTCGGCACTTCGTGCGCTAACGCCCCTTCAGGCACCTCACGCGGGCAGGGCAAAAAAATGATAGCGTAGTTCCATCGGGTGGGACTACGCTATCGGTTTTGGGGTAAGCCATACCCTGAAAAACCCTCTTTGCTACACGTACTGATTTACGATATTCTCGAATAATTCCTGCCTACCGCTGGTAAGCGGGATCTCCCCCTGGCCGGCGGCGATGCGGTCAAGGTCTTGGAGGGAGAGTTTGCCGGCGGCGAAGGCTTGGCCGTCCCCGGAATCGAAACCGGCGTAGCGTTCTTTGCGGAGGGTGGGGTAGCGGCTGCTGGAGAGAATCTTATCGGCGGCCAGGAGGGCGCGGGCGAAGGTATCCATGCCGCCGATGTGGGCATAAAAGAGGTCTTCCAGATCAGTGGAATTGCGGCGGATCTTGGCGTCGAAATTGACTCCGCCGCCCCGGAGGCCGCCGGCTTCGAGGAAGACCAGCATGGCCTCGGTGGTTTCCATGACGTTATTGGGAAATTGGTCGGTATCCCAGCCGTTTTGGTAATCGCCGCGGTTAGCGTCGATGCTACCCAGCAGGCCCTGACCGGCGGCCACTGCGATCTCGTGTTGGAAGGTGTGCTGCGCCAGGGTAGCGTGATTGACCTCGATATTGATTTTGAAGTCGTCCATCAAGTCGTACTGGCGGAGAAAACCGGCAACGGTGGCCGAGTCAAAATCATACTGGTGCTTGCTGGGTTCCATCGGTTTAGGTTCGATGAAGAAGGTGCCGGTGAAGCCCTGGGCGCGGGCGTAATCGCGGGCGGTGTGCAGGAAACGGGCCAGGTGCTCGATCTCGCGGGGCAGGTCGGTATTGAGGAGGGACATATAGCCCTCGCGGCCGCCCCAGAAAGTGTAACCTTCGCCGCCCAGTTTGATGGTGGCGTCGATGGCATTGCGTACCTGGGCACCCGCGTGGGCCAGTACCCGAAAATCGGGGTTGGTGGCCGCGCCGTTCATGTAGCGGGGGTGGCTGAAGAGATTGGCGGTGCCCCAGAGCACCTTTAGGCCGGTCTCGGCCATGCGTTCTTTGGCGTAGTCGGTCACCTCGTCCATGCGCTTGCGGTAAGTAACCAGATCGGCCCCGGCCTCGGAGAGCAGGTCCACGTCGTGGAAGCAGTAGTAATCAATGCCCAGCTTTTGCATGAACTCGAAACCGGCGTCGATCTTGTCCCTGGCCTGCTGTACGGGGTCGTTCGACTGGAGCCAGGGAAATTGCTGCGTACCCACGCCGAAGGGGTCGCCACCGGTATTGGTGAGGGTGTGCCACCAAGCCATTGCGAAGCGAAAGTGTTCGGACATGGACTTGCCGGCTACCCGCTGGTCCTTCTTATAGTATTTAAAGGCGAACGGATTATCCGAATCTTTGCCCTCGAAGGGGATTGTGGATACGGAGGGGAAATACGTTTTCATCGGTAGTGGATGGTTAGAAGGTTAGCGGAAGGGAAATGGAGATGAGTTAAAGACAAGCATTAATTGCTGGCCGAAAGTAGTGCGTGAGGTGCCTGGACCGGGCCGGTCCCGCCTTAGCGGGAGGCGGCAGCCCGTAGGGCCGACCGTTCAGGGAGCGGGGAAGGGACCGACCCCGGCGTTAGCCGGGGGCACGCCCAAAATCTCAGGGTTATGGGAAACGAGTTGAATTAGAAAGCTCACTCGGGTAGCTTAAGCAGGTGATCGAGCCGAGTTTCCCACCGGCGGTAAGCCGTTTCGTAAGCGGTAATATCGGCCGGTGCGCTGATGATCGTGGTAGGTCGCTGTTGGCTGAGGGAGGCACGTAGATCGTCGGTCAGACCCGCGCCGGCGGCACCGGCCAGTGCCGCGCCGACGGCACCGGTGGTATGAAAGACCTCGATTTTTGCCCCGGTAAGGGCGGCGATGGTAGTGGAGAAGATGGTACTCTGAAACAAGTTGTCGTCGCCCACGCGGATGGTGCCGAGGTCGATGCCGAGTTTTTGCATGATGCGCATACCGTAGACGAAGGCGAAAGCGACGCCCTCGATGCCGGCCCGGATAAGGTGTGCCTGCCGGTGGCGGTTGAGGTCGAGGCCGAGCAGATGCGCGCCGACATTGCGGTTTTGTAGCATTCGTTCGGCCCCGTTGCCGAAGGGTAGGAAGCTGAGTCCGTCGGATCCGGTGGGGATGGCGGCAGCGGCGGTTTCCATTTCGGCGTAGCTGAGGTTGCGGCCGCAAACCTGCTCGCGGAGCCAGCGGTGAAGACTACCCGCGCCATTGATGCAGAGCAACACCCCGATGCGCGGTGCGGCGGCGGTATGATTGACGTGCGCGAAACCATTGACGCGCTGGAGCGGGTCGTGGAGCAGCCGATCGGTAACGCCGTAAACCACTCCGCTGGTGCCGGCAGTGGCGGCTACTTCGCCGGGGTCGAGTACGTTGAGGGCGAGCGCATTGTTGGGTTGGTCTCCGGCGCGGTAGCCGATAATGGTTCCTTCTGTCAGCCCGGCGGCAGCGGCCCCGGCGGCGGAAACGTACGCCTGGATGCCGGGGTTGGATCGAGGTTCCGGCAGTTTGGCGGCGTCCAGTTGCAGGGCGTCGAGGACGATGCGGGCGGGAGCATGCTGCCGGAAATCCCAGAGGATGCCTTCGCTTAGTCCGCCGATAGTAGTGCCGGCGTTGCCGGAGAGTCGCAGGGCGATGAAATCGCCCGGTAGCATGGCATGGCGGGTGCGGGTGTAGGCGGCGGGTTCGTTTTCGGCCACCCATTTGAGTTTAGCGGCGGTAAAATTTCCGGGACTGTTGAGACAGTGGTCGAGGCAGCGGTCGGGGCCGATTCGTTGGAAAGCGGTTTCACCCTGGTCTACCGCCCGTGAATCGCACCAGATGATGGCAGGGCGAACGACGGCCAGATCGTCATCGACCAGCACCAGACCGTGCATTTGGTAACCGATGCCGACGGACTGGACGAGGGTGGGGTCAATGCCGGTTTCGGTGAGGATGTGGCGGGTGGCGGCGCAGACGTGGTGCCACCAGGATTCGGGATCTTGCTCGGCCCAGCCGGGGCGGGGGGCGTCGATGGGGGTTTCGGTGCCGGCGGGTTCCCGGCGGCGGGCGATCACGCGGCCGCCCCTGATTTCCACCAGGGCGGCTTTGATACTGGAGGAGCCGATGTCGTAGCCAATTGCGTACACGGGAGGTGAAATTTTGGTGGGCGGACGGTAAGGTAAGGTTTCGGTTTGCGATATATACCCGCCGGGCGGCTGAAAATATCGGCGGCGGCGTTAGAGGGGGAAAATACTGCCATGATCGTTTCGATTGACATCAGCTACTATCCTTTGACGGCCGATTACGAGCCGCCCATTATTGACTTCATCCATCGCCTGCGGGCCGTGCCCGGTCTGGAGGTGGCCACCAACGAGCTGACCACCCAGGTACGGGGTGAGTATCCGACCGTAATGAATGGCCTGCGGGACGCCATGGAACCGAGCCTGCGCGACGGGCCGACGGCCAGTTTTGTAGTCAAAATTTTGAACGTGGACGTGACGCCCGGCGGCAAAGTCACACTTTAATCGTTAGGGCAACATTAAAATCGGGCTTTTTGGATTGAAAACTCTTAATGCGACGTTAAGCCAGTTGCAACTATGGTGGTAAGACCCCCATCTTTGGAAGGAACAAGACAAACACCCCTTTATTACTCACCTGAAGCACTCGCTTAAAACCTCATTAACAAACTTTTCGGCCGGCTGAGAACCCGGTTCAGTTGATTTGACGAGTAGTTTTGCCACACACCCGGAACATGAAATCCCTGATCTGCTTCCTGCTTATCCTTTGGCTGTTTAGCCTGGTGCTGTAGGAAACTCCTACCAGTTTTTCCGATCCATTCGCTTGTTTCCGCTCACGCGGGAGCTGAACACCTAATGCCCACATCCATTATTTCCCCCCTTTTTAGGGCCTTTGCCAAAAACCCTTTTTTAGACCCTGATTGACACCTCAGCCCTTTTTGACTCTCCTTCGTTTGACAACGATTTTGATTTTGTGAGAGTAATTTTTGTCTAGAACCCATTTTTCTATTGAGCAGCGACCCGTGGGGGGTTTAGCTGCTCTTTTTTTATGCCCCGGCCGCAGGGGGTATCCGCGAACTACCGGGAATAGTAGCCGTTAGCAAGTCAAACCGGTTCGGTTGGTAAAGGATTTTTATGACGCGTGTACTGCTTTTACTGTTAGCATTGTTCCTGATTTCAGCCTGTGAGGAGGAGGGCAGTCTGCGTCAGACGACGGAGGCACATACCATTGACCTAAGTCAGCATCCAGAGGTAACGACGGGTAGGGATACCATTTCTCGAAATTCCGACCTAGCCACGCAACGCCGCCTGATGAGTGATCTGCTGCGCTACTACGTTCCGCGCCTGGTGTACCGGATGGCCCTGAGCGAGGCGGCCGAGCTGCATAACCTTTCCATTCCCGTTAAGGATTACGCCGAGCGGTCGAAAGTGGCCTACCGGCGGTTTTACAATCAGCTTTACCAATTTACCCAGCGTGAGAACCTACCTTTCCCTGAAGAACTGACCCAATTAGAAGAGGGAATGATAGAGCGACTGCGTAATGCTCCCGAGCGCGAAGTACACCCCTTATTCTTGCGCGAGGCGGAGAGTTTGCATAAAGTAAGTCTGCGGGAGTTGGCTTCTTTCGAGCCGGAAAACTTCCTCTCTCGTTTTGGGACGGTGATAGAGAGTGCGCGGGTTTTGGAAGAAAATAATTTGAATCAACTCGCCGAAATCAGTCGTAATGATCGCTAATATTTTTCCTCGCTTTATCCGATTTTACCGACTGGTAACGGGGAGTATTGCTTTTATTCCGGTAGTAACGGCACTGATTTTTACGATCCTCGGCCTACTCCTCCGCTACTATGAGCAGCAGGGGTTGAGTGCATGGTTCGTAAATTCCGATCTGCCCTTCCTGGTAGTGGACAGCGTGGATACCGCCCGGACCCTGCTGAGTACGATCATCGGGGGATTAATCTCACTTACAGTCTTCAGTTTTTCGATGATTATGATCGTGCTCAACCAGGCGGCTTCCAGCCTGTCGCCGCGCTTGCTGCCTGGCTTGATCCGGGAGCGGAAGCAGCAGATCGTACTCGGAATATACTTGGGCGTGATCATTTTTTCGCTCATCACGCTTTCCTTCATCTCTACCAAGGACGGCTACTTCAACCTGCCGTCCTTTACCATCTTTTTGTGCGCCCTGTTTACGGTGGGCTGCCTGGGGGTGTTTATTTTCTTTATTAATTCTATCTCCACGCGGGTCCAGATTGGGTCCATTATGGCTAAAGTGCACCACGAGGCTTTGGCCGATATTGACCGGGTGGAAAATGCCTCGAAAGTTTATCGGGAAACGACTCTTCCGGAGGATGTTAAGCAGTGGTATGCACTGCCGGCCGGCCGCTCGGGCTATCTCGATACCCTGCACTACCAACAGTTGGCGGATCTGTCAAAAGATTTCAACACACGGGTCTATGTCTGTGTATCGCGCAGTTTTTATGTGCTAAAAGGACTACCGCTGGTGCGCGTCGAACGGCGGTTGAGCCGCGAGGAAGCCGAAAAGTTCGTCGACCGAATCCATTTGCTTTCCGACGAAACGGACGATTGGTACCTGCCCCGGCTCAAGCAATTGGTGGAGATCGCGCTGCGTGCGATGTCGCCGGGAATCAACGACCCCGGTACCGCGCTGGAGATTATCGACCTGATTACGGAAATCCTGGCCCGCATTATGCGCATCCCCCTCTACAATAGTTACGAGGGAAAGGATGGGGCCGTGGTCTACTATAACCGCACCACCTTCGAGGAAATCCTGCGTACTATCATGCAGGAGCTACGCCAGTACTGCGCCTCAGACATGACGATGATCCGCAAAATGGGAGTGATGCTACTCAACTTACGGCTACAGGCGGGCCAGTACCTGAGCTACACCCACCTGATCGACGAGGAAATCGCCGCCCTGCTTACCGATGCCCGCCGCAATACTGTTAACCCGCTCGACCGGCAGGAATTGGCCCGGTTATTTACTTATATCCGCGAGCAAGCGCAGAGTAGCGCATGGGAGGAGAACCTACTCACCCGTCAGGAAAATATCGAGCTACCGGGCGTCGGTGCTACCGATCACTGATTGAGCAAGTCGCGCACCACTTCCAGGATTCGCTCGTCTACCCAGCGGGCGTATTGCTTGCCCGAGGGGTGTAAGTTATCGCCGGCAACCAAACTAGGGTCGGCCAGCCCTTCCCGGCTGATGGGGGTGATGTTGATAAACGCAACTCCGAGTTCGGTACTGATATCGGAGGCCGTAGCATTAAAGGTGTCGATGGCCATGCTTGTGTTAGGGTTTCCGTTGCCAAATGGTGTAAAAGCGTAGTCCGGAATGGAGACCACAAAAGTTTTTGTCGGGTCATTCCCCGCAAACTGGATACTCTGATTCAGGAGTTGCCGAAACTCCGCAGCATATTCTTCCAGCGAAAGCCCCCGGAATTGATTATTTACTCCGATCAGGAGAGAAACCAAGTCATAAGGAGGAGCTCAGGTTGCGGCGTGCTAATGCCGGCCTGGAGCTCCGAAGTCGTCCAGCCGGTACGGGCCACGATGGTCGGGGTGGCAATACGTACGCCTTCGGTTTCCAGGCGGTTGACCAACTGTACCGGCCAACGCTCGCTTACGTCCACGCTTTCACCGATGGTGTAGCTGTCGCCCAGGGCGAGGTAGGTGAGGGGTGGGTCGGGGTTGGGAGTAATTTGGGGCATATCGTCGTCATTCCGGCAGGTGAAAAAGAGGCAGCAAAGCAACAGCAGTAAAAGTAAGTTACGCATTGGGGAATAATTTTTTCGGAGACTTTATGCCGACTTTCGGAAATAGAACCAGGCAGAAAACAGCATGGATAATACCCCCAGGCCGATGAGGTAAGGAGTCATTCCATAACGCCCATGACCCGGTAAAGCTTTCGAGTCACCGTAGTAGGTCAGCCCCGCCCAGTAGTAGGGAGACTTACGATAGCCGGGCAGATCAGGATCCCGCAAGAGGGCCAATTTCGCGTCGTGCAGGGCCTGGTATTTCGGAATACCTTCCGCCAGGCGGGAATAGAAATCGGCCGTTATCCGCCCGGTCGCCTCGGCATTCAGGTTCCACAGACCGGCTACCACGCCCCCCGCTCCGGCGTAGGTAAATCCCCGCCCTAGCCCCAGCATACCCTCGCCGGGGACGTACACGCCCAGGTTAGAGCGACAAGCACTCAGCACCACCAACTCCGCCGGTAACTTCGCAGCGTAGAGTTCGCTTAGGTAGATCGGGCCGTCACCTAGCAGCAGGCGTGGGTCTTCCTCGGTGGCGGAAGAAAAAGCATGGGTAGACAGGTGGAGCCAGCCAAAACCTTTTTGTCGGTCGAAAAGGGCCGATCGATTTGCCATCCCGTCACGCAGAACGAGCGGCGCATAGTAATCCTCCCAACTACTCAATTCCAATTCACTCGGTGGCAAGGCAGCGTATTCGCTGCCTACCGGTGCCCCCGCAAAGGGTGCCAGTACCATGCATTCATCTCCCAACTTATTGGTCTGCCGGTCCGCTCGGTACAGCAGTGATGCTGAGTAGGCATAACGGACCGGATTGCGCAAAATAAGGTAGGGGTAACCTGCTAGGTAGTCGTCCGCCGGCTGATCGGTCAACAGGGCATCGAAGGGAAGTTGGTTCAGGATGCCGTCCGGTACGACGGTCAGGGCTTGGCCGACCGGCAAATCGAGCGGGCGGAGTAAGAAGTCGTATAGGCCCGCCGCCGCCCTTCCGTAGGCGAAGGGTTGCTCCATGATCTGCCGGTCATCCTGAAAGTAAGCAAGAAATGTTCCGGCCAGTTGAGCCAGTTGCCGCGATTCACCCAGGTCGACCAAGCGGCTTTGCCCCGCATCCAGGCGGTAGGCATACACCCGCTTATCGCCCACCAGAAAATGAACCAGTACGCCGCTTTCTGCGGCGCGGTAATCAGTCGACGTCGGCACGGGCGTCAGTTGGCGGGCGCGGGCGTAGGCGGGGTAGCGGTCGAGGAGCAGTTGGTGAAGGGTATCGTATTCCCGCTTCGCTCGCTGGGCAGCGGGGCCGGCGGTGGGTTCCTGGGTGGCGGCAGTTTTTAGTAGCTCTAATCGGGTGGTAAGCGAATCGGGCACGAGGGCCACCGCGTCACTCGCCGTCAGCGCATCCAGCAACAAGATAGCCTTGCTTTTTTCCAGGAAGTAGAACGCCTCATCCGTTCGTTCGGCCCGGTGTAGCAACCTCACGGCTGACTCATAAAAGGGCAGTGCCTGCCTACGCCAGAACAGGCGACTCAGCCGGTGATCGTGTTCTTGTCGGATCTTATCGATTAGCCGGTCGGCGGCCCGTAGCCGGTCTAATTGCTCTAAATCGGGTAGGGGAGAGACGGCCTCGGCCGCACGGATCTCATCCTGGAGGTAACTCAGCAGGTCCAGCGGGTAAGGGCTTTGGAGCAAACGCGACTCTGCCAGCCGGTTAGTAGCGCGGTCACTAGCTCCCGTGGGGGGCAGCAGCAGGTCGCTCGCTCGCTGAAAATAGGCCAGTGCTTCCGTTGCCTCCCCGGCCTGCAGCCAGATCTCCCCCAGGTTGTCAAGCCCCTGCGCCTGAATGACGGGCGAGCTGGAAAGCCGCGCTACTTCGGTGCCCAAACGGGCTAGTTCCAAGGCTTCCCCGCGCTTGCCCTGCTTCAGGCATACCAGACTGATGTTGTTATAAAGCATTCCGGTCTTGTCCCAGTCCTCTAGCCGGCTGAAAGTAATCCAACGCCTGCTGGTAGGCGGCGCGGGCGGCGGCATAATCCGCCAGCGCGTAGCGGGCAACGCCCAGGTTAATGCGGGCGTTAGCCAGGTCTTCTTCCCGGCCGAGTTGCGTGAATAACTGCGCGGACAGGCTGCTGGCATCGGCCGCCGCAGCGTGGTCGCCCACCTCGTTCAGGTTGTTGCTAAGGTCCAGGTAGGCGGCGGCGGCGCGACGCGGAAGGTCGTATTCCTCGGCGGCGGCCAGGGTCATTCGGAGCAACTCGTTCGCGCGGCCGTAGTTGCCCCGCTTATCGTAGTAGCGGGCCAGTTCCAGGCGCGAGGATTCCCGGCGGTCCATTTGCCCGATGGCATCGAAGATGATAATTGACTCTTCCAGCAGCGGTCGGGCGGCGTTGTCACGGTCTAGTTTCAGGTAAAGCGCGCCCAGGTTATGACAAGATTTTCCCAGCAGTAGCGAGTCGCCCTCCGCGCCCAGCCGTCGCTTCAGTTGCAGGGCGCGCTCGGTGAGTTGGGCCGCCTCCGCCAGGTTCGCCGCCCGGTAGGCCGCCACCCCGGCATCGTGATAGGCACGGCCCAGGCTATCCAGGCCGCCGGGGCAGTTCAACGGGGCGGACTCCGCCCGGCCCTGGGTGAGCCGTTCGGTTAGCTCCGCCACCGTCAGGCACGATTGACCCCGCGCCGTACCCGCCGTCAGCGCAAGCAGTAGTAAGCCCGGCAGCCACCGGCTCCTTCCTTTCCATCCCCTCATGTTAGCTAGATTTCCCTTGCGTCAAATACTAATGCGCAAGTTACATGATCGGGCCGCAAAAAACGAAAGCACCTCCGCCCAGGGGCGAAAGTGCTTTCGTCGTATTCGGTGGCAGGGATAATATTATTCCTCTTCGTCAGCAGCCTTTTTCTTGGCCTTCGGCTTGGCTTTAGCCTTTGGCTTCGCCTTGCCTTCGCTTTCGCTTTCGGCTTCGCCTCTTCCTCCTCTTGTTCTTCGGCTCCCTCGGGAACGGCGGCTTCGGTTTCCAGTTCCGGCACCTCATCCGTCTCTTCCCCGGCCGTGCCTTCCTTCGATTCTTCGGTAATTTCAATCGCCTCTTCCAGCGCTCCCTCGGGCCGCTCGGGCACCTCGGGGTCGGGCACGCCCACCACCGTGGCCGCGCCTACTTCCGTCCCTTCCGGGGCGGCGGCCGCTGCCTCGCTTGGCGCGGTTTCCGTGGCGCGTACAATGCGCACGTCGTCAAATTCGGCGGCTAGTACGGTCAGCAGGTTGTAGATCGTTTCTTCCTCCAAATCAGTACGACGCATCAACTCCTCAGTGCTCAATTCGATCACCGAACGGGCGGTATCGCAGCCGATGCCCTTCAGCTCGTCAATGACCCAGCTGTCGATCTCGTCAGCAAATTCTTCCAGGTCCACGTCGTCGATCTCCACCTCGTTGTTGCGGTACACGTCGATCTCGAAGCCGGTCAGTCGCCCGGCCAGTTTAATATTCGTTCCGCCCCGGCCGATGGCCAGTGAAACCTGGTCGGGTTCCAGGAACACCTTGGCGCGCATGGTCTCCAGGTTCAGTTCGATGTTGGTCACCTTGGCCGGTGTCAGCGAACGCTGGATGAACAGGTGCTGGTTAGTGGTGAAGTTGACAATGTCGATGTTCTCGTTGTTCAACTCCCGCACAATGCCGTGAATCCGCGATCCCTTCATGCCCACGCAGGCCCCCACGGGGTCCACCCGCTCGTCGTAGCTCTCTACGGCCACCTTGGCCCGGTCACCGGGAATACGGACGATCTTCCGAATGCTGATCAGGCCGTCCTCAATCTCTGGTACTTCCTGCTCCATCAGTTTGGCCAGGAAGGTCTCGTCCGTCCGCGACACGATTACGGTGGGGTTGTTGTTGCGCATCTCTACCTCCTTGATCACGCCGCGCACCATCTCGCCCTTGCGGAAATAGTCACCGCGAATGGCTTCCTGGCGGGGCATCACCAGTTCGTTGCCGGTCGCATCGTCAATGATGAGTACCTCGCGCTTCAGGATCTGGTGCACCTCGCCCACCACCATCTCGCCCACGCGCTCGGTGTAGCGCTTGTAGATTTCATCTTTCTCCAGTTCCATGATCCGGCTGATCAGCGTCTGCCGGGCGGCCATGATGGAGCGGCGGCCGAAATCTTCCAATTTCAGTTGCTCGTAGCATTCCTCGCCCACCTCGTAGTCTTCGTCAATGGCCAGGGCCTCCGAAGAAGAAATTTCCGCGCGGTCGTCGCTCACCTCGCCGTCGGCCACTATCTCGCGCACGCGCCACAGTTCCAGGTCACCCTTCTGGGTGTTCACGATCACATCGAAGTTCTCGTCACTGCCGAATTTTTTCCGGATCAGCGTCCGAAACACGTCCTCCAGCACGCGCACCATCGTGGGGCGGTCAATGGCCTTACCGGCACTGAAGTCACTGAAAATTTCCGCTAGATTGATCATTTGAATGATATTTTAACCGTAGTCTTTTTAATGTCGTCGAAGTTCAGCACCGTCTGGCGCACTTCGGTCTTGGTCCGTTTACCTTCCTTAAACCGCACCTTCTCCTCCAGGGTGATCTGGTTCGGTTCCACGGCCACCAGCGTGCCCTCGTGGTCGCTACCGTCCTGCATTTTTATCTCCAACTTGCGGCCCACGTTACGCGGATACTGCCGCCAGCTCTGCAACGGCCGCCCCACGCCCGGGCTACCCACGTTCAGGGTATATTCCTCGCCCAGCGGCTTATCCACGTCCAGGTACTCGTTCTCCAGATACCGGCTCACCTGCTGGCACTTCTGAAACGTAATCCCCGAATCGCTGTCAATAAATACGTCCAGCTTATTGCCGGCCTGCACGATCTCCACCAGGAAACAGTCCTTAAACTCTTCCTCTTGGAACTTTTCTTCCAGTAAATTAGCAATGCGCTCTTCCAAATCGTTCGCTTTAGTGGGGGCAATAAAAAGAGGGAACCGTTTGGTTCCCTCTTTTTAATCGCCGCCTTGTGGGGGCAAATATAGGTAATGTTTCTTAGAATACCCCTGAGGGGGGCGTTTGGTTCATTCCGGCGCGGGCGGCGGTATAAAGCAGTCTCTCGTTTGATAGGCTCCGAGACAGTTACGGCTATACTTGAGGCCGTCATTTTTTGGGCGTGCCCCGGCCTGCCGGCCGGGTCGGTCCCCTCCCAGCTCCCTGCCGGTCGGCCCTGCGGGCTGCTTCACTACCGTTCCGCCCTGTCCGGGCACCTCACGCAACGGACCCCGCGCCGCGTGATTTTCTAATCCCGCGAATAGTGCGTGACCTCCGGTCTCGCGCGAGCTAGGCAACCGACCTCCGGTCGGGAGTCATGGCTTTCTACCGGCCCCGACGACCACGTCGGGTACGCGGATGCGTAAATTGTTGCGCTCGGCCATCCCCGCTTGCACCCGCTACGTGGGACTATTTTCGTGATCTGGGGATCGCGATCCTTGAGTCAAATCTCCCTGATTTTAGTTAGCGGCATAATTAAGATAGCCCCCCGGCTAGATCGCCAGATCATCCTCCAGGATAACTACTTTACTAGGATCGCGTTGCTTGCGCTCCATCAGGGCGAAACCGAAGGTGAGTACTCCAACGCGGCCGACGAACATGAGCAGGATGAGTACTACCTTGCCGGCGGTGGACAGGCTGCCGGTGATGCCGGCACTGAGACCAACGGTACCGAGCGCGGAGGCCACCTCGAACAGGATCTTCTCCAGGGGCTGCGCCTCGCTGTAGGTGAGGGCAATGGTGGCGAGGAAAATGAGACTGGTATATAGGATAAAGATGGAAGTGGCCACGAATAGCCGCTCACCCGGAATGCGACGACCCAGGAAGGAAACCTTGGCCTTACCCTTGAGGCGGCTGGACAGGATGGCGATCATGGCCGTGAGGGTGGTGATCTTCATGCCGCCGGCGGTGCCCGAGGGAGACGCACCGACGTACATCAGGAAGATGATGACCATGAGGATGGGTAGGGAAAGCGCACTGGTATCAACGGTGTTAAAACCAACGGTGGTCATGGCGGTCATGGCCTGGAAGAAAGACTGGAGCCATCCGCCGCCACCGGATTCCTGGACAAGCGGTTCGGTAAACCGAACCAGTAGGGTGCCCAGCCCGAGCAGGATAACGAAGCCCGTAAGGATCATGCGGGTAGTAAAAGTGAGCGCGCGGGACCGCCCGGAGAGCCGGTAATACAGATCGGTGATAACAATGAAACCCAAGGAGCCGGAAATAGCGAGCACGGAGATGATGGTATTAATGAACACATCGCTCTGGTAGGGAACAAAGCTGTTGTTATCCAATCCGAAACCGGCGGTACAGAAGGCGGAGATACTGTGGAAGACGCTGGACCAAACGCGCTCTCCCGGAGCCATGCCCGCGTCATGGAAGCCGATGTAGAAGCAGATTGCCCCCATCACTTCCATGATGATGGTGAAAATGATGACGCTGCGGATGAAATCGTTGATTTCGATTTCCTTAGGCAGGGCAAATTCGGTGCCCATCAATTTGCGGTGCCAGTGCGAAATGGTTTTGGTGGTGAACAGCAGGTAGTAGGTCGTGAGGGTCATGTAACCGATGCCACCTACCTGAATCAGGGCGGCAATGACGATTTGCCCCCCCAGGTTGTAGGAGTCCGCTAAACTAACGGTAACCAAACCCGTGGTGGAAATGGCGGAGGTGGACATAAACAGGTTGTCCAGCCAGGATACGGGCAGGTTGTGGAAGAAGGGCAGGCTAAGCAGTAGGAACCCACCAATAGTATAAAGCAGGAACCCCAGCACGAGGTTAAATTGGGGTGATTTGCTGGTGCGGAAGCGGTTGTAACGGTGACTAACGCGCTGGTAAATACGTCGTTTCATAGGGGGGAGAAGGGTGGGGGCGGATACCACTCAAGGCCCGGATAAAAGGGCCGGTAGGGAAGTGGTATTATTACCCTCAGCTAAACCGTTGTGCCGCTAATATTGTGCGTGAAGTTGAGCGGCTGATTCGCTAATTCTTCCGGCTCCGCAGATTCGCAAAGTCGCGGATCACACGCCGATTTTTCCCCATTCGCAGCAAAAAAATTTCAGTCCTTTATCCTTGACCGAAGCGTGAGGGATGGGAGGCGTTGTCTGAACGCAGGGTTGCGCGCGAGCGCAACCCGGAGAGAGTGCCGGACAGCCCGACCCCGGCCCCTAGGGCGGGGGCACGCCCAAAAAACAAGGAAAAATTCAAGCTAATCAATCAGCTTTTTAGCCGCCTCCTCCGCTCGCTCCAACCCAAACCTCCCCATCACCCCCGCCAGCTTCGCCCGGATCCGGTCATTACCCAGGTTACCCAAACTGCCCACGTGCGTATGCTTCAGCACGCGCGGCGGCGTAAACGTGCCGGCCTCGATGTCCGCCGCGACGGCATGGTAGGCATCGCGGAAGGGCACCCCCGCCGCCACCTGCTCGTTGACGGCCTCCACGCTGTAGAGTAGGTCGTAGCGCGGGTTGTCCAGCAAGTTGGGCTGGATCTCCAGGCGGCCGGTGGCGTAGCGTGCCATATCGATGCAAGCGGCCAGGTGGTCCAAGGCGGGGAAGAGTGACTCCTTAAGTAACTGGAAATCGCGGTGGTAGCCGCTGGGTAGGTTGCCGGTGAGCTGCGCGATCTGCGGCGCGAGGCCGACGAGGAGGTTGCAGCGCCCCCGGAGCAGTTCGAAGACGTCGGGGTTTTTCTTGTGCGGCATGATGGATGAACCGGTGGTCAACTCGTCGGGTAGTTTGACGAAGCCGAAGTTTTGGCTGGTGTAGAGGCCCACGTCCATCGCCATTTTGCCGAGGGTGTGACCGGTACCGCCCAGCGCGTAGGCGACGAAGAGTTCGGTCTTGCCCCGCCCGAGTTGGGCGTGAATAACGTTGACGGCCAAATCGCCGAAGCCGAGCAGTTCGGTGGTGCGGTCGCGGTCCAGGGGGAAGGAGGAGCCGTAGCCCGCCGCCGAACCCAGGGGATTCTGGTCGATGATCTGGTAGACGGCTAGCCAGTGGCGCAGGTCGTCGATCAGACTTTCGGCGTAGGCACCGAACCAGAGACCGAAACTGCTCACCATCCCGATCTGTAGGTGGGTGTAGCCGGGCAGGAGGTCGTCTTGGTGCCGGTCGCTGAGATCGAGCAGTTGTTCCACTAGACCGGCCAGGTCGCGTACCAGCCCGGCCACGCGGGAGCGGAGGTAGAGACGCAGGTCGAGCAGGACCTGGTCGTTACGCGAGCGGCCGCTGTGAATTTTCTTGCCGGTGTCGCCCAGTTCGCGGGTTAGCTGTAGTTCTACCTGCGAGTGCACGTCCTCGACGCCGGGCTCAATAGTGAAATCTCCGGCTACGGCTTCCCGGTAGAGGCGGATCAATACGGGTTGCAGAGCGGCCAGTTCCTCAGCGGATAGCAGCCCCACTTCGCTCAACATTCGGGCGTGGGCCAGGCTACCGAGAATGTCGTAGGGGGCCAGCGGAAGGTCTAGCTCGCGGTCGCGGCCGACGGTAAAGGACTCGATGTAAGCATCGAGTTCGTAGGGTTTCTGCCAGAGTTTGTCGGTTGCCATGGTGGGAATATTGGCCGGTAAAGGTAGGGCAAAACGGCCCGCCCGACGGAAATCTCACGGCTACTCGTACCAAACCGCTATTTCATCCAGCGGCTTACGTTGCAGATCGGGCACGGTGGCCCCTTCGGCGGGATAGCCGACGGGGATAAGCAGGAAGGGCCGTTCGTTTTCGGGCCGTTCCAGAATCTTTTGCAGAAAGTTGAGCGGACTGGGGGTGTGGGTCAGCGCAATCAGGCCCGCCGCATGGATGGCTGCCAGGAGGAAACCGCAGGCGATGCCTACGGACTCGTTTACGTAATAATTTTTGGCCCGGCTGCCGTCCGGCTCCAAATCGTAGGCTTTCTTGAATACCACGATCAGGTAGGGCGCAACCTCCAAAAAAGGCTTGTTCCAATCAGTGCCGAACTGCTTGAGGTCATCTACCCATCCATCTGACATACGGCCGTGGTAGTTCTCGTACTCCTCTTGCTCCGCCGCTATTCTGATCTGCTGTTTTATTTCCGGGGAACTGACCACGCAGAAAATCCATGGCTGCTTATGCGCACCGGAAGGCGCTGTGCCGGCCGTAAGGACAATCTGTTCGATCGTTTCCCGGGGGACCGCCCGATCGGAGAACACCCGCACACTACGGCGCAAGTCCATTAGCTTGAAAAATTCCCCGGCTTTTTGATTACTCACTTGCGGGGAGTAGCCCAGGGCACGATAGTTGACAAATGGCGGAAGAGTAGGCATGGGAAATAAATCTATGGGCGTGCATGGTGAGGTGAGCTTCAGGGGTTCAATTCAACGGTAGCCCGTTCCCCCACTTGCGCCAGTCGCAGAAAATCGATCGCACGTCGCGCTACCCCCGTTGCCGTGAGCATTCGCTCCGGCCGGTCCGCCTGATCGTCCCACGAGCTGGTTAGTACCGGCCCCGGCACTAGTAATAAACTGCGGAGGTCACTACCGGCAATGGTTTTTTCCAAACACCGGTGCCAGGCATGCAGGGCGGCTTTGCTGATCGCATAAGCGGCCATGTCCGCTCCCAGGCCGCTAGCGGCGGTACTCCCGAGGGTGATGAACGTACCCGACCCACGCGACAACAGTCCCGGTAACCAGGCGGCGGTGAGCTGGTGGGGTGCCAGCAGGTTCACCGCGAGTAGTTCGTCAAGCAAGTCGGGTTGATCAAATAAATTACCGGGGCTAAACCTTCCCACGTTGTTTACGATCACCTCCGGCAGAATCCCGTCATCTTCCAGTCGTCGCACCAATTTCGCTACTACTTTACGGTTGCTCAGATCGGCCTCCACGCAGATCAATTCAGCGGTAATGCCGGTTTCCCGCCAGATGGTCCGCAACCGGCTAAGGTCGGATTCATCGCGGGCTACTACGATGGTATCGTATCCCAGGTCTCCACTACCGAAAGCGATCTCCCGCCCGATGCCGCGGCTGCCGCCGGTGATAAATGCGTAAGGCATATACTATAAGGTGTCAACTTGGTGAAAAGACAAAACCGCCGGCCAGTTGCGTTGCCCGGCCCCAGGATCAAAACTAGTGCTTTAATGACTCTGTGGAAGGGAATCGACAGAAATCAGGGAGGTAACCCATTGAACGGGTAAGAGATGATGAGTCGTTTATCTGCTTCAAGTAGTTGATAAATAGATTGTTACGAAACGCATCAGGATTTTCGCCCAATAATGACCCTATCGCCCGCTTGTGAAGTTTAAGTAAAAAGACGACTTTAGCCCTCCCGATCCGGGGCGAAAGCCGTTATCCTTACTGAACAAGCCTCCAAATATGCTACGCCTCACCTGCTTAATGCCGCTCATTTTCCTTGCCACCACCTTGTCCGCGCAAAGCCGAGACTTTATGCGGTCACTCGGAAAAATGTATGTGGTAGTGGCCGTTATCGCGGTCGTCTTTCTAGGCTTGGTGTTTTTTATGATCGCCCTCGATCGGCGCCTTACCAAATTAGAAAACCAAACTAAAGATCATGTCAGAAAGTAGAAACGGGACGTTCCTGGACTCCGTCAACAGTTATTTTGATCACGCGGCCAAGTTTACCGGCCTCAACCAGGGTCTGCTGGACCAGATCAAAGCCTGCAACTCGGTCTACCAGATTCGCTTCCCGGTAAAGATCGAGAACCGCGTTCAGGTCATCGAAGCCTACCGCGCTCAGCATTCCCACCACCGCAGCCCCACCAAGGGCGGTATTCGCTATTCCAACCACGTCAACCAGGAAGAGGTCATCGCCCTGGCTACCCTGATGAGCTACAAGTGCGCCATCGTAGACGTGCCCTTCGGCGGTGCCAAGGGCGGCGTGCGCATCAACCCCTGGGAATACACGGCCAGCCAACTCGAACGCATCACCCGCCGTTATACCACCGAACTGATTCGCCGCAACTTCATCGGCCCGGCCATCGACGTGCCCGCGCCCGATTACGGTACCGGCCCCCGCGAAATGGCGTGGATTTACGATACCTACCGCTCCTTTAAAGGTGACGAGATCAACGCCGCCGGTTGTGTTACCGGTAAGCCCGTTAACCAGGGTGGCGTACGCGGCCGCACCGAAGCCACCGGCCGCGGTGTTTTCTACGGCATCCGCGAGGCCTGCGCGCAGGCCGACGACATGAAAAAACTCGGCCTCAAACCCGGTATCGCCGGCAAGACAATGGTCGTGCAGGGCCTAGGCAACGTGGGTTCCCACACCGCTACCATCTCCCAGGACGAGGGCGGCGTTATCGTCGTCGGCGTCTCCGAGGTAGAAGGAGCCATTTATAATAAGGATGGTCTTGACGTACATGCCGTCATGGCGCACCGTAAGGAGCACGGCTCCATCCTGACCTTCCCCAATGCCGAAGTCTTTGATAAGGACAGCCGCCGCAGCGTTCTCGAGTTCGAGTGCGACATCCTCGTGCCCGCCGCCTTGGAAAACCAGATCGACGAAACCAATGCCCCCCGTATCAATGCCAAGATCATCGCCGAAGCCGCGAACGGACCCATCACCGCCGGCGGTGATGCTATTCTCGTAGAGCGCGGTATCATGGTGCTACCCGACATCTACCTCAACGCGGGCGGAGTGACGGTCTCCTACTTCGAGTGGCTCAAAAACCTCTCGCACATCCGCTACGGCCGTCTCGAAAAACGCTTTGACGAGCAGCAGTACCGCGGTTTTGTCGACCTTATCGAAAAAACTACCGGTAAAACTATCGACGAGCGCGAAAAAGCAATTCTCGTTCATGGTGCCGACGAAATCGATCTGGTTCGATCCGGCCTGGAAGAAACCATGATCACCAGCTACCACCAAATCCGCAACGTCTGGAAGAGCAAACGTGGCGTTAAAGATCTGCGTACGGCGGCTTTCGTACTTGCCATCAGTAAGATCAGCAACGACTACATCGCTCTGGGTATCTGGCCGTAGATAATTCGGACAGTAATTATAGCACAGGGGGCTGCCGCATATTATTGCGGCGGCCCCTTTTTCTTACTAACCGCTGAAAACCAAACCGCTTACACGACAATAACGAGCAGAATGGCCCGCCTTTCCATTACTTTGCAGTCAATGAGTAGAATCATTTTTGGTGGGAACGAAAAATTTTAAGTGGCGCGGGGAATTTTAGCTAAAGAATTTCGCACAAAATGAAATATGCTTTGGTTCCGGTGTATATTTGTGCTCGTTCACATTCACAACTCACCACAAACCTGGCTTCGGGGCAGTTTCGCTAATCGTTTCCACCCCCACCGATCATCAACAACGATAGTACCTTATGTCCGATCGACTCGATAAAATCGACCTCAAGATCCTCAAGATCCTCCAGTCGAACAGCAAAATCACCAACCTCGACCTTTCCAAAAAGATCGGTCTTTCTCCCGCACCGACTCTCGAGCGGGTAAAAAAGCTGGAGAACAACGACGTCATCCATTCCTATCATGCCGAAGTGGTGCCGGCCGCGATCGGACTGAGTGTGAAAACATTTGTCCTCGTCTCCCTAAACTGGCGAAAGGATAACGCCCTCAATAATTTTCTTGACAAAATTCACGAAATCGACGAAATCGTCGAGTGCTACATCATCACCGGAGAAGCTGACTTTCTCATCAAGATTGTCTGTGCGGATATCCCCACCTACGAGAAAATGTTGTTCAAAACCCTCCAGCAGATCGACGAAATCGAACGTCTCAAGACGCTTATGACGCTGTCCACCGTTAAGGATAGCAAGATTCTACCGTTTAAGTACGAGTAACGAACCCGTCGTAGTTTCCCATAAAAAAGCCCGTTCCATCAGTAGATGGAACGGGCTTTTGTGCAAAAGGCAAAAGAAAACCGCCCACACCGGTAAGCCGGAGCGGGCGGTTCGTCAAACAGAACACACACATAGGATTGATCTCGCGGAACCGAAAGCCTAACTTATCTGCCCCGCGATCTTACCTACGATGCCGGAATACGATTTGGATGTATCAAGCAGATTTTTTTAGATCGGGCGTGTCCCCGGCCGCTAACGCGGACCGGGGCCGGTCCCTTACCGGCGCGGCTATCGCCTTGGCCCTAATGGGCTGGCCGCCACGACGGTAGTTCCGGTTTTGCCGGATAAACAAGGCGGCCACCGTCCAGGCACCTCACGCAAAATTCTAGCCTACAAAACCATCCGGTCCCTACGAGAATGCACCAAATTTGTTAGCTGGATATGCCGTGCGGAGTAGTACAAACGACCAACAATAGGCACAATGGCAAATAGATGAACCGACTGTAGAAAATTAGTAGCTATCTCTTTGTATTCCAGCGCGAAAAATCGTACCTTTGCATTCGCTTTTTCAGGAGGTAGGCCTCTGGCTGGTATTCCAGGCAAGAAAAAGTGTTGATAACACATTGAAAACGAGTAAAGCGTATGCCTACTATTAATCAATTGGTACGAAAAGGACGGGAGCAGATCGTGACGAAGAGTAAGTCGCGTGCCCTGGACTCTTGCCCGCAGAAACGCGGCGTATGTACCCGTGTCTATACCACCACGCCCAAGAAGCCGAACTCGGCCCTACGCAAGGTGGCTAAGGTACGTCTCACCAACGGGATCGAGGTAATCGCCTACATCCCCGGTGAAGGACACAACCTGCAGGAACACTCGATCGTCCTTATCCGGGGTGGTCGTGTGAAGGACCTTCCCGGTGTTCGTTATACCATCGTACGGGGTGCCCTCGATACGGCCGGTGTAAGCGATCGCAAGAAGAGCCGCTCCAAGTACGGTACCAAGCGTCCCAAGTAACCTATTTATTCAATTACGTTTCCCATAACGAAACCGCTGATTTAAGATGAGAAAGAGAAAACCAAAACTGCGCATCATTGCTCCCGACCCTCGGTTTGGAGATACCCTGGTGACGCAATTCGTAAATATGATGATGCTCGACGGCAAAAAAAGTACCGCATTGAAGGTATTTTATGACGCCATGGACATCATCAAGGAGCGTACGGAAGGCGAAATGACCGAACACGATGTTTGGAAACGCGCCCTCAATAACGCCATGCCCCAGGTAGAAGTGCGCAGCCGTCGTATCGGTGGTGCTACCTTCCAAATCCCAACCGAAATCCGCGCAAAGCGCAAGATGTCGATCGGTATGAAGTGGGTCATCAAGTTTGCCCGTCAGCGTAGTGGTAAGGGAATGGCCGAGAAAATGGCCGCCGAACTACTCGCCGCATCAAAGGGTGAAGGTGGTGCCGTCAAGCGCAAGGAAGATACGCACAAGATGGCGGAATCTAACCGTGCCTTTGCTCACTTCCGGGTATAAACCCATCGGCGGTTGTCCGCCTCTTATCGAGAATACTCGATCAGCCCTATTCCTTTCGATGCGCTTACATGGCTCATTATATAAGGTGTGAGGCTTAGGCTCCTGACCGGCGGAAAGGGGCTTTCAATTAGTTAGGATACCCCTTCTGAACCAGATAATTTTTTTCTCATGGCTAAGGATCTCAAATTCACGCGCAACATTGGTATCGCCGCTCACATCGACGCGGGTAAGACTACCACTACCGAGCGTATTCTTTATTACACCGGTGTCAGCCACAAGATTGGTGAAGTACACGACGGTGCCGCTACCATGGACTGGATGGAGCAGGAGCAGGAGCGTGGTATCACCATTACTTCGGCTGCTACCCACACCAACTGGAAGTGGCGCGACCAGAACTATGTGTTCAATATCATTGACACGCCCGGTCACGTGGATTTTACCGTGGAGGTCAACCGCTCGCTGCGGGTACTTGACGGTCTGGTTTTCCTATTCTGCGCCGTATCCGGCGTAGAACCGCAATCAGAGACCAACTGGCGCCTGGCTGATAACTATAAGGTGCCTCGCATCGGATTCGTCAATAAGATGGACCGCTCGGGCGCTGATTTCTTTAACGTCGTTAAGGACGTTGAGGAGAAGCTCGGCAGTTCCGCCGTACCCCTCCAGGTACCCATCGGTTCCGAGGAGCGCTTCCGCGGCGTTGTCGACCTGATTACCAACCAGGCGATCGTCTGGAACGATGACGATATGGGCATGACGTTCGATGTGATCGAAATTCCCGAAGATCTAAAGGAAACCGTTAAGGAATACCGGGGCAAACTGCTCGAAGCCGTAGCTGACTACGACGAGTCTTTGCTGGAAAAGTTCTTTGAGAACCCCGAGAGCATCACGGAAGAAGAAGTCCGTAACGCCGTCCGTGACGCCGTTATGGATGCTGCATTCGTGCCCATGATGTGCGGTTCCGCCTTTAAGAACAAGGGCGTTCAGGCCGTACTCGATGCCGTCTGTTCCTTCCTGCCTTCGCCGATGGACGTTCCCCCGATCAAGGGTACCGACCCCGATGATGAGGAAAAGATCCTGATCCGTAAGCCCGATGCTACCGAGCCTTTTGCCGCCCTCGCATTCAAGATCGCTACTGACCCATTCGTGGGCCGTCTGGCCTTCATGCGCGTCTACTCCGGTGCCCTGGATGCCGGTAGCTACGTACTGAATACTCGTACCGACAAGAAGGAGCGTATTTCGCGCCTTTACCAAATGCACGCCAAGGATCAGCAGGCCATCGATCGCGTCGAGGCCGGTGATATCGCTGCTGCCGTAGGCTTTAAGGATATTCGCACGGGTGATACGCTCTGCGACATGGACCACCCTATCGTGCTGGAATCCATGAACTTCCCCGATCCCGTTATTGGTATCGCGGTAGAACCCAAGACACAGAAAGACCTGGATAAACTGGGTATGGCCCTGGCCAAATTGGCCGAGGAAGACCCCACCTTCCGCGTTAAGTACGACGAGGACACTAACCAGACCGTTATCTCCGGTATGGGTGAGTTGCACCTCGAGATCATTATCGACCGCCTCAAGCGTGAGTTCAAGGTGGAAGCCAATGTAGGTGCTCCCCAGGTAAACTACAAGGAGGCACTGTTCACCACGGTTACTCACCGCGAACGTCTCAAGAAACAGTCCGGTGGTTCGGGTCTGTTCGCCGATATGGAATTCGAACTCGGCCCCGCCGACGAGGAGTTCCTGGAAAGCGAGGACTTCAAGTCCGGCAAGGAGCGTCTACAGTTCGACTGGGCCATCGTTGGTGGTTCGATCGACAAGAACTACCAGAAGCCCATCCGTGACGGTTTCCGTTCGATGATGAACAACGGTATTCTGGCCGGCTACCACATCGACTCCATGAAGGTGCGGGTCTTTGACGGCTCCATGCACTCGGTTGACTCCAAGCCCATCGCTTTCGAGCTTTGCGCCAAGGAAGGTTTCCGTGAGGCGGCCCCCAAGGCACAGCCCAAACTGCTGGAACCGATCATGAAGATCCAGATCATCACTCCCGAAGAATATGTCGGTAACGTCATCGGTGACCTCAACCGCCGTCGCGGTTTGCCTAAGGGGCAGCAAGCGACTTCGGGTGGTGCCGCCGTTCGGATCGACGCCGACGTACCACTGAGCGAAATGTTCGGCTACGTAACCGACCTCCGTACGATCACCTCCGGCCGTGCCAACTCCACCATGGAGTTCTCGCACTACAACGAGGCACCGACGGGTATCGCTAAAGAAATCATCGAAAAAGCAAAGGGCGTCGCCTAGAGCTTCTAATTATCCCACCCCTCTCGGTATAATCACCGTATTAGACCGGGAGGGGCAATTTTTACGGCATGAATCAGAAAATTCGCATTAAGCTCCGTTCCTACGATCATAACCTGGTGGATAAGTCCACGGAAAAGATCGTAAAGACGGTAAAGAACTCAGGCGCGGTAGTTACCGGCCCGATTCCGCTGCCTTCCGAGAGAAAAATATTCACCGTACTGCGTTCGCCGCACGTGAATAAGAAAGCCCGGGAGCAGTTTCAGTTGCGCACGCACAAGCGCCTGATCGAGATCTACACCCCTAACCCCAAGACCGTCGACGCACTGTCGAAGTTGGAGTTGCCCAGTGGCGTAGATATCCAGGTTAAGCTTACGTAAGCAACCAGCTCTTTCCGCATGGTCTCGTATCCTGCGGTAGTGGTTCGGCCCCGGCTGCGCCACGCTAGTAATTAGGCCCGCTAACCGCTCCGCATAGTGCGCGATTGTTATGGGTCGATTATATCATTGGTACTCCCGCTTCTTATCATAAGATGTCTTTCCTGGTGGAAGACCAGGAGGTACCCCAATTTTAGACCGATGAACGGTATTATTGGTAAAAAGGTAGGTATGACCAGCGTCTTCGATGAAGCCGGTCGCAACATTGCCTGCACGGTTATTCAGGCCGGACCCTGCGTAGTGACGCAAGTGAAGTCCGATGATTCGGACGGCTACTACTCCTTCCAGCTGGCTTTTGACGAAAAGCGCGAAAAGAGCAGCAACAAGGCTGAGATGGGTCACTTCAAGGCGGCCGGTTCCGGTCCCCTGAAGCGCACCGTTGAGTTTCGCGACATGAACCTGGAGAAAGCAGTTGGCGAGATCGTCACGATCACGGATGTTTTCCAGGAAGGAGACAAGATCCATGCGGTAGGAACTACCAAGGGAAAGGGTTTCCAGGGTGTGGTCAAGCGCCACAACTTTAAGGGTGTCGGTGATGCTACCCACGGTCAGCACAACCGCCAGCGTGCCCCCGGTTCGATCGGTGCGGCTTCGTATCCCGCTCGCGTATTCAAAGGAATGCGCATGGCCGGTCGCGATGGTGGAGGCCGCGTAAAAGTGAAGAACCTGCGGGTCGTCAAAATTTTTGCCGAGGAGAACCTTCTGCTGGTGAAAGGCGCGGTACCCGGCCACAAGGGAGGCTACGTCATCCTGGAGAAATAATATCTAAAAAGTCGTTTCCGCTGTCAAATTAGCGGACGTTGCTAAATAAGTAGACATGAAACTTGAAGTGCATAACATCCAGGGTAGCGGCACCGGCCGTGAAGTGGAGCTGCCCGACGCCTATTTCGGTATCGAGCCGAACGAGCACGCCATGTACCTGGCCGTAAAGGCTTACTTGGCCGCTCAGCGCCAGGGTACGCATAAAGCGAAGGAGCGTGGTGAAGTAGCCGGTTCAACCAAAAAACTTCACAAGCAGAAGGGTACGGGTGGCTCGCGTAAGGGCGACATCAAAAACCCTCTGTTCCGCTCGGGTGGTCGTGTCTTCGGACCACGCCCCCGTAAGTACGACATCAAGCTCAATAAGAAAGTCCGCCAACTGGCTAAGGCTTCCGCACTGAGCACCAAGGCCGCTGAGGGCAAGGTGATGATCCTGGAAGATATTAAGATGGATTCCGCCAAGACGAAGGAATTCGTCGGTATCCTGAAGTCATTACAACTGACCGGCTCCAAGGCCCTCATTGTAACGGCCGATAACGACCAAAACATTATCCGCAGCAGCCGGAATATTCCCAAGACCTCCGTGACGACCGTCAACGAGCTGAATCCTTACCAGATCCTACACGCCGGCACCGTCATCTTTTCCGAAGGAGCCGTAGCGCGCCTGAACGAAACTTTCGCTTAAGACGCTCCGCTGGGTTAATTTATCCCAAGAGCACAATTGCACAGCTATGGCAAAGCAAATTCTAATCAAGCCGGTCATTACCGAGAAATCGGAACTGAAATCAAACGGCGCGCGTCCTCAGTACACCTTCGTGGTGAATAAGGACGCAAACAAGATCGAAGTACGAAAGGCAGTCGAAGAACGCTACGGCGTTGTGGTTACCGCCGTGAACACCGCGATCATGCCCTCTAAGGCAAAAAACAGAACGACCAAATCGGGTATTCTCCGGGGTCGGGTAGCCGCCTACAAAAAGGCGATCATTACCCTGGCCGAAGGTGAAGAGATCGATTTGTATAACGAAGTCTAAGTCAAGCGCGAGCCTGATTTTTCCTACCCAACTTTCGGGGGTGGGGAGCCGGTGAGAACGGTCGTTCGTTTCACTTTGTAAGCTCCGATATTCCTGAACGTATTAACGACAAGCAGTCATGCCAGTCAAAAAATTTAAGCCCGTAACGGCCGGTTCACGTTTCCACGTCGGAAACCGCTTTACCGAGATCACTACGGATAAGCCGGAGAAAAGCCTAACGGCCCCGATGAAAAAATCGGGTGGCCGTAACCGGACCGGTAAAATGACCGTTCGCCAGCGCGGCGGAGGTCACAAGCGTCGCTACCGTATTATTGACTTCAAGCGTAACAAGGATGGTATCCACGCTACCGTGAAGTCGATCGAGTACGATCCTAACCGCACGGCGTTCATCGCCCTGGTGGAATATGCCGACGGTGTAAAAACCTACATCATTGCCCCCCAGGGCCTGAAGGTAGGTGATTCCATCCGTAGCGGAAAAGGAGCCACTCCTGACGTAGGTAACACGCTTTTCCTGGAAGACGTACCCCTGGGTGCTTCCATCCATGCCATCGAGATGCAGCCCGGACGGGGTGCCGCCCTGGCCCGCTCGGCGGGTACCAACGGTACGCTAATGGGTAAGGAGGGTCGCTTCGTAAGCGTAAAGCTTCCCAGCGGCGAGGTGCGTCGTATCCTGAAATCCTGTCGCGCGACGATCGGTTCTACTTCCAACGCGGATCACGGTCTGACGGTAATGGGTAAGGCCGGACGTAACCGCTGGAAAGGTCGCCGTCCCCGCGTTCGTGGTGTAGCCATGAACCCGGTTGATCACCCCATGGGTGGTGGCGAAGGCCGTGCATCGGGTGGTCACCCCCGCTCACGTACGGGCATCATGGCGAAGGGTCAGAAGACCCGCACGCCCAACAAAGCGTCTAACAAATTGATCATCTCGCGTCGTAAGACGAAGAACAAAAAATAACGTATGGCACGTTCAGTCAAAAAAGGGCCTTACATTTTTCACCGCCTCCTCGATAAGGTGGAAGCTGCCACTTCCAGCTCGCGTAAGGGCGTGATCAAGACCTGGTCCCGTTCGTCGATGATCATTCCCGATATGGTGGGCCTGACCATCGCCGTGCACAACGGTAAAACATTCATCCCCGTCTATGTGACGGAAAACATGGTTGGTCATAAGTTGGGCGAATTTGCTCCGACCCGGACCTTTAAAGGCCACGGCGGCAACCGCAAAAAGTAACCATCATGGAAGCAGTAGCCAGATATAAGAGCATACCCATGTCGGTGCGTAAAATGCGCCTGATCGTGGATAACATTCGCGGCAAGAAAGTAGGGGAAGCCCTCACCATCCTTCGCTTCTCGAAGCAGGAAGCCGCTACGTGGTTGGAGAAAACGCTCATCGCGGCGGTCGCCAACTGGGAATACAAGTTCGACGGTGCCGAAAGTGCCGACGATTACGATCTGCGTGTTTCGGAGGCATTCGCCGACCAGGGTGCGCAACTCAAGCGGTTTCGTCCGGCCCCTCACGGTCGTGCACACCGCATTCGCAAGCACAGTTGTCACATCACGCTGAAGGTAGAAAACTTCATTCCCGTCGAGGGAGAGGAGAATGCCGCAGTAGGGACCACTGTAGCCGAGGAAACCGAAGCATAGCACTAAAATAAAATTAAGATGGGTCAAAAGACTAATCCGATCGGTAATCGCCTGGGCTACATTCGCGGCTGGGATTCAAACTGGTTTGCAGATAAAGATTACGCCGAGAAAGTAGTGGAGGATGAGCGCATCCGCCAGTACCTGAATGCGCGTATCCAGAAAGGCGGCATCGCCCGCATCATCATCGAGCGTACGCTCAAGCGGATTACCGTAACTATTCACACCTCCCGCCCCGGTATCATCATCGGTAAGGGCGGTAGCGAGGTCGATCGTATCCGGGAGGAACTCAAGAAGCTGACCGGAAAGGACATGCAGATCAATATCATTGAGATCCGCAAGCCCGAGATGGACGCCAATATCGTAGCCGAGAGTATTGCCAAGCAACTCGAAGCCCGGATCAACTACCGTCGCGCCATTAAAATGGCCATCGCCAGCACCATGCGTGCCGGTGCAGAGGGTATTAAAGTACGGATTGCCGGCCGCCTGAACGGCTCGGATATGTCTCGTAACGAGGAGTATAAGGAGGGCCGTACGCCCCTGCATACGTTCCGTGCCGACATCGACTACGCGCACAAAGAAGCGCAGACGGTCTACGGAAAGATCGGTATCAAGGTATGGCTGTGCAAGGGAGAAGTCCTGGGGCGCCGTGACCTGAATCCGAACTCCGGTCTGGCTACCAGCGGTAACAACGACCGTGGTGGTGATCGTGGTGGACGTGGTGACGACCGCCGTGGCGGTGGTGGCCGTGATCGTGATCGCCGTGGCGGCGGCGGCGGTGGCCGTGGCCGTGGTGGACGTCGCGACTAGTAGGATTTGGGCGTGCCCCCGGCTAACACCGGGGTCGGTCCCTTCCTGGGTTCGCTAACGCTCCGGGCTTCGCCCCCGCTAAGGCGGCCATCCAGGCACCTCACGCAACGCACCGTTTTTCCGCACGGGAAAGCGATTCCGCTACTCAATCGTTATTGATCCCGCTAAGGGAAAATAACGACTCCATACAAGCTTTGGCCCCGGCTACTGCCCTCCGAAAGAAGTGCAGACGAAACAAGGGGAGCCGCAGAATACCGACTACTAACCATCAAACTCCGGTTTGCGCTGGTTATCCAACTCGGCGACGAGCAGAAAACTTTTGTTTTCTGTTCGTCGCTGCTTTTCATTCTCCGATAATAGTCGTACCTTCGCCCCGCTTAAAAAAGGAGCGGAACCGAAACGTTCCGCTTCGAGCCGTCAAAATCAATCGGTTAGGGATGAAAATCCACCAGACTGAAAGACGTTAGACGGAGGACTTTTGACCTTTAGGAAGCTCACTTCGGCCGTCAGGCATCGGACAAGCGACCTGGAGGGGCGGCCTGCCAGGGCCGGACGGCGACTCCGGAAGCCGGCCGAGCGAACAGCGAGCCACGGAAGGGAGCGACCCTTTTGCGCGTCAGCGCAAAAGGGATGGCCCCAAACCGATGCTGAAAAGACCGAGCAACGACAACGACTAGCAATCCGGTAACCGCAAGGGATCCGTAGCGCAAACAGCTAAAATTTAGTGCCATGTTACAGCCTAAAAGAACGAAATACCGGAAGCAACAGAAGGGCCGCAATACCGGTCTGGCGCAGCGGGGTAACCGCGTTGACTTCGGTTCCTTCGGCCTGAAATCCCTGGATTCCGGCCGGATCACTAACCGACAGATCGAATCGGCCCGTATTGCCATGACGCGTTACATGAAGCGTGAGGGCAAGGTGTGGATTCGGATTTTTCCGGACAAGCCCATTACCTCCAAGCCGCTGGAAGTGCGGATGGGTAAGGGTAAGGGTGCCCTGGACCACTGGGTGGCCCAGATTCAGCCCGGCCGCGTGATGTTCGAGCTGGACGGTGTGACCGAGGAAGTAGCCCGCGAGGCACTTCGGCTGGCCGCGCAGAAACTGCCTGTACTGACCCGCGTTGTAACCCGCCCCGATTACGCCGGATAATTATCCGGTGGCAATCACTTCAAGCAAGCTTTTAAACCATTATCATGGCGAGTAATAAATTCCTTGAGCTACAGGCTTTTAGCGACGACGACCTACGGGCCGAACACGCTAAGACCGTAGAAGGACTGGATAAAATGAAGTTCGACCACGCAGTGTCGGGCATCGAAAATCCCATGCAGCTGCGTGAGGTACGCCGCGATGTAGCCCGGATGAAAACCGAGTTGCGCCGCCGCGAACTAGCCGCTGCCACCCCCGAACAATTGGCCAAGCGTGATCGCATTCGCCGTCGTCGTAAATCTAAAAAGTAATCCAGATGTCCGAAGATAAAAAGACAGTCGAGGAGACTACGGCTGCTGAGGAGCAGCAGCCGACGCCGGTGGAAGAAACCGCAACCCAGCAGGAGCAAGCTCCCGCCGCTGAGGTGGAAGAAGCCGCTCCCGTAGCTGAGGAAACCGTGGTAAAGGAGGAAGAAGCCCCCAAGGCCGACCCCGCCGCCGTGCCCGACGAGCAGTTGATGCCCGCCGCCGCCGTGAGCCGCCCAGCCCAAACGTCGGTTAAGTCCACGGCTAAGGCCGAGGAAGCTACCGAAGAAGAAGCCGATCACGTCGCTTACCGCAAGCAGCGGGTAGGCCTGGTAACCTCGAACAAGATGGATAAAACCATTGCCGTGGAGATCCAGCGTCGTTTGCAGCACCCCATTTACGGTAAGTACGTAAAGAAATCCAAGAAGTTGATCGCCCACGACGAGGCCAACGAATGCTCGATCGGTGATACCGTTCGCGTTGAAGAGACCCGTCCCCTGAGCCGCCGCAAGCGCTGGCGCCTGGTGGAGGTGATCGAAAAAGTAAAGTAACCCTTTCGTTCACGCTTAAACTAGCTTGTTATGATCCAGCAAGAATCCCGGCTACGTGTTGCCGACAATAGCGGAGCGAAGGAAGTCCTTTGCATCCGTGTACTCGGCGGCTCGAAGCGCCGCTACGCCTCCATCGGCGACCAGATCGTGGTCTCGGTGAAGGACGCCTCGCCCGGTGGGGTAAAAAAAGGAACGGTCAGCAAGGCTGTCGTTGTTCGCACCAGAAAGGAGATCCGCCGCAAGGATGGTTCGTACATCCGGTTCGATGACAATGCGGTCGTACTGTTGAACGCCAACCTGGAACCCCGCGGCACCCGTATTTTCGGCCCGGTAGCGCGTGAATTGCGCGAGGGTAACTATATGAAAATTGTTTCGCTGGCGCCCGAGGTGCTTTAAGTGAGCGACTAAAATAAGCTATCATGGCTATTGATAAGAACAAAAAGCACGCCCAGAAGCGCTTCGCCCCCAAGATGAAAATCAAGAAGGGCGATCGCGTTGTCGTGATCTCCGGTGCCGCCAAGGACCGGACCACGCCCCGCGAGGTGATCGAGGTTTTCCCGCTGGAGAACCGTGCGATCGTGGAGGGTGTCAACATCCGCAAGAAGCACCAGAAGCCTACCGAAGGTGACGCCGGTGGTATTGTGGACAAGCCCGCTCCCATTCACCTGAGCAATCTGATGCTGGTAGAACCCGGCACCGATACGCCCACCCGCGTGGGCCGTGCCAAGGGTGAGAACGGCAAACTGCAACGCATTTCTAAAAAATCCGGTAACCCCATCGACTAATGAGCTACGAACCGAGATTAATGACTAAGTACCGGGAGGATGTGCGTAGTACGCTGCAGGAGCAGTTTGACTACAGCAGCCCGATGGAAATTCCCCGCCTGGAGAAAATCTGCATCAACCAAGGTGTAGGCGATGCCACGCAGGATAAGAAACTGGCCGACATTGCGCTGGAGGAACTCTCCCGTATTGCCGGACAGCGTGCGATCCCTACCAAAGCCAAGAAGTCCGTCTCGAACTTCAAACTGCGCGAAGGTATGGTGATCGGTACCAAAGTGACCCTGCGTCGCGAGCGGATGTATGAGTTTCTAGACCGGTTGGTCTCGGCAGCACTGCCCCGCGTACGTGACTTCCGCGGCATCAACGACAAAAGTTTTGATGGTCGGGGCAATTACAGCATGGGTATCACCGAGCAGATCATTTTCCCCGAGATTGACCTAGACAAGGTTAATCGTATCACGGGTATGGACATCACTTTCGTCACTTCGGCGAAAACGGACAATGAAGCTCTGGCCCTGCTTAAGGCGTTGGGACTTCCGTTCAAAAATCAAACCAAATAATGGCACGTACATCACTAATCGCCCGCGAGCGTAAGCGTCAGCGCATGGTGGCCAAGTATGCCGAGAAGCGCAAGCAACTCAAGGAGGAAGGCCGCTGGGAAGAACTGGACAAGTTGCCCCGCAACTCTAACCCCATTCGTCTGCACAACCGCTGTCAGCTAACCGGTCGCCCCAAGGGTTATATGCGCAAATTCGGCCTTTGCCGCGTGAAGTTCCGTGAGATGGCCCTCGATGGCCTGATCCCCGGTATCACCAAGGCGAGCTGGTAAACTAACTTCCGGTTCCGTCTAGCGGGTACCGGTCCCCCGGTGGATGCTGCTTCGGCGGTGCTGCCAACTCACTACCCTTATGCTTCGGCATTCGGGTCATTAATAATTGCCCAGGTTTTCCGCTTTGATTGGCGGAGAATACCAGGCGGTGTAATTCTTTTAGCATGGCTAATGTAACCGATCCCATTGCGGATTACCTGACGCGCATTCGTAACGCACAGATTGCCGGGCACCGCGTCCTGACCATTCCTTCTTCCAACCTGAAGAAGAGCATGACCGAAATTCTTTACGACCAGGGTTATATCCTGAAGTACAAGTTTGAGGACGGCGTTGGTAAAGGCAAGCAGGGCGAGATCAGCATCGCGCTCAAATACGATAAGGCAACCCGCAAGCCCGTGATTCGCAAGCTGCTTCGCGTGTCGAAGCCCGGTCTGCGTAAGTACGTCAAACAGGAAGCCCTGCCCCGCGTAATCAACGGCTTGGGTATTGCTATCATCTCTACCTCGAAAGGGTTAATGACGGATAAGCAAGCCCGCGAAGCCAATGTAGGCGGCGAAGTGCTGTGCTACGTATACTAATCACCATTTTGCTCACCCAATAAATATCTCGCGATGTCACGTATTGGAAAAGCCCCCATCAGTGTTCCGGGCGGCATTACCGTCGATATCTCCAAAAGCAACTTGGTGACGGTTAAAGGCCCCAAGGGTCAACTAACGCAGCAGATCGATTCCGATCTGGGCGTAGAAAAAGGCGATGACGGAATGCTTTCCGTTACCCGCCCCACCGATAGTAAGCGCCACCGCTCCATGCACGGCCTGTACCGCTCCTTGATTTTCAACATGATTCAAGGTGTCAACGAAGGCTACACTAAGGAGATGGAGGTGATCGGCGTCGGTTACCGTGCTGAGAATAACGGTCAACTTTTGATTATGACCCTCGGGTTTTCTCACCCGATCTACTTCTACATCCCTGATGAGGTGACCGTGGAAACGATCTCGGAGAAAGGTAAGGCCCCGGTTATTAAACTGAGCAGCCACGACAAGCAATTGCTTGGCGAGGTAGCGGCTAAGATCCGGGCCTTCCGGAAGCCGGAGCCTTACAAAGGCAAGGGTATTCGCTTTAAAGGCGAAGAAATTCGTCGCAAGGCCGGTAAGACCGCCGCTAAGAAATAATCATCCTGTTTTACCTGGTTTTGGGTGCCCCGCACGGGGTTACACTAAGGCCGCATAATATGGAGTAATGAGAATTACCAAAGTTCAACGCCGTAAGCGTATTCAACGTCGGATTCGGAAAAAAGTGACCGGTACGGTTGCCCGCCCGCGTGTGAGTATTTACCGGTCGAATAAATTTATCTACGCTCAACTGGTCAATGATCAGGAAGGCACCACCCTGGCACAGGCCTCTTCCAAAGAAGCCGGTGTAGCCAATGAGGGCAACAAGGTCGACCAGTCTAAAGCCGTAGGCAAGTTACTGGCCGAGCGCGCTCAGGCCGCCGGGATCGAAAATGTAGTTTTCGACCGGGGCGGTTATCTCTACCACGGCCGGGTTAAGTCCCTGGCCGAAGGTGCTCGCGAAGCGGGCCTCAAATTTTAAATCCACCAATCATGGCAGATAATAACAGCAACAGCAACAGTGGCGGCGGCAACAGCGGCGGCAATAGCCGTGACGGCGGCCGTAATCGCCGGAGTGGTGGTGGACGTCGCGATAACAATCGCGGCGGTCAGCAGCAGGAAAGTGAATTCAAGGAGAAAATGGTTGCCCTTAACCGGGTAGCCAAGGTCACTAAGGGTGGTCGTACCTTTAGCTTTGCCGCCATTGTGGTGGTAGGCGATGGTAAGGGCCGCGTGGGCCACGGTCTGGGTAAGGCCCGTGACATTTCCGAAGCGATCCAAAAGGCCGTGGACGAGGCGAAGAAAAACCTCATCAAGGTGCCGATTCACAACGGAACCATCCCCCACGAGCAGAAGGGTAAGTACGGTGCCGGTAAGGTACTCCTCAAGCCCGCCAGCGCGGGTACGGGCGTAATCGCCGGTGGTGCCATGCGCGCCGTGCTGGAATTTGCCGGCATTCACGACGTGCTGGCCAAGTCACAGGGTTCTTCCAACCCCCATAACGTGATCAAAGCTACCATTGACGCCCTGCAAAAGCTGCGTAGCCCCCAGGTGGTAGCCCGCCAGCGCGGTATCTCCATCGAAAAACTGTTCCAGGGTTAATCAACCAACCCCGGAACGCAACACCAATCTACCATGGCGCAAGTCAAAATCACGCTGGTAAAAAGCGTAATCGACCGCCCCAAGCGGCAGAAGGATACGGTAAAGGCTTTAGGCCTGGGCCGTATGCACCAGACGGTAACCAAGGAAGCCAATCCCCAGATCATGGGAATGGTGGCCAAGGTTTCGCATTTGGTGACTGTGGAAGAAGCCTAGATCGAAACCATTCGTTCGTTAAAGTTTCTTTCGCCGGGATGAAAATCCCGAAAATCCCTTAATTTCGAGTTTCGAAAAAAGCAACCTCTCATGGATCTGCATAATTTAACCCCCGCCGAAGGTTCGGTTTCCTCGCGTAAGCGCATTGCCCGCGGGCAAGGTAGCGGCCGTGGCGGTACCTCCACGCGCGGACACAAAGGTGCCAAGTCTCGCTCCGGCTACAAGTCGAAGCGTGGGTTTGAAGGCGGCCAGATGCCCCTCCAGATGCGCCTGCCCAAGCGTGGCTTCAACAGCCCTAACCGCGTGGTATACGTACCTTTCAACCTGGATCGCCTACAGGCGATCAGCGAAAAGCACGGATTGACCGAGATCAGCCACGAGACCCTCCTCCAGGCGGGTATCGTCAGCAAGTCGGACAAAATCAAAATTCTCGGTACCGGCGAATTGTCGGCCAAACTCAATGTTTCGGCCCACGCCGTTTCCAAGAGTGCGCAGGAGCGTATCGAAAAATCGGGTGGTACCTTTACCGCCCTTTAAAAATCCCCTCCCATGAATCGCTTCTTCGAAACCTTACGGAATATTTGGAAGATCGACGAGCTGCGGAACCGCATCCTGTTCACGCTCGCGCTCATCGCCGTTTTTCGCCTGGGTACGTTTATCGTGCTACCGGGTATCAACGCCGCTCAACTGGCCGCTACCCTCGAAAGTAACAGCAATCCTAATGATTTGCTGGGCCTGATCAACGTGTTTACCGGGGGAGCGTTCAACAACGCCTCCATTTTTGCCCTGGGTATCATGCCGTACATCACGGCCAGCATCGTTATTCAGTTGCTCGGTTTTGCGGTACCTTATTTCCAACGCCTTCAATCGAAGGAAGGGGAAAGCGGTCGTAAAAAACTGACGCAAATCACCCGTATGCTCACGCTGGCTATCACTTTGGTGCAGGGTGGCGGTTACCTGACTTACATCAAGAGCATTCAGGGCGCGGTAGATACCAGCGTTCCGGGCTTAGTATTCTATGTATCCGGCATCATTATCCTTTCCACGGGTACCATCTTCGCCATGTGGCTGGGTGAGCGTATTACGGAAAAGGGTATCGGCAACGGTGTATCCCTTCTGATTACGGTAGGTATTATTGCCAGCCTTCCCGGCGCGGTCATCTCCGAGTTCGGCCTGCGCCTCAACTCTGGCGGCCTGCTGATCTTCATCCTCGAGCTACTCGGCTTCTTCTTCGTTACCATGGCCACCGTGGCCATCGTTACCGGGGTCCGCAAAATCCCCATCCAGTTTGCCAAACGCATGGTGGGTAGGGGAGGAGCCGCAGCGGATACCACGCTGCCGGCCGCCGGTTCGCGCGACTACATTCCACTGAAAGTAAACGCCTCGGGCGTAATGCCGATTATCTTCGCCCAGGCGCTGATGTTCATTCCCGCTTCGGTGGCGCAGTTCGCCGGTGGTGCTGATGCCGATTCGAGCTGGGTGGTGCGTAATTTCAATGACTTTACCTCCTGGCCTTACAATATCGTGTACTTCCTCATGGTGGTTATCTTCACTTATGTCTATACGGCACTGGTGGTTAACCCCGGCCAGTACTCGGAATACCTGCGGCGTCAGAATGCGTTTATTCCCGGCGTCAAGGGCGGCAAGCCGACGGAGGACTACATCGACTCCATCACCTCGCGCATTACCTTGCCGGGTTCGGTGTTACTGGGCTTCATCGCCATACTGCCCGCTATCGTCGCGGCCTTTAACGATAACTTCGCCTTCGCCGCCTTCTTCGGTGGCACGTCGTTGCTCATCATGGTCGGTGTCGTACTGGATACGCTGCAACAGATCGAAAGCCACCTGCTGATGCGTCGCTACGACGGATTGGTCAAGGACGGCAAGATCCAGGGCCGCGCCAATAGCCGGATGCAGAGTATCGGCGCCGATTTTTAACTTACCTTTTAGCAGGTGATCCACGAGTAAAAGGATGGACGGTATTTTCCGTTCATCCTTTTGTTTTTGGGCCCCCGCCCGCCCCTAAGCGGGCCGTGCGGCCGGGTCGTCCGCCACTCCGCTCCGCTTCGGCCCTACGGGCTGCGTCCCTGGCGTCCCGCCCGGCTCCCACCCCTGGTCCGGTGAACCAAGACCGCTCTAAATCGTATAGCATTGGTGATGAAGAAGAAACCCCTGATCTACAAAACGCCCGAGGAGATCGAGATCGCCCGCCGGGCTTCGCTACTGGTTTGCAAGGTGCTTACCCACGTAGCTACCCGCCTGCAACCCGGTCTGAGCGGCGACGTGCTGGACCGCGAGGCTGAAGAATTGATTCGCGATCATGGTGCGCTACCCGGCTTTAAAGGGCTGTACGATTGCCCCTCTACTCTGCTTGTATCTAAAAACGAGGAAGTAGTACATGGTCTTCCTGGCAAGGAGCAAATTTTTAAAGACGGTGATATTGTTTCCGTTGATTGTGGCACGATCGTAGACGAATTCTACGGAGACGCCGCTTATACCTTTTGTATCGGTAACGTAAGCGAGGAGGTGATGCGCCTATGCGAGGTGACCAAACTCTCCTTATATAAGGGGATCGACCAAGCCAGGACGGGTAACCGGATCGGCGACATCAGCCATGCCATTCAGTATTTCACCGAGCGGGAACACGGCTACGGCGTGGTGCGTGAGTTGGTAGGCCACGGACTGGGCCGCAGCCTGCACGAAGGACCGGATGTGCCCAATTACGGTCGGCGCGGCAAGGGACCTACCTTGCAAGACGGACTCATAATCGCCATCGAACCCATGGTTAATCTGGGCCGGCGGCAGATACTTACCCGCTCCGATGGATGGACCATTGTGACCAAAGACCATAAGCCCGCCGCCCATTACGAGCACTCAATCGCCATTCGGCCCAATGGCGAGCAGGCCGATATCTTGTCCGACCACCGGCCGGTGGAAGAAGCCATTCGCAAGAATAGCGAGTTACGCGAGGTGGCGCATATGGATGAGGAACTGATCCTGCGGTACCAGCCGGTTTCGGTGGCGAGCTAACTAAGATTAGCGTTGGCACACGCCTTGAAGGACCAGGGGTGGGAGCCGGGCGACCCATTAGGGGCGCAGCCCGTAGGGCCGAGCGAATAGCGAGCTGCGGACGGCCCGGCCGCCCGCCCGCTAGGGTGGGTGGGGGCCACACCGGACAAGAAAGAATAGTGGACAGATGACAAAGGGGGAGACCCGTTTGTTAGTCAAGCAACTAAGTGTAAAAACCAACTGTGCTTTGTTTGTTATTTCGGGAAGGAATAGCTACCTTTGCAGACCGAAAAAACGACTATGTCAAAAAAGAACCTGATCAAGCAGGATGGAGTGATAGAAGAGGCCCTTTCGAACGCGATGTTTCGGGTGCGTTTGGAGAACGATCATCAGATCGTAGCCACTATTTCCGGTAAGATGCGAATGAATTATATCCGTATTTTACCGGGCGACAAGGTTGCCGTGGAGATGAGTCCTTACGATTTGACTCGCGGCCGAATCACTTACCGTTACAAGTAGCGCATTGCTGCCGCTGATTGCGTCATAAATACATTTCCAATGAAGGTGCGTCCCTCCGTTAAGAAGCGCTCGGTCGATTGTAAAATCGTTCGCCGCAAGGGTAAGATTTACGTCATTAACAAGAAGAATCCCAAGTTCAAGCAACGTCAGGGATAAGCTAAAATATTACGAGCATGGCACGTATTGCAGGTGTTGATTTGCCCCGTAACAAGCGCGGCATTATCAGTCTGACCTATATTTTCGGTGTCGGCCCCACGCGGTCGGCTGAGATTTTAGAGCGGGCGGGCGTAGACCCGAACACGAAGGTACAGGACTGGGATGATGAGAATATTCGCATCATTTCGGGTCTGGTGACCAACGAGTTTAAAGTGGAAGGTGAATTGCGCACGGAAGTGCAGACCAACATTAAGCGGCTGATGGATATCGGTTGCTATCGTGGTTTGCGTCACCGGCGGGGCCTGCCGCTGCGCGGACAGCGTACGCAGACGAATGCGCGCACCCGTAAGGGCAAGCGTAAAACCGTGGCCAACAAGAAGAAAGCCACCAAATAACCTCAAAAGTAGTTTGTCCTTATGGCCAAAAGAGCTAACCCCGCCGCCAAGGCGAAGAAACGCAAGGTTAAAGTCGATCCGGAAGGTCTCGTGTACGTTCAGGCATCGTTTAACAACATCATCATCTCGATCACCAATAAAAAGGGTGACGTGATCTCGTGGGCATCGGCCGGTAAGGCTGGTTTCCGTGGGTCGAAGAAGAATACACCTTACGCGGCGCAAATCGCTGCGGCTGATGCTGCTCGCGTGGCCTACGACGCAGGTATGCGTACGGCTGAGGTGTACGTAAAAGGCCCCGGTTCGGGTCGGGAAGCTGCGATTCGCGCCATTGACGGCGGTGGTATCCGCGTATCCCGGATCAAGGACGTTACGCCCATGCCCCACAACGGTTGCCGCCCTCCTAAGCGTCGCCGCGTTTAACCTCATCCATCCCACGGGAGAAAAGAAGTAATTCACTATGGCTCGATATACCGGACCAAAAGCTAAGAAAGCCCGCGCCTTTGATGAGCCCATCTACGGCCCCAGCAAAGCGTTTGAAAAGAAGCGTTATAAGCCCGGCATGCACGGTAATACCCGTAAGCGCCGTCGCCAGTCTTCGGACTATGCGCAGCAGTTGATGGAAAAGCAGAAGGCTAAGTACACTTATGGTGTGTTGGAGCGTCAGTTCCGCAACCTGTTTGAAAAAGCCAACGCCAGTAAGGACGTTACCGGTACGGTACTGCTCCAGTTGCTGGAGTCGCGTCTGGACAACGTGGTATTCCGTCTGGGCTTGGCCCCTACGCGCCGCGCTGCCCGCCAGTTGGTTTCACACCGTCACGTAACAATCGACGGCGTGGTAAACAACATTCCATCGACTCACCTCAAAGTGGGCCAAGTGATTTCCGTGCGGGGTAAGTCCCAGGGCATGGAGATCGTGCGCCACAGCGTGGATACGAACTCGCCGAGCCGCCGGTTCGGTTGGTTGGAATTCAACCGTGACAAGATGGAAGGTCGCATGCTGGAAATGCCCGAGCGTGATGCCATTCCCGAGAAGATCAACGAGCAGTTGATCGTAGAACTGTACTCGAAGTAATCGGTTTACTTTAGTCCGCTTCACCCCGCCCGCGTTTTCGTGGGCGGGGTGAAGCCCGTTCAACCCCAATGGGGACGGCCCCGTAGGCTTGTCCTCTTATTATTCGCCTTTCCAAGCAGCAGTAACATATGAGTATCCTGACCTTTCAGAAGCCGGACAAAATCACGATGCAGAAGTCTAATGACTTCGAGGGCGTCTTCGAGTTCAAACCACTGGAACCCGGTTTCGGCCAGACGATTGGTAATAGCCTGCGCCGCGTGCTACTTTCCTCATTGGAAGGGTTCGCGATCTCCGCAATTCGTATTGCCGGGGTAGATCACGAGTTCGGTACGATCCGAGGCGTCGTGGAGGACGTGGTAGAGATTATCTTGAACCTGAAGCAAGTGCGCCTGAAGCAGGTCATCAAGGATGACAGCATGGAGGAAGAAAAGATCTACCTCACCATTAGCGGTGCCGAAGAGTTTCGCGCCGGAAATATCGCCGACCACACGAATGTGTTCCAGGTGATGAACCCCGATCTGCTGATCTGTACGATGGAACCTTTCGTTAACCTGGAGATCGAACTAATCATCACTAAAGGTCGTGGTTATGTACCGGCTGACGAGAACCTACCCAAAGATGCGCCCATCGGCGTGATTCCGGTAGATGCTATTTACACCCCGATCAAGAATGTCGCTTACCGCGTGGAGAACACCCGCGTAGGCCAGCGTACGGACTACGAGGAGTTAAACATCGAAGTAAAGACCGATGGCACCATCCACCCGGACGAGGCTATCCGCGAAGCTTCCCGTATCCTGATTCAGCACCTGATGTTGATCACGAACGAGCCAATCGATATGCAAGAGCCGGGCGGCCGTCCCGAGACGATCGTGGACGAGCACATCCTGCATATGCGCAAGTTGCTGAAGACATCACTAGAGGATCTCGACCTTTCGGTTCGTGCTTACAATTGTCTCAAGGCTGCCAAGATCAACTCGCTGGCCGAGCTGGTCCGCTACGATACGCACGAACTGCTTAAGTTCCGCAACTTCGGTAAGAAGTCGCTGGTAGAGATCGAAGAGTTACTGACCGAGAAGGGCCTGACTTTTGGCATGGATCTCTCGAAGTATAAGTTGGACGAAGAGTAATGTTTTAGATGAGGGTCTAACCCACATAGACTGACTAATCACGGGCTGTCCGTTTTGGACATACATCACCCGGCGATAACCCCCTTTAGCTCCGCGAAAGCCCGTTTCGCATTTGAGCGCGGGAGCGTGTCGTCACCACAACTTACCCCGCCATGCGTCACGGTAAAAAATATAACCACCTCAGCCGTACTTCGGCTCACCGTAAGGCCCTGCTCCGCAACCTTACCATTGCATTGATCACGCACAAGCGAATCAATACGACCCTGGCCAAGGCCAAGGCTCTGCGTAAGCATGCCGAACCGATCATCACGCGAGCTAAAATTGATACCCTGCACAACCGCAGCGTAGTCTTCAGTAGCCTGCAGAACAAGTACGCCGTGGCTGAAATTTTCGGTGAGGTAGCTCAAAAGGTGGCCGACCGCCCCGGCGGCTACCTGCGAATTATCAAGACGGGCAGCCGTCAGGGTGATGCCGCCGAGATGGCGATGATCGAATTCGTCGATTTCAACGAGACTTACAACCCCAATAGCGAATCACAAGCAAGCAGCGGACGTACACGGCGCTCACGCCGTTCGCGTCGTTCGTCGGGTGGTGGTGCAACGACTACGGCAGCTGCCACGCTGCGGTCCCGGCCACTGATGCGATGCATCGGAAGAAGAATAGCCGGTCTGGTTCCTAAGCGGTTTTTGCAGATTTCGCCCGAAACTCCTTGTGCCTTGTTGGCACAAGGAGTTTTTTTGTTAAAAAATGGCAGAAAAAGTGTCTTGCATAGTTGCCGCTACGCAGGTTTTAGATACTTTTGCCTACGTGAGTGGACTGGGTTCTGCTTGACGACGACCTTTAAGTAGTTTTGAATCAGTCTTTTCACCTGAAATTTCAGCTCTCCGAGTTGTCCTTTCAGTGACCGAATTTTTTCATTTTTAATCGTAATCTTATGCAAAAGACGAATACAATATTCGTACGCTCGTTCCGCGGAATGAGCCTGCTGGTAGCAATGCTCTTGCTACCGCTACTGGGTTTCTCCCAGTACACCGTTGACGCCACAATCGGCGCCGGTGGATTTACTGACCTTACCTCGCTTTCCGGTACTTCAGCGGCACTTCCGTTTGCTGATGATGAAGACGAGACAGTAGTGACGCTTCCCTTTGACTTCATCCTCTATGGTACGACTTACGAGGCTCCTACGCCCATGACGATTGGGTTTAACGGTGCCATAGGTTTCAATACATCTACGGCGGAATTTAACTTTGCAAATACAGCGATTCCCGTTGCGAATACGCCCAACGCATTTCTTCCTTTCTACGATGATTTGGACGAAGCAATTGGCTGGAATATTTTCTATACGGTACAGGGCGATTGTCCTAATCGCGTAGCTATTATTCAATATAACTTGCTTACTTTCTTTGCTGCACAAGGACAGGGAGTCGGTGAGGAAATTACCTTTCAGGTTAAACTCTTTGAAGGGACCAACGAGATTCAGTTCCTTTATCCTGATGTAGAAGGTGCACCAGGCGACGTAGAAAATTTTGGTGGTAGTGCTACTATTGGAATTCAGGGCGTTGGTGGATCTAATCAGTTTTCTTTTAATACCCAATCACTCACGAACAACTTCGGCATCAGCTTCGACGATCCTTCGGACGATGCGATCGACCTGACGCTTCCTCCCATTGATGCCAACCTGAGCTGTAATGGCCTAATCAATATTACGCTGGACGACGCTTGTCAGGCCGTACTCATCCCGGAAATGGTTCTCGGGTGGAACTATTGATAACGGCGACGATGATGACGATGATGATTCAGACGACATTGACTTGGGCGACTACTTCGATCTGCAGGTGCAGGATAATATCCTAAATTGCAATATGATCGACGGTTGTGGTGAGTTCACCTATATGATCACGGCACTCGATCCTACGATTGTAACTGGTTTCACGACCTGTTGGGGTATCGTACGCGCCGAGGACAAGACTCCTCCCAATATCATGGTGCCTGCACCTCCTAACGGTCCTTTCTTTTGCGACCAGCTGGAAGTTGTTAGTTTAACCGAGCTGCCTTTCAACATTTCACGTTGCTACCGGACGAACTCTTCCGGCCAATTCATCAATGCCCAGGGCACGGTCGTTCCCGTAACCTCCCTACCCTTGGAATTCCGCACTCGGATCATCCGCGGTGGTGGTTTCCCCACGATTGCTGACAACTGCTCGAACGTAAGTGTCTGCGTTAACGACGTACTGACCTACGCAACCGTAGATCCTCAGTGTGGCGATATTATCCTTACCCGTACATTTACGGTAAAGGATGATGGTCCTTGTACCCTGCCTCCCGGTGAGGTTGCTCAGGCTGTTACGGCCAGCTTCAATATTGTCTTCACTCGTCCTACTCTTGCTGATGTAGATGCGGATGACACCTTTATAGAGATCAGCTGTGAAGACACTTCGCGCCCGCTGCTTCCTGTCAACCAGTTTGGCAATGCTAACCCCGCCCCACTAGCTAACGAATTTCCCTTCCTGAATACGGGTGGTGGAATATTCTTCATTGAAGAATCATTCTGTAACCTGGCCATCACGATTGAGGACGGTCCCCGCACCGTTACTTGTGCTAATACCTATAAGTTCTTCCGTACGTACACCGTACTGGACTGGTGCGCTCCTAACGCCGATCCGCTCGAAATTACTCGTTTGGTAAAGGTTGGTGACTTCACTCCTCCTACCATTGTCGCACCTACGCAGGACCTGAACTTTGACGGCATCGCTGACGCCGGCTTGTTCTTCTCGACCAATACCCTGGGCTGCAGCTCTACCTTTATTGTTCCTACCCCACAGGTAACGGACAACTGCTCGGCTACCTTCACGGTATTTGCCAACATCTTCCCTAACGGTAACCTGTCGGCCACGCCGATCGGCAGCTTCCAGTCCGGTCAGTTGACCAGCCCGATTCCCTCCGGTACTCACATCATCCGCTTTACCGCGCGTGACGTATGTAACAACGTGGCTTCCGTTGACGTGCCGCTGGTTATCGGTGACGCTACGGCTCCCGTTGCCAAGTGCGAGAACGGCCTGAATATCTCCATCGGAGGTTCCGTAGACAGTATGGGCACGGCTATCCTGACTGCTCAGGACATTAACACCAACTCTTATGACGAGTGTAGCGGTGTGACGCTGGCGATTGCTTGCATCGACACCTTGGATAACTCATTGATTGATCCTATCCTCGGCTACCAACCCGCAATTGAACTGACTTGTGCGGACTTAGGCCGCAAAGGTGTCAGCCTGCGGGTTACGGACGCGGCCGGTAATGTTAACTTTTGCTGGTTGGTTGTACTGATTGAGGACAAAGCCGCTCCAATTTGTATCCGCCCGGTCAATATGTCGATCCTATGTGCTGATCTACCCTTCGACTTCCCCGCTAACGTAGGAACGGCCTTCGGCCTGGATGCCGTTAACATCGGTGCATTGCTAGACGATCTATTCGGTACGGCTAACGGAGGTGATAACTGCCCCGGCGTAACCCGTCAGGTACTGACCCCGGTCGATACTCGTGACAATTGCGGTATTGGTACCATCACTCGCTCTTTCCGTTTCACGGATGCTCAGGGCCTGCAGTCACCCCTGGGTTGCACCCAGACCATCGTGGTACTGGAGCAGCACGATTACACGATTAAGTTCCCCGGTGACTCTGATTCTGATGATTGCGATCTTGACCCGATCAGCCTAATCTCGTTCACCGAGCGTGCTTGCGACCTGATCGCAGTTTCGGTACACCCCGACACCTTCCAGGCTACGGCTAATGAATGCTACAAGATCCGTAATACGATCGAAGTAATCAACTGGTGCGAGTACGGTGGTATTGAAGCACCGATTACCCTACCCCGTGACGCCGACGGCGACAACAATCTGGTAGAGGATTTCTGGTTGCACGTCGTGCCTTCGACCAATTTGGTCAACATCAACGACGACCGTGCCTTCCTGGACCGTGACGGTAATCGCCTCAACGGTAATCCTTCTTACATCAACGATTTGGCCGGATTCCCAACCACCGGTGTTGTCGATCCTACTCCTCCGATTAATGCCGACGCAACGGGCAACGGGTACGGTACGGATGCCCGCCGCGGTTACTTCCGCTACATCCAGTTCGTGAAAGTATACGACGGTGTCGCACCGACGATCGACACAACTGGTAACCAGTCTGAGTTCTGCTCGTTCGACAACCTGCCTACTTGTGCCGGTGACGTAGAATTCACCTTCAATGTAGACGATGCTTGCTCACCTACCGCTATCTCGATCGTCAGCACGACGGTCGATCCCTTCGTGATCGATGCTAATAATGACGGTATCATCACTGCTGTTGAGTTTATGGCCGGCGCGCTGCCTGCTACTGCTTCTGTAACGGTAACCCGCGTTGGAAACGCTATTACCATTAGCGGTACGGGTATTCCGATCGGTCGCCACGCGATCCGTCTGGAAATCCTGGACGGTTGCGGCAACCGCGCTGCTGCCATCTACGTATTTGAAGTACTGGATTGCAAGGCTCCGACGCCCATCTGCATCAACGGCCTGACGGCTACCCTGATGCCCGACGGTAACGGCGGCGGTATGGCAGCTGTATGGGTAACTGATTTTGTCGCTTCACCCAGCGAAGACTGTACCCCCGTTGTCAAGTTTACGATCTACCGTTCACAAGACGTGATCGACGGTGGTGCCAACTTCGTATTCAACGAATTGGATACCAACCTGATCCTCGATTGCGACGATCTGGGTAATCTGCCCGTACGCATCTATACCGTGGATGGTATCGGCAACCGCGATTTCTGCGAAACCACTCTGCAAGTGCAGGAGAACCAAGCTAACATCACTTGCGGTGATGACGAAGGCGTAGGTTCGATTGCCGGTCTGATCGCTACCGAAGGTGGTGCCAGCGTAGTAGGTGCTGAAGTAGCCGTTTCCGGCTCGAGCAACGAAACGATGGTAACGGCCAACGGTACGTACTTCTTTAGCCTGCCAATGGGCGGTGACTACACGGTTACCCCTCAATTGGATGCCAATCACCTCAACGGTGTGTCGACTTTCGACCTGGTACTGATCTCAAAGCACATCCTGGGTATCCAGGAGTTCACGAGTCCTTACCTGATGGTAGCTGCCGATGCTAACAACAGCGGTGGTATCTCTACCCTCGACCTGATCGCGATCCGTCGCCTGATCCTGGGTCTGGATAATGCCTTCACTAACAACACCAGCTGGCGCTTCTTCGAGGCCGGTGGTTCGATGGCTGAAGTACACAACTTCAACAACTTGAACGCCAACATCACCGGTGCTAACTTCATCGGTGTTAAGATCGGTGACGTGAACGGTTCGGCTACGGCCAACCTGATCGGTGCGACTGCTGAAGAGCGGAGCAACGGTAGCGTGGAACTGCGTGTTGATGAGATGGAACTCGTAGCTGGTAACACCTACACCGTCGATGTACGGGCCGGTGACCTGGCCGGTTTCCAGGGTACGCTCGCACTGAACGGTGCCGAACTGATCAACCTGACCTATGCCGCCGCTACCGCCGAGAACTTCGGTACGCAACTGGCTGACCAAGGTATGGTAACGATGAGCTTCAACAGCGAAGTAGCTACCGACGAGCAACTCTTCAGCGTGACGCTGCTGGCTACGGCCGACGCGAAGCTGAGCGAGGTGCTGAGCCTGACTGACCGCGCCACGCGCACGGAAGGTTACTCGACCACCGGCGACATCCGTAACCTGGTACTGAACTTCGGTTCGACCACGGTTGCCACGGAAGCTGCCTTCGAGTTGATGCAGAATACCCCCAACCCCTTCGCTACTCAAACGGAGATCCGCTTCAACCTGCCGGTTGCCGCTGATGCCACGCTGACGGTACAGGACGTAACGGGTAAGGTAGTACTGGTTCGTTCGATCGAGGCTAACGCTGGATTCAACAAGACGGTACTTTCACGCCGCGAGGTAGGAGCCGCCGCCGGTGTACTGACGTACACGCTGACGGCCGGTGAATTTACCGCCACGCGCAAGATGATTGTACAGTAAGACATCGCTTGATTCCTCCGAGAGACTGGAATTAGCCTGGCTAAGGAAAGTACCTCGGAGGATCTACGAATCTTAATGAAAGAAAAAGCAGCCCCCGCCGACGGAAGTCGGTGGGGGCTGCTTGCGTTAACTGGTGATCGAATGAAACCTTGCGTGAGGTGCCTGGACGGGCGGAGCGGTAGCGACGAGTGCGCAGCACCGACCGATAGGGAGCCGGGAAGGGACCGGCCCCGTTTTAGCGGTAGCGAAACGGGGATACGCCCAAAACTTATCTTAAAGTGGGAACAAAATTCACTGCCCTCGTTTAGAATACCAAACCATAAGAAAAGAGTGATGAAAGCAGCGAAACGCCTGCGCCTGGTACTGGGCGATCAATTGAATAGCGAGCATAGTTGGTGGCAGGAGCAGTCGGATGACACACTCTACGTGATGATGGAAACCCGCTCGGAGGCGACCTACACGAAGCATCATGTACAGAAAGTAGTGGCATTTTTCGGGGCCATGCGGGCCTTCGCACAAAAGCGGCGGGAGGAAGGGCACCGGCTACATTATATTTATTTGGATGACGAGGACAACCGTCATACCGTAAGTGATAATGTGCGGGCACAGCTGGATGCTACCGGTGCGAAAAAGTTCGGTTATCAGTTATCGGACGAATGGCGACTGGATGAGGAATTGCGGAATCTGGCTGAAAAGCTGGACGTGGTAACCGAAGTAGTGGACACTGAACATTTCCTGACCACCCGCGAGCGGGTGGCCGAGACCTTTGCGGGTAAGAAAACCTTCTTGATGGAAACCTTTTATCGTGATGTGCGCAAGCAGTACGGTTACTTAATGGAGGTGGACGGCCAAACGCCGCTGACCGGGAAATGGAACTATGATCACGACAACCGGGGGAAACTAAAGAAAGGAACTCCGCTACCCGAGAAACTGGAATTCAAGCGGGACGTAACCGAACTGGTGGAGCTGATCGAGCGCATGGAAATACCGACCATGGGTCGAATCGAGCCTACCGAGTTTTTCTACCCCCTGACGCGGGAAGAAGGACTGCAGCTTGTGACCCACTTTGCCCGCCACGCCTTAAAGGAATTTGGAACCTACCAAGATGCGATGACGCGGCGCGACCGCCTGCTGTTTCACTCGCAGCTATCGTTTGCCATGAATTCCAAGCTCATCAGTCCGAAAGAAGTCTGCGACGCCTGCGAGACATACTGGCGGGAGCACCAGGAAGAGATCGGGATCAACCAAATCGAAGGCTTTATCCGGCAGATCATTGGGTGGCGGGAATATATGCGGGGCGTATACTGGGCGCGAATGCCGGAATACGCTGAACTGAATGCGTTGAACCACGACCGGCCGCTACCCAAATGGTACTGGACGGGCGAGGTAAAAGCCAACTGTCTGAATCACGCCGTGAACCAGTCGCTGGATTACGCCTACGCGCACCACATTCAGCGGCTGATGATTACGGGCAACTTTGCTCTGCTGCTGGGTGCGCACCCCGATGAGGTGGACGACTGGTACCTGGGCGTATACATTGATGCCGTGCAGTGGGTGGAAATCACGAATACGCGGGGCATGAGCCAGTGGGCGGACGGCGGTTTGGTGGCAACTAAACCTTACGTTAGCAGTGCCAATTACATTAATAAGCAGAGCGACTATTGCAAAGCGTGTGTTTATGACCACAAAAAAAGGGTGGGGGAAGACGCCTGCCCCTACAACAGCTTGTACTGGGATTTTTTGGAACGGCACCGCGAGCGGTTCGAGCGCAATCCCCGCATGACGATGATGTACCGCGCCTGGGAGCGGTTCGGTGCCGAGGACCGCGTGGCGGTCCTGGAGCGGGCGGAATGGGTGAAGGAACACCAGGAAAAATTATAGATCCTGTACGAGTAGGTTGCAGCCCCGCAAGTCGGAGGCATCGAGGCGGCCTTCGACGGTGAAGGTGCCGTCGGCCGCTACGCGACCGAGATCGTCGGTGGCGATGAAGCTGATGGTGTCCAAATTAGCCAGATCAATAATGTTGAGCGCACCCGTCTTTCCGGATGGGCGAATGGCGAACGGATCGGTGACTTCACGCGCAAGTACCCGCATGGTAGGGGCGGGGAGGAAGCGACCCTGAGTGGGCGCGTAGGCCTGGGAGAAAAGTTCGGTCATGCCGTACTCGCTATGGATATGGTCCAACTCAAAGGTGTCCTGAAGTAATTGATGTAGCTCGTTGCGGGTGAGTTCCTTACGACGCCCCTTCATGCCGCCTGTTTCCATAACTACGGTGCCGGCGGGGAGAGGGCGGCCGTAGCGTTCGGCCAGATCGAGAAGGGCGAAGCTGACGCCCAGAAGCAGGATTTTTTCGCCCCGCCGGCCAAGGTCTTCGATGCGGCGGATGAGTTGATCGAGGTCGTTGAGAAAGAAATTAGATTCAGCCTGCCCGCCGTAGGCGATGAAGTCGTCGACCATGAAAACAAGGCTGGAACCCTGGCGTTCCAAGTAAGCGGGCAGCAGTGCCAGGATGGTAAAACCAGCGAGCGGACCATAGATTTGCTCAAACGTGCGGCGGGCGTTGCGGCGGTACCAGGCGGGGTCGCGCAGGTCATGACGGCTAACGGCCGCACCAGTGGTTCCGCTGCTGGTAAAGGTGCGTTCGGGAAGCCAACTACCGCTGCGTAAGGATTGGGTCTTGAACAGCGCGATTGGCAGGTAAGGAATTTCGGACGTCCGGCGGACCGCCTGCGGATCAATCGACAATAATTCGAGAAATCGGGCGTAAATTGGGTTAGCGATACGTTGGTAATGAAAGACCCGCAAGGCGACCGACGGAAAATCTGCTCCGCCCGCTCCGGTTAAATCTAAAATAGCTTTGGCGAGTTCCTCGCGGCTTGGTGTCAGCAAAACGAATGAGTTATGAACGAATGCTTTACTTTTACTTCCCGGTTAGCGGCTTTTCTGCTGCTTTTGTGCTTACTGGTAGGTTGCGCCGATGCGCCGGAATACCCCAATGAGCCGGTCATCAAATTTGAAAGCCTGAGCAAAAGTACGCTTTACCAATCAGGTGGACCCACGGCCTTGCCGGCGGATTCCTTGGTGGTTCGATTTTCGTTTACGGATGGCGACGGTAACATCAGTCAGTTAGACGGTGATATGACCAACGATATTTTCTTCTATGATAGCAGGCTGCCCGCTTTTAGCGAACCCCTACGCTTCCCCCTGATCGACCAGGAAGGCACGGGTAACGGAATCAGCGGTATAGTAAGCGTGACGCTCATTAATAAACCATCGGTCGGGCCTTGCTGCATTCGTAACGGCCGGGCCTGTGTCCAGGAAGCTTCCTTTCCAGTTGACACGTTTAGCTACGAGATCGAGATCCGCGATCGTGCGGGTAACATCAGTAACCGTATTCGAACCGACCCGATTTCACTACTTTGCATCCTCCAGTAAAATAATCTCCTTCTTCGGGGGCCGGGGGGGCTATCCCTCTAATCCCGGTAAATTTCCACGCCCCGGTCAACCTCCTCGATCAGTCCCAGGCAACTCTTGCGCGGTTGACACAGTAATGTACCCTGGCAATCGTAGAGATATTGTCCACCGGGTGTTTCCAGCAGATACGCCCAACCGTCGGTGCGAAAAGGGTAGCGTGTAATGGTATGGGCGTCACGTTCCCTGCTTTTCTCGGCCAGCCAACCGACCGGTTCTTCCAGGAACTGGCACTCTTCCACGATCGGAATACCGCCCGCGCCACGTAACTCGCGCAGGCACAGAATGCGCACCGCTGCGTCCTCACGCATGCAACTGCTCATTTGTTCAGGTACCACTTCGAAGCCGAAACTGATGCGGGTGTCGGCCTCTAGTTGGTAGCCGGGGGGGGTGGAGATGGGCAGCAGCAACTCACCCGCGTCGGTCTCGATCAGCAGGCCGCAGCCATCCAGGTCGCTGTAACCGCGCACGTTACCCGTGGCAGTGCATTCGCTGGTTGCGGGGGTAGTAAGTACACGGACTTTGCGTGGTGGGCGGGGTGGAGAAGGGGCGTCGTCGTAATATGGAATAACGGTCGCTCCCGGATTAGCGGGTCGGGCCGAACTGGCAGACTTGTCCGGGTCGGTTTTTGCGGCATCGCAGGCGGGGACTAATGCCAGGGCTAACAGGCAGCAGCAGAGTAAGCAGAAGGTAGCAGGCTGGGGCATGGATAGATCTTTTCTGGTTGAACTCTCTATCACCCGTTCGATGTTGTCCGCAAACGGATAAATGTGGGGCCAATCTACCGTGCGGCCCGGTGAAAACCTTACATTTGCACGATTTTTTAACACGAACGCGCCCGGTCCAGTGCCCGGCGGCGGCAACCACCGCCGGAATGCGCCCATCTCAGCAGTTCCGCTCCCGATCATGGGGCGGCCAATCAAGTAAACAAGAAAATGAGCGGAAGTAAAATTACGGTCCAGAACGGCAAGATCAAGACCCCCAACGATCCCATTATTCCCTTCATCGAAGGTGACGGCATCGGTCCCGATATCTGGGCGGCCGCCTCGCGCGTGCTCGAAGCAGCGGTGCAGAAAGCCTATAAGGGCGAGCGCAAAATTGTTTGGAAGGAGGTACTGGCCGGCCAAAAAGCCATGGACCAGACCGGCGAATGGTTGCCACAGGCCACCCTCGACGGGATCGAGGAGTACCTGGTGGCCATCAAGGGGCCGCTCACCACGCCCATCGGCGGCGGCATCCGCTCGCTCAACGTGGCCCTGCGCCAGAAATTGGACCTCTACTCCTGCGTCCGCCCCGTGCAGTATTTCGAAGGCGTGCCCAGCCCGGTTAAACAACCACAACTGGTAGATATGATCATCTTCCGCGAAAACACGGAAGACATCTACGCCGGCATCGAGTTCCAGGAAGGAACGGCTGATAACGATAAATTCCTGGCCCTGCTAAAGGAGAATTTCCCCGACCGCTACGCCAAGATTCGCTTCCCCGAAACCTCCGGTATCGGTATCAAGCCCACCAGTCAGGAAGGCACCAACCGCCTGGTGAAGGCCGCCATCCAGTATGCCATCGACAACAAGAAGAGTAGCGTGACCCTGGTGCACAAGGGCAACATCATGAAATTCACGGAAGGGGCCTTCCGCGATTGGGGCTACGAGACCGCCGCCCAGGATTTCGGTGCCGACGAACTCGACGGCGGACCGTGGCACGTACTTAATGTAGACGGCCACAAGATCACCATCAAGGACGTGATCGCCGACGCTTTTTTGCAGCAGATCATCCTGCGCCCGGCCGAGTACAGCGTCATCGCCACCATGAACCTCAACGGCGACTACGTATCCGACGCGCTGGCCGCCCAGGTTGGTGGAATCGGCATCGCGCCCGGCGCCAACATCAACTACAACACCGGCACGGCCATCTTCGAGGCCACGCACGGCACCGCCCCCAAATACACCGGCCAGGACAAGGTCAACCCCAGTTCGGTCATCCTCTCCGGCGAGATGATGTTCCGCTACCTCGGCTGGAACGAGGCGGCCGATCTCATCCTTAAAGGCGTCAGCGGGGCCATCAAAAGCAAGCGCGTCACCTACGATTTCGAGCGGCTCATGGACGGTGCCACCCTCCTGAAGTGCAGTGAGTTCGGCGACGAGATTATTAAGAATATGTAAGTTTTTTGGGGCCATCCCCCCGGCCTGAACGGCCGGGCGGTCGCGCCGTACGTGGCTCCGCTACGCTCCGGCCGCTAACGCGTCTCCTCCTTTCAGTCGGCCCACTCCCACCACTTGTCCAACTAACGGGCAGAGCGGTAGGGGTGGGCCGTTTCGTTATGATCCATAAAAGTAAGGTATCAACTCTCCCACGGAGTGGAAAATGCTGATTTTAACCTACCCGAAAGTGAGTTCAAGAATAGGTCCGCCTTAATTTTCAGGGAGGATTAACCGAATTTTTCTTATTCTTGGGGCCGATCAATCCAAACATCGCCTCCATGCTGACCCGTTCCACACTCTTTTTCCTCTTTGCCTTCCTCTTCCTCGTCTCTTGTCGGACGGAGGAACCCGTTGCCACTGCCCCCACCGAAGTAGTTGAGGCCGCCGAAACCGCTCTCCCCACCGACCCGGCCCGCTCCTACGGCGAACTATTCGACGCCGTGCAAATGCAACAGGTATTTCCCGACGGGAAGACCTTTGTGGACTGTATCCCCAAACAGGACTCGGCAACCATCATGGCCGCCTACCGCGATTGGAAGGCCGGCGATTCGGATGACCTGGAGGCATTCGTGCTCCAGTACTTCGACCTGCCGCCCACGCCCGCGTCCGGTTTCGTGAGTGACACTACCCGCAGTATCGCGCAGCACATCAGCGCCCTTTGGCCCATTCTTACCCGCCAGCCTACCGACGGCGCGGATCGCGGTACCCTCATCCCGCTGCCCGATCCCTACATCGTGCCCGGCGGCCGCTTCCGGGAAATCTACTACTGGGACAGCTACTTCACCCTCCTCGGCCTGCAAGCCGACGGGCAGGAGGAGATGGTCAAAAACATGGTGGACAATTTTGCCTACCTCATCGACCGGGTCGGTTTCATCCCCAATGGCAACCGGGCCTACTATCTTACGCGCTCGCAGCCGCCCTTCTTCTCCCACATGGTGGAAGTGCTGGCCGAAGGCAACGAGGATTCCGGCGAAATCTACGCCGCCTACCTGCCCCAACTCCGCAAGGAGTACGACTGGTGGATGGAAGGCAGCGATCAACTCACTGCCGAAAACCCCACCAACCTGCACACCGTTCGCATGAAGGACGGCAGTATCCTCAACCGCTACTACGACCGGGGCGACTACCCCCGCTCCGAGTCCTACCGCGAGGACGTGGAAACCGCCGAGGCGGCACCCGACCGGGAGGCCACGCAGGTCTACCGTGATCTGCGCTCCGGCGCGGAATCGGGCTGGGATTTCACCAGCCGCTGGTTCGATGACGGGAAAAACATTTCCACCGTCCGCACCACCGCCATGGTGCCGCCGGATCTGAACGCCCTGCTATATCACCTGGAAACCACCCTGGCCAAAGCCTACGCGGCGGAAGATGATCAAGAAAACGGCAAGCTATTTACCGCCGCCGCCGAGGCCCGTAGCCGCGCTATTAATACTTACCTCTGGGACGAGGCAAAGGGCTGTTATCAGGATTACGACCACGAGCGGGGTGAGTTCACCGGTCGTCTGTCGTTGGCAACGGTCTATCCCCTATTCACCAATTGCTCCGACGCAGCCAAGGCAGCCCGCATTGCCAAATTGCTACGCACAGACTTCCTCCAACCCGGCGGCCTGCTCTCCACGCCCACCGTAACCGGCCAGCAGTGGGATGCCCCCAATGGCTGGCCGCCCCTGCAGTGGATGGCTTACCGGGGACTACTGAATTACGAACAGCCGGAACTAGCCGGCGAGGTACGCAGCCGCTGGATGGCCGTTAATGAGCGGGTATACGGTAATGTCTTTAAAATGGTCGAAAAATATGTAGTGACCGATATGACCCTCCTGGCCGGCGGCGGCGAATATCCCGTGCAGGATGGTTTCGGCTGGTCGAACGGCGTTTACCGCGCTATGCTGGCCGAGGGAGATCAGCCGAAATAAAACTACTCCCGCAGCGCATATATAGCGAATGAACCGAGCCAGTGGCCGCCCTCATAATCGTCACCGATCAGGTTGGGGAGAGAATAATTGATGTGCTGATTGGCTACCCTTCTCAGGTGTGCGTAGCGGGGATACTGGCGGGCCAAGCCGGACAGCACCCACGCGCGGCTGAAGTTGAGTCCGTCGAGGTGTACCAGTTTGCCGTCCGTGCGATCGGAGACGAGGCCGACGGGGAGCGTGAAATCCGGCTGCGTGAGGGCAGGCAAAAAGGACGACAGCCAGCGGTGAAATTCCTCGGCGGGAAGGACGCGGCGCATGAGGTCGATCTCTTCCAGGCAGGGCGAGAGGAAATCGTAGCCGCTGGGTTCCCAGCCGAGTGGGCAGCTTTGGTCGGTGGCGTAGAAATCGCGGGCGCGGCGGGCGATCAGGTTCTTAAGTTCCACGTGGTCGGTGGCGGTGGCGTAATCCCAGGCGAAAGCGAGGCCGAAGGCGGTGTTAGGGTGCTCGCCCGTGCGGATGGGATAATTCAGCTTGGGCAAAAATTCCAGGTAGCGGGAGACGATCAGTTCGGTCAGCGGCCGGAGGTTGGCGGCCAGTTCGGGGCCGAGGGGGTCGGGCCAGATTTGCAGTTCCTCGGCGAGTTTTAGCAGCCATGCCCAGCCATAGGTACGCTCGTAGCTGGTCTCGGTAGAGCGCTGGAAGTAGGCTACCTCGGCGGCAATGTTTTTCGGGCTGAGGTTCGTCCGCAGCAATTTCTTAATGGCCGTGGAATCATCCAGCTCCGGAAATTCCTTCAGCAGGGCGACCAGCGACCAATGCCCGTGCACCGCGCTGTGCCAATCAAAGCAACCATAGAAAGCCGGGTGGAGGCTGCGCGGGCCTGCCAGGTCGGCCGGGCCGGCCAGGGTTTGGCTCAGTTTATTGGGGTATTCCTGCGGGATACAGGCCAGCGGCAGCGCGGCCAGGCGATTGGCCTGCGCTAGCGAGAGGGTAGGGGAGGAGTCGTCGAGAACGAGCGTATCGGCGGGAGTAGGTAGGGGGGGGCTTTCCACGGGTGGGGTAGTATAGGTAGATTCGGTGCAGGCGGCGAGGAGAAATAAGCCGGTTACAATCAGGATGCGAATAAACATATGGATAAGTGGTGGGTGAAGGCCGGGAAAGTACGGAAATTAGCGTGAGGGGTGGGAGGCGTTGTTTGAACGTAGCGAAGCGGAGAGAGTGCCGGACGGCCCGGCCCCGGCCCGCCCTAGCGGACCGGGGACACGCCCAAAAATATGAAATCTGGCATAACTGAGAATGGGGGCGTTTGCAGCGGATACGATGGCTACATTTTACGCCCTGAACTGGCCGGGCCTTCACTGAAACCGTACTTTTGCCGTTTGTTAACTGATGGAGGCCGCTTAGAGCGTGTCTAAAATTTTTAAGAACTGAGGATCAATGAGTTAAGGTTCCGGCTAGATAAAAACTTGCGCGCATAGCGGGTTACGTAAGTCAGTTTTTATGACGCCAGTTTCTTAAATGATTGGTTCTCAGGAGGTAAAAATTTAGACCCGCTCTTAGAGCGTGATCCATCGAAGGTGAAACGTCCATCTGCGCATCACAACTTAACGGCAACGGTCCCCCTATGAAAAAGATACTTCGCTGGCTCACTATTGCCTGGTCACTCGTTGGTTTGTTTGCCTGGTTCGGCACGCGCCTCGATCCGCGGGCTTTCTGGATTCCGTCCATTCTGGGGCCGGTCTACCTGTGGTTGCTGGCGGGTTCGGTGTTGCTGGTGTTACTACTGGCTTACCTGCGGGAGTGGCGCACAGCCCTTTTTCCCCTGCTGTTTCTCCTCATCAGTTGGACGGCCATCGGCAACCTTTTTGCCTGGCCCGCCGCCCCGCCGCCCGCCGTCGCGGCCGCTCATCCCGCGCTTACCCTATTGACCACTAATATGCGGCAGTACCAGGATGCCACCAGGGGAACAGTAGAAACGGCGCAATTCATGGAGTTCTTTAATCACCGACCCGCGCAACTCATGCTACTGCAAGAGGCCCGTTACCCTAGCAAATACTTCATTGCCGCGCTGGATAGCCTCAAAGCAAGCGGGCGCGGCACGCATGTCTACCGCGAGAAAACCCTCACCCTGGCCGTGGTCTCCGATTTCCCCCTCCGCTACGTGCATCGCGAGGTTGCCGACAATAATTATAACGGCTTCCTTATCCTTGATCTCCTGCGGCCCACCGATACCATTCGGCTCGTCAACGCGCACCTGCGTACCAATGCCATCACGGGTATGGCCGAGCGGATAACGACCGAGGGCCGGCTGGACGAGGAAGACACCTGGCGTACGGTCAAGGCCATTTTCGGCCGCTACGGTCGCTCGGCCGGACTACGCGCCAAACAGGCCGCTCAGATCGAACGACTGGTAGCGGACAGTCCTTATCCCGTACTGTTGGCCGGCGATTTTAACGACGTGCCCACCGGCTACGTTTACCGCCGCCTGGGCCGTACTTTCCCCGTCGACGCCTGGCTGGCGCGCGGGAGGGGCCTCGGCGTTACCTTTAACGGCAGCCTGCCCGGTCTGCGGATCGACTACATCCTGGCCGATTCCAGTTTCCATGTCCATGAGGTAGTAAAATTCGACAACGGTTTTTCGGACCACCAGACGCTCTGGGCGAAGGTGAGTACCGGACACTAAAAAAGCACCCCCGGCGGGCGGGGGTGCTTTGAAAAGGTTGCAAAAAATCTGACGAAAAGAAAAAGATCGTTGATGGGTTTTAGGTGCTTATCGGATCGCGGTAAAAGACAACAACTGCCGCTTCATCGCCTGACAAAGATACGTTCTTTTAGAATAAACGACAACATAAAAGTGATTTTTAGTAAAAATATCCATTTCTATAACTTATTTGACTATAATAATTGATTGAGTGGAAGTATATGTTTAAGAGGGGCGTGTCCCTTCCCACGGTCGGGTCGGTCCCTTCCCGGCGCGCCTGCCGGCTTGGCCCTCCGGGCTGTCGGCTACCGCCTCCACCGTCCACGCACCTCACGCAGTACGTTATCCTGACCTCTAAAACGATCTCTACCATGGCCCCGCAAACTTCCTTCCAACTACGTGCCCGCCCGCGCGGCTACCACCTTATCACCGAAGAAGTGACGGGGCAACTACCGGAGCTTCCCGCTAGCGGACTGCTACACCTCTTCATTCAGCACACCTCGGCCGCGATCACGATCAACGAGAATGCCGACCCTGACGTACGGACTGATTTCGAGAGTATTTTCAATCACCTCGTGCCGGAAAATATGCCCTTCCTTACCCATACCCTCGAAGGGCCGGACGATATGCCGGCCCACATCAAAGCGGCCATGATTGGCAACAACCTGATGATTCCCATTACCGGCGGGCGGCTCAATCTCGGTACCTGGCAGGGGATCTACCTCTGTGAGTTTCGCAACCGCGCCTCCGGGCGGCACTTGGTAGCGACGGTAATTGGGTGAGAAAAATGGAAAAATCCCGGCCTCGCGCAACCCCATCGGGAATGTATTGTACACCGATTTTTAGTGCCCCGGCCCCCGGCCTGCACAGATTAGCTATCTTCACGCTGCCCAAAAACCACTCCAACCACCAGTATCCCGGCTAAAATGAAATTTCACGTCCTGTTTGTCTTGCTTGCCATGCTTATTGCGGCCACCGCCGCCGCCCAGGTGACGCCGCCCGAGAAAGCGAACAACCCGAATGCCTACCATGCCGTTTCGGCCCGTATCCTGAGCATCGACTACGGCATTGACCGCGACGAAGACCTCTCGCGCACCTTCGGCGTCGAACTCGGCTACCGGCGGCAGTTAGGTAAGTACCTCGGCCTGGCCGTCCCCCTCAAGATCGGCTTGATCGACGTGGGTGGGCTGGAGAACCTCAACTTCTTTTCGGCTGACTTACTGGCGCACCTTTACCCCGTCGGTTCCGATGCGCGGGTAAGTCCTTACTTACTGGGCGGCATCGGTATCGTGAGCGAGGATTTCGACCGCAGTAACCGGCAAATTCCGCTGGGAGCGGGACTCAACCTGCGCCTGGGTGAGAGTTCTTACCTCACGCTTCAGGGGGAGTACCGCCTGTCCAGCGAAGACCTGCGGACTAACCTTCAGATCGGCCTCGGCTATACCTACCGCATCAGCAGCCTGGACGATGATGGCGACGGGATCGTGAACCGTAACGATGCCTGCCCCCAGCAAGCCGGTCCTGCCAACCTTAACGGCTGCCCGGACCGGGATGCCGATGGGATTATCGATTCCCAGGATGCCTGCCCCGATACCCCCGGCCCCGGAACCACCGACGGCTGTCCCGATACCGACGGCGACGGTGTAACTGATGCCCTCGACGATTGCCCCGAGGTTCCCGGAACGATTAAGGGCTGCCCCGATGCCGACGAGGACGGTATTGCGGATGCCGATGACGCCTGCCCGCTCTTCGCCGGTACGGCCGTACACCAGGGCTGCCCCGATACCGACGGCGACGGCATTTTTGACGACCTGGACAAGTGCCCCACCCAACCCGCCCCGGTACTATCGGACGGCTGCCCCGCCAGTGACCGTGATGGAGACGGGATTACCGATTCCGCCGATCGCTGCCCCGATTCCGCCGGCTCCGCAACCACCGGCGGTTGCCCCGATGCCGATGGTGATGGAGTGGCCGACCAGGACGACGCTTGTCCCGACGTGGCCGGCCCCTTTCGCGGCTGCCCCGATACCGACGGCGACGGTGTTCATGATGGCGACGACCGTTGCCCCGATGAAGCCGGCCTGACCAATAACCAGGGCTGCCCCGCCGTGGAGGAAGAGGTGCGCGAAACCCTCGCTTTCGCCGCTCAGGCCGTGCAATTCGAGACCGGCTCCGCTAAATTACGGGCTTCCTCCGACGACATCCTGGATCAGATCGTCACGATTATGAAAAACTACCCCTCCTACAGCCTCGTCATCGAGGGTCATACGGATGACGTGGGAGAGGCCGATTCCAATCTGCGACTGAGCGAGGACCGCGCCCGTTCCTGCTATGAGTACTTGCTGGCCAAAGGGATCAACCCCCGCCGCATCTCTTACCGGGGCTTTGGCGAAACCCAACCCCGCGATACCAATAAAACGGCAGCGGGCCGTAAACGTAACCGGCGGGTAGAGTTCGATCTGCGGTTACTGTAGCGGCGGGGTTACTTGAAAATCCTCTGCCCGACACGATACAGAAGTTGCCCGTCAGTTTGTGTTCCGTCGCTTTTCCGCTGAACCATTTGCGCGGCGGGTTTATTTACTCACCCTATGCAAATTGTCCTCCACCCCGATCGTGCCGATTGGGTCGAACTACTGCGACGCCCCGCCAAGGATATTGTCGCCCTCGAAGCACCCGTCCGCGCCACGCTGCAAGCCGTCGCGCAGCGCGGCGACGCCGCGCTGCGCGAACTGACGACCCGCTTCGACGGCGTGGAGTTGACCGACCTGCGGGTGCCGTCCGATCAACTGCTTACCGCCGAAGATCAGTTACCGGATGAGCTGAAGGACGCCATTCGTCTGGCGCACGAGAACATCAAGACTTTCCACGCCGCTCAGGCACGACCGCTGCAAGTGGTAGCAACCATGCCCGGGGTCAACTTGCTGGCGGCGGCAAGTAGCCATTGACCGGGTGGGCCTGTACATTCCGGGCGGCACCGCTCCGCTTTTCAGTACGGTGCTTATGCTGGCGGTACCGGCCGTGTTAGCGGGATGTAAGCAGATCGTACTTTGCTCACCGCCTACCCATCATGGCACGATTCACCCCGCTGTGCTGTGGACGGCCGACTTGTGCGGCATCACTGACATCTTCCAGTTAGGCGGAGCCCAAGCGATTGCGGCTATGGCCTATGGTACGGAAAGCGTACCGCCGGTAGATAAGATTTTCGGCCCCGGCAATGCGTACGTAACCGTAGCTAAACAGCTGATTTCTCAGGGAGGCCCCGCCATTGATATGCCCGCCGGACCTTCGGAGGTACTCGTCTGCGCGGACGCCGCCGCCCGCCCGGCCTTCGTGGCCGCCGACCTGCTGAGCCAAGCCGAGCATGGTCCCGATAGTCAGGTTATTCTAGTGTGCTTTTCGGAGGATAAGGTACGTGCCATCGTGGCCGAAACGGAGCGACAACTGGCGGTACTTCCCCGCCGGGAAGCGGCTGCCGCGAGTATCGCGAATAGCAGGGCCTTCGTGGTAGGCGATCAAGATTCCGCTGCCGATTTGATCAACGCTTATGCGCCCGAACACCTTATCCTTAGCATGGACGATGCCCGCTCCTTCAGTGAACGCATCACCAACGCGGGTTCGGTTTTTTTGGGTCACTTTACACCCGAGAGCGTAGGAGATTATGCTTCCGGCACCAATCATACGCTTCCCACTTATGGTTATGCCCGCAGTTATAGCGGCGTTTCACTGGACAGCTTCGTCAAGCAAATTACCTATCAGGAAGTGAGTCGGGCGGGGCTGGAAAAACTAGGCCCTCCGGTGATGACCATGGCCGAGGCCGAGCAACTGAGCGGCCACGCCCGCGCCGTGGCGGTGCGTCTGGAGGAGATGAGCAAGGATTAGCGAGTTAGCGTAATTATATCTCCTCCAGCGCGGCGATGGCGGCGTCTACCTTTCGCCGTTTGTCCCGTTGCATGATAACGGTAGGCGGCACGGCCCGTTCGGCACAATCGGTCAGGGGGCAGCGTTCGCAGGTGTTGTTGACCACGCGGCTATTGATGGCCGGATCGTCGAGCCAGGCGATGCGCTGACGAACGTCCTCATTGATAAGTAGACCCAAAGTTACACTGGCATTGGACTGGGGAGCGGGAAATCCGGGGCGGGCCAGGGTAATGCAGAGGTATTCGTCTTCGGTATCGAGGTAGCGGCTGCGCTGTACCATCACGATCGGATCGCGGCCGGAGCCGGCATCCTGATCGTTTTTCAGTGCCTGGAGTAAACCCACGCTGGCCCAGCGGCGGCAGTAGTGTTCATTCAAGCCACTGCCGTGGGGCTGGTGCCGCCGGTTGAGGTGGAGTTCCCGGTCGATCTCGATCGCTTCGGTCCGCAGGTCTTGCTTGACGCGCAGGAAGAACAGTTTGGGGATGCCGAAATAGCGGGGGATAATATTGGTTAGCCGGTGGTAAAGCATCTCCGGGCTGGCCGAGTAGCGGTGCATGATTGCCAGAAATTCCTGCCCATCCCAGCGGGGCAACTGCATAAATGCCTCCATATCCTCCCGGATACGGCGAAGCGGCAAATGGACGGCATCGGAAAAGTAGGTTGCCCGGCTGTGGTTGAGTACTTGCTCGAAAGAAGTAGCCCGCCGAACGCTACCCGTGGCGGCGCGTTCCTTCATGCCGAGATAGTTGAATGCCGCCTCTTTGCCGTACTGGAATCCCCGTTGCATATCGGTTAACGATCCACTGAGGAGTAACCGTTTGTCGCTAGCGAGGTAAACCGATCGCAGGTCGATCAGATCGGGATCGTGATCCAGGCCGTTGACCGTAATTTTGTAGCCGTACTCCTGACGGAGGATAGCCGCCAGTGCTTCCGGTGGTAAGGGGCGTTCTTGGGGCAACTGGAATTGTACGCAGAATCGGTCGGCGGCTTCCTCCAGATCCTCGAAGTAATTATCGTGCAGTTCGAGGTAGGCACGGAGGGCGGCGAAATAAAAGTGCTCTTCGCGAAGGGCATAGGATCGGCTGAGGTCTAGTAGGGTGCTGATAAATGCCCCCACCCGCGCCGGTGCGCCGGCCACCAGTTCGGCTACCTTACTCAGGTCGATGGCAAAAAGATCGAGCGGTAGTTCATTGAGAAAATTGGAACGTAGCAATTGGCCGACCGGTGCGAGGCCGCCGCTCAGATCGCTACTGGTTAGCTCTTCGACGGTAGTCTTTAAGCCGGTAGCCAGCTTAGTGAGCCGCTCGGGCTTAGGGAATTTCTTCCCCTTTTCGATCTCATTCAGGTAGGAGCCGGAGATACCGGTATCCTCGGATAGTTCCGCAAAGGATAACGAGTGCCGCAGCCGCTGCTGTTTTACCTTGAGTCCGAAAATGATTCGCTCGTTGGGAGTGAGTTGCCGCATAGGGAGCAAAATTACGGCGTTTTCAGCGAATTTTCGCGCTAGGATCAGGCGGGGTCATTAATTCCCGGTGAATCGGACACTAATTGCGTGAGGTGCCTGGAAGGGGCGTTCCCGGAGGGACGCAGCCCGCAGGGCCAAGCCGATAGGCGCGCCTGCAAGGCACCGACCACCGGGCCTCTGGCCGGTGGACACGCCCGAAGAGGGCATTACTTTCACGATAAAATTTCCTCCAGGTAGTGCCGTTTCAGACCGAAATCTTCTTTGAGGGCCGTTATTTCTTCCTGGACGCCGGTGCGGGGATGGGTGGCGCGCTGGGCGGTAATCATGACGTTTTTGGCGGTATGTTCCAGGGGGATAAATTCAAAGAGTTTGGTGCGGTAACCGGCGCGTTCGAGGTAGAGGGCGCGGAGGGCATCGGTGAGCATGGCGGCCTGTCGTTCGAGGAGGATGCCGTGGCGAAGGAGGGGGCGCAGGCGGCTGGGCGGGTCCAGGTCGCGGCGGACTTGTTTTTGGCAGCAGGGGGCTACTACTAACGTGGCCGCGCCGTTGCGGAGGCCGTAGGCGAGGGCGTCGTCGGTGGCGGTGTCGCAGGCGTGGAGGGCGATTAGCAGGTCGGTGGGCTGGTCGGGGAAAGCGTCGATGGCACCCTCGGTAAAGGTAAGGCCGGTGAAGCCGCACTGCCCGGCGATCTTGTTACACTTGGCTACCAGATCGGCGCGTATTTCCACGCCCGTGACCCGTATCTTCAGTTCGGCCTGACGGGTGAGGAAATCGTAGAGCGCGAAGGTGAGGTAGCCCTTGCCCGAACCCATGTCGAGGATATGCCCTTTTTCAGGTAGGGATTGCTCCTTGATTAAGCCATCGAGGATTTCGACGAATTTTTCGATCTGCCGGTACTTTCTTTTGCCGTCCGGTTTGACGACGCCCTCGGCCGTAGTGATGCCCAGTAGCCGAAGGTAGTCGGCAGCGGGGTCTACGCGGCGGTGGCGGGCACGGTCATGCGTAGTATCGGCGGGGCGTTCGTGGCGGGCGGGGCCTCGATTAATGCGGGCGCGACGCTTGCGACTTAGTTGCAAGGAAATATGTTCGTGCAATCCAAAGAGGTCACCATTGCCGAAATGATCGCCGAGTTGCTGCTGCAAAATTTCCCGGGCTTCGTCGAGTGGCAGGTTACGGGTTTCCTCGCGGTAGCTGTACGTATACAGGAGTTGGACGAGCATCCGGCCGTCGATCTCCACGGGGCGTGCACTCAGGCGGGTCCAATCGGCCGAACCCGCAAAGGGCTTACTCAGGGTGAGCTTGATAAAATGACGCTGGGCGGCATTTTGGTCAAATGCCGCCCAGAAGTCAGTGAGCTCGTCTTGCTTGCGCCAGTCGTCGGTCATCAGTTGCTTTTAATGACCCGTAACGTCTGACTACGGTCTCCGGCCCAAACGCGGAGGAAATAAATTCCGGCGGGGTAATCACTCAGGTCAACTGATTGGCGGAGTTCATCTACCCGGCCCATCTTCCGCTGGAAGAGTGGCTGACCGAGGCTGCTGAATAATTCCAGGCGCAGGTCGTTGGTTTCGGTCAGCTGTACCAGCAATTCTACCTGGCCCCTGGTGGGATTAGGAGCTACGCGCACGACGCCGATGGAGGCATCGAAATCGTTGGCACCGACGAGGAAGTCCACAAAGAGGGTAAGGGTCTGCGAGCAACCCAGCCCATCGGTAATGGCTACGGTGTAGTTGCCGGTAGGGAGGCCGTCCTGGAAAGGCACGTTGTCTTCCAGATTCACGGTGCTGTCGGGCGAAGACCAGTCGAAGGTGAACGGCCCCTGGCCGAGACCGGGAGATACGCTGATCGAACCGTCGGAGCTGCCGTTGGTGGAGGCGGGGTCGATGGCCACGTTTACGCCCAGCGAAGAGGGGCACTGAAAGAGGTTGATGTTGTCCAGTTCCAGCCAGTAATCGTTGCCGCTGCCATCTCCCCAGCCGCCCAGAAATTCTACCTGGATGTTGGAGCCGGCGTAGGGGCTGAGATCGATACTCACCGTGGTGAAATCCGCCGTGGTAGTATGGTTAGTAGAGTCGATGACCAGGGCGGTGGTGAACATCGTACTGCAATCGGCATAGATGCGCACCGCCAGGCTGTCGCCATCTAGTTCGGTTCCGATCAGGCCGGCCGACCAGTCGGCGAATCGGTAATCGAAGAAGAGTGAATCGCCTTCCTGAATGGTACCGATATTTTTAGTGCGTACCCGGAAGATTCGGTCGCCCGACCAGACGTTATCGCCCACCACGAATGTGGGGTTGTTGTGGGCACCGGGGGCAAAGATGGTCAGGTCGTTATCGAGCGTGAGCAGTTGGGCGACGCCGTCTTCAAAATTTTCTACCAGCGGTAGATCGAATACCGTCCGTACTTGGGTGGAAGTGGTATCATTTATGCTCACTTCGTCGCCCTCGGCATCCGTCCAGGCGAGGATGTTTTGTACGCTGGCCAGTGTGCCGTCGTAGGGTGTCATGAACTGGTAGACTGCCTGAGTCAGGGGTTGCAGGGTATCGGGATATACTTCAGTAACGACGGCTCCGCCGTTCACACGGTAATTTACGCTGAACCCACCCACCGGAGCGGTGCCCAGGTTTGCCAGGCGAATAGTTAGGGTATCGCTGTCGGTACCGCAATCCGAAACGGACAAACCGGTTGTTTTAGCGGCTGCGGCGTCGATCGTGCCACGCGCACCCACGTAAATATCATCCACGGCGGCACCCTCGTTTTCGGTGAATCCGCTGGAGACGAACACGAAACGCAGGCGGGCGTCCGCCTGACCCGCCAGGCCGGTCAGGGTATTAAAGACGAGGTTCCAGCCCGGAGCCGGCCCGGTTCCGTCCCAAAAATTGCCGAAGGTGTCATTGTACCAGTTCAATCCGGTACCGCTTGTTCCGACCTTGGTCCAGGTAGCTCCGCCGTCGATCGTCGACTCAAGGAAAAACTCCTCGCCGAAGGTGGGGGTGAAAATATTGAGCTGAAAACTGATGACCGGGTCTACGTCCAGGCTGCTGAAATCAAAGCAGGGGCTGTAGAGGTAAGACCGCTCATTGGGGTTGTACGGTCCGTCCAGATTAGTCACCCAGGCATTCATTCCGCTGGCGGCAGAGTTAATGACGGCGGCGTTGGGCTTGCCGAACTCCCAGGAGGGTTCGCCCAGGTCATCACGTTCCCTCACTACGGAAAACTGGCCGTTGTCGTTCTCAAAATCCTGGAAGTAGGGAAAATTGGAAATGATGGGCGAGTTGGTGATGACCACCGTAAAGGTGTCGTTGAGCAGCACGGTGTCGTTCTCCAGTTCCGTCCACGCCTTGACGATGTAAGTGCCGGGGCTGCTAAAATCGAAGGGCGTATCGAAGTCGATGATGTCGGTACTATCCACGCCCACCACGCCGGTGTAAAGGCCGTCCTGCGGCATGGGCACGGGCACGGGTACGTCATTGATACTAAAGGAGAAGGGGATAAAGGTCTGCGGCACCCCGCCGAAATTGCTGATGGCCACGCGCAGCCGCTCCTGGCCGAGTTCGCAGGAATTGGCGTCCGGCATGGTGATGGCCGAGATGCCTACGTCCGTGGGTTTTTGAGTAGTGACGCTAAAGGGTCCGCGGTAATTAGCGGTGTCCGCACCGGGGCAGATTGCGGTCAGATAGATATCGTATGTCGTGTCGGCTTGCAAGGGTTGGATACGGAACATCGTATCCTGGGTCAGCACCTCCGTTCCCGTTCCATCGGTGGGGTCGAAACCCTCGAAGCCGTAGACGAGCAGGTAAGTCTGACCCGTCGGGCCGGAACTACGCCAGTTCACGTTGGCCGAGAACGAACGGATGCGGCTGATGAATACCGAACTGCTGCGGGGGGCAACGCAAGTGGGGCAGGAGGCCACATCGGCGTATACCTGACCGGGGTCAGGAAAGGTACCGTCGGCAAAGACTATTTCACCGTCACTGTCTAGCAGTTGGTAAGTGACCTCGTTCTGGAAAGCTCCCGAGTCGTCGTAGAAGATGAGAATGGAATCGCCTTCCGTGACCGGAATCTCGAAACTCTCGAACGATCCGCTCTCCGGGTCGGTAAAGTCGTTTATGATGGTATAGGTAGTAGCCACGCCGTCTACCGTTACGATCAGGTTGTTACCGTTCCAGCCGTCCCCGAAAGTATCGTTGAGCTCCAGGGTGTAAAAGCAACTGAGTTGCGCCTGAAGACCGGCCGAAGCCGTGAGAAAGAGGAGCAGGAAAAAGGGGGTAAAAAACTTACGCATAAGGTCGATTTGGTTGCCCCGGGAGACGCCCCGAGTAAAAGAGTGATAAAATTAGCGAAAAATAAATCAACGCCGCAGATCGGGTAGTCAATTTGACGACGGTTGGCGGTTTTTCCGTTGCTTTTGCCCTCTCCTTACCAATCTGAACCAAACTAGTCGCCTACTGTTACCCCGCTGATAGCACGGTCGGTATCACGGTAATCCGGTAGTATTGGACCCCAGCCATTAGGCCGCCAAGCTCTTATTAATTTTGCGATTCCTGATCGCTCACCAAAAAATTCGGCACTTAGCCGCTCCCGCCCGTGGCCGTCTATACCATCAGCGATCTGGAAAAACTGTCGGGCGTAAAAGCCCACACCATTCGCGTATGGGAAAAGCGCTACGGCCTCATCCAACCCCGCCGTACAGCGGCTAATGTACGCTACTACGAAGACGATCACTTGCGTAAACTGCTTAACGTTACGCTCTTGAAAAAACAGGGCCTGCGAATCTCCAAGATCGCCGACCTGTCCGAAGAAGACGTACTTTGCCGCGTAGCCGCAGCTTCCGACCTCAGTGCCCCTTTCGCTTCTCAGCCCGACGCACTCACGCTGGCCATGCTCGATCTCGACGAGTTCCTCTTCGACCGAATCCTGCGCCGCACTACCGAGCAATGCGGATTCGAGCGTACCGTCATTGAAGTAATTTACCCCTTTCTAGACCGGCTCGGCCTCCTCTGGGCCACCGATGGCATTACCACCGTCCATCATCGTTTCGTTAGCCGGCTCATTCGGCGCAAACTCATGACCGCCATCGACGGTTGCCCCCCGCCGCCCCGCCATCAGCGCGATTTAAGGCGATTCCTCCTCTTTTTACCTCCCGGAGAGGAACAGGAGTTATTACTGCTCTTTATCGAGTTTCTCTTACGCAATCGTTCCTTCGCCACGCTCAACCTCGGTTCAGATATTGACCTGATCGACCTCGGTGATGCCTGCCGGTTTTATCGCCCGACTCACGTTTTTTCACTTCTCTCCGACACTCACTCCGACCGCCCGGCCACCGATTTTGTATGGGAACTCACCAATGTTTTCCCCGAGGCACAACTGTTACTTTCCGGGTATCAAGTGGTCCGCCAGGGCCTTGTCACTACACCCCGTTGCCGCATCCTCACCGGTCTTCAGGACACCATCGCTTATCTGGACGCGTGTGGACAGGAGAATTGAGTAGTTGTTTTTTTACGTTCCATCATTTGGGCGTGCCCCCGGCTTAGGCCGGCGTCGGTCCCTTCCCGGCTCCCTGCCGGTCGGCCCTGCGGGCTGCGGCTTAGGCCGCACGGTCCAGGCACCTCACGCGGGCTACGCCCGTTACGCTTCGCGAGACCGGAGTTCACGCACCGCAACCGGAGACTGCGCCCGGATCAAATCCGTTACCACGTCGATCCAGGCGGGCTGGTCATTTAGACTGGGCACGAGGTCGATGCGTTCGCCGCCCATTTCCTCGAACTCTTCCTGGTACTCATCGCCGATCTCCACGATCGTTTCCAGGCAATCGGCTACGAAAGCGGGGCTGAAGCAGAGCAGGCGTTTGTCCCCCAGTTCGGCCCGTTGTTTCAGCACCTCGCTGGTGTAGGGCTGCGCCCAGGCCTCCGGCCCCAGGCGGCTCTGGAAGGTGGTGGTGTAGCGGTCCGGGGCCAGGCCCAGTTCGGCTACGATGGCGCGGGTGGTGGCGTGGCACTGGGCGCTGTAGCAGAATTGATTGATCTGACTGATGTGTTGGCAGCAGTTTTCGGCCTTCAGGCAGTGATCGTGGCGGTCGGCATTGCGCAATTGCCGCTGGGGCAGGCCGTGGTAGCTGAAGAAAATGTGGTCGTAGGCGTCTAGATCGCCCATGGCGCGGGCATTATCGGCAAAGATTTTGATCATCGGCGCGTGGTCGTAGTAGGAGTTGACCATCCGCAGGGCGGGGATTTCCATCTCCCGGCGCAGCAGGCGCATCACCTCCTCGTGAATGCTACCCGTGGTGGCCGAGGCGTACTGCGGGAAAAGGGGAAAGATGATGATCTCGGACACGTCCTGATCCAGTAAGCGGCGCAGGGAATCGGCAATGCTGGGACTCTGGTAGCGCATGGCCAGTTCCACCACGTACTCATCCGGGGCCAGGCGTTCGCGCACGCCGGCCTCCAGCAGCTCGCCGTAATACTTGAGGGGGCTGCCGTTCTCGGTCCACAGCAATTGGTAAAGTTTGGCGGAGGAGCCGGAGCGGAAGGGCGCGATAAGGCCCCGCACCAGCAGGTTGCGCGGCAGCCAGGGGTAGTCGATCACGCGGCCGTCCAGTAAAAATTCCTTCAGGTAGCGGCGCACGTCGCTCCGCTTGGGCGAGTCGGGCGTACCGAGATTAACGAGGAGAACGCCCTTTTTTCCGAATACGGCCATGGTTGCTTGCTTGTGAACAGGGCTAACAAGCAGGGCGCGGGGTAGTTCAGGAAAACGCCGTTCCATGCGTGAGGTGCCTGAAGGGGCGCTAGCGCACGCAGTGCCGAGCGATCAGCGAAGCCCGGAAGGGACCGACCCCGGCGGTAGCCGGGGGCACGCCCTAAAATTTACTACTCACTTGCTTTACGTGTTCTACTTCTTCGAACTAGCATTAAACAAAAACGCCTTCTCCTCCTTCGTCAGACTCTCGTAGCCCCGGTCCTTGATCTTATCGAGGATCGTATCCAATTGTTCCTGGTGCGAGACGGAATTCTTGGTGGGCGGCGTCTTACCGGCGTTGCGCTGCGCGTTTTTGTTGCGGTAGGCCACCTTGGGACCGGGCCGGTTCTTGGCCGTCCGCTTCTCTCCGATGCCGCGAAAAAAACTGCTGATCTTGTCGATCAGGCGATTGATCGGGTCCGCCAAGTCACGCCCGCCCTGGAGTTGGTTGACGTAGAGGAAACCCATGGTGATGCCGCCCAAGTGGCCGAAGGTGCCGCCGATATTATCCAGCGCACCCATACCGAGGATGTTGATGAGGCAAACGGCCGCCACGATCCACTTCAGCTTCACGTTGCCGAGTAAAAACAAGCGGATCACATAGTCCGGGGCGGTGGCTCCGGCCGCCACCAGGATGCAGAGTACCGCGCCGCTGGCCCCGATCATGAAGCGATCCGCATCTCCCGGCACGAAGGGCATGAGTAGCCAGTAAAACAGTGCCCCGGCCAGGCCGCCCAGCAGGTAGACGGGCAGTACGCGGCGGTCACCCAGTAGATCGCCGAAGATGCGGCCGAACCAAAACAGGATGATCATATTCCAGAACAGATGGAAGAAGCCCTCGTGGGTGAACATATAGGTCAGAGGCGTCCAGATGTGCAGCAGCGTGTGCTGCAGGCTGGTGCTGACCGAGAAGAAATGGATGAAGTCATTGTAAAAACCGGGCGTTTCCCAGCCATTACCCAGGCGGGCCACCAGCCAGACGACGCTGATCAACAGCCAGAACGCGCAGTTGATGATGATCAGGCGGTTGATCATGTGACCGTAGTCAAACTCCCGCTTGATATCGTCGAAAATGGATTGCAACATGGTGGATTCTGCTAGATTCAGCCGCCGGGAAATAGGTAGGGGGCGGCCGGATGGAACTTAGAGTTAAGTACGATTAACGGGCACCTAAAGTTTAGCTTTTCCGCTAGCTATCCCACCGGTCGACGCCCGGAGGACCCTGCCGCCGCCAGTACAGGATGATGAGCAGGCCCACCAGCGCGCCGCCCAGGTGGGCAAAGTGCGCGATGGGGTCCCAACTGTAGCGCTGAAAGCCCAAAAATAACTCGATCAGCATCAGGGCCGGAATGAAGTACTTGGCCGCGATGGGCACCGGCAGGAAGATGAGCATCAACTTGTGGTTGGGAAAGGTCATGCCGAAACCCAGCAGCAGACCGTAAATGGCACCCGAGGCACCCACCATCGGCGTGTCCATGCTGAATTCACGCGCTTTTTCCATCACGTTCACCGCCTGGGTGCTGAGGTCACCGGATACGGAACCCGTAGCGGCCAGTTGGCCGGTAATTTCAGTCACCATCTGCTGTCCGGCATCATTAAATATCCGGTCCGCCCCGCCGCCAAAGAAGTCCTGGAAGAGTTCGGCCGATGGGTTGGAGCGAAACAGGTCGATCGCCTGCTCCATGCCCGAAAAGTTATACCACGTCCAACCCAGGTGCAGGGCGGCCGAACCGAGGGCGCAGAGCAGGTAAAAAACCAGGAATTTCTTGGCTCCCCAGCGCATCTCCAGCGGCGGGCCGAACATGACCAGCGCGAACATATTGAAGGCGATATGCATGAAGTTGGCGTGCATAAAAAAGTGCGTCACCAGCTGCATCGGCATAAACTTATCCGAACCCGGATAGTAGAGCGGCAGGATCTCCTCCAGCCGCAACGGGCTACCCATGGACGCGTCGATCCAGGTGCCCACGAAGAAGAGCACGTTCAGGATCAGCAAATTCTTTACAACATCGGTCAATTGGAGCATCGGCGGCGGAAGATTTCTACTCCGCGAAACGCCGTTCCAGATCATCCAGTTCAAAGGTCAGGTAACACCTTCGGCCGCCCGGTGCCCGGTAGGGCATTTCGCAGGCGAAGAGGCGGTCGATGAGCGAGCGCATTTCGGCCACGTCCAGGCTGGTGCCCCGGCGCACGGCCGCGCCGCGCGCCAGCGAGCGGGCCAACCGCTCGTGCGCGCTCAGTTGGCTGTCCGTGTCGGCCAGGTAGCGAGCCAGCAGGTCGCGCACCAGTTCCAGGGCACCGTGGCCCTCGGCCAGTTCGGTGGGCAGGCCGTTGATGAGGAAGCTGTTCCCGCCGAAGTGCTCCAGCGCGAAACCCAGTTGTTCCAGATCGGGCAGTAGGGCGGTCAGGGCCACGGTTTCAGTGGGCGTCAGTTCCAGGCGGGCGGGGAAGAGGGAGTGCTGCGAGTCGCCCGGCCGCTCGCGCAGGCGGCGCAGGTACTGCTCATACAGGATGCGCTCGTGGGCCGCCCGCTGGTCGATCAGCAGGGCGCCCGATTTGATCGAACTCACGATGTAGCGCTGGTGCAATTGGTAGGGTTCCTTCAGCTCGGCGGCCCGGTGGGGCTGGGGGCTGCTACCGTCGGCTCCGCTCATCAGCGTTTCCTCGGCGTCCATGCGGCTGGTCAGCACCAGCGGTGCCTCCTCATCCGTCGGCGTGCTTGCGGCACTGACGAACCCGGGTTCCGGCGAGAAATCTTCTTCACTCCGAGCGGACGGCGCGGCGGCATCCCCGTCCTCATCGTCGCGGCGGCCGGTTTCGTACATCATGGCCCAGTGGCGCAGGTTGTTGCGTCGTCGTTTGGCCTCCTCGTCGGTTTCCGACGCGCGGCGGGGCGTGGCACCGGTGCTGCCACCGGTATTGATACGGCTGGCGATTACGCCGCCCTGCTCGCCGCCGTTATTATCGGTGGGGCGGGCCTCTTCCGTCCGGGGCCGGTTGACCGCAAACATGGGGTCGGCGTCGAAGTCCAGGGTCGGCATGATGCTGGCGCGGCCCAGTCCGTGGCGTACGGTAGTTTTCAGGTAGTTATAGATCATCCGCTCGTCCTCGAACTTGATCTCCTGCTTGGTGGGGTGCACGTTCACGTCGATCCGCGCAGGGTCGATGTCCATGAAAATGAAGTAGGACGGGTAGGTATCTTTGGGCAGCAAGTCATCAAAAGCCGCCACCAGCGCGTGGTGCAGGTGACCGGACCGAATAAACCGCCCGTTAACGAAGAAGTACTGCTCGCCCCGGCTCTTCTTCGAGAACTCCGGCTTGATCACGTAGCCGTCGATCTTCACCAGGTCGGTTTCCTCGCGCACCGGCACCAGCCGCTTCTGGTACGACGGTTTGTGCAGGCCCACGATCCGCCGCATCAGGTTGCCGGGCGGCAGGTGCAGCACCTCCACATCGTTGTGGAAAAGGCGGAAAAACACGTCCGTATTGGCCAGCGCGATCCGGCTGAATTCTTCCTGGATGTGGCGAAATTCCACGCTGTCGCTCTTCAAGAAATTGCGGCGGGCCGGCACGTTAAAAAACAGGTTCTTCACCGCCATGCTCGTGCCCGGCGCGCACTGGCAGGGTTCCTGCACCTTCACTTCCGATCCTTCCACCACCAGGCGCGTGCCCAAGTCCTCGATCCGCCGGCGGGTCTTGATCTCCAGTTGGGCCACGGCCGCGATACTGGCCAGCGCCTCGCCCCGAAACCCCATGGTGCGGATGGCAAACAGGTCGGCGGCCGTGCGCAGCTTGCTCGTCGCGTGCCGTTCCAACGACATCCGCGCGTCGGTTTCCGACATCCCGCAGCCGTCGTCGATGATCTGGATCAGGCTCTTACCGCTGTTCTTCAGGATGAGCTGAATCTCGCTCGCGCCCGCGTCCACGGCGTTCTCCACCAGCTCCTTCACCACCGAAGCCGGCCGCTGGATCACCTCGCCCGCCGCAATCTGGTTGGCAATCGAATCAGGAAGTAACTGAATAATATCGGACATGGCAAGAGAACGCTAAAGGCCCGCCCTTGGATGCGTGGCCGGGTCGGCTATCATATAAGGAGTGGGGTGGGGGCGTGTCGCCGTCCCTGACGGGCCGCCGCCGGTCCCTTCCAGGCTCGCAAGTCTGCTCGGCCCTGCGGGCTTCCGGCTACGCCTCCACCTTCCAGGTACCTCACGCAACAAACCGTGGAGAGTTGGGTCGTTTCGCCACAAATGTAGGAAAATTTTGAGTTGGACCGGTGCTCGACCTCCGGTCGGGCGAACCGATATGGCGACGAGGACATCGACATTCCGGGGGGACGACCGGACAAGCGATGGAAGTGGGCCGACCGCAGGAAGGAGACGCCCTGGCGGCCGAAGCGAAGCGGAGCCACGCACGCAGCGACCGCCCGGCCTAAGCCGGGGGGATGGCCCCAAAAACCACCCCACCCTAAGCCTCAATCAATCCGCAGATCCTCTTCGCTGATAGCGATGCCCATCTCCCGCATCAGTAGCGTGGCATTGAAACTCTTGCTGACGCCCCGCCGCAGCCGGTAATCGAAATCCAGCTTGCCGGCCCCGGTGAGGGAGACTTCCATCGACCAATTTTCCACGCGGCCGTCGGAGGTGTTTTCCAGGTCGGCCAGTTCGATATCGTGGGTGGCGATGAGGCCCGCGCCGCGTGCCCGGATGAGCTGGCGGATGAGCGCGCGGCCGCCCGTGTGCCGGTCGCGGGAATTGGTGCCCTTGAGGATTTCGTCGAGCAGGAAAAATACGGGCAGGCCGCCGGTGAGGGCAGGGTCTTCCGTGGCCTCGATGATGAACTTGAGCCGCTTGAGTTCGGCGAAAAAGGAGGAGGTACTCTCGGCCAGCGCGTCCTGCGTGCGCATACTGGTATATACCTGAAGGCGGGGCAGCGTGAGGGATTCGGCGCAGACCGGCAACCCCGCCATGCCGAGGACGATGTTGACGCCGACGGTGCGCAGCCAAGTGGATTTGCCCGCCATATTGCTGCCCGTGACGAGGTGGATGTGGCCGTTGGTCGACATTTCGATGTCATTACTGATTCGCCCCGCCGGTTGGATGAGCGGGTGCCCCAGGCCGACGGCCCGTAGCCGCGGCTCATCGCTGATAATGGGGTAGTTCCACGCGGGCTGATTAAAGACCAGGTTGGCCCCGCTGAGGAGGGCGTCGAACTCGCCCAGCGCATCGAACCAGGCGGGTAAGTCGGTGCCGTGGCGGCGTTTCCAGCGGTCGAGGCGGGCGCAGAATTGAAGGCTCCAGAGGACGGCGAATTCGAGGGGAAGCGCGAAGGCGTTGTAACGTACGTCGAGTTGGCTGACGGTGTAGGCCAGGTGGCGAATGGCGGCGGCGGCACCGCCGCCGCGCAGCAGAAACTGCTGATTGCGGACCAGGAGGGGAGCGGTGAACGTAGCGTTTTCCAGGGCTGCCAGTACGGCCACGTAGCGGTGCAGGGTGGTGACGGCCCCCCGCGTGAGTTCGTGGGTGGAAGTAACGCGTGCGCGGGTCTGGCGCAGGATCAGGCCGGCGGGGATGAGCAGCAGGATGGCCAGTTGCCAGGGGATGAAGAGCACCAGTGCGACCACGGCCAACAAGGAATATACCGGGATAACCCAGAGCGCGAGGCGCAGGCCGGGGCGGTGCAGGACCACGGGTGGCAGGGCCAGCCAGCGTTCCAGTTCGGCGCGGTAGCGCGGCTCGTCGTCCAGGTCGGCCCCCAGGGCGCGGAGGTGGTGGCAGAATTCCGGGTCGGCGGCCAGTTCGGTGAGGGCCGCGTGGCGGTCGGTGATCTGATCTGGCTGGGCCGGGGCGATGAGGTAATCGGCCAGCCGCCGCTTGCCGGGTGCGCTGAAGGCGCGGCAGAGTAACTGGTAAAGGGAAGTGGGGCCGAATAGATCGAGGTCGCCGGCGTAAGGATGGTCGGGGGGCGAGTATTTTAGCCCGGTGGACCAGCCACCGAATTCGTGACCCAGTGCTTCATCCTCGGCGGCGGCCAGCGCCGCGCGGTGCTCGTGGTAGGAGGCTTGCTTGTCTACCCGCTGGTGGAAGCGCACGAAGGCGGCAAAACCGGCGATAAAAGCCAATGCACTTAGCAGGCCCGCGTACCAGGCCACGCTGGTCCAGATCAGCAGTACGGCCGCCGCGCCGGCTCCGAAGATCAGTAGGCGCAGCCAGCCCAGCCGCCGGTAGCGGCGGCGGGCGGCGGCCGACAGATCGAGGTGCCGACGGATGGATTCGGCGTAGTGAGCGGTGCGCGGTTGGGTCATGGAAATGAATTCAGCGCGCAAAGATTGCCGAAAAATCCGTAAAATTGGGGCTGTCAACCCGCTATGTCCGAACCCACCCTCAATTATTCCCAGCGCACGCCGCGCATCGCCACGCCCTTCAGTACCGGAACGGGCTGCCTGCTGACCGCCCCCGGTCTGGTGGTAACCACCGAGCACCTGGTGCGCGATAACCGTGAGGTGTCCGTCACCTTCGGCCGCCGCGATCGCATCACGGCTGCCGTGGTCTATTTGGACAGCTATCACGACCTGGCCTTTCTGCGTTGTACTGTCGCCCCCGACCCTGCACGCGGACTGGTCCTGGCCGAACGCCCCGCACGCACGGGTGAGGAGGTGCTGGCCCTGGCTTGCACTACCGGAAAGGAGTGCCGCTGGGCCAGAGGCATGATTACTGACCCGGAGCATGAGTTCCATGAGTTGAATTACCTGGAACACAACGCCCTGCTGCCACCGGGCGACAGTGGCGGTCCGCTGCTGGACGAGGCCGGGCGGCTGCTGGGTATTAACGTATTTGACCTGCGCGACCGGGCAGAACACGCCCTGGCTATTCCGGCGGCTACGGTGCGGCAGTGTCTGAATGATTTCATGGCGGGCGGCGGTCTGCCCGCCGCGCGCTGTTTTAATTGCCGCCGGGTGGTTTTTGAACGCCCCGGCCAGGCGGTTCAGACGGATTGCCCGCACTGTCAGTCGCCCGTTATGTTGCCCGGCAACGTAGAGGAGTACGAGGCGAGCGGCGTGCAAGCCGGGATTGAGGAACTGATCGAAGCATCCGGCCACTCCGTGCGACTGGCCCGGCGCGGACCCAACCACTGGGATATCGAGCAGGGCAGTGCGCGCATCCTGATCTCTTACCACGAGGAGAGCGGTCTGGTGACGGGCGATGCGCACCTCTGCCGCTTGCCCCAGAACCTTGAGAAGCGGGCGCGGATCAATGAGTTCCTATTATTGCAAAATTTTACGCTGGATACCCTCGGTTTTAGCACGCATGATGATGAGGTTATCCTCTCGCTACTGATCTACGACCGCTACTTTAGCGTGGAAACGGCACTGCCGCGCTTTCAGCGCCTGTTTCAGACGGCCGATGATTATGATGACGTGCTGGTGGAAGCGTACGGGGCGCGCTGGCGATGAGCAAGGAATGACGGGTGGAAGAATATGTCGGGGCACATGAGCACAGCAAACATCCCGCATCCCGGAAAAGAACCATTCCCCCCCACCTTCGGTTAAGGAGGCACCCCATCACCCAACCACCCGCGCATGAACTACCCCGACCGCTACCTGCCCATCGAAGACTACGGCCTGATCGGCAACTTGCACACCTGTGCGCTGGTGTCTATCCGGGGGGCGATCGATTATATGTGTTTACCGCGTTTCGACTCGCCGACCGTTTTCGGGCGCATCCACGATGCGGACCTGGGCGGATACTTCGGTATCGACGGGGAAGACCAGGGGGCAGTTTTCAAGCAGCTCTACCTGCCCGGTACGGCGATTTTGCTGACCCGTTACCTGGCCGAAAAAGGCATGGCGGAAATTACCGATTTCATGCCGGTGGTGAGTGACAAACAAAACTTTGCCGTTTTCCGGCAAGTCAAGAGTATCAGGGGATCGCACTCTTTTCAGATCACCTGTGCCCCGCGCTACCACTACGGAAAATATGCGGCCAACGTGGAAAAACACGCCCACGGCTACCGTTTTTCCGATCCGCAGGGAAAGGAACCCGCCCTGCTATTGATGACGGAGTTCGATCTGAAAATGGATAACGGAACCGTTTGTGGCGAGATCACGCTGGCGGAGCAAAAGCATACCTGTTTTATTCTCACCCTGGACGAAAAGGGAATCGACTTTAAGCCTGATTTCAACACTTGCTTCCAGGCTTGCCGCAGCTACTGGCACAAGTGGTCCGACCGCTGCAAGTATACCGGTGCCTGGCGGGATAACGTGAAACGGTCCGCGCTCACGCTGAAACTGCTGACGTCCGTCAGATTCGGCTCCACCATTGCGGCGGCCACCCACGGCCTGCCCGAGGAGATCGGCGGGGAACGCAATTGGGACTACCGCTATACCTGGATCCGCGATGCCGCCTTTACCATGTACGCTTTCCTGCGCCTCGGATACCGGGAAGAGGCCGAGCACTTTATCGAGTGGATCAAAGACAAGGCACTCCAGGGCGATCTACAATTGCTCTACGCCGTGGACGGCGAACGTGAGTTGCCCGAATCCAATCTGGATCACCTGGAGGGTTACCGGAAAAGCTCGCCCGTCCGCATCGGTAATGCCGCCTACAGCCAGACGCAGATGGATATCTACGGCGAACTGATCGACACCATCTACCTGTTTAACAAGTCCGGCGGCAGCATCACGCAGGAACTCTGGAAGAGTATCTCCGCCATGGTCGAGTTCGTGATCAAGAACTGGCAAAAGCACGATCACGGTATCTGGGAAGTCCGGGATGAAAAACGACAGTTCCTCCACTCCACCGTCTGCTGCTGGGTGGCCATCGACCGCGCCATCAAAATCTCCCTCGACCGCAGCCTCCCGGCCGACATCGACCGCTGGCGCAAGGAGCGCGATAAAATCTACACGGATATCTATGACGGCTTCTGGAACGAGGACCTCCAGAGCTACGTCCAGTACAAGGGGGCCGACGTACTCGATGCCTCGGCTCTACTGATGCCGCTCCTGCGCTTCGTTTCGTCCAAGGAACCCCGCTGGCAAAAGACCTTCGCCAAGATCGAGGAAAAACTGGCGATTGATGTGTTGGTTTTCCGCTACAAGGTAGAAAACGGTGCTTCCGACGGCCTCATGGGCGAGGAAGGCGCTTTCACGATCTGCTCCTTCTGGTACGTGGAATGCCTCGCCCGCCTCGGCCGGCTGGACGACGCCACCCTCGCCTTTGAAAAACTGATCGGCTACGCCAACCACCTCGGTTTGATGAGTGAGGAAATCGGGATGCACGGCGAGCAACTGGGTAATTTCCCGCAGGCGTTCTCGCATTTGTCCATGATTAGCGCGGCTTTTCAGATCGATAAGCGGTTGGGCGGGGGAGAAGGGTGACATTTTTTGTTCGACCTCTCCCCCGGCCCGGCTACATGCCTTTTAGTTTCGCCTTCAGCGCCAGCATCTCATCCCGGTACTGGGCGGCCTGAATGAAATCCAGTTCCTTCGCGGCCGACTTCATCTTGCGCTCCGTTTCGGCCAGCGTACGTTCCACCTGGTCACGGGTCATGTACTGCATGATGGGGTCGGCGGCCAGGGAGACGACATCCTCGTGCACGTAATCGGGGGTGGCCACGGCGCGGATATCCAGGATGGATTTGGAGGAGAGGATGTCCTCGCGGGATTTGAGGACGGTGCGGGGGGTAATGCCGTTGTCCTCGTTATATTTCTGCTGGATGGTCCGGCGACGGTTGGTTTCCTCGATCGTGCGGCGCATCGAATCGGTTAGCTTATCGGCGTAGAAGATCACCAGGCCGTTGCTGTTACGCGCGGCGCGGCCGGCGGTCTGGGTCAGCGAGCGCTCGTTGCGCAAGAAACCCTCCTTGTCCGCATCCAGGATGGCGACCAGACTCACCTCGGGCAGGTCCAGGCCCTCGCGCAGCAGGTTCACGCCCACCAGCACATCGAACTCACCCAGGCGCAGGTTACGCAAAATTTCCACCCGCTCCATCGTATCCACTTCCGAGTGGATGTAGCGTACCTTGGTTCCCACGCCCTCTAGATAACGGGTCAGTTCTTCCGACATCCGTTTGGTCAGCGTCGTCACCAGCACCCGCTCGTCCATTTTGCGGCGGTTGTCGATTTCTTCCAGCAGGTCGTCAATCTGGTTCAGGCTGGGCCTGATCTCGATGGGCGGGTCCAGCAGGCCGGTGGGGCGAATAATCTGCTCCACGAACACGCCGCCGGTGTCCTCCAATTCGTAGTCGGCGGGGGTGGCGGATACGTAGACGACCTGGTTGATCAGGCTCTCGAACTCGGTAAAGTTCAGCGGCCGGTTATCCATCGCCGAGGGTAGGCGGAAACCAAAGTTCACCAGGCTCAGCTTACGCGCCCGGTCGCCGCCGAACATGCCGCGCACTTGCGGCAGCGTCACGTGGCTCTCGTCTACGATGGTCAGAAAATCATCGGGGAAATAATCCAGCAGGCAAAAGGGCCGGGTGCCGGGCTTGCGCCCGTCGAAAAAACGCGAGTAATTCTCCACGCCGTTGCAGTAGCCCAGTTCCTTCATCATCTCCAGGTCGAAGGCCGTCCGCTCGTGAATCCGCTTGGCCTCCAGCAACCGCCCCTCGCGCTCGAAGTAGCGTTCCTGTTCGTACAGTTCGTCCTGGATGTCGTTGATGATGCCGTGCATCCGCTCGCGCGGGGCCACGTAAAGGTTGGCCGGGAAAATGGCCGCAACCTCCATCGCTTCGATCCGCTTGCCGCTCTCCAGTTCGATCTGGTCGATGCTCTCGATCTCGTCGCCGAAAAAAGTGATCCGGTAACCGTACTCCACGTAGGGCAGGTTAATATCCACCGTATCGCCGCGCACCCGGAAGGTCGCCCGCTTAAAATCGGTCTCGGTGCGCGAGTAAAGCGCGTCCACCAGTTCGTACAAAAAGCCGTTGCGGCTCTTGGTCATCCCCTTTTTCAGGCGGATAATGCCGGCCTTGTAATCCTCCGGGTTGCCCATGCCGTAGATGACCGAGACCGAGGCGACGATAATAATATCGCGCCGCCCACTCAGCAAATTAGACGTGGCCCGCAGCCGGAGCTTATCAATTTCGTCATTGATCGACAGGTCCTTCTCAATGTAGGTATCGCTGACCGACATATAGGCCTCCGGCTGATAATAATCGTAGTAGGACACAAAATACTCCACCGCGTTATTCGGGAAAAACTCCTTGAACTCGCTGTACAATTGGGCCGTCAGCGTCTTATTGTGCGTCAGCACCAGCACCGGCCGGTTCAGTTGCGCAATCATATTGGCCATCGTAAACGTCTTACCCGAGCCGGTTACGCCCAGCAGCGTCTGCGCCCGTTCACCCGCGTTCACGCCCGCCACCAGTTCCTGGATCGCGGTCGGTTGGTCGCCCGTCGGCTTAAAGGGGGCGTGCAATTCAAAGGCCATAATTAAAGGGAGTTTTTTGGTTTTCTTCTATGGGGGCCATCCCCCCGGCCTAGCGGCCGGGCGGTCGCTGCGTCCGTGGCTCGCTATTCGCTCGGCCCTGCGGGCTGCCTCCCCGGAAAGGTGTTTCTTAACCCGTCTCGTTTTATCAAGGGTCGGCCCCACTCCCATCGCTTGTCCATTATAGTGGGATTGGAAGCGTAACTCCCAAATCCAGGTCGGGGTTGGGCGGGGAGGCGAAGATCGTATTTTTTAAACAAATGAGAGGAATTTACTTCACTTAAAACACGCTCTTAGCGGCTTGTGCGAATTCGGGTCAATTTTTACTAGGTCGACCGCCGGTCCGGGGATGGTGGCCTGCGTGAGGGATAGGAGGCGTTGTTTGAACGCAGCGTAGCGGAGAGAGTGCCGGATAGCCCGCCCCCACCCGGCCTTGGCCGGGTGGGGGCACGCCCAAAAAACACCCCGCCGGCTCACCCTTATTCCGCTTCCGGATCGTTTAGCAGGAAATCAAAACCTGCTTACACGATGCGCTACGCTACTTTGCTCCCGGTTCTACTCCTTATATACGGTGGCGTTGCGGCCCAGCGGCCCGGGCCGCTTCAATCGGAAGATCCGGTGGGCGTGCTGGCCAAGACCATTGACGGCTGGCACCAAGCGGCGGCCGTGGCTGATTCGGCCGCGTTTTTCGGTGCCATGCTACCGGGCGCAGTCTACATCGGCACGGACAAGACGGAGCGGTGGACGCGCGAGGAGATGGCGGAGTGGGCGGCCCCGATTTTTCGGCGCGATACGGCCTGGGCGTTTACGGCCTATGACCGGCACGTGGAGGTGGACCCGGCCGCCCCGGGGATGGCTTACTGGGACGAACTGCTGCACACCTGGATGGGTGTTTGCCGGGGTTCCGGCGTGGCGCGGCGCGATGCGGAGGGGAAGTGGCGGATTGCGCACTACCACTTATCGGTGACGCTGGACAACGATAAGATGGACGGCTTTTTGGAGTTGACGCGTGAGAAGTAACAACTTCTCTTCCCGTGATATAAACTATGGCAACGAAAAGCGTAGCCTTGGTCCGGAGACTCCGAAAATTCCCTACATTTGGGTGATTGGCGGGGTAATTCTCCCCGGATGACGAATTGAAACGACCGTATGAGTGACGATGAACTGCTGAACGGCCTTAAAAACGGGGACGACGAGGCGTTGAACCAACTGTATAAGAAGTACCGCGAGAAGTTTTTCCAGTTCGCCCATTCCCGCTATAACTGTGGGGAGGAGGACGCGGCCGACTGCTTTCAGGATGCCGTGATCGTGGTGTATAAAAACGCCCGCGCCGGCAAGCTGGATGAGATGACGGCTACGGTGCAGACCTACCTCTTTGCGGTGGGGAAGCACCTGGTGCTGAAGAAATTCCGGCGGACGAAACGGGAGGTGATCACCGATTTCGAGGACCGGCCCGAACCGACCCACGGAATGGACCTGACCATCTACCGCCAGATCGACGACGATCACCGCCGCGAAACGCTGGCCCGCGGGCTGGCCGGGCTGGGGGAGAAATGTCAGCAAATCTTGCACCTCTTTTTCTACGAGCGTTACTCCATCGAATCGATTCAGCTCAGAATGGGCTTTAGCTCCCCCGGGGCGGTGCGCGTTAAAAAGCACCGCTGCCAGGAACAACTACGTCTTCTTTTGGGCACTAAAGCGCAGGATTGATCGCGATGAACCGGCCCGGTTCGTGGCTGGTTTTAACTACGCGGCTTGCCTCTCTCACACCCCCACAAGCTTTATCTGATGAACAACGAACTAAATGACCAGGAAAAAAGGGACCGACATCTCCTGAACCGTGCCGATGCCGCCGAGCGGGCCGAAATGAAAACCCGCCTGGCGGAGGACGCCCAAATACGCGCCCTGCTGGAGGCCGATACCGACATTGCCGCCACCGTGGAAGCGGCCGGCGATGCGAAATTGAAGGATCGCCTGCGCAAGCTGGAGTCCGAACTGAGTGCCGGCAACCCGGGTGCTAAAATACGCAGCCTGCCCGGTGCCGGTGCCCGGCCGCGAACGGCGGACCGCACCAAGTGGTACGCGATGGCCGCCGCCGTGGCACTGCTACTAATTGCCGGCTGGTTTGTACTGCGCCCCGCCGCCGCACCCGATTATCTGGCCTACCTGGATGCCTACCCCAACCGCGCCGTGGAACTGACCAAGGGTGCCGACGACGGCTCCGACCCGGCCTTGGCCGCCTACTCCACCTACGAGGCCGCCGACTACGAAGGTGCCGCCACGCTGCTGGCCCGGCTGCCGGAGACGCCCACCAACCGGTTTTACCGCGCCCAGTCGCTGCTGCAACTACGGCAGCCCGCCGAGGCGGCCGCCCTGCTGCAACCATTGGCCGAGGATGAGTCCTTCGCCCTACAGGACCGGGCACGCTGGTACTATGCCCTGGCACTGCTGGGTAGCGACCGTGCCGACGAGGCAAAAGCACAACTGCGCGTGTCGGCTGCCACCGAGGGTGGTTTTATGCAAGCGGAGGCGGAAGAGTTGCTGGAAGGACTTTAGTGACCTGGTTTACCCGCCGGGCTTGCAAACACCCCCCAACCGCCGGAGGCGGTTGGGGGGTGTTTGCTGTAAAATATTCCCGCCGGAAGGTGTAACGTTCCCCCCGCCCACGGCACCAACCCCCGTTGTCCAACCTTGTAAAGGCGGCGCAGCGGCTAACTAGTTGACTCAATGTTGATTACCTTCGCCGGTGCAATTCCTCCCTAAAAACGCGGTGGGCAGCGACGGCAAGGCTTCGGCCGGGCCGCCCCTTATTGCTCATCACACACATCCCTCCGTTATGCCTTACCGCATTCTTACCCTCCTCTACGTAGTCGTCGCTGCCGCCATGCTTATCTTTTGGTCCGGTTGTGACCCGGACGATGATATGCCGGCCCCTGATTTTAGCTGTGCGAAAAAAATTCCCACGATCAACCCCAGCAAGCAGTACTGCAATCCCACGCTCACGCCGATAAACTTTCGGCAGCCACAGGAACAGCCGGACCTGCCCCTTGAATCTTACTGCTCCGAGGGAAAAGAAGAATCGGTACGCTACCTGCGCATTGCCAACCAAGGCGGCAATGTAGTGTTACACCGCTACGCCAACTACCCCGGCCAGTTCAGCTACGACCTGCTGGCGGGCAACTGCAACGACGGTTTCAGCAGCATCTTCTGCGTCCAGGAGGAGAGGGGCGTCGTAAGCGTCCATAAAATCGAGGACGTACCCGCCAGCAGCGATCTCATCATTCGGATTGTGGAAGAAAAGATACTCTACGATGTCGAGAAATACGAGGACGACCGCGTGGAATTTGCCGTCTTTTTTGACGTGCCGCTAAACGTGACCACCGACCAAAGCGGCGAGCAAGTGGTTAATTTCGACTGCAAAAATTCCCCGCCCTCACGGCCCAGCCTGATTCTTTCCGGCACGGATGGAGAAAACATCGACGTAGATTTTATCGCCGAAGCCCTCGGCCTGACCATCATCAAACAGTGTGACTGCGAACAGCAGTTAGTAGAACTGGCCCTGGATGTGACGGTGGATCCGGAGACGGCTGAACCTAAGGCGAAAGCAACTAAAACCAAACTGGAAACAGGAGGAGAACTGGACATAAACTTT
>CAVWSC010000004.1:0-39976 GCA_963757435.1 Lewinellaceae bacterium | reverse complement strand
CCAAATGCCCGCGAAATCAATGACCAGGTCACTGCCCACCGCCTGCATTTCAAAACCGCCGCGCAGCAGGTAGCTACTCGTTGTCACGATATTTCCCGTGCGGGTTGTCGGTTCCACCACTACTACGGTCTGCTCGCCCACGGCCACTTGGTGGCTCGCGCTCACGGCCGCCTGGCCGCTCAGTAGCACCTCGGCGGTAATCACGGCGTCACCGGTTTGCAGGCCCGTGGCCAGTCCGGTGGGGTCAATACTGATGATGGTCTCGTCCGAACTAGTCCACTGCACGGGCAGCTGCTCGATCTGGCCAATATTATTCAGGTAAGTAGCAGAGAACTGAAAGCTCTCTTCAAAACCGATGGTGTCTACCCGGGCCGTCAGGCGTAGTTCGGGGTCCACCCGGTCGTCCACGAAATCATCGCCGATACAGGCGGATAACAGGAAAAGCGGTAGCAGGCACAGTAGCCGCGACGGAGAAAAGTTTTTCATGGGTGGTTATTATCAGGCAAAAGTAAGCGGCCGGTGCTTGTTATGCAACGATTCCGGCTTCGGCGGGTGTCGGGGGTGGGCATTGCGGGCTGTTTTCGGGCGTGCCCCCGCCTTGGGGCGGGGTCGGTCCCCTCCCGGCTCGCTGTTCGCTCGGTGCTGCGCACTCCTTCCTGCGGTCGGCCCGTGCGGGCACCTCACGCGGGGCGCGAGGGCTATCGCCCGCCGGCAGGGGCAAGCGCTGCCCGTACGGATGCTGCGCGGGCGAAGCTATTTTTGCGGGGAGAAGGGCTAGCTTGGGCGGGGCGGACTATCGCCATCTTTTTGGATTATTAAGGATATAATTGGCAATTCTATGGTCATCTGCGAGATTTCGGATGATGTATTCCCAGTAATTGCGGTGCCGGATTTTTCCTAAGAGCGTGTCTAAGATTTTTAAGAACTGAGGATCAATGATTCGCTTCGCGGCTACTTCGCGGTTAAGGTTCCGGCTAAACAAAAAATTACGCGCATAGCGGGTTGCGTAAGTCAGTTTTTGTGACGACAGGTTCTTAAATGCTTGGTTATGAGGAAGTAAAAATTTAGACGCGCTCTAAGTGGATATCTTTTTTCGGCGGTGTATCAGATGTAAGGATGCTCCTATAAAAGAGCAGCAAAGGCCGATATTCATTAGCTTTGGAGTGTCCAAACCTCAAAACAATGTACATCAGTTGCCCTCGCTGCTGCTCGACAAAAGTAGTCAAAAACGGTTTTACCCACTACGGCAAGCAGAATCACCTTTGCAAAGACTGTGATCGTCAGTTCGTCCTAAACAACCGTCACATCATCCAACAGGAGGTTCGAAACTTGATTGCCAAAGCACTGTTGGAGCGCAACAGTCTTCGGGCGATCTGCCGAATCTTCGACGTCAGTTTAACCTGGCTGCAAGCTTTCGCTAAGTCGCTGTGGTGTCAAGTTCCCAAACGGCTGGGCTTAACAAAGAAGATGATCAAGAAAATAAAAAAGATGCAAGTCTTTGGTTTACAGGCCGATGAAATGTGGTCGTTCGTAGGTTGTAAGGCCGCTAAACGCTGGATCTGGATCGTCTTCGACCCCATTCACCGCGTAGTTGTTGCCTACCACATCGGCGATCGATCCGACCAATCCGCCCGGGCACTCTACCAAAAAATCCCCAAGCGGTTACGGTCGTGCAAGTTTGAAACCGACGATTGGGATAGCTACAAGAAAATCTTCCATCAAGACAAGCACCGCATTGGTAAAGCCTACACCTACTTCATTGAAGGCTTCAATGCTACGATTCGCGCTCGCTGTAGTCGGTTGGTTCGTAAAGCCTTGTCATTTTCTAAAAGCGATACTTGGCACAATCTCGCGATTGGATACTTGCTCTGGCAACTTAACTTAGACCGCCATCCTTACTTTTGATACACCGCCCTTTTTTCTTTGCTGATGCGGAGACATTTTACCGTTACGATGGATTTGTATGCGCCAATTATGGTTCCCAACGAGGGAGAGGACGATTTGGTGGATTCAACACGATAGGGGTGGTCCGCATCGGTACCATCCATGCCGCTCTTTTTCAGCCAAATGCCGAGCTTTTTTGAATAGCGAGATCTAGGATAAGGATCCTTATCGGTATCGGGGCAGGTGTCAAAGGTATTGGCTTCATGCTTTATCCACACGATGCCAAGCATATGGTTAGGCATGTTGAAAAATTCGTCCAGCGATATATTATCATGGCGGGTAGTGAGCGCGAGCCATTCTTTGTTAGCGATAGTTCCGAAATCACTCAGGTACATCTGCTGATTGATTATTCTTCCAAAGCGATGCTTTTTATCTTTGCAATCAATGGTTACAAAATAGCGGCCGCTGCTTGCATAGTCGTATTCCTTTAATCAAATATTTCTGCGGGTGTGCTGATGTGATTTTGCATCGTTTGGCATGGCTCCAATATAATGAGTCTAGCTCTATACCGTCGCCCATCTTTCACCCCATCAAATCAACCAACCCCATGAACGTCCTCGACCGCTTCCAACGCTACGTCCGCATCGACACCCAGAGTGACCCGGAATCCACCACCTTCCCGAGTACCGAAAAGCAGAAAGACCTCTCCCGCCTGCTGGCCGAAGAGCTGCGTCAAATGGGCCTTGCCGATGCCGAGATGGACCAATACGGCTACGTTTACGCTACCCTGCCCGCTACTCCCGGCCGTGAAGATGAGCCGGTTATCTGCTTCTGTAGCCACGTCGATACCTCGCCCGATAGCAGCGGCACGAACGTCAAACCGATCGTCCACGATAATTACGACGGCCGCGACCTGGTGCTTCCCGACGACCCCGCCATCGTCATCCGCCAATCCGAACATCCCGACCTGAAGGACCAGCACGGAAACCGCATCATCACCGCCTCCGGGACCACCCTGCTGGGAGCCGATAATAAGGCCGGCGTGGCCGCCATCATGGCCGCCGTAGAACACCTGCTGGCCCACCCCGAGATCCCCCACGGTAAATTACGCATCCTTTTCACTCCCGACGAAGAAGTGGGTCAGGGAGTAGATCACGTAGATATGGACCGTCTCAAGGCCGATTTCGGCTACACCGTAGACGGGGCCACCCGCGGCAGCATCGAGGATGAAACCTTTAGCGCCGATGGGGCCACGCTCCGCATCGAAGGCGTAAGTGCCCACCCCGGCTTCGCGAAAGGCAAGATGGAAAGTGCCATTCGGATTGCCGGCGATATCCTGGCCGCCCTGCCCAAGGATCGCCTGCGCCCTGAGGCTACCGCTGGGCGGGAGGGCTTCGTGCATCCCGTGCAAGTCAGCGGCACCGCTGAGTCGGCCCGCATCGACTTCATTATCCGGGATTTCGACACTGCCCGCCTCGCCGATCACGCCGAAGAAATTCGCCAGATCGCTGCGTCAGTGATTCAGAAGTATCCGAACAGTTCGGCCGAACTTAAGGTGAAGGAGCAGTACCGCAATCTGAAAGAAGTCCTCGACCGGCATCCCGAAGTACTCGCCCGCGCCGAAGCGGCCATGCACCGCCTGGGCATCCCCCTCAGCAAGGGCGCGATCCGGGGCGGCACCGATGGCTCGCGCCTCAGTTTCATGGGCCTGCCCTGCCCCAATATTTTTGCGGGCGAACATGCCTTTCATTCCAAGCAGGAATGGGTCAGCGTGGAGGACATGCAGGATTCGGCGCGGCTGATCGTGGAGATCGCTAGAAGTGCTACGCACGTACTTTAGCGGGCGGCGGTGCCGCTGTATTTGGGTCGTGTACCCGAAATGAATGGTAGCCTGCCCGTCAGGTGGTAAAATTATTGATTGAACTCCGGCTTACGCTTCTCCACGAAAGCCCGGATACCCTCCTGGTAATCGGGTAGGACGGCGGCTTGTTGCTGGAGTTTATCTTCCAGGTCGAGCTGCTCGTCTAGAGTGTTGGCGGGGGAGGCATCAAGGGCCTGCTTGATGAGGGACAGGGCACGGGCGGGCAGGGCGGTCAGCTTGCGGGCGAAAGCGAGGGACATTTCTCCGAAGTCCGCATCGGGGTAGGTGCGGAAGATCATGCCCATTTGCGCCGCTTCGGTAGCAGTCACCGGTTCACCCGTCAGCATGAGTGCGGCAGCCCGCTGGCGGCCCACCAGGCGGGGAAGCACCCAACTGGAGCCGGTATCGGGGATAAGGCCCACGTTAACGAAGGCCTGGATAAACTTAGCCGATTCAGTAGCCAGACAGACGTCACTTAGTAGGGCGATGCTCACCCCGGCCCCGGCCGCCACGCCGTTAACCGCCGAGACGATGGGCTGGGGCATGGCCCGCATGGCTCGCGCGATGGGGTTGAGCCGCTGGGTCAAAATCTCGTCGATGGCCGGCGGGGAATCGCTGGTCAGCTCGCCGATGTCCTGACCGGTGCAGAAAGCCCGGCCCGCGCCCGTGAGGTAAACGACGCGAACCTCCGAGTTCTTCGCTATTTCCCGTAGTGCTTTGAGTAGATCGGCCGCTAGTTCGGCATTCAGGCTATTATAACTATCGGGCCGGTTGAGGGTGATGCGGGCCAGGCCGTTGTCGATGGTGAGGTCAAGGGAAGACATGAAATACGGATTTTAGTGGGGGTAGAATAGCCTGGCTATCGCCTTGCGGTCAGGCGGCAAAGCTACCTGATCGCCACTTGATTTTCACCTACAGGGTCTTGGCGAAGGGTGTACGCGTAGGCTTATCAAAAATACTAAAATACAGTGGCAAAGCCACCTACTAAAGTACGGGCGCAGCCCATAGCGTGAGGAATGGGAGGCGTTGTTTGAACGGACGGAGCGGTTACGCGCCGGGAGAGAGTGCCGGACAGCCCGGCCCCGGCCTATGGACGGGGACACGCCCGAGTAAGGCTCTACAACAGAGCGGCATTCAATAAACCTCCGTCGGCCACGATGACGGCACCGGTGGTGTAACCGGCCGCGTCTCCGGCGAGCCAGACGACCTGGCCGGCCATTTCTTCGGGGGTACCCAGGCGGCTGAGGGGGATGACCCGCTCGGCGCGTTTGAGGGCTTTTTCGTTGTCCCAGAGAACCTGGCTGAGTTTGGTTTTGATGAGACCGGGGCAGACCACATTGACGCGGATGCCGTCGGGTGCCCATTCGGTGGATTGGCTTTTGCCCAACATGATGAGGGCGGCCTTGCTGAGATTGTAACCCGCCAGGCCGGGGCTGGCATGGATGCCTTCGACGCTGCTGATATGGATGATGCTGGCGTTGCCGCTCGCTTTTAAGTGCGGATAGGCGAGGCGGCTGAGTTCCAGAGGGGCCGTGAGATTAGTGTCCAGGGTTTTATGGTAAGCATCGAGCGGGAGTTCCTGGATGGGGCCGAAGTGGGGGTTGGTGCCGGCGTTGTTGACCAGAATATCGAGGCGGCCGTAAGTTTGGATGGCGAACTCGATGAGGGCGGCGCGTTGGTCGGCATCGCCTACATTGCATTCCTTTGCGGATACTTCCAGACCGTCGGCCCGCATGGCGGCGGCTACCTCGTCTACGGCGGCCTGCTTGCGAGAGCTGACGATCACCCTGGCCCCGAATTCCGCTAACCCGCGGGCGATGGCCTCGCCGATGCCTTTGGAAGAACCGGTGACGATGGCGACGCGGTCGGTGAGGTCGAAAAGGGGGCGGATGGCATGGGCCATGGGGGCGGAAGTTTGGACGGTATAAAACGGGCCGGTCGGATGATGATATCCGACCGGCCCGGAGAGAAATATGCGGTTACGAACGGTAGGAAAACGGAGTTTACTGCGCTTCTACCGTAGCATCCATGGCAGTTTTGGCCATTTCAATGCTCTGGTTGATTTGCATATCGACCTGGTTGGCCCGCTCGATCTGCTCCATGTAATGCTTCATTACACGATCATGCTCGCCACTTTGCAGCAGATCGTCGGCGGGGCGCATAGTGGGCATCCACTCCATCATGTCGTCGTTGGCATCGGTCAGTTTTTCGAGCACTGCTTCGAGTTGAGACTGACGATCGGGAGTCAATTCGCCGGAGGCCAGTTCTTGGGTGACGGCTTTTTCGTAGCTGGTCATCTCACCCATGCGGGCCATGGCCTCGTCGTGGATGGCCATCATTTTAGTAGAAGCTTCCTGCTGCTCGGCCAACTGGGCCTCGGTGTAGGAATTAACGCCCTCTTCGCCTTCGGTAGCGGCTCCGTCACCGCCACAAGCGGTGAATAGGCATAGGAAAGAACATAGCAGTAGGTAGGAAAAACGTGACATAAGTGAGTTTTGGTTATTGGTTGATGGAGTGCAATATCGGAATTAATCGCAACTCGTATCCCTTTGATTGCTACTTTAGACACGCTCTTAGCATCGCGGTCGGAAGAATGGACCATTTTACTGGTTTTTTACCCCCACTGTTCGTTATTGAACCCTTCCGTTAACCTGCTAAAATCAGAAGCCTGCGTCTTGATCGGGAATAAAACCCTCAAGAAAAATCGGTCAGATATTTCTCTAATTATGCTTAGAAAACATCTTCTGGACCGATGTTTAGCGTATTTCCTACTTTCGGGCCATGCAGCAGCTTACCTCCGTTCCCGTTTCTACCATCGGCCCCGCATTCTCTCCCCTGCCGGTGGGTACCATGATGTGGGGCGAATGGGGGGCTAAAATGAGTACGGCTGCCATGATCCGCGTTATTGAACAATGCCTGGACAATGGCCTAACTACCTTCGACCACGCCGATATTTACGGGGGCTACACCACCGAGGCGGCCTTCGGGGCCGCCCTACGCGAGTTGCCCGCTGTGCGCCGTGATCAGTTGCAGCATATTTCCAAGTGCGGCATCCGACTGCTATCCGCCAACCGACCCGCCAACCGGCTAAAAAGTTACGCGACCGACCCGGATTACATCACTGCTTCCGTAGAGCGATCGCTTACTAATCTGGGGATCGAACAGCTGGATCTTTTACTACTGCATCGTCCCGACCCGCTGCTCGACCCGGCTGCCGTGGCAGAGATTTTTCAGCAGTTGCGGCAGGAAGGGAAAGTGGCGCACTTCGGAGTTTCTAATTTTAGTCCAGCTCAATTTTCGCTGCTTCACAAGTATTTCCCCCTGGTTACTAACCAAGTCGAATGCAGTCCGCTACATTCCGACCCTATTTTCGATGGCACTTTCGATCAGGCCCTCCGGCTGAAATTTCGCCCCCTGGTTTGGGGTCCGCTGGGCGGCGGGAAATATTTTCAGGCCGACACCACGGGCGTACTTCGCCTGCGTACTGCCGTGCGAGAAGTGTCCGCCCGCTACGGCGGGGTGGGGGAGGACGTAATCTTGTTTGCGTGGCTATTGCGGCACCCCGCCGGTTTGCTCCCCTTGGTGGGTAGCAGTAAGATCGAGCGTATTCTGGCCGTGACCGCCGCACTGGAACTTCGGATGGACGCCCAGGATTGGTTCCATATTCTGGAGGCGGCTCGGGGAAAGGAGGTAGCTTAGGTTGATTAACCAACGACTCTTGCGTAACTTTACCCCATGATCGGCTGGTTCAATAACCTCATTTTTTCCTACCCCTGGCTGCTACTGCTACTGGCCCTGCTGCCGGTGGGCATCTGGCTCTACCGACGCAACCGTGCCCGGCGTTATCCTGACCTGCGACTGCCCAGCCTGCGCGGCCTGCCTACGGAGGGTTCGTGGCGTGGCCGGGTGCGGCCCGTGCTGCCGCTGCTGCGCCTGGCGGCGGCGGCACTGTTCATCATTGCCCTGGCCCGCCCCCGCCTGGACCTGAGCGAGGAAAACGTGACCGCCGAGGGCATCGACATTATTCTGGCCATGGACCTCAGCTCTTCCATGCTGGCCCAGGATTTTCCGCCTAACCGCCTGGAAGTATCCAAACAGGTGGCTATAAATTTCGTCAATAACCGCCGACACGACCGCATCGGGCTGGTGGTATTTTCCGGCGAGGCCTTCACGCAATCCCCGCTGACCACGGATTACGACGTGGTCAAGTATTTCCTCGAACGCCTCAAGCCCGGCGTACTGGACGACGGCACGGCCATCGGTACCGGCCTGGCCACCTCGGTAAATCGCCTGCGCGACAGCGAGGCCGAAAGCAAGGTCATCATCCTGCTTACCGACGGCGTGAATAACACCGGCTATCAGTCGCCGGAACTAGCCACGCAACTGGCAAAGGAGTTCGGCATTCGGGTTTATACCGTTGGCGTAGGAACTACGGGCGAGGTGCTGGCCCCGGTCAGCCAGCGCAGTAATGGGCAGTATATTTACGGTGTCGCCCGCGGCGAGATCGACGAAAATCTCCTCCAGTTTATTGCTGACCAAACTAATGGTCGCTACTTCCGCGCCAAGTCCGCCGGCCAATTGGAAGAGATTTACGAATACATCAACGAACTGGAAACGACCGAAATCTTAACCACGGTGGTTAAGCGGTACAGCGAGCAGTTTCACTGGTTCCTGGGCTGGGGCCTGCTGCTGTTGCTGATCGAATTGGGATTGAGATACACGGTTTTACGGGCGATACCTTAGCATAGGCAGAGGACGATCAGTCGAACGAATCGCACCAATCCTGCCTAATTCCAACGGAATCAAAACGTTCTAACTTAGAGCGTGTCTAAATTTTTACTTCCTGAAAACCGAGTATTTAAGAACCTGGCGTCACGAAAACTGACTTACGCAACCCGCTATGCGCATAACTTTTTGTTTAGCCAGAACCTTAACCACGAAGTAGCCGCGAAGCGAATCATTGATCCTCAGTTCTTAAAAATTTTAGACACGCTCTTACGGCCCTTCATTAATCCCTGATTTATGTTTCGCTTCGAGCATCCTGACTTCCTCTGGGCTTTGGCCCTGCTTCCCGTTCTGATCGCCTACTTTGCGATCAGTTACGCTCAACGCAAGCGCGCCCTGGAACGGTTTGCCAACCCCGAACTGCTGGATCGCCTGGCCCCGGGCTGGAACCCGCGCCGGCACGTAACCAAATTCGTGCTGATCTGCCTGGCACTGCCACTGCTGGTCATTGCGTGGGCCAACCCGCAGTTCTCGGCCCAGCGCGAGACCGTCACCCGCCGCGGCATCGACCTGGTGGTAGCCCTCGACGTGAGCCGATCCATGCTGGCCCAGGACGTGCAGCCGAGCCGGCTAGAACGCTCGCGCCGCTTTGCAACGCAGCTGATCGACCAACTGGCGAGTAATAATATCGGACTTGAACTCTTCACCTGTACCGCCTTTATGCGCGTGCCCCGCACTACGGACTACGCCATGGTCAAATCGGTCATCAGTATGGCCGGCCCCGGCATGATGGAAACCCAGGGAACCGATCTGGGTGAGGCCATCAAGACCGGCGAGCAAGCATTTGACGAGCAGAATCCTAACCACCGCGCCCTGATCATCATCTCTGACGGCGAAGACCACGGCGGTAAGGGGGCCGAGGCCGCCGCCGAGGCCCGCAAGAACGGCCTGTTAATCTATACCGTAGGCGTAGGCCGGGCCGAGGGAACGTTCATTCCCATAATGAAAGACCTGAATCGGGAGGATTATGCCCGTAACAGTCAGGGAGAACCCATCCGTACCAAGGCTAATGTAGAATCCCTGCAGGCCATCGCCGCCGCCGGCGGCGGCGATTACTACAACCTCACCAGCGACAGCGGTGCCCTGGCGGATCGCATCCGCGCCAAGATCGACGAGATCGAAAAGCTGGAATTCGAGTCCTACGCCTTCAAAAGCTACGACAGCTACTTCGCCTACTTCATGTGGCCGGGCGTGCTACTCTTGCTCATCGAGTTCATGATAAACTACCGGGGGCAAGGGGAGTAGGAGAATGATTTACTCATTGCCCCGAGTACGCGTGAAATTCCAGTCGTAGGTATCTAACCGACTTACCCCCAGCCGCAGCAGGTCGATGCACGATTGAATGTCGGCCTTGCTGGCCATCTCGATACTCTGATGAATGTGGCGCAACGGAATGGAGACCGCGCCGGCAATACTGCCGCGTTTGCCCGCCCGCTGAATGCCCGCCGTATCGGTGCCGCCGGCGGGAAGCAGCTCGGGCTGCCAGGTTACGTTCTCGGCTTCGGCCAACTGACGCAGGTAATTCACCATTCGGTAATCACTGATTACGGTGCCGTCGATAATCTTTACGGCCGCGCCCTTACCCAGCCGGGTAACCGCCTCGTGAGCCTGCGCACCGGGTACATCAAAAGCAATGGTCACGTCCAACCCGAAACCGAAATCAGGATCGATGTGGTGGGCAGCGGAGATGGCACCGCGCAGGCCCACTTCCTCCTGCACCGTAAATACGGCGTACAGGTCGTAGGGGATTTCCTGCCCCTTCAACTCGCGCAGTACCTCTAGCAGGATGAAGACCGACACCCGGTTATCCAGCGATTTGCTGTTTACGCAGTCGCCCATTTCGATCAGTTCCCGCTCGCGGCTGATGGTGTCGCCGATACGGATGTGCCGGGTCACCTCGGCCTTCGACATCCCCAGGTCGATGAAGTAATCGGATAGCGGCACCACCTTGGTGCGGTCTTCCGGCTTCATGATGTGGATGGGCTTGGAACCCATCACGCCCATCAGGTCCTTATCACCGTGCACGATCACGCGCTGCGCCGTCAGGGTCTTGGGATCGAAGCCTCCCAGTGGCAGAAAGCGCACGAAGCCCTCCTCGTCGATGTGGTTGACGATAAAGCCGATCTCGTCCATGTGGGCGGCTACCATCACGCGCTTGCGTTCGCGGCCGCGCTTCACGGCCACCACGTTGCCCATATTGTCCACTTCCACGCTGTCCACCAGGCCCTTCAATTGTTCCAGCACCAGGGCGCGGATGCGTTGTTCGGCACCGGAAACGCCGGGGGTTTCGCAGATCGCTTTCAGCAGGGGTACATTTATCATGTGGCAAAAGTAGTACTTTTGCGCCATGTCCATCAAACGGCTGGCGGGCGAAACCGCCATTTACGGCATCAGCAGCATCTTGCCGCGCCTGCTCACCTTCGTCATCCTCACGCCCTGGCTCACGCGCATCACCAGCGACGCGCAGTACGGGGTTATCGGCGACCTGCATTTCTGGATCGCGCTTGGCGTGGCCGTCATCGGCCTGCGGTTCGAGACGGCCGTCTTTCGTTACGCTAGCCGCCGAGACCACGCCGCCGCCGTGGTTTACCGCACGGCCACGTTTACCGTGCTGGGCGCGGTCCTGCTCCTCATCGGTCCCGGCCTCCTGCTGGCACCAACCCTCGCAGATTGGTTGTCCTATCCCGACCGGACCATTTACATCCAATTCGCCCTCGGCATCGTGGCGTTCGACGTGCTCGGGGCCATTCCCCTGGCGCGGCTGCGTCTGGAGGGGCGGCCCCGCGTGTTCGCGGCCGTGCAACTGGGCAACGTATTACTCACACTGCTGCTGCTCTATGCCTTACTGGAGGTCTTCCCCCGCCGGTCCATCGGCGGCATCGCTTACCAGCCGGACTACATCATCGCCTACTATTTCCTGGCCAATTTGCTGGCCAGTGGCATACGCTACTGCACCCTACTACTCGTCACGCGCCAACCGCCGCCGGCCCTGGACGCCACGCTCGACGGCCCCGCTATTCTTCCTAAACCCACCTTCGACCCCGCCCTCTTCCGCCTCATGCTCGCTTACTGCCTGCCCCTCATGCTGGTCACGGCGGCCGGCATCGTCAACAACCTCGTCGGGCCGTCCATCATCAAATACTACCAGGGCAGCACCGTCTCCGCCAACCTCGGCATATCGGGTCAGTACAGTGCCGCGCTCAAACTGGCCGTGGTCATGAACCTCTTCATTACCGCCTACAACTACGCCGCCGAACCCTTCTTCTTCCGCCAGAGCGGCCAGTCCGCCGACCGCACCATCTACGCCGATTCGGCCCGCCTGTTCACGCTCGTCGGCAGCATCGGCTTCATCGGCATCCTCGTCTTCCTCGACGAGCTGCAACTCTTCATCGGGGCCGACATGCGCGGGGCCATGATCGTGGTGCCCGTCCTGCTGGCCGCCAACCTCATCCTCGGCCTTTACTACAACCTCAGTATCGGCTTTCGCCTCACCGACCACACCCGCCAGGCGGCCTGGGTCTCGCTCATCGGCGCGGCCATCACCATCGGCCTGTCCATCTGGCTCACCCCGCTTTACGGGCCGTTCGGCCCCGCCTGGGCCATGCTCGCCTGCTACCTCTTCATGGCCGTCGCCGCCTACGTCCTCAACCTCCGCTACTTCCCCGTCGACTACAACTGGGGCCGCATCCTGGCCTACCCGTCACTGGCCGTCGGGGCCTATCTCCTGCACCATTCCCTGATCCAGTCCTGGCAACCCGCGTTCTGGACGGAACTGGTCTTCAACGTCGCTTACCTCCTCGCCTTCCTGGTCGGCCTCTACCTTATGGAGCGGCGCTGGCTGCGTGGATTAGTCTAGTGGAGGGTGCTTTTATGGGCGTGCCCCCGGCCGGAGGCCGGGGTCGGTCCCCTCCCAGCTCCCTGCCGGTCGGCCCTGCGGGCTGCTCGCTACCGCTCGCCCTGTCCGGGCACCTCACGCGGGGAGATGGGCCTGAACTAACTGAAGAATCCGTAATTTTGTCAAAAGCTGCCAATCATCCTTGCTAAGAGCGTGTCTAAATTTTTACTTCCTGAGAACCAAGCATTTAAGAACCTGGCGTCATAAAAACTGACTTAGGTAACCCGCTATGCGCGCACCACGAAGTAGCCGCGAAGCGAATTTTTTATCTAGCCAGAACCTTGACCACGAAGTAGCTGCGTAGCGAATCATTGATCCTCAGCTCTTAAAACTTTTAACACGCTCTAAGTTTCACATAACCAACGAGAAGATGCCCCTTATGTTCAAAGAGAAAACTTTTGCCGACAACAATCTCAAGTTAATAGCTAATAGACCTATAAAAGCCACTACGGAGGAAGTTATGCTGCGTAGAATCGAGATTGAGAAAGAGGTAGAGAGTATTATCGAGCAGCATATTCGCGAGAAGCAAAAGTAGCGGAAAAAGTAGATGACTTGGAAGATGACGAATGAGAATCTAAAAAACGATTGGCGGAATTAGAGCATTAGTTAAAGAAAGAAGAATAACGCCGCTACCAATAATTTTACAATTTTTAAGGCAATCAGAAAACGTCATATCAATCTTCCTCGATCTATAAATGCTTATGGTCACCATAGCCAACCATAGCAGCTAATTCTGACAAATGAACCTCACCACCATCCCCAAACTACGCCACCTCGACAGCGGCAACTTCTTCCTCATCGCGGGTCCCTGCGCCATCGAGAGCGAATCCACGGCCTTCGAGATCGCCGAGCACGTCAGTAAGCTGTGCGACCGGCTGCGCATTCCCTACATCTTCAAGGGCAGCTACCGCAAGGCCAACCGCTCGCGACTGGACAGCTTTACCGGCATCGGTGACGAAAAGGCACTGGAAATCCTCGGCCGCATCGGGCGGGAGTTCGACCTGCCCACCACCACCGACATTCACACCGAGGAAGAAGCCGCCCTGGCAGCCGCCCACGTGGATATTTTGCAGATTCCCGCCTTCCTCTGCCGCCAGACCAGCCTGCTGGTGGCCGCCGCCGAAACGGGGCGGGTGGTCAACGTCAAAAAAGGCCAGTTCCTCAGCCCTGCTGCCATGCAATTCGCGATGGATAAGATCACCGAGAGCGGCAACGACAAGGTGATCCTCACCGAGCGCGGCACCACCTTCGGTTATACCGATCTGGTGGTCGATTTCAGGGGTATCCCTACCATGCAGGCCCTGGGCGGTACCGTGGTACTGGATTGTACGCACAGTCTGCAACAACCCAACCAGGCCGGCGGCGTCACCGGCGGCCAGCCGGCCCTCATCTCTGCCATCGCCCGCGCGGGTGTGGCCGTGGGCGTGGATGGCCTGTTCATGGAAACCCACCCCCGCCCCAGCGAGGCCAAGAGTGATGCCGCCAATATGCTCCCCATGGGCCAACTGGAAGCCTTGCTGGAAAAATTGGTGCGGATCCGGGAAGTGGTGAAAGGATAAAATGTTGCCTCGTTATGGAACCCACAGTGAGCGGTTCTCCAGCAACTTCAGCAGCCGGTCGGCCGCAGCCTCGATCTCGGAATCTCGCCCACACCTCCCAGGTACTCCCAGGTACTCGCCCACACCTCCCAGGTACTACGATTTTGGTAAACCAAAACGTAGATACCTTGGAGGAGGAACTCGCGTGGATGGGAGCTTAGCTCCCACTACTCCCATCGCTCCTCCAAGGTATCCATTTTGCTATGCAAAATGGTACCTGGGAGGTGTCGATGGCGCGAGGAGGAATTTTGGTTTCGGTTGCTCGCCCACACCTCCCAGGTACTCGCCCACACCTCCCAGGTACTACGATTTTGGTAAACCAAAACGTAGATACCTTGGAGGAGGAACTCGCGTGGATGGGAGCCTTAGCTCCCACTACTTCCCGTCGCTCCTTCAAGGCATCCATTTTGCATAGCAAAATGGATGCCTTGAAGGTGTCGATGGCGCGAGGAGAAATTTTGGTTTCGGTTGCTCGCCCACACCTCCCAGGTACTACGATTTTGGTAAACCAAAACGTAGCTACCTTGAGGAGGGGAGGAACTCGCGTGGATGGGAGCCTAGCTCCCACTACTTCCCATCGCTCCTCCAAGGTATCCATTTTGCTATGCAAAATGGTACCTGGGAGGTGTCGATGGCGCGAGGTACCTGGGAGGTGTCGATGGCGCGAGGTACCTGGGAGGTGTCGATGGCGCGAGGTACCTGGGAGGTGTCGATGGCGCGAGGTACCTGGGAAGTGTCGATGGCGCGAGGTACCTGGGAGGTGTCGATGGCGCGAGGTACCTGGGAAGTGTCGATGGCGCGAGGTACCTGGGAGGTGTCGATGGCGCGAGGTACCTGGGAGGTGTCGATGGCGCGAGGTACCCAAGAGGTGTCGATGGCGCGAGGTGCCTGGGAGGTAGGCTTATACAAAAATACAAAATTACCAGCGGCGCAGCTGCCTACTAAAATACGGGCGAAGCCCTCCCCCCCATCCGCGTGAGGTGCTATGTTAAAAAACAAGCAAACCGGCGATTATTTTCTACTTTTGTATTTCAAGGAGCACTCGTCTAACGAGTTGCATCCACCGTAGGGCAACCGTTAGGTTGCCCTACTTTCATTTGAGTAATGACCACGCCACAACCCTCCAAGGGTGAGCATCGAAGTTCACTCTTGGTCTTGGGGGAGGCCGATCACCGCAACGACAAAGATCTTGGTCGACTGCAAACGGAGCAAGGCTAAAATGAACGTGTCCGACTACGTCAGGCCACGGCCTTGCACCGTTTACACCCGACCGAAGGTTGGCTGTCTAAGCGGCGGTCGACCACGGTCTGTACTCTTCATGATTTGTTGGTTTTGTTTTTTCTCTGCCCGGCGGAATATCTCAAGCCGCCATTCGCCGAGCATGATTGGCTTGATAAGTAGTGCCATTTCTATAGAGAGCAAACATGACGAGCAGGAGTTTGCGCTGGACGGCCACGAGTGCCCTCTTTTTAGGGTTTCCCGGTAGATGAACCCGGTCGTAGACCCGCTTGAAAATGCCGTGCTTTTTAGCTTGGAGACTTGGCATATACAGTGCACCACGAAGGTGTGAACTTCCCCTTTTCGAGATGTGGGTCTTGCCGTTCACCGAGGTTCCGCTCTGCTTATAGACCACGTCCAGTCCGGCGAAGCTGATGAGTTGTCCTCGCTTCTCAAACAACTGGAAGCCGTCCGTCTCCGCCAATACCGCCACTGCGGTTATCGGTCCCACGCCCGGTATGGTGCGTAGCCGTTTGACGTCCCCCTCCAGCTTAGGGTCCTGCTTAATTAAAGCATTGACATCCTTATCAATAGCGGCGATCTGACTATTGATGAAGGCGATCATGGCCTCCTGTCGCTCGATGGTTTTTGCGTTGGGTCTTCCCTTGCAAGATTCCGCGTGCCGGCGATTGTGGACCCGCGTTTTCTCCTTGACCAGCGCCTTCCTCTCGCGAGTCAAGGACTTGACCGGTCCCATGATGGACGAGGCGGGCGTCCAGGTGGAAAGCGTAAGTTGACCTCCCATTAAAGCTAACACTTTAGCGTCGATGGAATCGGTCTTGGAGTACTCATTGATGCTGCGGGCAAATGCCTTGACGGTATTGGCCAGTACCACGCTGAGGCGGTAACCGTGCTCGTGCAGATCATAAGCAAGGCTTTCGTGGTAGACCCCGGTGGCTTCCATTACCACGGCAATTGCGCTGTTGGAAGCACTATGCTTTTTGATCCAGGCACGAAAACTCTCGAAGCCCGCGGGCGTGTTGTCGAATTTGCGACTCCGACCAACAGTTTGTTGGTTAGTCGCCGCGGCAAATAAAATGACTTGAGCCACGAAACTGTCCTTGGCCACGTCGACACCAATGCTGGACTGACGAATCTTATCCATAAGATAGAATTTATAAGAATGAAAAAAAGGAGCGAAAACTCTCGTCGTCTTGCCTTGCACAATGGTATCTAATAGCAGTGAGCTATTGATTTAGGTGCTATCGTGACTCTAAAAGCCCTCTGGTCGAGCAGGTAGATCCTCACGCGGTATCTACTGAGTAAACAGTGATTTGGGCCTGAACCAAGCTCTGCTCAACTAGAGGTAATAAAGCAATCATTCTTGGAGCTACCAAGTCGATTACTAAAATGATGCAAACATACAAGGCACCTGTAGGGGCGTTAGCGTGCGCAGCACCGAGCGACAGCGAAGCCCGCAAGACGCCGACCCCCGCCCGCCTCCGGCGGCGGGGGGCACGCCCAGAATCACTACGCCACCTCCTTCAACCGCGACCCCACATAAACCGCCACCAAACTCATGCCGATGGTGAACCAGCCGACCCAGTCGTAATGCTGGAGGCTGCCGTCGGGTAGCTCGGTGATGATGAAGCCGGCCACGAAACTGCTGGCGGCCAGGGCGAGTTCGTTGGTAGACTGGCGGATGCTCATGAAACTGCCCCGGCTGCGGGCGGGTACCACGCTGGTGATGAGGGTGGTGGCCGGTACGCTGCGCCCGCCCGCGACGATGAAAAAGGAGGACGTGACCACCAGTGCCGTGACGATGCTGACGGGGCCGAGATTGGTGAGGGCATAGATGCTGAAGAGCGCGAAAAACGACGAGACGGCGAACACCCGGAAGCGGCCGAAACGGTCGGCGATCTTGCCGAAAAGGGGCAGCAGGACGACGGAGAGCAGGCCGCCGATGAGGTAGATGTAGCCGACCTGGATGTCGGAGAAACCGACGTTGAGCTGCATATAGGGCGCAATAAACGGGATGATGCTGAAGTGGCCGAGCATAAGTACGAAAGTAAAGAGCAGGGCCGCCCGCTGGTTGGGGTCGCTGAAGATGCGCCGGAAGGTTTCGATGACCGAGGGGTTGACCCGGCGCGGCACGGCCGGCTCGTCCACCACGCCGAGGGCGAGATCGGGTTGGGGCATAACGATGTCTTCCCGTTCCAGGTGACCGCGCAGTGGCGGCAGGAGGAAGGGAATGGTGCTGATGACGAGGACTGAGATACCGCCGACCACGAAGAAGGGCGTGGGCCAGCCGCCCCAACCGGCGAGGTAGATGGCCGAGGGGATGCCGATAACGCTGGCGGCCGAGAAGGCCGTCATGACCCAGCCCATGGCCCCGGCCCGCCGCTCTAGCGGCACCACGTCGCCGACAATGGCGAGCACTAATGCACTCAGGGTGCCGCCGAAACAACCGGTGAGGCCGCGCGCCACCATGAAAAAGGCATAGGTGGGTGCCAGGGCGCAGGCAAAGGTGCCGATGATGAAGCCGGTATAGAGCACCAGCAGGGCGCTGCGCCGGTCGAACCGGTCGATAAAGGCCGTGCTGACCAGCCCCGCGATGGCCGCCATGAGCGCATAGATGGAAACGATCCACGCAAACTGGCGGGGGATGATGTCGAGGGCTTCCATGAGCGTCTTGCCGAGGGGCATGATGATCATGAAATCGAGAATGTGGCAAAACTGCACGGCCGCCAGGATGAACAGGAGCTGGGGTTCGCTGAGGTTACGCATGGAAGGGGAGGGTGGCTGGAAGCCGGCAAGCGGCGGGCAAACGGGGTAAACCGGTGGAGGATGGGAAAGTTAAACGGGTTCACACCTATTTCATTCACCTTACGGCTTCTCAATCCGGCAGAGCGAATTACGAGGTCACTCCCTCGAGTAACATTCAATCATTGCTAAAGCCTCCGCCACCGTCTGCACCGGCAGCCGGCAGCTTTTGTTCCGGCACACGTAGATATAGGTTTCTCCCGCCTGCAATTTATTCTGCAACAGCGGCAGGTCGCCCTCCGTCAGGCCGCCCAGCAGGCGGGCATGGGGCAGGAAGTGGCGGGCCATTTCGTCGCGCAGGGCGGGGGCATCCGGGCCGACGATGGCGATCTCGTAGGGCGGCGCGTGGAGTTCGGCGTAGAGCCTGGCCCAGTTGGCAAAGTAGTCCACGCGGTTGCGGCCCGTCATCTGGGGTAGCACGGTGGCCAGCATATGTTGGGCCTGGGTGAGGTAATCGTCCTTGCCCAGCAGCTCACCCAGATCGCGCAGGTTGCGGGCCATCACGGAATTGGAACTGCTAATCACGTTATCGCCCACCTCGGTTTTGCGGGCCACCAGGGGCGGGTCGATGTCGGAGGTGTAGTAGAAGAGCGGCGATTCGGGGTTGGTGAAGTGCGCCCGCACGTAATCGGTCAGCAGCTCGGCGTGATCCAGGTAGCGGGGGGAGAAGGTGATCTCGTACAGCCCCAGCAGGGCCTGAATGGTAAGGGCGTAATCGTCCAGGAAGGCATTGATCGACGACTTGCCATCCTTGTAGTTACGGTCCAGGCGGCCGTCGGGGCGGAGTTGGTTCTTGATGATAAACTCCATCCCCCGTTGCGCCCGCTCGCGGTATTCCTCGCTGCCCAGGGCGCGGTAGGCATCCACGTAGCCGGTGATCATCAGGGCGTTCCAACTGGTCAGAATCTTATCGTCCAGGCGGGGGCGGATGCGCGAATCCCGTTTTTCCATCAGTTGTGCGTGTATCCCGTCCAGCCGTTCCAGCCAGGCGGTTTCGCCCAGGCCGTGCTTGGCGGCGAAGGTGGCATCGGGGTCCTCGCGGTGCAGGATGTTGTTGCCGTGTTCCCAATTGCCATTCTCCTTGATGGCGTAATAATCGGCCAGCAGTTTATAGGCGTCCTCCGGCAGCAACTCACGCAGTTCGGCAGCCGTCCATACGTAAAATTTGCCCTCCTCGCCCTCGCTATCGGCATCCAGCGCGGAGTAAAACCCGCCGCTGCCGCTGCGGTCGCTCATCTCGCGGTCCACGTAGGCCAGGGTCTGTTCCAGTCGGCGGCGGTACAGTTCCTTACCGCTGTGCTGGTAAGCGCGGGCGTACAAGCTCACCAATTGGCCGTTGTCGTAGAGCATCTTCTCAAAGTGCGGGGCCATCCACCGCTCGTCCACCGCGTAGCGGGCAAAGCCCCCGCCCGCCTGGTCGTAGATGCCGCCCCGGGCCATGCGGTCCAGCGTCAGTTCGGTAATGCGCCACAGGCGGTCGTCCCCCGTCTGCGCGTAGCGCAGCAGCAGGTACTCATAAATGCTCGGCATCGGAAACTTCGGTGCGCCCTTCCGCCCCCCGTGCCGGTAATCCGATACGCGCAGTACACCGGCGTCAAATTCTTTCAGCACCTCCTCGTCCAGCGTGGCGGGTTCGGTCACGGCCACCAGTTCATCGGCCTGCCGGATGTTTTGCGTCAGGCTAGCCGCCGCTTCCTCCAGGCGGGCGGGGTCATTGTGCTGCAGGTCGGCAAACTGCTTCAGCACCTCCATCCACTGCTCGCGCGGGAAGTAGGTGCCCGCCCACACGGGCCGCCCGTCGGGCAGCGCAAATGCATTCAGCGGCCAGCCGCCGCGACCGGTCACCAGGTTGCAGGCCGTCATGTAGATATCGTCCACGTCCGGCCGTTCCTCGCGGTCCACCTTCACCGGAATGAAATATTCATTCATCAGCCGCGCCACCGCCGTATCCTCAAACGATTCGTGCTCCATCACGTGGCACCAGTGGCAGGCCGCATAGCCCACGCTCACAATCAGCAGTTTATTCTCCCGCTCGGCCCGGGCCAGCGTCTCGGCATTCCAGGCCTGCCACGCCACCGGGTTGCCGGCGTGCTGCAACAAATAGGGGCTGGTCTCTTTGCTCAGTTGGTTGGTCAGGGTAGCGGGGTCGGTCACGGGCGGGGGATTTAGGGGGGTGCAGGCGGTGAGGAATAGTAGTAGCGGGAGAATTTTCATGATGGGGGCTTCGCCCGTACTTTAGTAGGCGGGGCATAGCCGCTGGTAATTACCCTCGGTGATCGTCGCTGGCTCCTCGGAGTTTTGTACTTTAGTATCCAGCCTACGCGTGTTCGTGTACGCGTAGGCTTATCTAAAGTACAAAATTACCAGATGCGCAGCGTCATACAAAAGTACGCGGCTCCGCCGCTGCTTAAAAGCTCACCACCGCAACCGGATCCACCGCCCGCCCATTGTGCCAGATCTCGAAGTGCAAATGCGGCCCCGTACTCTTCGTCCCCGTATTCCCGATAATCGCCACCGCCTCCCCGGCCTTCACCACCGCGCCCACCTCCTTCAGCAGGCGGTCGTTGTGCTTATACGAGGTCACCACGTTATTATCGTGCTGGATCACCACCGTGTTCCCGTGCTCGGTCGTATACTCAGATACCACCACCACCCCGTCCAGCACCGCCTTCACCGGCGTATTCAGCGGGGCCAGTATATCCACACCGTAGTGCCGGTCACCGGGGTTAAAACCCGCACTCACCTCCCCCGTTATCGGCGACACAAAATACAACTGCTCCAGCGGCACATCCCGGCTCCCCGGCACCGGCGCGCCGGTGCCCGAGCGGCTACCGTTGCCCACCCGTTCCAGCTCCATCTCCCGCCGCAGCGCCACCTCATCCGCCGACAGGCTCACCGGCTCCATCTCCTCATCCGTCAGGTTCTGCGTCCCGGCCTCCACGTCCTTCTCCGTCACCACCTCACCACGCAGGCGGCTGGTCACCGAAGCGATGTACCGTTGCTGCAACTCCATCGTATCCTGTAGCGTCCTGATTTCCCGCTGCACCGCCCGCATCTCATCCAGCGTCGCGCGGTCGCCGTAACCTGGGATGTAATTGCGCAGCGGCGTGTAAGCCACCAGTAAAAAGATGGCCACCAGTAGCAGCAACAGCAACGTCGTCACCGCTATATACACATTCTTGGGCGTCAGCTGATAGTCCCCCACCTCCCGGTGGCTCTCCGGGTCCATCACCACCAACCGGTAGGGATTACCCGAACTTTCGCGCAACCGCGCCAGCCATCCACGGCCCTTCTTTACTTGCTCTTCCATAGCCTTCTTCAATCAGTCGTTAACAAACCCCGCCGGGCACACTTTATTGCCGCCGCGGCACGTTGGGTAATGGCCCCGGCCTCCCTGGCGCGCACAAAGGTACGCAACCCCGCCGAGGCGTAGTCAATGACTGAATAACTGACTGAATATTTGGGGCGTGCCCGGTCCCGCAGTACTGCGGAACCGGTCGGTCCCTTCCCGGCTCGCAAGTCTGCTCGGCCCCTCCGCTATGCTCCGGGTCTCCTCCCTCCGGTCGGCCCGTCCAGGCACCTCACGCGGCAGTCAATGACTAATGGATAGACGGAATAAAAGATTGACTATTCATGCATATGTCCCCTACACCCCGTCCCCCCTCCTCCGGAGAGGGGCCGGGGGAGAGGTCCCAAAGCGTCAACGCCGCTTCCCCACGCCCCGTCACCCCTCTCCCGAGGAGAGGGGCCGGGGGAGAGGGAATACGGTCCCACGCCCCGTCACCCCTCTCCCCCGGAGAGGGGCCGGGGGAGAGGTCCCAAAGCGGCAACGCCGCTTCCCCACGCCCCGTCACCCCTCTCCCGAGGAGAGGGGCCGGGGGTGAGGGAATACGGAGCCACACCCCGTCACCCCTCTCCCCCGGAGAGGGGCCGGGGGAGAGGTCCCAAAGCGGCAACGCCGCTTCCCCACACTCCGTCACCCCTCTCCCGAGGATAGGGGCCGGGGGTGAGGGAATACGGAGCCACACCCCGTCACCCCTCCCCCCTGGAGAGGGGCCGGGGGAGAGGCCCCAAAGCGGCAACGCCGCCTACCAAAATACCAGACGCGCAGCGTCCTACTAAAATACCAGCGGCAACGCCGCCTACCACAAACAGTTTTCCCTTGCGATACTACTCTCTACTCCTCTTCCTCGCCGCCTTCTTCCTGGTCGGTTGCACCAGCTCCAAAAAACGGAGTGAACAGAGTACCCTCGGTAAGCTCTGGCACAATACCAATGCCCACTACAACGGCTACTTTAACGCTGAAGAACTAGTGGAGGCCACGGCCGACCAATTAGCTACCCAGCACGTCGATAACTATAATCAGCGACTGGCCCTCTACCCTTACGTGGCGGTAGAAAACCCCGCAACGGCCGCCGCCGATCTGGATAAGGCCATCGAGAAAGTAACCGTGGTGGTTAGCCTACATCCTTTCAGTAACTGGTCGGACGATTCCTACCTGTTGGCCGGACAGGCGCAGTACCTGAAGCAGGACTATGAAGCAGCCGAAAAAACCTTCCGCTACCTCGTCAACGAGTACCGGCCGAAGGAAGACCGCAAGCAAATTAGCAAGAAAGCACGCCGTGATGCCAAGAAAGGTAAGCTGAGCAAGGAGGAGCAGGCCGTTATTGATAAAGCCGATGCCGAGGCGGAAGCAGATCGCAAGGATAAGATTCGTACCGCCGAACAGGAAAAAAAGGAACGGACCCGTGCCGCCAAGCAAGCGAAGGATGACCGGGAGTCCTACAATAAACAGTTGAAGAAAGACCGCAAAGCGCGCCAGAAAGCCGCCAAAAAGCGGCAGAAGGCCCGCAAGAAGAAGCGTAAGACACCCACACCCCGTCCCGCCGCCCAGGATTCTACCAAGGTCACCGACCCTGCGGAAACCACTGAGCCGGAAGAGGAAGAAGAACCCGAAACCGACCGCCCCGCCCCCGACCTGGAACCCGACGACGAAGACCGCCCCATCGGCATGATTTCCATCTTTGGCGGCAAGAGTGGTGACGGCGTCGGCGGCGAGCAGTACGGTGAGGATCCCGACAGCTACTTCCTCAAGCACCGCCCCGTGTGGCAGGAAGGTAAGCTCTGGCTGGCCCGCACCCTGATCGAGCGCGATAACTTCGGCGCGGCACAGCAGATGCTCGATAACCTGCGCAACGACCGAGGCACCTTCCCCCAGGTGCGCCGCGAACTGATGGCCGTGCAGGCTTACCTCTATATAGAAGACGGCAACGCCGGTCTGGCTATTCCTTTCCTGAAGGAGGCCGCCGAACTGACCAATGACCGCAATCAGAAGGGCCGTTTTCTCTTCGTGGCCGGTCAGATCCACCAGGAACTGGGCGAACGCTCAGAAGCCTTCGCCACCTTCCAGGAAGTGATCAAGGCAAGGCCCGATTATATTATGGAGTTCAGTGCCCGCCTTAATATGGAGCAGAACGATTACCTCTCCGGACAGGGATCGGCCTCCGACGCGCTGGCTAAGCTGGATCGTATGGCCCGCGAGGAGAAAAATATCCCCTACGCCGACCGCATCTACTACACCATGGCCCGCATCGCTCTCCAGGAAGGAGACCGCACCGCCGGCATGGAATACCTGGAAAAAAGCCTCGCCGCCGGCCAGACGGGTAACCAGCGGGTAGAAGCCTACCAAATGCTGGCCGATATCAATTTCGAGCAGGAAAATTACCTGCCCGCCAAGCTATACCTGGATAGCACCCTCACCAGCATGGCCAAGAACGATGCCCGCTATGGCAACACTACCCGCCTGCGCGATAACCTGACCGGTATTGCCGATAACCTGACCATGATTCAGGAGCAGGACAGCTTGCTGCGCCTTTCCGAAATGCCGGAGAACGAACGACTTGACCTCGCCCGCAAACTGATCGAGATGAAGCGGGCCGCTAACTCGGCCGACCGTCCCGTTTCCGGGCCGACCGGTGGTGGCCGCGTTCCTCCCGGTGGTATTGACGGTCTGGGTGCTCCCGGTGGCGGCAGGCCGCGCACCCGTACCTGCGGGTGGTGGGCGCGCTAATCCCGGTGGTGTTCGGGGTACGGCCCTAGCGGGCGGCTCCGATTTTTTCGCTTTCGACGACCGCGCCGTGAAGCGGGGCCGCCGCACCTTCGAGCGCCTCTACGGCGACCGCAACCTGGAAGACAACTGGCGCCGCAGCCGCCGCGCCGATGCCGATCTCTTCTCCGACGGTGACGACCCCACCGTGGCCGCCGCCCAGGACGACCGCCTCCCCAGCCTCTATACCGACGAGGAACTGCTGGGAGAATTGGGGGAGTTTCCCGCCGACGACAACGCCCGCGAAGCCACGCGGATGCAGATTCAGCAGGGCCTGTTCGATCTCGGTACGCTGTACCGGGACCAATTGCAGAATAACCGCAAGACCATCGAAGTGCTGGAAGAACTGAACTCCCGCTTCGAGCGGAACAGCTTCCAGGCCGAGAGCTGGTATTACCTCTACCTGGCCCACCAGGAGGAAGGTAATACCGCCGAGGCGGGGGAATACAAAGCCAAGATTCTGGAAAAATATCGTGATAGTAAATTCGGTAAGATATTAGCTAATCCGAATTACGTCAACGACTTCCTGGATGAGGAGGCCCAGCGCGACCGCGCCTACAACGAGGCTTACCAACTCTTCGATGCCGGCCGTTACCCCGAGGCCCAGCGTAAAGTTGAAAGCGAGGTGAGGCAACTCTTCGGTCCGCATCCCCTCAAGCCCCGCTACGGACTGTTGCTGGCCATGATCAAGGGTAACACCGAGAGCAAAGAAGCCTACGTGAACGGCCTCAAACAGGTGATCTCCAGCTACAACAACACGCCCGAGGCCACCCGCGCCAAGGAAATCCTCCGTCTGCTGGGCGAGGGAACCGGTACCCGGATGCCCGGCGTGGCCGCGCCCACCGACAACGGTGCCTTTGCCCCCGCCCCGGAAGAGTTGCATTATATGATCCTGGTCTTTAACTCGCCCGACGTGGACCTGAATGCCGCAAAGGTAAAGGTATCCGAATACAATAACCAGTACCATAAACTGGACCGCATCCGCATCTCCAACGTCTACCTGGGCGAGGGCAACGATACGCCGGTACTGGTAATGCGCCGCTTTAAGGACGCCGCCGAAGCGATGAAGTATTACGAGGGCGTACAACGACAGAAGAAGGATTTCCTGGACCAAGCGGTACCCTTCAAACTGTATCCCATTACGCAGTCCAACTACCGAGAGGTGCTGAAGGCGCGTTCGGACGAGGGTTACAATGAGTTTTTTCAGGCGAATTACTGAGAACCGTACTGGTCATTCGCTCGGGCTGAGAATGGTGCTTAGGAAACAGTGGGGTTAGTGGATAGAACATCCGCTAACCCCACTCCTTATATACAGCAGTGCCGGTGGGGATATAGCAACACCCCCGTATAGTTGCGTGAGGTGCCCGGAGGGGCGTTAGCGTGCGGCAGCGCCGAGGCGCAGGCCGAAGCCCGTAGGGGACCGACCCCGGCCCGCGTAAGCGGACGGGGGCACGCCCAAAAAACCACTGCCCCAATTAGCTCGAACGAATAACCGAACCGAATTTGCACCACTTTGCCCCCATGTTCCGCCGCCTCGACCAGTCGAATAAGACGTTGGTGAAGGTGGCTGCCCTGACCGAATACTTTGAGGTTGCGCCCGACGAGGACCGCCTGTGGACCGTGGCTCTGCTGAGTGGAAAGCGGCCCAAACGGACAATCAATTCGAGGTTGTTGCGGGCGTGGGCGGCTGAGGAGAGCGGTACCGCGCCCTGGTTGCTGGAGGAGAGTTATCACGTGGTGGGCGACCTAGCGGAGGCGATTGCGCTGATCTTGCCGCCGCCGGTGGAGCGGCACGCCGAGACGCTGACGTACTGGCTGGAGTACATCCAGCAGTTTCCGGAAAAGACGGAGGACGAGCGGCGGGAAATGGTGACGGCCGCCTGGCGCGGGTTAGATGATTCGGAGCGGTTTATTTTTAACAAACTAATCACCGGAAACTTTCGGGTGGGCGTATCGCGCAAGCTGATGACGCGGGCACTGGCCAAGGCGACCGGTATAGAGGAGAGTGCCCTGGCGCACCGCCTGATGGGCAACTGGACGCCCGCCGACACGACCTTTGAGGAACTGATCCACAGCGACCACGAGGGGGATAACCTGAGCCGGCCCTATCCTTTTTATCTGGCTTACCAGTTGGAAATGTTGCCGGCCGAACTGGGTGCCCCGGCCGAGTGGCAGGCGGAGCAAAAATGGGACGGTATCCGGGGGCAGGTGATCGTGCGCGGCGGGGAGCTGTACGTGTGGTCGCGTGGGGAGGAACTGGTGACGGACAAGTACCCGGAATATCATCCGCTGGCGGAGTTGCTGCCCGACGGCACGGTGCTGGATGGGGAAATTTTGCCCTGGGGCGAGGACCATCCGCTGACCTTTAATGCGCTGCAAACCCGGATCGGGCGCAAGACGGTGACCAAAAAACTGCTGAAGGACGCCCCCGTGGTGCTGATGGCCTATGACCTGCTGGAGGACGGCGGCAAGGACGTGCGTAAACTGCCGCTGGAGGAGCGCCGCGCCCGCCTGCTGGCGGCCACGGAGGCCGCCCGTGCGGCGGGCATCATCCGAATGTCGGACCCGGTGAATTTTACGACCTGGGAAGAACTGGCCGCCGAGCGCGCCCGCTCGCGCGAGCTGGGTAGCGAGGGGATTATGTTGAAACGCCACGATAGTCCCTACCTGCAGGGCCGCAAAAAGGGTGACTGGTGGAAATGGAAAGTGGACCCGTTGACGGTGGACGCCGTGCTGATTTATGCAATGCGCGGCCACGGACGCCGGGCGAATCTGTACACGGATTTCACATTTGCCGTCTGGAAGGGGGAGGAGTTGGTGCCCTTCACGAAAGCTTATTCCGGCCTGACGGACGCCGAGTTTCGCAAGATGACCGCCTGGGTGCGCAAGAACACGCTGGAACGGTTCGGGCCGGTCCGATCGGTGAAACCGCACCATGTTTTCGAGATCGGTTTCGAGGGAATTCAGCGGTCCAGCCGCCATAAATCGGGCATTGCGCTCCGCTTTCCGCGAATGCTCCGCTGGCGCAAGGATAAACCGATCGCGGAGGCGAACACGCTAGACGACTTGTTTGCGATATTGGAGCTGTATGAGAATCCGGGGGCGTGAGGGGTCGGGCCTCGCTTAAAGTTGCAGATGTATGTGATCATCGTGCCGTACGGCCTGACAGCCGTGGTAGCGGATGCGCCGGTCGGTCAGTTTGAGCCGCTGCTTGAGGTGGGGTTCAATGAATATTTTGCCCACCTGCCGGGTAGTCAACAGGGCGCGGATGAGTTGACGCGTATGATCGACGGAGAAATTGAGATCGGGACGACTGGTGCCTAGCGTAAAATACCGGGTGAAATCATACTGCCAGTAACCTTTTTCTCGACAGGCTGCGATCTGGTCCGGTTCTCCGGGAAGGGGAGAGGCGAAGCCCCCGTAGCCGCTCCGGGTAGGTGGGCGGTGAGTTAAATCGCCCGCTGGATTAGTGTAGATAAAGCTCAGGTCGATTTTTTTGCCGTCGCTGTGACTGAGGTGGGGGAGCAGCGGAAAACCATTGAAAAAAGGGAAATTGGCATCGAGATAGCTGATTTGGATATCGCTTCCTGCCAGTTCACGCTCCGCTTTGTACAGAAGCACATTCAGTTCCGGCCGAATGTAGTTGCGGTTGAGTAGGTCGGTCAAACGGTTGGCGGGTTGAATACTTTCGGAATGGACTACCCGCTCGCGACCGAAAAGCGGGGCCACAAGTGGAACTGTGACGTAAGTAGCGAGCAGGTAAACCGCTGCAAAAAGCAGACCGCCCCGCCCACGAAATTTATGCCACTCCACCCGGTTCAGGGCAAGCGAAAGCAATAATACGATGCCCCCGATCTGCGTGAGAACAGTGAGAAAAACTACGCCAATTAAAATCAACAGCCCACGGAAGAAAGATCGGATCATGCTGGGAAGATACTATGCGAACCGCTCTGTCCCGTTCAACCGGGTTAATTAATCACGGACGGACCGGAATCAATCATACCCGAACGTCAACGACGCCCAGTAACTCTGCCAATCAACGTCCTCCTTTTCACTGGGTATCATGGTGACTGAACTGATCATCCAGACCCCGGCGGCGCGGACCGGGAAACGCACCCGGCCCCGGCTGTCGGTCAGTTGTCGCTCCTGCGTGACCTCGTCGCCCCGTTTATGCCAGGCCAGTACGATGAGTCCGGCGGCCGGTTGCCCCCGGTAGAGGAGGCGAAAATCGAGGGAGGCGGAATCCTTGAGTGCGTAGGGGTGCTGGAGCGGAATGATTTCCAGCGGCATCCCCACCGGAGTGGCGTAGGCGTCGGTGAGGCGATTGCCGACCTGGAGGAGGGTCTTGATAATACGGGCATAATTCTCGCTAGCCGAATCAGCCAGTAATCCGTCGGTATTGCGCCGGCGGAGGGCATCATAGAGACCGTCTTCCAGCAAGTAGTCGTTGAACTTTTCTCCGGCCAGTTTAATGTGGGCACTATTGGTTTCCAGCGCGATGAGTTTGGTGCCGGGCCGGTCGAATTTTACGCGCAGGTTATCCCCCGCGCCCTCGCGGGCGGTCCGGGACACGTCGCGCCCCCCGGCGTCTTCGTATACCTTAAATTGTTCCACCCGGCTGAGGCGGTAGTTCCACAATTCGCCCGCATAACTCTCGCCCACGCGTACGTCGATGCGGCTTTCCTCACCAATTTTCAGGCGATATTTTGTGGCCTGCAACCAGAATTCATGAGCGGGTAGCAGCAGGGCTGCCGCAAGGAGCAGCAACAAGAGTGGAATATTTTTCACGGGGGCGGTTTAGCGGGGTTAACGCAGGCAAATGGACCTTGTTCAGCGGCCTACCCTCCCGTCGTATCCCTGCGAGGCAAGCCATCCAGATCACCCCGCGGGGTTACGGTATTCCTCCGATTAACGTCGCCGGGCCGGACGGTGCCGGGGTCCAGGCCGCCACTGGGTGGGTTGATCGGTTCCAGTTCCTCCTCCGGTTCGGGTTCGATCACTTCGGAATCACAGTCGGCGGGGGGGCTGTCGGCCAGGAAGAGGTTGACGGGTTCGCCGACATCCAGCATCTGGCCGGCGGGCGGGCTGGTGGAGACCACGTAAGCATCGGAGCGGCGGCTGTAGTCGCCCTCCACTTCGCCGATCACCAGGTTGGTGCCGCCCAGCACGAACTGGGCCTCGGAATAGAGCAAACAGCGCAGGTCCGGCACGCGCACCTCGCCGGTCTGGCGCACGGTCACCACGAAATCCAACCGCGCACCCTTGGGCACGGAGACGCCGCCACGCAGGTCCTCGTCGGTGATCTTGCGGTCCTTATAGTAGAAGTAGAGGATGGTGCCCTCTTCCTGCTTGGTATCGTAGACCTCCTCGGTGATGTCGTAGCGGATTTCCTTCACTTCCAGCATCCGGGTGTAGCGCTCGTACTTGTAGTTGCCCATTAACTGCGGCAGCTCCACCTGCGGCGCGTCGGAGCTGCTGATGGTCAGGTAGATCGTCCGGCTTTTCTTTACCCGCGACAGGGGTAGCGGCTGCTGTTGCAGGATCAGCCCCGGTTCCTCGTCCAGCACGAAGCGTTCGGTGGTTTCCATCCGAAAACCTGCGCGCGAGATTTGCTTCTGCGCGTCCACCAGTTTGAGGCCCACGTAGTTGGGCACTTCGAGGCTCTGCCCGTGGTGGGTATAGGCGGATAGGAAAAGGTTGAAGGCAAAGAAGCCCAGTACCCCCACCAGCACCATCGCCAGCAGGTTCTTCAGGCAGTAGGGCGAGCGTAGGAAAGCCAGCCAGTAGCCGAACGATTTGGGGTCGTCGGGCCCATCTTTACGGTAGTGGCACGCGCCGTAGCGGGGCGGTTGCCGTAGTCGTCACGGACCGGCTCGTAGGGTTTGGCGTGAGTTGCCTCCGTGCCGTCTGGATCGGCGAAGTAGGTCGGCTCGGTGATTTGCGGCCCCATGGCCGTCGGCACGATTAGCGGCGCGGTGGCGGTGGCCGCACTGGCTTCCAACTCCGGCCGGGCGGCGGCCCGCCGCTTTTCGCGGCCGAAGCCGTAGCGCAGGATGGCCGCGATAAAATCGTGGGGCGAGTAACCCGCCAGGGCCGCCTGGTGAAAAATGGCCGTGGCGGGCGTCATGCCGGGCAGGCTGTTCACCTCAATAGGAATGGTTTCCACCCGCCCGTCGTCGTACACCCGTACGAAAGCGTCGATGCGGCAGTAACCCTCCACGTCCAGCGCGCGGGCCATGCCTTCCAGGTCGGTTTTGACGCGCTCGGCCACCTGCTCGTAATTCAGGCCGCCGCCGGCCAGGCGGGCGGGGGTAAGGTTGCGCCCCTCGCCGGCCAGGAATTTCTCTTCCAGCGACAGGATTTCCCCCGCCGCCAGCGTCTCGCTCGGCTCGAACATCTCGTAGCGGATACCCTCCCCGTCCAGGTGCGTCAGTAGCCCGCCGGTGATCTCCAGGAAGTGGGCCGCACCCGCCGCCGTGATCCGCTCCTCGAAAAGAATGGCGTTTTTGTGCGGGAACTCATCCTGCATCCGTAGCCGCAGTTCGCGGCGGGCGCGCGATTCGTCCAGACCGGTTACCCGGAAGAGCAGCCGCACGTAGGTGTGTAGCTCAGTGCGCCCCTTGATGAGCTGCACCGCCGAGCTGCAACCGTCGTCCACCGGCTTGGCGATGAGCGGATAGGGCATCGTAGCTTCCACGCGCTCGTAAAACGCTTCCTCGCCGTGGCGAAAATCTTCCGCGCTCAGCAGCAATTGCCGCGTAGTGGGATAGCCCGCCGCGCGCAGCACCTCGCCGGTGCGGTACTTGTCGATGGTCACGCTGGAACTCCGCACGCCCGAGCCGTTGTAGGGCAGGTGCTGCGCTTCGAGTTGCACCTGAATCTGGCCGTCCTCTCCCGGCCGACCGTGCAGGGCGATGAACACGCCGTCGGCCTCGCGGGCCAGGTCGCCGTACGACAGCGGGCGGGGCGAAAAAATGACGCCCGGACTAGCGTACTTGGCCGTCACCGCCGCGAACTCCCGCCGGATGGTTTCCAGGATGGGGTGCTCGTTGAACCGCAGCACTTTCTCCCGAATATCGTCGGCATTGTCCTTCAGCAGCAGGTTGACCGGCAACTGGTAGAGCGCGTATTCGCCCCCCGCCCGCGTCAGGAATACCGGAAAGGCGGCATAGTCCAACGAACTGGACAGTTTCTCGTACACGTTGCGCCCGCTCTCCACGGAAATGTGCCGCTCGAAGGAATCTCCCCCCAGGATCACCGCGATCCGTTGTAGCCGGTCGGCCGTATCGCGGCGCACCAGCAGGTCCTGTTCCAGACGGCTCAGTAACAGGCCGGCGGCCTCCCTCGTCGTATCCCGTAGCCGCCCGCTCCTGCAGCGAAATGCGGATGATGTAGGTCAGGAACTGACTGGGGTTCAATCCGATCTCGGCCGCCTGGTGGAAAAAGAAGCTGCTGGGCAGCATGCCCGAAGTGGTGTTCGGGTCGTTAAGGAAAATCTTGTTTTCCGCCGTATGGAAGCCGTCGATGCGGGCGTACACCTCAAATTCGAGTTCGGTAAACAGTCGTTCGCATTCCCGGCGGATGGCCTCGATCCGCTCGGTGGGCAGGTCGATGGGCGTCAGTTTACGGCTCAGGCCCGGCGAAATCTAGCGCGGTAGTCGAATACCTCGCCGCCCTTCACGATCTCGGTCGGCGGCAGGGCGCGCGCGCCGCCGTCCTCGGTCCGCAGGACGATGCAGCTAAACTCCCGCCCGGCGATAAATTCCTCCACGATCACGGTCGACTCGGTGTGCGCGGCCTCCAGCGTCACCAGCGCGGGACCGTTTTCGTCCGCCGCCGCTTCCTCCAGCAGTTCCAGCAGGTGCTCGGGTTCGTAGACGGTCAGGCGGCGCTCGGGCGTCAACTGGATGTCCAGCGGCAGGCCCAGCCCGTCGCGCAGGTCCACCAGCATCCGCACGTACTCCTGGCGGTCGTAGGGGCTGCGGTCGCGCCACTCCTGCAGGGGCAGTAATTCGCGGAAAAAAGCCGCGTTCACCGCCGCCTCGAAGTCTTCCAGTTCATCGTCCTCCCGCAGGATGCGCACCCCGATACTGGACCCCTGTTTGGCGGGGCGGATCACGAAGTGGCGGCCGAATTTTTCGGTCACGCGGGCAAACAGTTCGTGGATGTCCGTCGCTAAAAAATCCTCCCGCTCCAGCACCATTACGGTGGGTGCGCTAAAGCCCCGCTCGGCCGTCAGTTGCTTCTTGCAGGGCCTTGTCGATCCCGATCTCACTGGCCCGCACTCCGCTGCCGGTATTGGGCATCCCGATGTATTCCAGTTCGCGTTGCAGCTCCCCGTCCTCCCCGTACTCGCCGTGCAGGGCCAAAAAGGCCAGATCGATGTGCTGGGCCAAATCCGCGCGCCGCAACGGCGTACCGATGGTTTTGGCCAGTTGCTCCCATTCCGGCACCGCCAGTGGTCCCAGGCTTTCGCTGTAGACCTGGAAGTTGTTCGGCCCGGAGGGGGCCACATCGGCGGGCGGATAGAAATCGCGGATGGTGCCGCGGTAGAGCAGTTCCGGGCGCAACAGGATCATCCGCCGGTTCGCATCGACGAAAATGGGGACCGGCTCGAAGAGCGTTTTGTCCAGGTTATCGTACACCGTACGGCCGCCGGCGAAGGAGATTTCACGCTCGCGGGACGGGCCGCCGAAGAAAATGCCTACTCGTATGCTCATAGGCGGGCGAAGTTAGGCAATCGGCGGGGTTGGGAGGTAGTTTTGGGGTGGGGGAGTGGGAATTGGGCGTGTCCCCAGCCCTGGCGGGCGTGGGGTCGGCGTCTTCCAGGCTCGCTGTTCGCTCGGCCCTGCGAGCTGCGGGCTTGCGCCCGCACCTTCCAGATGCCTCACGCGGTGAGGGTGTTAGTATACTCCGACCACGGCTCCTCCGATGCATTATTCGACAAAATATCCGCCGGAAAATTAAAATTCCACTGCGAATGTTCATCGTAGGCGTCAGCCCATCCAGACCCAATCTAATAACACCCCCTTAACAAAAAACCCACCCCCACGCCCCCGCCCCTCCCCCGCGCCGCGTATCTTTGCGGACCGCCGGAGCGGCACCCCACCGCCACGCTTCCCTCACAACGCCACCAGACCATGACTTTGACTACCCTCCTGATCGGCATCACAATTGCCGCGCTCCTGTTTACCGCCCTCAACCAGTTCGTGCTGCGGCGCGTGGAAAACCCCGTAGTGAGCCTGTTGCAGAACTTCTGCGGTGCGCTGTTCGTGTTCTCCGGGTGGGTGAAGGCGATCGACCCGATGGGGGGACGGCCTTTAAGATGGAGCAGTACTTCGCGGAATTCGAGTCCACGTTTGCGGCAACGTCCTTTGATTTTCTGGCACCGCTTTTTCCGTGGCTGGCGGAATACGCCATTGGCTTTTCGGTGGTGATGATCGTATTCGAGATCCTGCTGGGCGTGATGCTGCTAGTGGGCATATGGCCGAAATTTACGGCCTGGGCCTTCTTCGCACTGGTGGCGTTTTTCACCGCCCTGACCGGTTTTACCTACCTGACGGGTTACGTACAGCCGGGCGGAACATTTTTTGCCTTCGATACCTGGGGAGCCTATGAGACCACCAATATGAAGGTGACCGATTGCGGCTGTTTCGGTGACTTTCTGAAACTGGAGCCGCGCACTTCTTTTTTGAAGGACGTTTTTCCTGCCCCTTCCCGCGCTGGTCTTTGTCTTTGCCTCCGAGCGAATGCACAAGCTGTTCACCCCCACCGCCCGTTTGGCCATTGCCGCCCTGACCCTGGTGGGTTCCACTTTTTACTGTTTCAGCAACTACGTGTGGGACATCCCCGGTCAGGATTTTCGCCCCTTCAAGGTGGGCGTAAATATCGCCGAGCGCAAGCAGGCCGAAGAAGAGGCCGCCGGGGCCGTGCAGGTGCTGGGCTATACCATGACTGAAAAGGCCACCGGCAAGGTGAGTGAACTAACGATGGCCGAATACCTGAAGCAGTACAAGGACTTCCCGAAGGAAGAATTCGAGATCGTCCAGATCAAGACCGAGCCGACGATCGTGGCCACCAAGATCACCGATTTCGAGTTGAGTGACGCCGAGGGCAACGACGTAACCGACGAATTACTCTCCGAACCCGGATTCACCTTCGTGGTGGTGGCCTACAAGCTAAAGGGTGGCGAGGCCGGTGGTACCTACCAGTGGTCGGAAGACTACCTGGACAAGTGGCGCGAGGACCTGCTATCCGTACTGGCCCAGGCCGCCGAGGCCGGCCACCAGGTCCGCATCCTGACGGCCTACAGTGACTACGAGCGGCTAAATAACTTCGAGGCCGCCCTGGATATAAACTATCCCGTCTACACCGGTGATGACATCATGCTCAAGACCATCATCCGCTCCAACCCCGGTCTGCTGCTGATGAGCAACGGCACCATCCTGGAGAAGTGGCACTACCGCCAATTGCCGGATTTCCGGTTTATCGAGAATAACTACCGGTTGGCGGAGGGAATGTGATAGTGCATCGTGTGTTTCCTGGGTTAGCCCATAGAGTTGCTTAGAGTTTTTTGCACCTGGGATGGTACTGCTAATGATGAAGCCCACGGAGTTACGCACGGAATTTTTTCCGGTGGGGCTTGGTGCATGGTTCTTGGATTAGTCCACGGATGTTTTACTCGCGGCGCATCGGGCCTCAACCAAACCCGCCGGGGTTTTCAGCCCTGAAAGGGCGGCATAGATCAGCCCAGGATGCAATCCTGGGTTAACGTGCCCCACACGCAAGCCGCCCCTCCCCCGGCAGCGTTGCGAAGCAACGCTGCCGGGGGAGTGGCGGAGAATTAGAGCGGCCTCCCCGCTCCCAGGGTCCCACCCTGGGTTAGTCTATCTCGCCCCTTCAGGGCTTTGCCGGCAACGCCGGCTGCCAAAAGCACGGGCGAAAACCCCGCCCCCGTGTACGCGTAGGCCTATACTAAAATACAAAATTACCAGCTGCAACGCCGCCTACTAAAGTACGGACGCAGCCCTCCGCGTGAGGTGCCTGGAAGGGCCGGCGCCGAGCCGGAGACGCGCAGCGGCCGAGCAGACCTGCGAGCCTGGAAGGGACCGGCCGCCGGCTTTGCCGGCGGACACGCCCTGGTTAGTATTGTAGTACGTAGTTGGGTAGTAGGTAGTACTCGTCCCACGTGCAACTACCCAACTACCCAATGCCCGCTTAAAAACTACCGTTGCGCCCGGCTGATAAAGTAGAGCGCGAGCAGGAAAAACAGGATATTCGGCATCCACATACCCAGCAAAACGGGGAGGTTGGATCCCTGCGTGATGGTGGCCGCGAACCGGCTGATGAACACGTAGAGTGCGCCCATGAACATACCCGAGGCGAGGTGGATGCCCATGCCGCCGCGGACCTTGCGGGAGGCCACCGGCGACGCCGATGAGGGTGAGGATATAGATGGTAAACGGCTCGGCCGAGCGGCGGGCCAGCTCGATCTCGTACTTGCGCACGTTGCCCGAGCCGCGCGCGCGCTGCTTGCGGATGTAGGCCCATAGTTCGGGGGTGGCGAGGGACTGCTGGCCGTCCTTGAAATCGACGAAATCGTCGGGTTGGAGATTGATGGTGGTGTCCATTTTTTGGCCCAGGCCACTTTTGAAGGTCTCCTTGTCGCCGTCGAAGGTGCGGATCTCGTAGTTATGGAGCTGCCACTTGTCGGGGTAGCCGACCCACTCGGCGTGGCGGGCTTTGAGGAGGTAGACGAGCTGGTTGTCGCGGAACTGTTCGAGGCGGAAATCGCGGGCGGTGCTGTCGCGCTTGCGGAAGAAATTGATGTAGACCTTGGTGTCCGGCGACACGAAGAGGTGGACGTTGCGGGTCTGCCCCCGGTCCTGGTTGCTGCTGAAGTAGGTGCGGTCGATCTCCAGCCGTTTGGCGTTGCTCCAGGGCACGAAGAAGTGGACGGCCAGCAGGTAGAGCGTGAACAGCAGCGTGGCCGCCGCGAGGTAGGGGCGCAGTAGCCGGCGGAAGCTGACGCCCGCGTTGAGGATGCTGATGATCTCGGAATTGCCGGCCATGCGGCTGGTGAAAAAGATGACCGCGATGAGCGTGAGAATGGGCCAGAGCAGGCCCAGGATGAACAGCAAAAAGGTGGGGAAGTACTCGAAGACGATCTCCGTGCGGCTGATCTCCGATTCGATGAAGCGCTCGACCTTCTCGCTGAAGTCGATGATGAGCGTCACGAGCGAAAAGATGAGCACGGTGAATGCGAAGGTATTCAGGAATTTACCCGCGATGTAGCGGTCGATCTTTTTGAGCATACATATAAGGTAGTGGAACCGATGAGCGGGGCAAAGGTAAGATAAGCGGCGCGGCGCGAAGGTTAAGCGACCGTGAAAGCGGCCGGAGGGGCGGTTTTAATAGGTGGTCCGTGCATCCAGCACCGGTAGAAAAGCGTTAATCTGACCGAAGGGTGGCGGGTTGTCGCCCGAACCTCAACCGAAACCGTATGCAGATCCGCTTACTATCCTTTTTATTCGTCCTCAGCCTGGCCTTCACCAACCTGTCCGCGCAGGGCGACGGCATCCAATTTTCCCACGATAGCTGGGAAATGTTGCTAAAGGAGGCTAAAAAACAGGACAAACTCATCTTCGTAGACGCTTACACCACCTGGTGCGGCCCCTGCAAGATGATGACCGCTAAAGTATTCCCCGACGCGAAAGTGGGGGATTATTTCAACGAAAATTTCATCAACGCCAAGATCGACATGGAGTCGGGTGAAGGCCCGGCCCTGGCGCTGAAGTACGGCGTGCGCGCCTACCCCACCTACCTGTTCGTGAATGGAGACGGCGAGGTGGAGCACCGCGCCCTGGGCTTCATTCCGGTGGAAAAGTTACTGGAAGTAGGTGCTACGGCCACCAGCATGAATAGCCTGGGCGCCCAGGCCCGCCGTTTCGATGCCGGGGAGCGCGACCCGGAGTTTTTGCAGGCCTACGTGGCCGAACTGAACGGCGCGATGGATCAGGTGAAGGGTGCCGAAGTAACCGCCGCCTACCTGGCCACGCTGGACGACCTGAAATCGCCCGCCGTCGTGAGCATGATTGCCGCCCAGCCGGGTGCGCTGGGGAGCAAAACCTTCGGACAGTTCGTGAGCGAACCCGAGCTGTACATCGCCGAACTGGGCGACGCGAGCCAGTACATGGGTACGCTGCAAAACACGTTCATCCCCGCTTATATGCAGGAAAAAGGCGAACGCCTGCTGCCCACGCCCGAGCAGATGCAGCCCTACTACCAAAAGCACGCGCCCAAGCTGGCCGACCGCCTGAGCAAGCACTTTACGATGGTACTGGCGCAGCAAAATAATGACCTGGCCACCTACGCCAAGGCCGCCGTTGCCTACTACGAGGCCTACCCCAGCAACAGCGCGATGGAGCTGAACAGCATCGCCTGGAACTTTTACGAAACCGTGGAAGACCCCGCCATGCTGAAAAAAGCGATCGGCTGGGCCAAGCAATCGGTCGCACTGGAAAAAATGTACGCTAACATGGATACGCTGGCGTGGCTGTACGAGAAGAGCGGCCAGCACAAAATGGCCGTAAAAACCGCCACCGAGGCCATCGAACTGGCCAAGGCCGACGGCGAGGATTACACGGAAACGGAGCGGATTCTGCACCTGCCCGCCGAGGGGAGGAAGTAGGATTTTAGTAAGTATTAGGTAGTATTACTTGCTTTAAATCTTCTCACCCCCCCCCCTCGGGAGGCCGGGGGCAACCCGCTTATAATTTACAAAAGCGACCTTTTTCCTGCGGGAGAAAGGTCGCTTTTTAATGAGTTGAATTCGGCGGGAGCAGCTATAAACAGATCGGCAGTAGGTAGGTGTATGGTGACTGCATTGCCGGATGGCGTGCCGCCGGGGCTAACGCCCCGCCGTCGGCGTCTTTCAGGGTTCGCTGTTCGCTCCGTGCTACCGCACCCGCCCCCGCCGAATGGCGGGAGCGGCCTTCCAGGTGCCTCACGCGGATCAACGATGACCGATCGGGTCAGCGACTTACCACCAGTGTTTCGGTTACGTAATAATTGTCTCCCCTTACGTGAAGAAAGTAAATACCGGCAGTCAGACCCTGCTGGTCGGCACGAATAACGAGACGATCGGATTGGCCGGCATTAAGCCGGCGTCCGGGCCAGTAGGCAACCAGCCGGCCCAGCGCATCCGTGAGGGAAATAGTTACCTGCTGATTATCCGGGCTGGTGAGTTGTAGGCTGCCCTCGTTGGTAAAAGGGTTAGGACCGAACGACCGGTCAGACGGTCGGCTGCTCCGGGTGAAGAAACGCCTACGGATTGCGCCTCGCCGAATCGGTAATCCACATCGAGAAAGTATTCGGCCCACGTAGCGGTCTGGGCGTTATCGGTCACCTTGAACCTTAATTGATCCACATGGACATTGCCGCTGGTTATGGTAAAATCATCCGTTCCGGTTCCGGCCCCCAGAGAATAACTGGGCGAACCGCTTGCAGCATAAGAAGGAGAAAGTTCTCCTTCCGTGATCGGTCGCGTAAAAATACGCGAAGGGCCGCTTTCCAGATTATCTACCTGGAAGCCGATATTGACCGGTTCGCCGTGAGCTAGGCGGGCCGGGGAAGGGGGGCAGGTAATGATCCGATCGATATTGTAGTTGCCGAATATCAGTTCGGTCGGATAGTATATCTCAAGCAGTATCTCCGACTGATCGAGGTTGGTAGCTCGGAAGCGGATGTGATCTACCCGTTGGTTATCGGCCGTGATGGTATAGTCACAGTTGCCGGATCCGGTGCCGGTATACGCTCCTGAACCGCAAGCAGCGTAGTTGGCAGTAAGCTCGCCGTTAGTGACGGGACGGGGAAAAATTCGTGCACCCGCCGGAAGCGTTGTCTGATAGGCAAAGTTGACGGTTTTTTGGGTGCCGTTACTCACAAACCGCGGGCCGTTGATGCTGAAATCCGTCACTTTTACCGTACTCCAGTACCAATTTACCGGAAGGAAAAATTCCCGGAGCGTTTCAGTTTGATCCGCATTGGTGATCCGTACGCGCAGTTGATCTACGCGAACATTATTACCGGAATTAATCGAGAAATTGACGGTTTGGGTACCTGTTCCGCTAAATATTATTGAGCCGGACGCGCCGTAACCCGGTGTTAAATCACCGTCGGTCATCGGGCGCACGAAAATCCGGGTACCGCCCGGATGATTGATCGTGTAGTCAAAGGTGATATCGGTAGATTCACCAAGCAGGAAAGAGCCGATGTTTTGATCGGCCGAGAAACGGAAGTTATTGACACCGTTTTCTCCAAAGTGATAGGAGACGGGGATAAAAAATTCACGAAGTATGATCGATTGATCGGGGGTGGTTATCCGAACACGAATTTCATCGACGGTCAGTTCGCCGGCGTTGATCATCAGGAAGGGGGATAACGATCCGCTGCCCATATAAACGGGAGAGCCGCTGACGCCGAAATTATCAGATTGCTCTCCTTCGGTAAAGGGGAGGATGAAAATGCGAACCCCAGCGGCCTCGTCAGTACTGTATTCCAGATCGATGTACACTTTTTCGCCCACCGCAAAATCAGCGGTACGGGTGCCGGGCCGTAAGTTTATGGCGCAGATATCGTTGGCGGCAATGGTGCCGAGCAGGGTCGTTACTAACAAAAATAACGTATAGATGAACTTCATGTAGCACTGTTTTTGGGAAGACGCCGGTTGGCGTCGGGATGAATGAATGCTGGTTAGTACATTCAATGGTATAGTTGTTACACTGCCTGTCACAAATGAAAACTCG
>CAVWSC010000003.1:0-409328 GCA_963757435.1 Lewinellaceae bacterium | reverse complement strand
TTCTTCGCTACTGCAATATCACCGATCTTAGCATCCAAACCATACTCCATGTCTGATCTACAAATTACCGTCGATGGCTACAAGGATTGGCTACAGGAAAATATCCTGCTACTGCCCGCATCGGAAGATTGGTGGGAGATTGTTACGCCCTTTTTTGAATTTCAACAATGACATGGTGGAGGTGTACGCCAGGCAACTGCCCAATGGTCAACTGCTGTTTTCGGATGACGGCCAGACCATCCGGGAATTGGAGATGGTGGGCTTCGAGCGGTTGTCGAATAAGCGGCAACGGGCCATTGACGAAGTCATGCTCAACTATGGCATCCGCATGGAGCAGGATGAACTGGTGGTGAAAACCTCGGTTGCGCAGGCTAAAAATACGCTGCACCGATTTATTCAGGCCATTCTCGACCTGCTTAACCTCCATTACCTGGCAAAGGTAAATATCCAGAATTTTTTCCTCGATGATGTAACCGAGCTGCTTACGGTTCAACGGCTACCCTTTATCAGGGATGCCAGTTTCTACGGCCAGAGCGGCCTGAGCCACAAGTGCGATTTCATAATCCCGGCCCTGGGAAATCGGAAGGAAACCATCTTGCAAGCAATTCAAACGCCCCGCCGGGACCTGGTGGAAAATACGTTGTTTAAAATTACGGACATCCTGCGGCAACGGCCCCAACTAGCGGGGATGGTAGTGTTGAATGATGAAAAAGATTTCAATCGCCAATTACTCGATGCCTTCGATGCCTACGATATACCGGGTTTGCCGATGAGCAACCCGCAAGAAATAGTGAGGCGATTGCAAAACGCCGCCTGAGCGGGTGGCCGGACACTTGAAGTTCTGCTTACCTTGCACCCCCAAAACCACCCACCCCTTGAACCTCTCTCCCGCCGACCGCGACCGTATCATCGACCTCATCAAGGCCGGCCGGCCCCTGCCCAAGGAAGACCTCTATAAACTGAGCGCCGACGAGGAGGACGTTTTCCTGTTCTGGAACGGCCGCTCGGAACAGGTGCTGAATACCGTCCTGCCCTTCCACCACATCGAGCACATCGACGAGCCGCGCCGCGAAAATGATAGGCGCGGGGACACCTTTTCCATGTTTCGACCTAAGGGCCGCCAGAAGACCGGCTGGCACAACAAACTGATCTGGGGCGACAATAAACTCATCCTGTCCAGCCTGGCCCACGGGCCGCTGCGCGCCGAGATCGAACGCGAGGGCGGTCTGAAACTCGTCTACATCGACCCGCCCTTTGCCGTGGGCGCGGATTTTAGCCACACCATCGAGATCAACGGCGAATCGGCCACCAAAACCCAGTCGGTGCTGGAAGAGATCGCCTACCGCGATACCTGGCAGCGGGGTATCTCCTCCTATTTGAGCATGATGTATGAGCGGCTGAAACTGATCCACTCGCTGCTGGCGGAGGATGGGAGTATTTATGTGCACTGTGATTGGAGGGTGAGTCAGTTATCATGCGGCTACTTCTGGATGATATTTTTGGGTCATGATAATTTCTTTAAATGAAATAGTTTGGCAAGCGATTCAACTACAGTGAAGTTCAAAGCAAAGCTATTGCTAACGAGATTTCCTACACTTATCGACCATATTTTCTACTACACAAAGAATAGGGAATAGTATATTTAATAAGCAATATATGCTCATATCCTAGATGGAGGAATACAAAGTCAGATTTACAGCAATATCGATAAGGATGGAAGATTATTATTGGAGATACATGTTAGCTTCATATTCACAGGAGACGTATTCAAAGGCTAGAAAATGAAGACAAGTTTAGATAGACCGAGGGCGCTAAAATTCCAGCAATACAAGACATATTTACACGAAATGAAAGGTAGGTAATGAGCAACGTATGGACAGATATAATATGCTCAACTCACAATGCGCAAGAAGCGTCTCGGCTACCCCACCCAAAAACCCGAAGCCCTCCTCGAGCGCATCATCAAAGCCTCCTCCAACGAAGGCGACCTGGTCGCCGATTTCTTCTGCGGCAGCGGCACCACCGCCGCCGTGGCCGAAAAACTGAACCGCAAGTGGATCACGACCGACCTGGGGCGGTTTGCCATCCACACCACCCGCAAGCGGCTGATCGGGGTGCAGCGCGAGCGCAAAGAAAAGGGGAGAGGACTTCCGGGCCTTTGAGCTACTTAACCTGGGCAAGTACGAGCGGCAGTTTTTCATGGAGGAACTGAACGAGCACCAGGAGGCCGGCAAGCAGGCCGCCTACCTACAGCTCATTCTGGCGGCCTACCAGGCCCAGCCCGTGAGCGGGCACCGGCAGTTGCACGGCAAGCGCGGCGAGAGCCTGGTGCACGTGGGACCGCTGGACGTGCCCGTGACCCAGACCCGCGTGCAGGAGATAGTGGCCGAGTGCGTGCGGCTGAAGTATACGCAGGTGGACGTGCTGGGCTTTGAGTTCGAGATGGGGCTGGTGCCGCGCATCATCCAGGAGAGCGCGGACGCGGGCGTGCGCGTACGCCTGCGGACCATCCCGAAGGACGTTTTCGACCCCCGCGCCGTGGACAAGGGGCAGGTGAAGTTTTACGACATCAGCTACCTGAAGGCGACCGCCGCCACCGCCAAAAACGGCGAGGTGACCGTGACCCTGCGCGACTTCGTGACCAACTACACCCAGGACGACCTGGACGTGGTGGAAGATAAATTGAGCGTAAAGAAGAGTAGCGTCATCATTGAGGGCGGCCGGATCCTGAAAACCAGTAAGGACAAGAACGGCGTGATAACCCGCGAGGTGCTGACGCAGGACTGGCACGACTGGATCGACTACTGGAGCGTGGATTTTGACTACGACAGCAAGAAAGAACTCATCCGCGTTCAGTCACCCGACGGCACCGTGGAAGAACAGTGGACGGGCAACTACATTTTTGAGAACGAGTGGCAGAGTTTCCGCACCAAACAGGACCGCAGCCTGGAGTTTAGCACCGCGCCCCGGGCCTACCCCGCCCCCGGCACCTACCGGATACTGGTGAAAGTGGTGGACATTCTGGGAGTGGATACCAGCCAGTTGCTGGAGGTGAAGGTAGGGTAGGGGCACCTGGGCGTTATCCGTTTTCGGCCCTCAACCGCATGAGGCACCTGGAGGGGCGCGACGCAGGAGCGAGTGCGCAGCACCGACCGGCAGGGAGCCCGAAAGACGCCGACGCCGGCCCTAAGGCCGGGGGCATGCCCGAAAAAGATTAGAGCGTGTCTAAATAGGTTGGGTCCTTGCACTTGACATCTGGATGGCGCAAAAAAGCCCCCGCTCAACCAGTGAACGGGGGCTTTTAGCTTATTAGGAGAAAGGCGGCCTAAGCCGTCTTAAGCATCTTAAGCATTGATGTTGGCCGTGCCGGCCGCGGTGGGCAGCACCAGGTCGCGCTGGGTGCCGAAGATGCCACCGAAATAGGCGGCGATGGCACCGAGGAGCATGCCGAAGAAGCCGATGATGGCAGCCGTGCCGATGCCGTCAGCAACGTCTTCGCCGATTTCTTCGGCTTTTTCGCCGGCCTGATCGAGGGTCTGGTTGATCTCGGCCATGGCCTGCTGGTACTGGGAAGACCAGCCCTGCACGGCCTGGCGTGCTTCCTGCTCGGTCATGTCGGAACGATTAACAAGCACGTTGACCAGGGCGTCCTGATCGGCGGCATTGATGACTTTCTCGCCGCGGTTCCTGATCTGATCCAGTACGCCGTTGATCTCTTCCGAAGACTGGTAGGGATTGCGGGCGGCATCCTGCGCATTGCGCTCGGCGGCATTGGCCACTTGATTGGCGTCCTGCTCCAGGTTGTCGGGGTCGAGGGCGGCCTTGTCGGTGTCTTCCAGGAGGGCGTAAGCTTCGCGGCGGATTTCCGAAAGGTTGATGTCAGCCTGCTCGAATTCGCGGGCGATGAGCGTACCGGCATTATCGGGCACGGCGGCGGCAACGGCGTTACCGGCGGTATTGGCGACGCCGGAAATGATGCTGCCCACGCCGCTAACCACGCGGCCGGCGGCAGTGGTGAAAATGTAGAGCGTGACCATGGTGAAAAGGGCCCAGGTGATGAGGCCGTGGAGGCCGGTGTTACTCTTCTTAGGAAATCCGCTGAGTTTACCGGCGACGTAGCCCCCGGTGAACAGCGCGATCAGGCTGGAGACGATGTACCAGATGCCCGCGCCGATGCCGAGACCGGCAAACGGGCTGCTTTCCGTCGTGGGATTAATAGTAGTGAGGCCGATGCCGATGCCCAGTAAGTTGAGTAAGGTAAGGGTGACGAGGCCGATGAGGGTGCCCGCAAAGATGGCCCCCCAGTGAATGCGGCTGATGGCGGCATACTGAGCGGGCACGATGGCGGTGCCGGTGCGTGAATGGGTTGAATCTGCTAACATAGTGTGAAAATTTTATACAGATCTAGGATGGTGATGAGCTAGTCTGTGACAAAATGGATGTAATGTGAGAAAAAAAACCAGACAAACGGACGGCCGGAAACCTTCAATTAGCCGGATGTATCGTCTAACTAGTTTGTAATCAGTGATTGTAACCCTAATTTTTAATCTAGTGTTCGATCCTAGGCGAGTAATGTACGCTGCGCGTAAAAGTGAATATGGTGCACCATTCTGGATCGAACATCGGGTGCCCCCTTTGCGTACCACAATTGATATTATATCAGCACAACCACTTTAATAATATGAATCAATCGCTCTACAAATTTATCTCAGTAGCTGTCTTTGCGCTGCTGCTAACCAGTTCTCTTTACGGCCAGGTGGCCGGCATCAGCTACAGCTTGGCCCCGAGTGCCACCTACACCTGGTATAATAACCGCGCCGGCCTGAACGACGCCTTTATGGTGGGTGGCCGGCTAGGCATCAGTTTCGGCCAGTACGTCGAACTGCGGGGTCTTTACCTGCAGACCATCGATCAGCAAATCGACTTCGGCGGTTTCGAGATCGACACCGACGAATTTGACAACACCGACGTCGATCTTGCTCGCTACGGGGCCGAATTAAAGTTAAACCTTAGCCGGGGTAGCTTTTTGCCCTACCTATTACTGGGTGGCGGCGTGCAGGACGTGGGCCGCGACGGCCTGCAGAATGCTAAAAATATTTATGGTACCGCCGGCCTGGGCCTCACGCTGAGTGCCAATGACCGTTTTACCTTTTCGGTAGAGGGCAAATACCTTGCCTACCGCTTTGACGCGGTGCGTAACCTGCTGGACCAAACCGAACGCGACCTGAATAATATCGGGGACGGCGACTTTAGCGCCGACGAGCTGGGCAACTACACGTTGGGGGCCAACCTCGCTTTCTACATCGGCGGACAAGACCCCGATGAGATCACCGACATCGACCGGGCTTACCTGAATGCTTTCGGTAACGGCTTTTCCGGTCTGCGCATTCCGATCGCCGCTCAGTTGAGCCGGATCGAATGGGCGGACGAAGTAAGCTACCGCGACACCTGGTTGGGTGGTGCTAACCTCGGCGTGGATTTCGGTCCTTACGTAGGTCTGCGCGCTTATTACCTACAGGGCATGAGCGACGATAATATTAATTTCGATTTTGACGATCTGGCCGTATACGGCGGTGACCTGCGCTTGAACCTGGGCCGGGTCGGAACCGGTTTCACGCCTTTCATCATGTTGGGTGGTGGCCGCATTAACGTGCAGGACGGCTACGTAGGCCGCACGGATACCAGCAACGTAAGCAGCCAGAGCTTTGCGCAGCGCGGGTGGCGGTCTTAGCCTGGCACTGGGACCGAATTTTCGGATCAACGGCTCCTACAAAGTGCTCTTGACGGCGGCTGATGCCGCCTCGCTGGACGAGGTAGAAAATACCGATCAACTAGCTACCAGTAATATGTTCACGGTAGGGCTTAACTCTGGCTTTCGGTAAGCGGTCCGACCCCGATGAAGAAGTAGAAAAAGCCATCCAGCGTCGTCTGGATGAGGAGCGCGGTATCTACCAGGATAAACTGGATAAGAAAGACGACGTCTACCAGGAAAAGATCAACAGCCAGCGCCGTGAAAATGAGCGGGATGCCCTGCAACTGAAGCAGCGTTACCAAGCCCGGATAGCGCAATTGGAAAGAGAGTTGAATGACGCTTACGACGACGATGACGTAGATCGTGCTGCCGAGATCCGCCGTGAATTAGTGGATGCGGAAGATGTAGTAAATGAGATCGAGGAACGCCAGGAGATGGCCCGCCAGAGCCAGATGCGCGCTACCCGCGCCCGTCAGGACAGCATTCGTCTGTACTATCCCGTACCCGGTGAGAACCCCTATGATGACCGCTACCGTCGCTCTTACGATGACCGTGATCGCGATTACCGCTACAACCGCGACCGCGATGATCGTGACCGCGACGACCGCGATCGTGATGGCGATTCCCAAACTATTCAACTGACCGTAGACCAGTTAATGGAATTGGTAAACGGCCGCACCAACAACGCGCAAAACCGCAACCGCCGTCCGGCGGACGACTTCCGCCCCCGCCGTGATCGCAGTGACGATGATTTTTACAATGACGATCAAAATCGCCGCAGCGAGGATCGCGGAAGTGAATCCGATCGCCTGCGTCGCCAATTGGAAGACCAGCAAGATCGGATGGACGAACTGGAAGATCGCTTGAACTCCGGTAGCAACCGGGGCCGCAATAGCCAGGACGACCGTGACCGGCAGAGCGACCGCACCAAGTCCGATCGTAACCAAAATAACGGTCGCAGCAATGCGGACGATCAGCAGCGCGACCGTTCCAAGACGGATACGGTAGTCATGCAGAAAATGACCCGTGACACTAGCATCGACCGCCGCCTGAATGAATTGAACGGCCAAATGAAAAGGCTGCGCGATAGTAAATCGGAAGGCCGCACGAAGGAGGAGCAGAAGGAAATCGACCAACTGATGAAGTCGATGGAAGAGATGCGCGAAATGATCAAGAAGGATCAGGACGAAGCCGAGAAGGAACGTCGCCGCAACCAGGAGCGCATCGAGCGCAACCGCGAACGGACGCAGGAAGACTTGGAGCGTAGCCGCGATAACGACCGGGATCGTAGTGACCGCCGGAACCGCCGCGACCGTGATAATAATGATCGCAGTGACAATGACCGTAATATCAATGGTGACAACCGCACCGGCGACAACCGCGACGACCGTCGTGATTATGATGATTACGACAGCGACTATGACGACAGCGGCCGCACCCGCGCCGATACGGAGTACGAGGCCGAATTGAAATTCCAACTCGACCAACTCAATCGCGAATTGGAGCAGCAGAACCGTCGCATGGCCGAAATGGAATCTAATCGTTCCGGCTCGCGCTATGATCGCGGTAATCGCCCCGAGGATCGTTTCGACAGCAACCGCAATAACGATCGCTATGACAACAATAGCTCGGATCGCGCTCCCAACCGTCCGAATATTAACGAGATCGAGATCGAGCGGACGGGGGACTACCTCGCTTCTTCCGATTCCACGTCCGGTAGCCGGATCGTGCGCAGCATCAAGTACTCGGGTATGTCGGGCTTTGCCGGCTTCAACCTGGGTGACAACAGCAACAATACCCTGAACCTGGGTTTGCGCTGGCACTATAAAATTGGTGAGCGCGAGCGTTTCGAGCTGATGCCCGAAGCATTCTTCGGTCTGGGTAAGCCCGCTAACTTCGGTTTGTTCCTGAATGGCCTGTATCCCATACAGATCAAGAACTCCTTTGTTAAGCCCTACGTAGGAACCGGTTTTGGTTTCATGCAATTGGCCGATAACAATGGTGAGGACGGCGCGGTAGATTTCCGTCCGACTTTTAACCTCATCATTGGCACCTACCTTAATGTGCTGGGTGGACGTTTGTATGTCGATCTGACGGGCCGTAACCTGTTTAACGATACGCAGCTGGTGGCCGGTTACCGGTTTGCGTTTTAATGAACGACAATAAATGCAAAAAGCCCTTATCGACTCCTGATTGGAGTTGGTAAGGGCTTCCGTATTTTTATATCAGAAGTAGGTAGGCCGCTTCATTAAAGGTGGTTTGCTTGCCCCTCCCCCACCGAACATCGCCCCCCGCCCGACCCGTTAAAAATAAGAAAACCCGTCATGGCCACCACCGTAAAAACCACCGAACAAGAAATCATCAAAGCATGGGCCGACGCCCGTACGGCGTGCCCGTCCTGGTAGACCAGTACGGTCAGCGGCTACAACAGCCAGCCCCTGCGCATCTACTTCGAAGAGCAAACTTCCCCTCCACCGAGCTGGACCTGAAACCCGTAGACTGGAACAGTCTTCTTCGTGGAAATGAGTAACCGCGACCTCGCCTTTGCCTACGAGGAAAACGGCGATGACAATTTCTTCTACGAATTTGTTCCGGCCGGCGGATAAGTGAGTGACTCGTAACATCCTTCCTCCGTCTATTAAAGATAAGATTACCGTTGTGCGGCGGCCCGAACATCGTGGTCGCCTAACCGGTTTCCAACCGAACGATCGGAGTACCAACCACGCCCGATCGTGAGGGTTTATATCCCCTCATTAACCAACCAAAACAACAAGCAAATGCAACGTATCGTCAAATTTCTTCCCGTATTCGCGCTCGCCCTCGTGCTGGCCCTTTCCCCCGCTTGTAATGCCAGCAAATCGGCCAAAGGTGCCGGTATCGGCGGTGCCGCCGGCGGCGTCATCGGCGGTGTGATCGGTAAATCTACCGGCAACACGGCGGCGGGTATCATTATCGGTTCTGCGGTAGGCGGTTCCGCCGGTGCCATCATCGGTAAGTACATGGACAAGCAGGCCGCCGAGATCGAGCAGGAAGTGGAAGGTGCCGAAGTAGCCCGCGTGGGTGAGGGTATCCTCGTCACGTTCGATTCGGGCATCCTCTACGGCTTTGATTCCAGCACACTTTCCGCCGCGTCCAAGACCAACCTCGACAACCTGGTAACCATCCTCAATAAGTACCCCGATACCGAACTGACCGTTGACGGTCATACGGACAGCAAGGGTTCGGATACGTACAACCAGACCCTGAGCGAGAAGCGCGCCGCTTCGGTAGCCGACTACATCACCATGAAAGGTATCATGCGCAGTCGTATCACCACGGTCGGTCACGGCGAAATGCAGCCGGTTGCCACCAACGACACGGAAGAAGGTCGCGCCCAGAACCGCCGCGTGGAAGTAGCCATCGTTGCCGACGAAAACCTGCAAAATCAGGCCAATGAAGGTACCGAGCCTGAGGTAATCCGCCAGAAGTAAGAATAGATCGATCAGTTTTTTGATTGATCTTCGACCTAGCCCCCGCTCTCCGCAAGGAGGGTGGGGGCTTTGTGTTTGGGCTATTCCGGGCGGGAATTTTTTGCCGGTAAAGTTGTGTTTCCTTCAATAAATCACTTCGCCTGACGGGGCACGTTGTTTGGGCGTGCCCGGCCCTAACGGCCCGGTCGGTCCCTTCCCGGCGCGCCTAACGGCTTGGCCCTAACGGGCTGTCGGCTACCGCCTTCCACCGTCCAGGCACCTCACGCAATCACCTCCCGTAATTTTTCCACCTATGAAAAATTTTCCCACCCTCCAAACCGAACGCCTGATCCTCAGCGCACCCGTGGCCGCCGATATCCCCGCCATCCTCAAGCATGGCGGCAACCCCAACATCGCGGCCACGACCCTCAACATCCCTCATCCCTACTACGAGCGCGACGCCATCCGCTGGCTCGCTTCCATCTACGCGGCCGCCGAGGCCGGCACCGGCTACACCTTCGGCCTCCACCTACGCGAAAACGGCGAGTTCATCGGCGGCACCGGCCTCCACCTCGATCCACGCCACAACCGCGCCGAACTCGGCTTCTGGGTAGCCGAACCCTACTGGGGCCGGGGCCTGGTCACCGAATCGGCCACCGCCGTCATCCGCTTCGGCTTCGAGGAGCTGCAACTGAACCGGATCTTCTCCAACCATTTCGCCACCAACCCCGCCTCGGGCCGGGTCATGCAAAAGATCGGCTTATTACCGGAAGGCACCAGCCCCGGCCACCTCAAAAAAGGCGACGTCTACCACGATGAGGTGAAGTACGGCCTGACTAAGGAGATGTATCTAAAGCAGCAGGAATTATAAAGCGATAATTGCTTGTCCAGGCGGCTTTGCCACTAAAGCCCTACCCTACAGGGTAAGGCGTTGATTCTGTTTGGCCTTAGGAGCAATTATCTTGTAGCAGGTCAACTCTATTCTGAGGGCAACTCCCAGGCAGTTTTGCCGCCAAAGCCCTGAAAGGGCGAGATAGACTAACCCAGGGTGAAACCCTGGGATCATGAGACCGCTCTAAACCCCCGCCGCGCGCGCCGCTAGCACTGCTTTGCAGTGCTAGCGGGGCGCGCGGCGGTACGCGTGGGGTGCACGTTAAGCCCAGGGTTCCACCCTGGGCTAATCTATGCCGCCCTTTCAGGGCTGAAACCCTAGCGGGTTCCGGTAGGACAAATGATGCTAAGGGGCGTAAAATTCCAACTAAAGAGAGGGTTCGAAGGCGCAAGAAGAAACCGTTCCCAGAAATCTCAACAGAATCGACACCCTACCCTATAGGGCTAAACCCCCAACAACCAAATCAACGCACCACCAGGTACCGCACCGCCGCGCCGCCGCTACCGGTGTGCAGGCGCACCGCGTACGTGCCGGCCGCCAGACCCTGGGTGTTGAGCCGGTAATAGTGGCCGCCGCCCGCCGCTACGCGGCCGATGCGCTGGGTGGAAACCCGGCGCCCCAGCAGGTCAATGACCTCGATGCTAACTTCGGTAGCCCGGGGGAGGGCATAGTGCAAGAGCGTGAAGGTGCCGGCGGGGTTAGGCGAGAGCGGCAGTAGCTCCGGTTGCTGGATCGCCCCGACGGGATCGGTGGCGGCCACGCCCACATCGGCGTTCAGTTCTAGGCGGCGGCTTTCGTCCAGGGTGTCCTTGAAGGCGCGGGCCAGCAGGGTGGTGCCGTCGGTCCAGGGGAGGGGAGTGGTGTAGGCGGGACTGCCGGTGCTAGGTTCGGACCCATCGAGGGTATAGTGGATGGTAGCGCCGGGCGTCCAGGTGCTCAGTTGCAGTTCAACGGTGCCGTCAACGAGGGTATCGAAGACGACGATGGGCATCCCCGCGCGGCCGATCTCGAAACCGGTCAGCGTCTGGGCGCGGGGGTGGTAGTAACGGTCAAAGAAAAAGGGATCGTCGCCGTAATCTTCGTAAACGGCCCTTAGCTCATCCAGGATGGGCAGGTAGACCTCGTTGTATCCCGCTACATCCGGCCGGCCCCGGCCGCCCCAGACCAGGGCGATGAGGTATTTCTCCACGCCCTCCACGCCCTCCCAGCGGTCTCCCTTAGTGACGCCCAGCGCATTGCTACGCCGAAACTGGTTCATGGCGTAGCGCGCCCACGGCCAGCGGGGGCCTTCGGCATCGGCGTTCTCGCCCATGTAGGTGCTCGTGGCATAGGCGTAGATGAAGGGCTTGAAGGCCGCGCCGGGAATACCGGATTGCGGGTAGCTATCGTGGATAACGATGTCGCCGTCCGGAAATACATCGGCCCGCAGGCGGCGCATGGCCTCGTAGGCGGAGAGCCAGTCGTCCTGGGCCAGGCCGTCGGAATAGATGGCACTCATGCCGTAAGTGTCACGCCAGCGCTGGGCCTCGCCGGCCCACTCGGCCGCGTCGCGGCTGTAGTAGAACCACTGGCTGAAGTAGGTAGACCACTTATCGCCCACGCTTTCCACGCCGGCTTTATGGGCGGCGAAATCTACGTCATCGCGCAGAATATATTCGGTGCCGAAACTCATGGCCCAGGCACGCTGGGTGAAATTCCAGAGGATCCAATCGGTCATGTAATCCGGGTCATAGTATTCGTCGGCGGGGAACTGGTAATCGGAGATGGCCCACTGGAACTCGAAGGACTTTTGCCAGTTGTAGGGCCGGCTGGGGAAGGCGGAAACAAATAGTCGCTCGCCGGGGCTGACCGTGGCCACCACGCGCCAGCCACTGTCGGCGGCGGCGGTGGTGTTCAGGTCGTCGGCCGCCAGGCCGATGAAGGGTAGGTTAGGAGTTAGGGCCTCCAAACGCGCCAGTTGTCCCGTTCCCTTCGGCACGTAGATGTTGGCGGTAAAGCCACCGAAATCGTCCTCGCACAGCAGGTCGGAAGTAGCCAGGCGGTTGAAGTCACCACCGATGAGGCTCTCGATCTCGGTAGTTATTTCCTGGTGGGGGCTGATCGTCAGCATTCCATCCGCCTGGACGCCGATGGTGAGGTCGTTACCCACCAGCACGGCCACGTCGGCGTTGCTACTCGTTTCACTGAGTCCGGTTAATGGCAAGCCGTAGAGGCGAGTAAGGGCGCGCTGCATGTCGATGCGCTGCCGCACGGTGAGGGTGCCGCCAGTGCGGTCGAACTCATAGACGGCGGCGGTGGAGGTAACAGTCAGTAGGTCGCCCGTGTCTTCCACGGATTCCACGGCCATCGGCACTTCGCCCGCGCCGCCGGGGAAGGTGACACCCTGACCGGGTGCGAAGGCGGCCAGTTCTACGGCCGGTAGTTCTACGAACGCCAGGTCGGCGATCTCGAATAGTACGTTGCCATCGAAGCCGGGGCCGTACTCGTGCAGGCCGAGGTGGGCCTGGAGGTGGCTGAAGGGTTCTTCCCAGTGGGGGGTGAATTGCCAGGTCCAGCGTTGCCAGCCATCCGGCCCCTCGGTGATGGCGGGCAGACCGCCCAGGCGCTCGCCCTCGGCCAGCTCACCCTCGGGGGTGATGCCGTGCATCCCGATATTGATCTCCCAAGTGGCGCGGGGGAAGTTCGTGCGAACTAGGGCACTGACCTCGTAGGTGCGGTTGGGAAGGTAGGGGAAACCACCGGAGGCAAACAATCGCCGGTCCGCCTCATCGAGACCATCGTCTACCGTGATGCGGTAACCGCTCACGCCCTGATAAAAATCGGTGGCGGAGAGTTGGGCCGAGGAGCCGTTGCCCCATTCCAGGCCGGGCTGGCGGAAATCCCCGCCGGGTAGGCGGATAACGGTCCCGCCCTGAGCATCGGGCGTGAGTAGTTCGGTGAAACCGGCCGGCGGGGCGGGTAGACCGGCGGTGGCTGGAATGGTCACGCGAAAATTATCCAGGGCAGAGCGGCCGACGATGGTGGTGCCCCAGTTGAAGAAAGCCCCCGCGTAGCCCGTGCCGGTAGCGCGCGAGATGCCGGCATCGACGCCCCAATCAGTGCCATCTACCAGTAAGCGCACCCGGTTTTCATTGAGGTCGATCACTAACTCGAAGCGGTGCCAGGTGCCGGCGTCGAAACTGTTGGCGGGGAAGGGAGCGGCCACGCCGCCAAGGTACTCGCCGGTCTCGGAGTCGTAGTCGAGTAAGAAAATGCTGTACCCATCACCGGAGAAATTAAAGCCGAGATCGGCAAAGGATTCCCCCGTCTCGTCGTAGGATCGCAGGAAGGCGAAGCCCGTGTTATCCGCCCCGGCCTCGGCCAGGAAATCGAAACCGACGATGACGGTATCGGAAGAAATCAGGCCACCATTGAGCAGGCCGTCGAAATCGAGGAGCCGGAAGTTGCCTGATTCGGTGACGGTGGCCTGGGCCACTTGCCCGGCCGCGCCGGTAGTGCCGGCGTTTCCGGTGAAGGGGGCTAGCACGATATCGGTAGTACCATTGGGGGAAATGCCGGTCGGCTGGGATCCGCTGCCGGCGTTGGTAAGGGGCGGCTGGCCGAGGGTGCCCTCCTCGAAATCAACGTCGAAAGTGGTGGTCTGGGCTGCCAGGGAGAAGCAAAATAGCAGGCACAGAAAAGTGAAGAAGGAGCAGGTAGTGGTCTGGCTCATAGTGGAGTGGTTGAAACGGTAAATAAGGGTGGGGCAATAGGTGAAAAAGGATAACCTGAAAATTGTTCAAGGAGGTAGGTTAAGTTTCGGGTAAGGTGGGTTAGGAGGATTATTCGGCGGCTACTGTTTGCGTGAGGTGCCTGGAAGGGCGTTAGCGCACGGAGTGCCGAGGCGACCGCCGAAGCCTGGAAGGGACCGACCCCCGGCTCTGCCGGGGGGCACGGCCACGTTAAAAACTGTTAGCGAATCACCCGTTCGGCAGGAAGAAGACGCCCCGGCGCGTTTGGTCGACTGGACGGGAATACTCCCACTGCACCACCGGGTCGCCGGCGATTTACCGAGAGGGAAACGCGGCCGCCCACCCCGCCCCGAATCAACTTCCCGCCCGGGAAGCCGTTTGAGGCATAAACTACTCTACTCTATGATTAAGCGAATTGCCTGTTTTGCCGCAATGGCCGCCCTGTTGTTTACGATGGCCTGTACGACGGCCCAGATCAATCAGACCCTGGGGGTGCTGACCAATGTGCCGCTCTCGCGCGAGGACGTGGGTAACGGCCTGAAGGAAGCCCTGCGCATCGGCATCACCAAGGGTGCCCAGCAGCTGGCACAGGAAAAAGGATTTTATGATAGCCCTTACCGGATTTTGCTGCCCGAGGAAGCCCGCAAAGTGACCGAACGCCTGAGCGTTATTCCCGGCTTTACGGATCTGGAAGACGTTATCATTAAAAAGATCAACCAGGGGGCCGAGGACGCCGCCAAGGAGGCCGCGCCCATTTTCGTGAGTGCCATTCAGCAGATGACCATTCAGGATGCGTTCGGTATCCTGAAGGGTGACAACCGCGCCGCCACCAGCTACCTGGACCGCGTGACCCGCGACCAGTTGTATGCTAAATTCAATCCCGTGATCGTAAATTCACTGGATAAATTCGGTGCCCGTAAGGCGTGGTCCGATGCCTCGACCCGCTATAACTCTCTCCCCCTGGTTAATGACGTAACTACTAACCTGGACGATTATATCACCCAGCAGGCCCTGAATGGTCTGTTTGCCAAGGTGGCTGAGGAGGAGATCAATATCCGCACCAACCTGGGTGCCCGTACGACGGACCTGCTGCGCCGCGTTTTTGCCGCGCAGGACGAGGGGAGCACGACGACGCTGGGTAAATAAGGGGCGCTTCGCGCGTACTTTAGTAGGCGGCGTTGCCGCTGGTATTTTGGTATTTTAGTACTTAGCCTACGCGTATATGTACATGCGTAGGCTGAGTCTAACGTACTAAATTACCAGACGCGAAGCGTCCTGCTAAAATATGGGCGCAGCCCAAAAACGCGGCGCAGCCGTTTTTTACATGAAGATAGGAATAATCGGCAGCGGTGCCATGGGCACCGGCATTGCGCAGGTGGCCGCCGCCGCCGGCGCGGACGTACTGGTGTACGACAACAACCCCCAGGCGATTGACCGGGCGACCGGGCGGCTGCGGGCCATTTATGACCGGCTGATCGAGAAGGGGCGTACCGACCGGGCGGGCGCGGATGCGGTGCTGGGGCAGATCAATTATGCCGGCTCGATGCTGGACCTGGCCGACCGGGAGCTGGTGGTGGAAGCCATTGTGGAGGACCTGGGCGTGAAGAAGACGGTGTTCGAGCAACTGGACCGGCTGGTGGGGCCGGACGCAGTGCTGGCGACCAATACTTCCTCGCTGTCGGTGACGAGCATTGCGGCGGCCTGCAAGCACCCGGAGCGGGTGATCGGGCTGCACTTTTTTAACCCCGCGCCCCTGATGGCCCTGGTGGAGGTGGTGCCCGCCCTGCAAACCGCCTCCGACCTGCCCGCGCGGATGCAGGAGCTGATGCGGAGCTGGGGCAAGACGCCGGTGGTGGTAAAAGACACGCCGGGATTTATCGTGAACCGGCTGGCGCGGCCCTTCTACGGCGAGGCGCTGCGCATCCATGAGGAAGGTATAGCCGATCCCGCCACGATCGACTGGGCGATGACCGAACTGGGTGGCTTTCGGATGGGACCGTTCGCGCTGATGGATTACATCGGGCACGACGTGAATTACGCCGTGACGAGTTCCGTGTTCGAGGCCTTCTATTACGACCCGCGCTACCGGCCGGCCTTTAGCCAACTGCGGCTGGTGGAGGCGGGCTACCTGGGCCGCAAATCGGGGCGAGGGTTTTACCATTACAGCAAGGCCGGGAAACCCGTGGATTTGCCCGCGCCGAATGAGGATCGGGAACTGGGAGAACGTATTCTTCGACGGATCCTGCTGCTGCTTATCAACGAGGCGGCCGACGCGCTCTACCTCAACATCGCCTCCCGCGAGGACCTGGATTTGGCGATGACCAAAGGCGTCAATTATCCCAAGGGTCTGCTGGCCTGGGCCGATGAGATCGGTCGGGAAACCGTGGTCAGGGAACTGGACGAGCTAGAGCGGCGGTACTGCGAGGATAGGTACCGGGCGAGTGTGGGGTTGAAGTCCGCAAAGCGGATTTAGTAGGTAACGGGGTAGTGGGTGGTATAGGCTTTTGCGTGTGTTCGTTTATCGTTGTCTGTCAACGTACTATCTTGTAAATCGTACAAATGGATTAGAGCGTGTCTAAAATTTTTAAGAACTGATAATCAACGATTTAAGGTTCTGGCTAGACAAAAAATCACGCGCATAGCGGGTTACGTAAGTCAGTTTTTATGACGCCAGGTTCTCAAATGCTTGGTTCTCAGGAAGTAAAAATTAAGACACGCTCTTATATGCCGTCGAGAGGGAAGAACTGAAATGCGGAGAGTGAAAGTATTGAGGATTTTGAAAATGATTCATCAAAATAGTAAAGACTAGGTTATTACCTGGGGTTTGTCAGGGTAATTTTAACAATTTGATGAATGGTTTCGTTATTGTAAAAATAAGTGCAAACAAATAGCGAGTCAATTAGTCAAATGTGTGATATGAAAAATGATAGTAAACTTGTAATTTTTGATGCCGGCGAGACAATACGCAGAGAATGGCACAAAGATGAATGGTGGTACTCAGTGGTTGATATTGTTGCAATTTTCACAACATCTGATTGAGCACGTAAATACTGGTCTGACCTAAAAAAGAAACTAGACGAAGAAGGATTTCAACCGTCCGAATCTATCGGACAGTTGAAAATGATAGCAGCAGATGGAAAGAACCGATTGACCGACGTTGCGCGAGTAGAAACCGTTTTCCGTATCATTCAGTCAATCAACTCTCCTAAAGCAGAACCGTTCAAACGATGGCTCGCCACCATTGCCAAGCAGCGCCTTGATGAACTTGAAGACCCAGAATCGGCTATTGAACGGATGCGAGTTGATTATCGTGCACTTGGTTATCCCGACGAATGGATCGCCAAGCGCTTGCAATCTATTGATATCCGCAAAACGCTTACGCAGGAATGGGAACGCCGAGGAGTGAAGGAAGGGTTGGAATACAGTATCCTTACTGCTGAGATAGCACGCGGAACATTTGGAGTAAGCCCCGGCGATCATAAAACACGCAAAGGTTTGAAGCGTGAAAACCTTCGTGACCATATGACCGATCTAGAACTTATCTTCACCATGTTGGGAGAAGCGGGTACAACTGGACAGGCGATCGAGCTAGATGCACAAGGTTTTGAGCAAAATCGCGTTGCTGCCCATAATGGAGGAGCAGCAGCCGGAAAGGCAAGAGAGGCGTTCGAGCTGGAAAGTGGTCAGAGAGTTTTGTCTGATACAAACCGGAAGAGCCAGATCAAAGCCGCCAAAGAACAAGCACGGTTAAATCGAAAAAAATAAGTGAGACTGGTTTAAAATTTGTGGTTGAGCCGATAGACTAAGAGCGTGCCTAAAATTTTTAAGAACTGAGGATCAATGATTCACTTCGCGGCTACTTCGTGGTTAAGGTTCTGGCTAGATAAAAACTTGCGCGCATAGCGGGTTACGTAAGTCAGTTTTTACGACGCTAGGTTCTTAAATGCTTGGTTCTCAGGAATTAAAAAACTTAGACACGTTCTAAAGTATAGAGGTGTTAAATAAGCGCAGATAACCCACACATATTGGCAAGGCTTGCCCCTGTCGGGTGGGGCAAGTTTCACAACTATATCGTAATTCTACGGTCCCCTCGCCCGCCATGCCCCTACAAGAGTCACGCCCCGCGCACCCTAGAACTCCACCGTATTATCAATTACCCGAATGCTATCGCCGTCCGCATCCAGCACGCTGTTGGCATCTTGCAAAAATTTGCTGCAATCCAGTTCGATCCCCAGATCGCCGGGAGGGCGGACGAAATCTGTTTTGGTATCCCACTTTAGTTCCTCGTCGCGTTCGACGGCAAGCATGAACTCCCGGAAAAAAGGCTTTGCCATGTGCGCACCGCTGCCCTGACCGAGATTTCGGAAGCGGACCCAGCGGTCTTCTCCCCCCACCCAGGTACCGACCACAAGGTTGGGCGTGACGCCCATGTACCAACCGTCGGTCTGGTCGTTGGTGGTACCCGTTTTGCCACCGATGGGGCTACGGATGCCACCGAGGTTGCTCACGGCCGCGTTCTTGAGCATGAACACCATGGCGTAGTTGGCCTGCGGGCTGAGAGCCTGGCGCTCTTCGGGCAGGTATTCGAATATCTTCTGTCCGTTACGGTCCTCGATGCGGAGCAGGTAAGTGGGGCGATTGTAAATGCCGTTATTAGCGAAGGTGGTGTAGGCGCCCGTCATTTGCTCCACGGTAAGGTCCACGGCACCCAGGGCGATGGAGGGCACGGGCGGGATGTACTCCTTGTCGATGCCCATGGCGCTGACCACGTTGCGCACCGGTTCGGTACTTTCCAGTTCCTGCATGAGGTAGGCGGAAACGGTATTGACGGACTGCCTCAAGCCCTGGATGAGCGTGAGCAGGTTGCCGCTGTAGCTGTTATTGGAGTTGCGCGGGGTCCAGGATTTGGTGAGGCCGAACTGCCCGTCGCCGGGTGCGATGGTGATGGCCATGTCGCGTACCTGGAAGCAAGGGGTGATGCCCCGCAATTCGATGCTAGTGGCGTAGATGAAGGGCTTGAAAGTAGACCCTACCTGCCGCCGCGCGGTGACGTGATCGAATTTGAAATCGCGGAAATTCACCCCGCCGATCCAACTGCGGACAAAACCGGTGCGCGGCTCAACCGACATGCTGCCCAGTTGCAGGATCATGCGCTCGTGGCGTACGGAATCCAGGGGCGTCATGGTGACCTCCTCGCGCATGTTCTCACCTTCGTAGCTGAAGATCATCATCTTGACCGGCTGGTCGAATTCCTTCTGCACGGTCTGCTGCAGCTCGCGCCAGGCCGATTTTAGTTGGGTAAACTCGTCCATCTTGATTACCTGCCGGTACTGGGCACCCAGCTTGGGGCTGATCATTTCGGCCGCGATCAGGCGGGTAACCAGGCCGGGTTCCTCGCTTTCGCTAATGAGGCGTTCCACCTCGCGGTCGTCGGTATTGAATTGCAGATCGTTGCGCTGGTTGATCCGCTCGATGGCGGGATTAAGGATGGCGTCGCGGAGCCGCTGGTAGCGGTCGGAGCGGCGAATCAAACGGGTGAGGGAGCGCTTACGGTCGTCTACTTCCGTTTCGGTTTCCGAGGTGGGACTTTTGTAGGTCCAGGGGTCGGAATTTTTCCAGTGTTTGAAGAACTCGTCCTGCAGGCCGGTCATGTGATCGAGCATTGCCTTCTCGGCGTGGGCCTGGATGCGGGAGTCGATGGTGGTGTAGATGCGCAGTCCGTCGCGGTAGATGTCATATTTGCTGCCGTCAGCCTTCAGGTACTGCTTTTCGCCCAGCATCCGCTTGATGCGCTCGGCCAGCACCATACGGAAGTAGGGACTGAGACCGTCGTCCGGACTCTGGCGGGTATAGGTGATTCCGAGGGGCAGCTGGCGGAGTTCGTTGTACTTGGCATCCGTCAGCAGGTTGTTGCGCACCATTTGTTTTAGTACCACCTCGCGGCGTTTGAGTACCCGTTCCGGGCGACTGAGGGGATTGAAGAGCGAGGCATTTTTCAGCATCCCGACCAGGGTGGCGGCCTGGTGCAATTCCAGATCCTTAGGCGTAGTACCGAAATAATTTTCCGCCGCCGCCTGGATGCCCTGCGCGCCGTTGATGAAATCGTAGCGGTTGAGGTACATGGCGATGATCTCGCGCTTGGTGTACTTGCGTTCCAGGCGGACGGCGATGATCCACTCACGCATTTTCTGCACCACGGCCATGAAAATATTTTCGCTCCGCCCACCCTCGGTAAACAATTGCTTGGCCAACTGCTGGGTGATGGTAGACGCCCCGCCCCGGCTGCTGTTGCCGGTGGCCTGGTTGACGATCGCGCTGGCCAGGCCGCGCCAGTCGATGCCGTTGTGGTCCAGGTAACGCTCATCTTCCGTGGCCACCAGGGCGTCGAACAGGTAAGGAGACAGATCGCGCTCGTTGACCATCACGCGGTTCTCGGTATAGAAGCGGCCCAGCACGCTACCATCGGAAGCGATTACCTCCGAGGCTTCGTTGTTCTGGGGGTTTTCCAGTTCGGTGACGGAGGGCAATTTGCCGAACGACAGCACGAAAAACAGCGCGAACACCCCGATGATGCTGAGGAAGAAAAGCCGCCACATCCACCGCACGGCGGTTCGTTGCGCGGATTGATCGGTGCCTCGGATGATCAGCCAGTCGGTAAGTCGGGACATATAATAGCGTTGGTTGCGGAACGGCCGCAAAGGTAAGGTTCTTTCCGCTGACGACTGCGTGAGGTGCCTGAAAGGGCGGTAGCGCACGAAGTGCCGAGCGATCAGCGAAGCCTGGAAGGCACCGACCCGGCCCGCCAGGGACGGGGCACGCCCAAACCCGGCCCCACGGAAAACGAGCGGCAAAAGCCTACCTTTGCCCCCTCATTCATAACCCGCCCGCGCCCATGCTGCCCCAACTAGACCGCCCCCTTATTTTCTTCGACATCGAGAGCACCGGACTCAACGTGATCCGCGACCGCATCCTCCAGATCGCCTTCATCAAGATCACGCCCGACGGCAAGCGGGAGGAACTGTCGATGCTCATCAACCCCGGCATTCCCATCTCCGAGGAGGCCATCGGCGTCCACGGTATCACGGCCGCCGACGTGGCGCGCAAGCCGCTCTTCGCCCAGGTGGCCCAGCAACTCTTCGACTTCATCGGCGATGCCGACCTGGCGGGCTACAATTCCAACCGCTTCGACGTGCCGATGCTACTGGAAGAATTCGACCGCGCCGGTTTCGATTTCGACCTGGACCGCCGCCGCCTGATCGACGCGCAGCGCATCTTTTACAAAATGGAACCCCGCAACCTGCGCGCCGCCCTGCGCTACTACCGGGGCGAGGAAATGGAAAACGCCCACGACGCCCTGGCCGACGTGCGCGCCACCCTGGCCGTCTTCGAGGGACAACTGGAGATGTACGCCGACCGCGATTTCGTCACCGACGACGGCGACGTGACGCCCGCCCCCCTGGCCGGAACGCTGGACGAGGTGCACGATTTTTGCAATGATCTGCGTTACCTGGATGCCACCCAGCGCATGAAACTGGGCCCCGACGGTACGCCCGTTTTCGCCTTCGGTAAGTACAACAATCAGCCCGTGGGCAAGACCCTCTATAAGGACCGCAACTACTATAATTGGATCCAGACCAAGGATTTTAGTGCGCAGGTGAAGAAGCAGACCAAGCAGTTGCTGGCGAAGTATGAAGCGGGGTTGTAGGGCTTCGCCCGTACTTTTGATTAGGGCTTTGCCTTTGGTAACTACTTGCGGTGATCATCGCAGGTTCCTCGGAGTTTTGTGCGTTGGTGTCCAGCCCTCGCTTGTTCTCCCCACCCGGACCTGCCGGTCCGACCTCCCCGAAGGGGAGATTAAGTGTTGTTTATAAGACATTTACCTCCCCTTCGGGGAGGTCGAGCCGCTAGGCTCGGGTGGGGAACCACGCTAAAAGTGTACGCGTAGGCTTATACAAAAATACCAAATTACCAGCACCGAAGGTGCCTACCAAAGTACGCGCGCAGCGCCCCCCATGAAACAACTCCTCCTCCTCGCTACCATCGCCTTCCTCCTCACCGCCTGCTACGAAGACCGCGCCGGCTGCCTGGACCCTGATTTTGCCAATTACGACGTGAATGCCGACGTGGCCTGCGACGGCTGCTGCGAGGCTCCGCGCCTGCGCTTGCAGTTCGACCACCGCTACGGCGACGACGCGCTGGGCGCGGCGGCCGACACCTTTTACGTAGATGGAGCGGGCAACGCGTTTCGCATCGACCGGATCAGGATGTACCTCAGTGACATCGCGTTCCGGGCGGCGGACGGGACGATTCGCCCGGCCCTGGATACGGTGCGCGGCAACAGTATCGGCACGGTGGGGGATACCGTGAGTACCGAATTTAATAGCAACCTTATTCTGCTGGACTCGCGCACCGCCACCGCGCAGGAGGTGGGTAGCCTGCGCACCGGTTTCGACCTGAACGCCCTGCAATTCACTACCGGTGTCGGCGCTCCGGCGGACCGTATCCTGCCCGTGGGCCTGCCCGCCCGCCACCCGCTGGGACCCCAGCCGGGCCGCCTCTACCTGGGGCCGGATACCGGTTACGTGCAAATTAAAGTGGAACTCTTCCGCGATACCCTGGCGGCTGATTCCGTGCCGCTGGTGCTCAATATCCTGGGCACCACCCCTATATTTCTCGATCTGGGGCAAAACGTGCGCCCGGCCGCCGGCTTCGATCTGCGGGCGGTGGTGGGAGTGGATTACGCCGAATTGTTCCGCTTCGCCAACGTGCGGGGCGACGAGGATCAGCTTAGAACGGCTATTGTCGGCCGCCTGACCGAGATATTCGTGCTACGGGAACTTATCAGCGAATAAGGCGCGTAACTGTACTTAAATTTGAACGTTACAGACTTGGGCCATTAGCCCATCTACCTTATCGGCCTAAGAGCGTGTCTAAATTTTTACTTCCTGAGAACCAAGCATTTAAGAAACTGGCGTCACAAAAACTGACTTACGTAACCCGCTATGCGCGCAACTTTTTGTTTAGCCAGAACCTTAAATCATTGATCCTCAGTTCTTAAAAATTTTAGACACGCTCTAAAGCAATTTCAAGAAACCACCCCACCATGCAGATCAAGTTATCGCTCCTTTTCCTTGCCCTGCTGGGCACCCTGCTCTTCGCCGCCTGCGAGGATGATGATAATGCCGCCACTACCGGAGACGTGGAACTGGATTTTAAGGCCGTCTACAACGACGAACCCTTCCAGACTCAGTCCGTCGCCTATGCCTACCCCGGTGATGACGAGGTGAAATTCCAACTCTTCCAGTTCTACCTTTCCGACGTAACGCTGCTGGGCGAGGGGACTACGGCCGATCACGTGCTTTCCGAGGTAGAACTGGTGCGCTTCCGCGACCAGTTCGACATCACGCTGGCCCGCGCCGGTGTCAGCCTGGCCTTTTCCGACGTGCCACGGGGCAATTACCGCGCCGTCCAGTTCGGCTTGGGGGTCAAGCCATCGCTCAATGCCAAGCCCCCCAGTGAATTCGCCGCCGATTACGCGCTGAATGAAAATGAGTACTGGGGGCCCGCCGGCATGTACGTTTTCGCCAAGATCGAAGGCAACGCGCAGGTAGACAACGATGGCCTGTTCGACGACAAACTTACCTACCACATGGGCCGCAACGACTATTACGTAACGGTCACCTCCGAGTTACCCCTTGCGGTCGGCACCGGCAACCCCGCCGTAGCCGAGTTCCAGGTAGACCTCAAAAAGGTCATGGCCCGCTCGGAAACGGATTACCTCGATATCGCCGATGAATCGCTCCGGTTAGTGCACGGAAATAACCAGGAAGTACTGCAATACCTGTGGCAGAACTTGCAGACCAGTCTGGTGCGGGTTACCCGTTAGGGTTTTCGGGCGTGTCCGGGGCTAACGCCCCGGTCGGTCCCTTACCGGCTCCCTGTCGGTCGGTGCTGCGCACCGGTCGGCAAGCCGCCCACCGTCCAGGCACCTCACGCGGTTACCCCTTGACCGTTTTTCCAACCGTTACTTCATGATTCAGCCAACCCCACCGTCCAGTGCTGCCCCCCGGGCAATCGGGCGGTGGGGTTTTGCCGTTACGGGCCTGCTGGCCGCTTATCTCCTGCTTACCTACCTGAGTTGCCGGCCCGGCAAAGAGCCGCAGACGACCGACTTTCATGTTGACGAGCCGGCCGAGTTTGCCAAACTTCTCTACCCCGCCGCCAACCCCTCCACGGCGGCGGGGGTGGAGCTGGGGCGGCGGCTATTCTACGATCCCATCCTCTCGGCCGATAGCACCATTTCCTGCCAGAGTTGCCACCGGCCCGAACTGGCCTTTACCGACGGCGGGGCCACCAGCACCGGTATCGGCGGGCGACGGGGGCGGCGGTCGGCACCCAGCCTGACCAACGTGGGCTACCTGCACCAAACGCTGTTCTGGGACGGCCGCTCCGACGACCTGGAAACCCAGGCCCTGCACCCCGTGGCCGCGCCCGACGAGATGGGCGGCGACTGGCCCACCATCATCCAGCGGCTACGCCGCCACCCCGAATTACGGCGGCCAGGCTGACGGACCGCCTTCCAGCTGGCCGGGCCGGCCGGAATCTCGCCCGACCACGTGGGCCGCGCACTGGCGCAGTTTCAGCGCTCGCTCATCAGCTCCGACAGTAAATATGACCGGGTGCAGCGCGGTGAGGCCGAGTTTACCCCCGCCGAACGCCGCGGTTGGGCCATCTTCTTCGATGCCGATGAGAACCTGCCCGATGCCGAGTGCGGCCACTGCCACAATGCGCCCCACTTTACCAACCAGGAGTTCTTTAATAACGGCCTGGATACGGCCCGCTCGCTGGGTGATTTTGCCGATAAGGGCCGGGGAGCAATTACCGGCCACGCGTGGCAGAACGGCTTGTTCCGCACACCCAGCCTACGCAACGTGGCCGTGACCGCGCCCTATATGCACGACGGCCGTTTTGCCACCCTGGAGGAGGTGATCGATCACTACGATACCGGCGGTGCGTATGCGGAAAATGTCAGCCCCAATGTGCGTCCCCTCCACCTGAGTGAGCAGGATAAGGCGGACCTGGTTACCTTTTTAGGTACGCTGACGGATTCGGTGTTTTTGGCGAGGGAGGCGTATGGGTCGCCGTTTTAATCCTCCTCATCCCAGCGCAGGCGGACTTCCATGCCACTGGTGTAGCGTGCGATCAGCTCATCGTTTTCACCGGTGAGGAGGAAGTAAGCCTCGATATCCGGCTGGGATTCGATGAGGTCGAGCGCGAGATCGGGGCCGAGGACCATGCAGGCCGTGGCAAAACCGTCGGCCGTGGCGCAATCGGGGGCGAACACGGTGGCACTCAGCAGCGTGTTGCGCTCCGGGTAGCCGGTGCGGGGGTTGATGGTGTGGCCGTAGCCGCCCTGTTTATTTTCGTAAAAGTTGCGGTAGTTGCCCGAAGTGGCGATAGCCTCGTCTTCCAGCGGCAGGGCCAGTTCGTAGGCGGTGGCGGCGGCACTCGGGTCGGGCGTACTGATGCCCACCAGCCACGGCATGGCGGTAGAGCGGCGGCCCCGTGCGCTCAGTTCGCCGCCGATATCGACGAGATAATTACGCAGGCCGCGCCTGGTCAGGTAGGCCGCTAGCAGGTCCACGCCGTCGCCCTTGGCCGTGGCACTGAAATCGAGTTGCACCCCCGGCAGGGCTTTGCGGAGGAAGCCGCTACTATCGAGGGTAAGCTTATCCATGCCCACAAAGGCCATGAGCGAATCTACCAGAACGCTGTCGATATCCTCCACCGCCCTTTTATCCGTATAGCCGAAGCCCCAGTAGTTGACCAGCGGCATAATGGTGGGTTGCAGGGCACCGCCGGAGCGTTGGCTCAGGTCGCGCGCCAGTTGGTAATTACTCAGGAAACTGGGCGAACCGCTCACGTCCAGTCCCTCCTCGGATCGGTTGAAGCGGGAGACGGTGCTTTCCGGCACGTAGGTGCTAACTTCCTCGTTGAAAGCCTCCAGCAAGCTATCGAGGGATTTTTGCAATTTCCTGATCTCCTCACCGGTGTAACTGACCTGGTAATAAGTGCCCATCGTTTCGCCGCGCACCTTATATACAATCGGCTCGTCGGTGGGGGGCGTGGTTTCGCAAGCGGCGAGGGTGGTAAGCAGTAGAGCTAAGAGAAGGAGGTAACGCATGGCGGGAAGGGAATTGGTGGCGCAAAAGTAGGGTTTGGCGGCGAATGGAAGTTGGGAATGAATTGCGGGTTCGGTCCGAATGCACCATCGGTTACCTGCCAACAAGCCATACCCGTGTCTCCGGCCGGTCACTAAAATCAGTTTGGAAAGAAATAGTTGGACGGCAAGGGTTCCGGCCGTACCTTGATGGGCATAAAATTCCCCCTTATGCGCCCCATGCCTTTTACCCTGATTATTTTACTGGCCATTCTGCTGGCTCCCTTCGCCCTCATCGGCCAAAAAACATTTAACCGTTACACCAGCGAGATCAAGCAGAGCGAGGCTGCCCCCGCCGCCGCGCTGCAAGCCTGGAACACCGACATTGACAACCGTTTCAGCCTGCAACCGCTGGACGCCCAGCGCGACCGCAGTGGCCTGAACCATCAGCGCTACCAGATCAACTACCTGGGCTACCCCCTCAAGGGCCTGCACCTGACCACACACGAACGCCGCGCCGGAGGCAGCCAGGTGGCCGCGCCCCGCCGCCTGCCCGTACCCAGTCTGATCACCTTGCCCGCCCGCAAGATGACGATCCCGGAACTACAGCAAGCCGCCCGCCAGATTCTGGGTAACCCCACCGCCCTGGTAGGTAAAACCGAGTGGACCATCGTGCCCGCCGCCTTCGACTGGTCCTCCGAAAACTGGCAACTGGCCTACTCGGTCGACCTGCACACCACCCGCCCCCACGGCCTCCACCGCCTGTACGTGGATGCGGCCGACGGCCGGCTGATCTTTACCGAAAACCGCCTGTGCAGCAACGGAAGCCACACGGAGGAAGCCGAATCCGACGACTGCTCGGAAACCAGCCCGACGGCCCCCGCCCCCGCCGCTCTGCCCGAAGGCACGGCCGTGACGCGCTACAGCGGCACCCGGCCCGTATCCACCACGCTAGTGGATAGCTCACAACTCTACATCCTGCGGGACTCCACGCGCGGCGTGCTCATCCACACCGTTAATGACGATACGGACGACGGCGACTTTTTCGACGAGGATAACTTCTGGGATAATTTCAATGCCAGTTTCGACGAGGTGGCCACCGACGTGCACTGGGGTGCTACTTTCACGTACGAGTTCTGGCGCGACAGTTTCAACCGCAACAGCTACGATAACGAGGGCTTTCCGATCAACGCCCGCGTTCACTTGCCGGTAACCAACGCTTTCTGGAACGGTACCTTCATCGCCTTCGGCGACGGCTCACCCAACGGCGATTTTAATATGCCGCTTACCTACATCGACATCGTGGCGCATGAGATGGCCCACGGACTGACCGAGTTTTCCAGCGGCCTGATCTACCTCAACGAGCCGGGGGGCTTGAACGAAGCTTTTTCCGACATCAGCGGCATGGCCGTGGAGAACCAGGCGAACCCCGGAGACGTGGACTGGCTCATTGCCAATGAGTCATCCAGCATCGGCGACTTCTTCCGCAACATGGCCGATCCCAAGCAGCGTAACATGCCCGATACCTACGGCGGGCAGTTCTGGCAGCCGAATCTGGAGGTCCACTCCGGCAGTTCCATCGCTAACCTGTGGTTTTACCGGCTGGTGGAAGGGCAGGCGGGCACCAACGACAACGATTACGAGTTCGACGTGCCCGGCATCGGTTTTGATAAGGCTTACCAGATCGCATTTGAGACCTTTGTTTTCTACCTCAACCCCACCAGCGACTATGCCTTTGCTGCCGATGCCAGCCTGGTGGTGGCCAATGAGTTATTCGGCTTCTGCTCTACCGAGGCCATGGCCGTGGAGGAAGCCTGGATTTCCGTGGGCCTCCTGGCCGAACCCGAGCAGCGTATGATCGAAGTGAACCGTCGGCTACTGTGCGGTCCTACGGACACCATCCAGTTTACCTACGGCCGGCGGAACATCGGTTCCATCCTCTGGGATTTCGGTGACGGCACTACCTCCGACCGCCTGCAGCCGGACAAGGCCTTTGATTCGGTGGGCGTTTACGACGTTTCCGTATCCGGCACCTTCTGCGACGGCGGCACCTTTACCGACCTAGCCGAGGACATCGTGATCTACCAGCCTGATTCTACGGGCTGCGACACTACCTTTCTCATCAACGGACAGGAACTCTTCTCGGATGCCTGCGCCGGTACGCTCTACGATGATGAATTTATCGATAACCGCGACAGCCTGTACGAGAACGGTTTCGAGGGTTCCATCGAACTGGCCGCACCTAATTCGGCGGGCTACGTACTGGACCTGACCTACCTGGAACTGCGCGACGCGCCCGACCGGATGCGGATCTTCGTGGACAACGGAGCCGGTTTTGAAATGGTCCGCCGCTATTCAGGCGGATTTTTTAACGAGAAGTTCACCGTGCTGGGGAGCCGGGTACGCATCGAATTCGAGACCAGCCTTTCCGGGCGAGGGATCGGGTTTGAGCTGAAGTGGGAGTGTCAGGCATTCGAGGTGCCGGTAGCTGACTTCGCCCTGAGCAGCGGCGGCGGCTGCTATCCCTTCTTCCAGTTGGCCGATCGCAGCAGCGGCCTGCCCACCCGCTACCGCTGGAGTGTGAACGGGCAGCCGTTCTCGCTGGCCACCAACCCGCTGCTGGAAGTAAGCGAGGCCGGGGAATATACCATCGGTCTGGAAGTCTGCAACCCCCTGGGCTGCGACACGCTGGTACGCGACAGCTTCCTCACCTACGTGCCCGCCGCCGTTTGCGGCGACTCGCTCACGCTGATCCCCGACCAAGTGGTGCGGCAGGAGAGCTGCCTGGGACGACTCTACGATCCCGGTGCCACCGGCGATTACGGCCGGGAGTTTACCTCTACCGCCCAGATCACGGGCAGCGGCAACGGTTTCCTGCTCAACTTCGACGAGTTCGATCTGGCAACCGGTGCTTCGGTAACCGTGCGCAGCAGCCAGGACGGCGGAGACCCCGCGACCGTAGGCGTGTTCACGGCCGTCAATCCACCTAGCGGTGAGATTACGGTCAACGGCAGCCGCCTTTTCGTCACCTTTACCAATCTCGATACCTTCATTGCACCCGGTTTCCTGATGCGCTGGGAATGCACCTACCAGGAACCCCCCGTGGCCGCTATCGGCACCATCGACACCATTTGCGACGGCCTGACCGCGCAAACCGACCTGAGTAGCAACGACCCCACCAACTGGGAATGGCGCGTGGACGGTGAGTTTGTCAGTTACCTACGCACTCCCCGTTTCAACCTGCCCGCGCCGGGAGCGTATGACCTCAACCTGATCGTCTGTAACCGGGTGGGCTGCGATACGCTCTTTATTCCCGATGGACTCGTTTATGATTTCAACGCCGAATTCTGCTCCACCATCACGCTGGACAATGCGCTGGATGTGCTCAGTCAACGCTGCAACCGCACCGTGTACGATGACGGCGGGCCGGATGACAAGTATTCCAATGACCTGAATTCGCTCCTGCGTGTAGAGGTGGACGGTGCCGTCGGCTACCAGGTAGAATTTTCCGAGTTCAACCTCCAGAATAACCGCGATTACCTGCAAATCCTCGTACCGGACGGCACCTCGGATGAGTACGTTGTTTTCCGCGAGTATACCGGCGAGGAGCTGCCCCAAGCGGTGGAAGTGCCCAATCCGCGCATGGCTTTCCGCTTCACCACCAACGGTAGCATCACCCGCGACGGATTCACCCTCACTTACGAATGCCTCGACGTACTGGACGTGCGCGACGGCGCGGCCGGTTTTCCCGCTTTGGGCCTTCAGCCCAACCCCGCCGGTTCGGACCTCTTCCTCACCGCCCTCGACCAGTATCCCGGGGCGTGGAAGCTCTCCATCACCAATGCCCTGGGCCAATTCGTGCGCCGGGTACCGCTGGATAGCCGCGTGATCGCGTCGCGCCTCAGCATCCCCGTGCAGGGTTTGCCGGGCGGGCTGTATTACCTCACCGGCCGCCGGGAGAACGGGGAGCGGTTTACATTGAGGTTTGTGAAGGAATGAGGAAGTGAATGTTTTTGGGCGTGTCCCCCGGCTTAGGCCGGGGGTCGGTGCCCTGCGGGCTTCGCTGTCGCTCGGCACTGCGTGCGCCGGCGCCCCTCCGGGCACCTCACGCGGGTGGGGCGTGTCCCAAATAATCGAGAAGATGACTTGGAAGCGCTTGGCAGAATTAAAAGTAGCCAAGTCAACGTGTGTTAGAATGGGCGTGTCTCCTGGCTGAAGTTGGGAGACACGCCTTTTTGTTAGGCCCTACTTACTGGCCAGCACCACCGCCTTTTTTATCAACTTCGGATTGGTCAGGTGCTGCACTATATATTCCGCCACGTCGGCGCGGGGGATGCGGCTGGACGGGGCTTTGCCCCGCTCCAGAGCCACGTACTTGCCACCGCTGGCCTGGCCGTTGGTGAGGCCCACGGGCCGGACGATGGTATAGGGCAATCCGCTGGCCTTCACTTCCCGTTCTTGGGCCGCGTGGTCCTCGAAGGGGCCTTTGAGCAGGGTCTTGGCCAAAAATTTCCCAAACCAGCCCTGCTGCTCGTAGCTGTCGCCGGTACCGGCCGCGCTGAGGACCCAGAGGCGGGTGGTGCGGCCTTTTTCCTTCAGGGCGGCGATCACGTTATCGGTGATGTTCTGGTTGGTGCCGTCGTTCTTCAGGCTGCCGCCCACCAGGATGACCACGGCATCGTAGGATGTGGCGGCAACGGCCTTGCTAACGGCTGCCTGATCCAGACCATCACCGGCGATGATGGTGAGGCCGGGATCGGTTAGCTCCATTTTATCGGGTGAGCGAACCAAGGCCGTTACCCGCTGACCGGCGGCCAGGGCTTGTTGAACGAATTCCCGGCCGGTGCGGCCGGTAGCTCCGATGACGAGGGAATGCATGGGCGGATGATTTTAAGGAGATGAGGAAAGCGCAAGACCTGAAGAGGTACTTCTTTGCTGCATAGCACTTTAGCGGTCGCTTTTGTTCGGCCGGGCTGGTTTGGCGGGCTGATGGTGAATGTAATACCCAACACTCAACCAAAAAAATGGGTTAAAAGGGCACATTAGTAACTAATCAACCCATTATGAGTAATTCCGGCAATCCGCTGTATAAGAAACAGAATCCCCTCACCCAGTACCCGCAGCCGCCCTTTCCCAAGCAGCCGATGCCCCGACCCGGTAGCACGATGGACATGGACCCCGCGCCCGATCACGGCGAAAAAAGCTACGTGGGCCACGGCCGGTTGGAAGGGCGTAAGGCACTCATTACGGGTGGCGATTCCGGTATCGGGCGGGCGGCTGCCATTGCTTACGCCCGTGAGGGTGCCGACGTGGCCTTCGGTTATTTGCCGGAAGAGGAAACCAACGCCCAGCAGGTAATCAAACTGATCGAGGCGGAGGGCCGCAAGGCGGTGGCGATCCCCGGCGATATCTCCCGGGAAGATTTCTGTAAAAAACTGGTGCAGACGGCCGTGGATAAACTAGGCGGCCTGGACATACTGGTCAACAACGCCGGCCGGCAGACCTTCGAGAAAAAGATCGCCGATCTGACGACCGAGCAGTTCGACAATACCTTTAAGGTAAATGTCTACGCCCTTTTCTGGATCACCAAGGCCGCGCTGCCGCACATGGATGCCGGATCGACGATCATCAACACGGCCTCCATCCAGTCCTTCGATCCCTCGCCCGGCCTGCTGGACTACGCCCAGACCAAGGCCTGCATCGTCAGTTTCACCAAGGCCCTGGCCGGTCAGATCGCCGAAAAGGGCATCCGCATCAACGCAGTGGCCCCCGGCCCCTTCTGGACGCCCCTGCAACCCTCCGGCGGCCAGCCGCAAGACAAGATCGAGAAATTCGGCAGCAGCACGCTGTTCAAGCGTCCCGGCCAGCCGGTGGAAACGGCCCCGGTCTACGTACTACTCGCCTCGCAGGAATCGAGTTATATGACGGGCGAGACGATCGGTCTGACCGGTGGGATGATGCCCTTCTAGCGGAACCCGCGTGAGGTGCCTGGACGGGCGGAGCGTTAGCGACGAGTGCGCAGCACCGACCGCCAGGGAGCCGGGAAGGGACCGACCCCGACCCGCCAGGGACGGGGGCACGCCCAAAGTAAACGCACCCAAAACAACGATGCTCCGCAGCAACAGCTACGGGGCATCGTTAATTTTAGCGGTAGGTTTATGGACTAGGCAACCGTGCGATCGCCGCCGAGGAGGTAGCCCATCAGGGAAGGTGCGTAGAGGCCGATGCCGACGTAGAGCAGGGTGTTGAGGACGATGCCGGGGATGGGTGCCTCGCCGATATTGACCCATTCGGTGGCGATGACGCCGCCGAGGTAACTGGCCACGAGAAAGAAGCCGAGCCGGCGCGTGGCGGGGATGAGCATGGCGGCCACGCAGGCCCATTCGATGAGGCCGACCCAGAGGGTTTTGGCACCCAGGGCGGCTACCATGCCTTCGGTTTGGAATACTTTGGCACCGCCGCTGGCGATGAGGGCGAGGGCAACGAGGCCCCAGAGGATCATGCCGATGCGTTGTTTGGTCATAAAAGGTGGTGGTTTGGTGTGGCGAGGAACGAGATAATTCCCACGGGGCCAAACATAGGAAAATTTGGTGTAAGTACACGGGTTATTCTCGTGAGGGGGAAAATGTACACGCTTAGGCTGAACTCCGAGGAGCTTGCCGACGATCATAGCAGGTAGAGTACGGGCGCAGCCCCCGTGTTCGCGTAGGCTGGATACTAAAATACCAGCGGCGCAGCCGCCTACCAAAATACGTAAGCACCCTCAGCGCTTACTTACTTATCCCCGCCTCCGACTCGATCTCCTCCTTCAGCTTGTCCATATCACGCACCAGCAACCGGCGGCGGTTGAATGAGATGATATTGCGCGTGCGCAGCTCGTTCATCACCGAGTTGACCGACTGGCGGGAAGTGGCCGTCAGGTCGGCTATTTCCTTGTGGGTCAGCATATTCTTTACCTCGCGTTCGTAGCCCACGGCGCGGCCCTTTTCCTCGGCCAGCTCGTAGAGGAACTCCACGATACGAGTGCGGCTTTTTTTGAAGACCAGGCTCTCCAGTCGCCGCTCCAGGGCCAGTGTCCGCTTGCCGATCAGGCGCATGATAAACATCTGCAGGTCGGTGCGCTCGCGCAGCATCCCCGTCATATCGGTGCTCTCCAGGATGCAGACGGCCGTTTCTTCCAGCGCGTAGGCGAAATCGCGCCGCTCGTCGATGCCGATCAGGGCCATCTCGCCGAACACCTCGCCGGGACCCAGGATCGCCTTCGTGATTTCGCGCCCCTCCTCGCCGTAGGTACCGATCTTGATGCGGCCCTTGCTGATCAGGTACACGTTTTTGGCCGGCTCATTGGGCAAATACACGTAGGTGCCCGATTTGAAGTGGCCCTTTTCCTTGGCTTCCATCTGCTCGCCCTCCACCTTTTGGGGGCAAAAAACGCCCATGAGGTCAATATTTTCAAGGTACCAAAAGGATTGGTCAGGCATGGCTAGGTTCTTTCTTTGCGGAGAAAATGGTTGATTGGGTCAATAAGTTTTAGGGGGCTTCGCGCGTACTTTTGCAGGCGGCTTCGCCGCTGGTACTTTTGCGGGCCGGCCCACGCGTACACGATCTCTTTAGATTCGACAAGTCGAATTTTCAATCCTCTAGGGAGGGATATGAATGACAGGCGGCGAAACCACCTCACTCCGTCACTTCCAACTGGTAGATGGCGGGCAGCCCCCGTCCCAGGCCGTCGTAATCCAATCCATACCCAACTACGAAGGTTTGAGCGATCTGGAATCCCGCCAGGTCGATTTTTATCGGCACCTCGCGGGCTTCCGGCTTATCCAGCAGCGTTACCAGTCTAACGGATGCGGGGCGTAATTCGTGTAGTCGGGGCAGAAAGGTATGCATCGTCAGCCCGCTGTCCACGATGTCTTCAATGAGCACCACGTCCCGCCCCTCGATCTCCTCGGCTACGGGTCCCAGCAGCGTTTTCACCGTCCGCGACGTCCGCGTCCCCGCATAGGACGACAGCCGCACGAAGCCCACTTCTCCCCGCAGGTCCACCGCCCGCACCAGGTCCGCCCCGAACATGAAGGCCCCCTTGAGCATAATCAGGTAGTAGGGGTTGCCGTGCCGTAGTTGCTCGCGCAGGTCCGCGCCCATTTCCTCCACGCGCCGGCGCAGCTCGTCGGCGGTCAGTAGCGGTTTAAAGCGCAGGTCTCCTACTTGGATGGGTTGGTGGGTGGGCATGGGTTGGAAATGCGTGGGGGGTAAGTTTGGTTGGCGCGGGGTCGGTCCGCAGTGGCCGATCATACGTTGTAAAAATTGTTAATACGATAGCTTTCAATCAGAGCGTGTTTATCCAGCTGTGTCTATCGCAAAATTGCCATCTTGAGTTATGATGCAGAAAGAGACAGCCAAACAGGAGCGCGAATTCACCCTGGCGATCCAACCTCCCCGCGAGTTTGCATTAACGCTGTCGGTGTACATCGCGCTGTGAATGTTCCTCGATAGTTTTTTATAAATAACTGACTACCCAACCCCACCATGACCAACCGTACCCCCCTGGAATACCTCCTCCCCCTTGACTATTCCGCCATCGAACTCTACGAGTTCACCAGCCGGAACGACCGCTGGGAAAACGAGCTATTCGTCGATCACGTCTATAATTTCGACCTGAACCTGGCACGGGGTAAGATGCAATTCCTCGCACTCTTTACCCCGACCGACCCGGAGTTCACGGCCATCGGCGATCGCTTTTCCGGCATTGACGAGAACTTGCTCGTTTCTACCCGCTGCATCCCCAACTACACCTGCGGCCTGATCTTTCGGAACGAGAAAAAAGTGGTGGGGGCCGTAAGCATCTGCTTCACTTGCAAGTTCGTCATGTGGGGAGACTTGCACCAGGGCTACGCGAATCAGGCATTTTACGACGGACTGAGGGAAATTTTCGAGGAAACAGAGTACATCGGGGTGCTGGAGCGATGAAGGTGGACGACCAATCGGAACAAATAGGCAAGATTATAAGGACCAAGCGGATAAAAGCGGGGTTGAGCTAGTCGGCTACAACAACTGCCAATTTTGCGGTGCCCGGGTCAGCAGGGGGGGGAGTACACGAGTGTGTGGAGATCGCCAATCGGGGGTTTCCAGTCCTGGATTATGCAGCGGTGGGGTGAGGAGGTGTATGAAGCTTGGGGAAATGACCAGGAGGGGGTGGACGAAATGGCGCGTAGATTTTTGGGGTAGCGAGGAATGAATATCGGGAAGTACTTTTCTACGCATCCTCCAGCAACATTTACCTAGTTGGTATTCTTAACCTAGCATGGACATCATTACCCATCTTACCGCCGCCGGTTGCATCTTATCACCCGATGAGAGAGTAGAAGTGATAAAGCTTTTTCAACCCCTAACGCGCAAGCGGCCCCGGCACCTGGTGGAGCCGGGTGATGAACGGCTACTGGATTACTGGGTGGCGAAGGGGTGTATCCGCGATCTACGGGTGCGGTTTCGGCAACCGTGGGCAGTCACTAATAGACGTGATAGCTGCCGCAATAATGGAGAAAACCGCTACTCGCCCTGGGGCGAGTAGCGGTTTTGTTTTAACTGCCGATGACGGCCTATAATTTAGCAAAATCCGGCGCGGCCATGGATTTACTCTTCTTCGGAGCTAGGCATGACGTCGCCCGCTTCTGCGGATTCCGTAGCAAGCGCCACCCCGGCCGCTGCGGCGGCACCGGCGGCATCCTTCTTCGGCTTGGCCTTTTTAGCGGGTTTGGGTTCCGGCGGATTGAGGGCGGCGTCACGCTCCTTCATTAGCTGGATTTTGTTGAGCAGGAGGGCGGCTTTCATCATGAAATCATCGTGGTACATGGTGTACTCATTGAAGATCATCATGAGGCGGGCGGCATCGTAGGCGGCCGATTTGGGCACGATCTGGCGGGCGGCGATGGGGTGCAGCCAGTATTCCAGATTATTGGAGCGGAGGTAGGAGCGGTCGACGTCGAAATTGCAGACGACGGCGAGTTTGTTGAGGGAGAACAGGTAGTCCGTTTCGCGATTGAGGTCCTTCTGGATGTCGATCACGTTGAGGTACTCGAAGTTGACACCGGCCCGTTCGCAGAGGAAAACGTCGCGGCGGCCGTCGAAGACGATGAGGTCCTGGAAGCGGTACTTGCGGAAGTTTTTCAGCAGGAAATTCCGGATGTTCATCTTGGTGGGCCGCAGGTTGCGGAAGGCAAAACCGAGGTCGTCTTCCGTCAGGCGGAAATCTTCGTCGAAGGGCCAACGGCGCTGGGTGCGCATATTGATGACTTCCTTGCCGCGGCCGATGGTGTGGCCCAGTTCGTTGGTCTTGGCGTAGACGTTGACCACGTCGACGTTACAGTTATTGACCCAGCTCTCGAGGAAAATTTTGTTGGAACCCTGTTCAAAGACGAGAAGGGCGATCTCACTGATGGCGTAGAAATTGGGATATCCGCCGTAAATATTACCGTACTTCAGCTCTAGAAAAGCGATGTTGTTGTTCACGGTCAAAGGTTGTAAAAAAGTCAGGAATAGCTTTCGGGTGGTAGCAAGGCGAAGTGGTTTACGCCATTACTTCCGGCTGCCGGCTAGATGTTTGTCCGGTTCAGCCTGGGAAATAACAAGAACGACCAGCAGATCGAACCCGTCCCTTTCCCGACCCTAAACTTTGTGCAGTCAGGTTAATGCAGCCTGCCGTAGGGAGCACGGCCGGTGCATTGGTTACGCAAGGTAGGAAATTATGGGCAACTCAGACAAGCTTGCGCAGCTCAATCTTGAACACACCGGCCCGCCGGCTTATTGTTTGCCGGCCAGATCGGCGATGGTAAAATAGCCGTCGCGGTAGATGGCCCGGCCGTCGGCCAGTATCTCGCCGCCGGCCTTCATGTCGGCGATCATGTCCCAGTGGACGGCCGATTGGTTCTTGCCGCCCGCCTGGGCATACGATTGGCCGATGGCCATGTGGAAGGTGCCGCCGATCTTCTCGTCGAAGAGGATATTTTTGGTAAAACGATCGATGCCGTAGTTGGTGCCGATGGCCGCCTCGCCGAACCGGCGGGTGCCGGGGATGTCGAAAACCTCGTCCAGTACTTCCTGTCCCTGCTCGGCTTGCCAGCTGACGATCTCGCCCGCTTTTACCTCCAGCGTTACGCCGCGCACCTCGCTGCCGCCCCGGATGGCGGGGTAATCGAAGTGTACGTGGCCCTCCGCACTATCTTCCTCGGGGCTGGTGTAGACCTCGCCGGAAGGCATATTGGTCTGGCCGTCGGAGTTGATCCAGCGGCGGCCGCGGGTGCGAAAGGTGATGTCGGTGCGGGCATTGCGGTAGGTGAATTCGGTGCAACCGTTGAGGTGATCGACCACCGATTGCTGGCGGCGGCTCAGTTCGCGCCAGGCGGCGGCGGGGTCGGGCCGGTCCAGTTTGCAGGCGCGGTGCACGAAATCCTGGTATTCGCTCAGTGCCAGGCCGGCCTCCTGCGCACTCGCGGCGGTGGGGTACTGGCAGAGGCTGCGGCGCATCTCTCCCGATCCGGTGCGGGCAAAATAGGTTTGTACGTAGGGCTGCATGGCTTCGCCGCGCCGCTTTTTCTTGTCGGCGGGCAGGTCGTGGTCCTCGCGCAGGTTGAAGGGGGCGCGGATGTAGAGGTAGGTCTCGAACTCCTGCATGGCCGCTTGGTAGAGAGGCGAGGCAAAATCGAGCTGCTCGGCCCGGGCCTCGGTGTAGAACACGCGGTCGTGCTCGGCCACGTCCAGTTGGTAGATCACATTGGCACCGCGCTGGAGGCCCGCTCGGTAAATTTCCCGTACCAGTGGCTCGGCCAGGGTGGTGGATTGCAGGTAAAGCCGGTCGCCGGGCTGGAGGCTGAGGCAGTAATCGACGAGAAGGCGGGCATAGTTTTGGTTGATATCGGGGAGCATAGGGTAAACAATTTTCGTAGAAGACGCGATACTCGCGTCTTCGGTAATGAACGCGATACCTCGCGTCCATTACAGGAATCCCCCGCCCCCTACCAATTGTTTTACGTTCCCGCCGGGAATTTCGTTCTTTACCGGATGTTCCCGCCCCGAATAATTTACTGCTTGCTGCTGAATATACTAATAGTGGCCACGCAGCACGCACAGTCCGCTAAGGATAAGGACAATCGCCCGCTCGTCCTCGCCACCACCTCCATCCTCGACGATATGGCCGAGGTCATCGGCGGCGGGCTGTTGCGGGTGGAAACGGTGGTGCCCGCCGGAGTAGATCCACACGGCTACCGACTTACCGACCAAAACCTGGATCAACTACGGGCCGCCGATCTGATTTTGCGCAATGGCCTGGGGCTGGATGATTGGCTGGTGCCGCAAGCAGAAAAATACGGTACGGCCGCCCCCATCACCGTCGTTTCCGCCGATATTCAACAACCTGGCGAAGATGAGGCAGACCCCCACGCCTGGATGACGGCCGCCAACGGCATCGTCTACGCCCGCAACATCCTCGCCGCGCTCAGCGCCCTCGACCCCGCGAACGCGGACATTTACCAGTTCAACCACGACATCTACCGGCGGCAACTCGCGGATTTGGAGCAGGCCATCGTCAAGCAAATTGCCGCAATCCCCGCGGACCGCCGCTACCTCGGACCCGTCCCCGGGCTAGCCTATTACACCCGCTACTACGGTATTCGGACGGAACACGGCGAAGGTATGACTACCATTTTCCAAGACACCTTATACGTGGATGCACTGAGCGATCCCACCGGCCCCGCCGCCACCTACCCCGAACTGCTACGCCACGCCACAAATTTAGTGACCAAGGCGATGGAAGCTAACCCTCCGCTATCTGGAGTGAAACAGACCGGCCGACCGGTGTGGTGGAAAGCCGTGGCAATAGCAATGGCGGGCTTACTGCTGCTAGTATTTATCGGCTCCGCCTACCATTTGACACGTTCAAAATAGGCTATCTAACCTACCCCAGCACCTCCCGCAAAATTTTGTAACTCAGAATATCCCGCAGACCATCCACGTGCAGACGGTAATAGGTGATGAGGTCTTCCAGCAGCACGCGCCGCTCGGCGGCGGTGATCGGTAATTCGTGCAGCCGTTCACGCGGGCAGCGCAGCACCAGACTAAGGCGGTGGCTGCGGTCTTCGTCCAGAAAATAAGTGTGGCCCGGCAGGCCGCCGATGAAGGTACCCTCGCGCAGGTCGAACAGCGGTGTCTCCTCCGTCCACGTGCCCGAGGGCTGGAAACCGAGGTAGGTAGACAGCCCCAGCAAGTAATGCAGGTGCAGGTTGGCGAAACCCTGTTCCGTTTCGTCCAGAAACTGGAAGGTGTCGAAAAGGAAGCCGAACAGCGCGGGATTTTCCTCGCGTTCGCTGATGGTCTTGTGGGCGATCTCGGTCATGAACTGGCCGATGGTGGCCCGGTACACCTCAAAGGGCAGGCGGGTATAAATGTGGGCGGGCCGCACTTCCTTCAGGCGGTTGATGTCCCGGTCGCGCCGTTCGTAAGCCACCAGTTCGATCAGCGACATCAGTTGCAGCAGCCCGGCCGAGACCCGGGAGTTGCGGGCGCGTACGCCGTTGATGAGGTACTTGCGCAGGCCTCGTTCCTCGGTATACACGTCCAGGATCAGGCTGGATTCGCGGTGCTTGTGCGACCGCAGTACGATGCCGCGGGTTTTAAGCAGCATGGGTCAGGAATTAGCCGGCCGGCGCGCGTCGTAGACCCGCATCGCTTCCTCCCAGCCCCGGGCCACCAGTTCGGTCGGCAGCAGATTTTCCACCTCCGGCCGGAAACCGTTGGCGGGGATCAGGCCCTGAACACCCTCGAAATAGGCGTAGATGCGGCGGAAGTCTCTCTCTTCATCGGTGGGCAGGAAGGGCGGGGCAAATTCGATCACTTTGTTTTTAAAATCAAAACGGCACAACACCAGCGGTACTCCCGGCGGTACGGGCGATCCAGTAGAAGCCGGTTTTTAATTTCTCCACGCGGCTGCGAGTCCCTTCCGGGGTGATACAGAGCTTAAAATCGGGGTGGGTTTCAAAGACCGCCGCCGTGGCTTCCACAAAATTATTGCTCTTGCTGCGGTCTACCGCCACGCCGCCGAACCACCGCAGCACGCCACCCATCGGACCTTTGAACAAACTGTCCTTACCCACAAAACCGATGTACTGACCCGATGATGGACCGGGCCAGCAAACCGAAGGGAAAATCGCGGTTCGAGGTATGGGGAATCACCGGCACCACCGCCTGGCGCGGCCAATCGGTACCCGGGTGGTCAACAATACTAAACCCGGGGTATACGGTACGCAGATAAAAACGAGCAAAAGCCGGAGACATCATGAACGGAGCGGAATGGTTGGGGTGCCAAGATAACAAAACAAGCTCTAAGCCTGGGCCGTGGGCGTAAAGCTCATCGGCGGAAACTGCGGCCCATTATTGTTGTTGCCGTCCGGCTCCTTAATACTACCGAACTGCGCCTCGTACTTCTGCACATTCTCGTGCAGTGCGCGCACCAGCCGCTTGGCGTGCTGTGGGGTCAGCACGATCCGCGCCTTCACTTTCGCTTTGGGCGTATTAGGCAGCAACCGCACAAAGTCGATCACGAACTCACTGTTACTGTGCGCAATCACCGCCAGGTTGCTGTAAATGCCCTCGGCAATCTCTTCGGTCATCTCAAATTGAACCTGTTGCTGTTGCGGCTGGGCCGGGGTGGGGGTTTTCTTATCTGCCATGGGGCTGGTTAATTTAGTTCCAGTTAACGGGATGAATTTTATAATTGTTCGGGCGTGCCCCGGCCTAGCGGCCGGGTCGGTCCCTTTCAGGCTCGCAATTCTGCTCGGCCCTGCGGGCTGCGGCTAACCGCCGCCCCTTCCAGGCACCTCACGCAGCGTTAAGGATTGAAGGGATTGAAGGATTGAAGGTGTCGGCCGGTCGCAGCAAGATTCCGCTCCTCCGATGTATCCGTTTTGCTTTGCAAAAGGGTTCATCGTAGGCGTCGGCCGCATCATTCGCCGAAACCCAGGCCTCCCGCTTGAAAAAAAATTCCCGGCGAATGTTCATCGAAGGTGTCGGCCGGTCGCAGCAAGTTTCCGCTCCTCCGATGTATCCGTTTTGCTTTGCAAAAGGGTTCATCGTAGGCGTCGGTCGCAGCAACTTACTTTTTCTTCTTCGGTGCCGCCTTCTTCTTAGCCGCCGCCTTTTTCTTCTTCGGTGCGGCTTTTTTCTTCACCTCGAATGCACCGGGGATCTCACCCTCGATCAGGGCTTTTACCTGTTCCAGCGTCATTTCGGCGGCCTCTTCGGGAGTCAGCCGTTCACCCTTGTCGTTTTTCGGGATCTTAACCGATTTCTTCTTGAAACGTATGAAGGGTCCCCAGCGGCCGTTCTCAATGTCGATGCCGTCAGATTCCCAGCGTTTTACGTAGCGGTTGGCTTCTTTTTCCTCCTTGGCCTGCACCAGTTCGATGGCCTCGGCGGGCGTCAGGCGGTCGAAGTCATACTTCTTGGAAACGTTGGCAAACAGGCCGTTCCACTTCACGAACGGTCCGAAACGGCCCTTGCCCTTCACAATCGGCTTGTCCTTATAGGTGGCAATGGGTCGGTTGGCGTCCTTATACTCGGCAATCAGTTCCAGGGCGCGGGCCTTGCCCACTTCGTAGGGGTCCTCCCCCTTGGGCAGGCTGATAAACTTATCGCCGTAGCGCAGGTAGGGACCATAGCGGCCGCTGCTCACCACGGTTTCCTCGCCTTCCAGCACCCCCAGGTCGCGGGGCAGGCTCAGCCACTTCATGGCATCTTCCATGGTCACGTCATCCATCTGGAAGCCGCGGGGCAGGTTGCCGTAGCGGGGTTTTTCGTCGGGCAGCAGTTCGTCGGGCGCGCCCAGCTGCACTACGGGGCCGTTGCGGCTCAGGCGGATCAGCACGGTGCGGCCGGTTGCGGGGTCGGTGCCCAGCAGGCGCTCTTTGGTTACGCGGTCGGCCTGCTCGGTGGTTTCCTCGACGGCCTCGTGGAAGGGGTCGTAAAAGTCCCGCAGCATGTCGGTCCAGACTAGCTTGCCGTCGGAGACGATGTCGAATTTCGCCTCGATGTCGGCCGTGAAACTGTAGTTCATGACCTCATCGAAGTGCTCGTCGAGGAAATCACTCACCGTCGCCCCGATATCGGAAGCGAAAAGGCGGTTCTTGACCGCGCCGGTCACTTCTGTTTTTTTGGCGGTTTTAATGTCGCCTTTCGCCAGGGTCAGGATCGCGTATTCGCGGTCTTCGCCATCGCGGGTTTCGCGGGTCACGTAGCCGCGGGCGGGATCCATGATCTTGGTGATGGTAGGCGCATAAGTGGACGGGCGGCCGATGCCGAGTTCCTCCAGTTTTTTGACCAATCCGGCTTCCGTATAACGGCTGGGCGGCCGGGTGAAACGCTCGGTGGCGGTCATCTCCCGCAAGGGAAGCTTTTGGCCTTCGTTGAGGGGCGGCAGGATGGTGTTGCCGTCCTCCTTGTCGTCGTCATCCTCGTCGTCTTCGCTTTCCAGGTAGACCTTAAGGAAACCGTCGAAGAGTAGCACCTGGCCGCTCGCCTTGAGGGTAGTGTCCTTTACCGTGGAGATGCCGATAGTGACGGTAGTGTTCTCCAGTTCGGCGTCGGCCATCTGGGAAGCGACGGTCCGCTTCCAGATCAGGTCATATAATTTCTTCTCGTCCGTATCGCCGCTACTAATGGCGTGCTTCTCGAAGTAGGTGGGGCGAATGGCCTCGTGGGCCTCCTGCGCCCCGGCTGATTTGCCCTTGTACTTGCGGATCTTGACGTACTTGGCCCCATATGATTTCTCCACCTCGTCCTTGATCGCGGCCAGGGCCGTATCGGACAGCGAGACCGAATCGGTACGCATATAGGTAATGTGCCCGGCCTCGTAGAGCCGCTGAGCCACCGACATGGTGCGCTTCACATTGAAATACAGTTTGCGGCTGGCCTCCTGCTGGAGGGTTGAGGTAGTGAAGGGCGGTGCGGGCTTGCGCTTGGCCGGCTTCACCTCGATCTTGTCGATGGTAAAAGTGGCGTCTACGCATTTCCGCAAAAATTCCAGGGCCGACTTATTATCATCGAAACGGTTACTACCCTCGGCCTTGAGGGCCACGGTTTTACCCTGTTCGTTGCGAATGTCGAAAATGGCGTTGATACGGTAGAAATTCTGTACCTCGAAGTTCTGGATCTCGCGTTCGCGTTCGACCACCAATTTCACCGTTACCGACTGCACGCGGCCGGCACTGAGGCCGCCCTTGATCTTTTTCCAAAGGACTTGTGATAGCTCGTAGCCGACCAGGCGATCCAGCACGCGGCGGGCCTGTTGGGCATTTACTACGTCCAGGTCCACCGTGCGGGGCTGGGTGATGGCTTTCTTAATGGCCGTGGGGGTGATCTCGCGGAAAACGATTCGCTTGGTCTCGGCTGGCTTCAGGCCCAGTACCTCGCACAGGTGCCAGCTGATGGCTTCTCCCTCGCGGTCTTCGTCAGTCGCGAGCCATACCTCGTCTACCTTTTTGACCCAGCTTTTGAGATCGGAGACCACTTTCCGCTTGTCGGGGGTGACGACATAGTGGGGTTTGAAATTATTGGCTACGTCTACGGCATCGGTGGTTTTTTCGAGGTCGCGTACGTGGCCGAAACTGGATTTTACGGTATAATCCTTTCCGAGTATTTTTTCAATGGTCTTCGCTTTGGCGGGAGACTCTACAATCAATAAATTTTTAGCCATGAGGGTTTTTTATCCAAATCAGGGAGCAAATATAGGGCAAATTCGAGCGGATGGTCCGCAGGGAAGGGTCATCGGCCGCTAGAAGGCTAGGAACGCAGTGGCCTGGTCGGCTAGTGTTTGCAGGGTTTCCGGGTCGGTAAGCCGGTATTCTTCATCCAGTAGATTATCTGCTCCCGATAGGGGTATCTTGTGGGGGTAGATTACGCCGCCCATGTGCTGAATGCTGTCGCCCAGGTGGTCCATGCCGCGCAGGTTTCCGGCCCGCCCGCTGGACACGCCGATGAGGGCGATACGTTTGCCGGAGAAGTTCTCCTTATACCGGTGTACACTGATAGCGTCGATAAAGATTTTGAGAATACCGGGGTAACTACCGTTGTACTCAGGGGTAAAGATGACCATCTTTTTTGCTTCAAGCACACGGGACTCGTGCAGTAAGCGCAGCGAATCGGGTGTATGCCGCGGGTTGTACATGGTGGTGGCGAAAGCCACCGGGTCGATGTCTTGAAGATCGAGTAGTTCGACCGGCTCGTCCGTCCGCTCGCGCAGGAGTTCCAGGTAAGCCCGTGCAATGGCCAGGGTGCGGCTGCCGGGTCGGTTGGTTCCTGAAATAACAGTAATCATCGGGTACGGATGCTGGTAAGGAGAGCGGGGTGAGGTGGACGTTCCAAGCGTCCGGTTGGGTGAACAGCTAAGGGCGGGGCAAGTTGCGTGGGGACTGCGTGAGGTGCCTGGAGGGGCCGTCCGCGTAGCGGCGGAGTGCACAGCACCGAGCGAACAGCGAAGCCCGGAAGGGACCGACGGCCCCGCATTATTGCGGGGGTGACACGCCCACGACCTGCCGGTAGGTTAAAGTACGATAAAATCAGGGTCCTACCGTTACCTTCACTGGTCTGCGCGCCGCTATTCTCGCATTGTTCCCTACCTTGCGAACCGATCAAAAGCAATCCCTGACGTGGCCGGAGTGAAAATAAAAAAAGGCGGTAAAGTGACCCCCCTCATGCGGCAGTACAATGCCGTGAAGAGTAAGCACCCCTCGGCACTGTTGTTGTTTCGGGTGGGTGATTTTTACGAAACTTTCGGTGAAGATGCCGTGACGGCGGCGCAGGTGCTGGGCATTACACTGACGAGCCGGAATAACGGCGGCTCGGACGTGGAGCTGGCCGGTTTTCCTTACCACTCCTTAAATACCTACCTGCCGCGGTTGGTGCAGGCCGGCCACCGGGTGGCGATCTGTGACCAGCTGGAGAAGCCGAGCAAGGACAAGAAGATCGTGAAGCGGGGCGTGACGGAGATCGTGACCCCGGGAATAGCGGTGGACGAAAAACTGCTGGATCACCGCAGTAATAACTTCCTGGCCGGCCTGCACTACGGTAAGCGCGACCGGTTTGGGCTGGCACTATTGGACATATCGACGGGGGAATTTCTGATCTGCGAGGGTGACGCGGATTATACCGACAAGATGCTGCAGAGCTTCCGGCCGAAGGAGGTCTTGCTAGCGAAGGAGCACCAGAAACGGTTTAAGGAAACCTACGGCGAGACCTACTATCTGAGTCCGCTGGATGAGTGGGTGTTTACCAATGACTACGCGCGGGAGAAGTTGCTGGGGCAATTCGAGGCCGTGAGCCTGAAGGGATTCGGGATCGAGGACATGCTGGAGGCGCAGATTGCCGCCGGTGCCGCGCTGCACTATCTGGCGACGACGGAGAACCATAACCTGAAGCACATCAGTGCCGTGGCGCGGATACCGGCCGACCGCTACGTGTGGCTGGACCGGTTTACGATCCGCAACCTGGAGTTGCTGTACAGCCCACACGAGACCGGGGTGCCGCTGATCAAGATCATGGACCGCTGCGTGACTGCGATGGGTGCGCGCCTGCTGCGCAAGTGGATCGTGCTGCCGCTGAAGGACGCCGCCGGGATACGCGAACGTCACGGCGCGGTGCGCGAGTTTTTCGAGACGGGCAGTCTGGCCTCCGGCGTAGATGAGCAACTGCGCGAGATCGGTGACCTGGAGCGGCTGATCGCCAAGGTACCGCTGGGCAAGGTGAACCCCCGCGAGCTGGTGCAACTGGGCAAAGCCCTCTGCCGGATCGAGCCGCTGGTGAAAGTGCTGGCCGCCGCTACCACGGCGGGGCTAACCGATACCGGCGGCAAACTAGACCCCCTGCCCGAGCTATGCGACACCATTGCCACGCGCCTGCGCCCCGAGCCGCCCGTGAACCTGAGTAAGGGCAACGTGATTGCCGATGGCTATAACGATGAACTGGACGAACTGCGCGACCTGATCACGAACGGGAAAGATCGCCTGCTGGAAATTCAGCAGCGCGAAGTGGAGCGCACCGGCATCAGCAGCTTGAAGATCGGGTTCAACAACGTGTTCGGCTACTACCTGGAAGTGACCAAGCGCTACCAGGACCAAGTGCCGGCCGAGTGGACGCGTAAGCAGACGCTGACCAATGCCGAACGCTACGTGACCGAGGAACTGAAGGTGCTGGAAAGCAAGATACTTTCGGCCGAGGACAAGATTCTGCAACTGGAAGAAGAGCTGTACGAGCAACTGGTGATCGAGTTGCAGGCCTACATCCGGCCGGTGCAGAAGAACGCCGCTTTGCTGGCCCGGCTGGATTGTTTGCTCGGCTTTTCCAAGGTGGCGCGCAAGCAGCGCTACGTGGAGCCGGAGATCGACGACTCCTTCGTGATCGACATCCGGCAGGGGCGGCACCCGGTGATCGAGCGGCAGTTGGCCGTGGGGGAGCAGTACGTGCCCAACGATACGCTACTGGACCGCGACGATCGGCAGATCATGATGATTACCGGTCCGAACATGGCGGGTAAATCGGCCCTGCTGCGGCAGACGGCCCTGATTTGCCTGATGGCACAGATGGGTAGTTTCGTGCCCGCCGAATCGGCCCGCCTGGGGCTGGTAGACCGGGTGTTTACCCGCGTGGGTGCGTCGGATAATATCTCCAGCGGGGAATCGACCTTTATGGTGGAGATGAACGAGACGGCCAGCATCATGAATAACATCACGGACCGCAGCCTGATTCTGCTGGACGAGATCGGGCGCGGCACGAGCACCTTCGACGGCATCTCAATTGCCTGGTCGATTGCCGAGTACCTGCACAACAACGGCACGGCACGGCCCAAGACGCTGTTTGCCACCCACTACCACGAGCTGAACGAATTGGCTCACCAGTTGCCGCGCATCCATAATTACAGCATCGCGATCAAGGAAGTTGGCAAAAAGATCATTTTCCTGCGCAAGCTCATTTCCGGCGGCAGCCAGCATAGTTTCGGAATCCACGTAGCCCGCATGGCGGGGATGCCCGCCTCTATCGTGACCCGCGCCACCGCCCTGCTGGAGCAACTGGAAAGCCAGCACCTGGGTAGTGCCCCCGATGCCGACACCGAGGCTGCCATTGCCGCCAAGCGAGTGGATGCCCAGGCACTGAGCGCGGAGGCCCTGCAGCTTCTCCATCTTCGAGACGAGCGACCCCACCGCCGGCCGCCTGAAGGCCGCCCTGCAGGACGTGAATATCAATGGCATGACGCCGATCGAGTGCATGATGAAGTTGAAGGAGTTGCGGGAGATGCTGGAGTAGCGGGGGTTATTTATTCACCTTCCGACCCCCGGCCACCCGCCCGGTGGTCTCCTGGTTACGCAGCCGCTTGATGGGAATGAGCAGGGCCGCATAGGCATCCTTGCTGCTGAGTTTCCACTCCAGGCCCCGGTAGGTGACGGTGCCGACGCCACGCTGGCGGTCCCAGTCTCCGGCGAGGATGGAGAAGCGGTTGCTGTTGCGGGGGTTGGGGCCGAACATGAGGTAGGCGTCGTCGGACTCCTCGAAGGAGACGGCGAAGCGGTTTTCCTTAGGGCTGAAGACGAAAACGCCCGGCGTATTGCGCTTGATAATGACCTGCTCGACCTCGCGGCCGTCGATGATCTTGACCGTACCGCGGGTGATTTGGCGCTCACCATCCTTGAAATCACGGACGAGGACGAGGTCTTCAGACAGGTAAAATTGGATTTCCTTAAGTTCGTCCTGAGTGAAATTTTGCTCCTCGTACAGCCGCTGGGTGAAGGGGCTGAGGCGGGGTCCGCAGGAAGAAAGAAAGATAAGGGCGAAGAACAGGGGGAAAGCAAGGGTACGAAGCATGGCGGTTAAGTTAGGGGTTGTGAACGATAGAGACCCAAACATAGGGCGTTTGCTTAACGCGGAGGTCGGCTTTAATCAATGTTTAACGACGGCGTTAAGAAAATTGGAGCAAAATGGCTGCCAGTGTGACGGCCTTAAGTAGTACGCCGGCCGAAGAGGAGCAGGTACTAAAAAACACGCTCTCGGTTGAAAAAGGTACATATATTAGATTTTGCACACCGTTTCCTAACTGAGCTAACGTTAAATTTTCGCTTATTTACGAATAAATTTCGTATTATAAGAAACACTAACGAGAGCTTTACGTATATTTACATTACGCAATTGAAGGCCGCAGCTTTAGCGCGGCCGCAGCCAATCCAAATTGCCGGGGAGATAAATCCCCATTTTGAGAGTCTATCCACATCGGTGGCCCACGCCTGGGCCGCACTTCGCTTTACGTATGCTTTTTGCCTGCCCCCGTTCTTCCCGGAACGAGGTGCGCCCCATGATTTTTACACATACATACGTGGAAGCATGAGCAGTGGATCGGCCGAGGCCGGACGGTGCCGTGATTCCCGAAACCGATTTGGACATGACGGCCTTTACTCTTCCCCCCAGCGGCCTGCGCAAGCCCGCTCTAGTTAGCCTGGTGCTGACCGCCCTGCTGTGCTGCCTGGTGCATCCTACCCTTTTCAGTCAACCTACCTGTTCGCCCGTAACCGGCGGACCCGGACCCGCATTCACGGCCCCCGTCGCGCCGCTGGTAGCGGACCTGGATTTTTGTGAGGACGAGGACCGGTCGACGGTCATCCTCGATCAGCCCGCGACCGATGCATGTGGTACGTTGCTACTAATCCGACTTACGCTACCCGCCGGAGCCGACCTCGACACCACCCGCCTGGATTCCGCCCGCTTTTCGGTCTCCGCGCCCGTAGGTCAGTACGCCCTGGTGGTGTCCACCGCCGATGCGGCGGGAAATACCGCCCAGCGAACCATTACGTTGTTCGTGAATGCCGCCGTGCAACCGGCCGGGCCGTCCACCGAAGTTTGCGTCAACCTCATCAACGTCACCCTCAACGATGGCTGCGATGCCTTGGTGGTGCCCGAGATGGTGCTGCCCGTGCTACCCATATGTGGCGAGTGGACGGACTACCGCGTGCGCGTACTCGACGGCACGCAGCCGGCCGACGGCCAAATCGACGGTACGGGCGATTTCATCTATGAATTGCTACGAGTGGATTCCCTGACCGGCGACTCCAGCCTGGCCTGCTGGGGTAACGTGAGTGCCTACGACGACGGCCAGCCCGTGGCCCCACTCTGCCCCGCCGCTACCGATAGCCTGACAATTACCGAAAACGTGCAGGCTTTGGTGGGCAACATTCCCCCCGGCCAACCCACGCTCAGTGCCTCCTCATTAGCCTGTGTGCTGCCGCCTAACCAGCCCCTCGTACCGAGCCAGGCTTATGATACCCTTTCCTTCATCGTAAATGCCACCGGCAGCTATCTGCTGGAACTGGATAGTGACTGGGGCGGCGGTACGGGGGCCATTTATAATAATCCGTTTAGTGCCGTCGACCCGTGTCAAGGCCTTTTTGCCACCGCCTCGGCCCCGCTGACCGGCGCGGCCGCGCCGCGCACTCGGCTGAACGTCTACCTGCGAGCGGGTATCCGCTACACGCTGCTGACGCTGACCGGACAGTTTTCCGCCCAGGGCGGCTACCGCTGGAGCGTACGTGGACTGGACGGCGGCCGTATCGCCGGTTTGCCCCTGGCCCCACTAACTTACCGCCGTGCCCTGCTGACCACTGACTTTAATGAAGCTCCTCTGAATCAGGTGTGTTACGAACTGGATGAAACGGGAAACCTGCTGACCCCCATTACTGCCGCTACCCAAGTAGTACTGAATCGCCTCGCCCGTACCGGATACCCCGGTCAGGGCGGTAACTTCGGTCCCGTCGATGCCTGCGGCGGAACGACGGTCTGCGTTAGCGATGCACCACTACCCGTGGATGACTGCCCCGAAGAAACGGTACCCGTGCTGCGACGCACGTTCGTATTTACCGACCAGGCGGGGAATTCTAGTAGCTGCGACCAAGTGCTTTCGGCTCGTATTCCCGATCTCGGAGATATGGTGCTGCCGCCCGCCCGCCTGGTGTACGGTTGCGATTATGCCGGGCCGGTGGATGAGAATGGCGTACCGGCCGCCCCGGCGCAGATTTTTCCGTTGGTGCCTACGCCTACCGGCTTTGCGCCCCTCATCGGGAATTACGGTAATTTGGCGGTGGCCATTATCAATTCCTCGCTGGAAGAAACCTGCGGTGACGGTCTAAAGGCTACCCGCATCTTTAATTTCTTCGACTGGTGCCAGACCGGTGTGCAGGTCAGCCGCTACCAACTGGTGGAATTGCGCGACCGATCAGCCCCCGTTTTCGGTGGTATTCCGAACGCCCAGGGGGAAGATTTTCGAGTCAGCAACGACACCTTATATATAGGTGGCTTCTGGAACAATTGCCGGGCCGGCTTTTTTGCCCCCCTGCCGCAGGTGTCCGACGACTGTGGACCCGTCACCACGCAGGTTCGGGTGACCGACCCCTTTGACCCCGATCCCAGCTTCGTACTAGCGGGCGTAAACTTACTGAGCGAGCAAAACCGCTTGCTAACCGACCTGCCCAACCAGCCACTGCAAGTTACCTACGAGTTTACCGATGAGTGTGGCAACCGCACCAGCGTCGCCTACATCCTGATCGTGGAAGACCGGCAGCCGCCCCAGGCCAACTGCGAGGACGGGTTGCGCGTCTCGCTAAATGGCAACGGCCCCAATACGGTGGTGGCCGGTGACTTTAATGTGAACTCCTTTGACGGTTGCGGCGCGGTTACCCTGGCCGTGCGCCGCTTCTTTGCCAGTAGCGACTGTACGCCCGCCGCCGGGCCGACCGATTTCGGCCCCACGGTCGCCTTCGACTGCTGTGACCTGAACACCGAAGTAATGGTGGAATTGCGCGTGACCGACCAGCGCGGAAATAGCTCCATCTGCTGGCTGATGGTGGAAGTGGAAGATAAGATCGCCCCCATTTGCCTGACCCCGGCCGACCGGACTATCTTTTGCAGCGCACTGGCTACCGATTTCGACGTGACGGACACCACTTACGCTTACCGGCCTTTTCGGTGCGGCTCCCCTGGAGGGAACGGATTGCACCGACGGCGTGCCGATCGAACTGACCGCACTGGACCAGCGCGGCAACTGTGGCATCGGCCAGATCATCCGGCGGTTCCAGTACACCGACCCGGCCGGTAACCAGAGTCCGGTCTGCCAGCAGGTCATTAATGTGATGCCGCAACACGACTATGCTATCCGCTTTCCGGCGGACGGCGAGGGAGAATGCGGCCAGATCAACGCGGATTCGATCCGGGTCTACGAAAATAGCTGCGACCTGTTGGCCGTCAGTCTCGACGAACGACGCTTCAACGTGGCCGCCGGTGCCTGCTTCAAACTGGAGCGCACCTACGAGGTCATCAACTGGTGCGAGTACGACGGCTTTTCCGATCCCCTGGTGATCGGCCGCGACGAGGATTGCGACCAACTGGCCGGCGACGAGGCCGTGTGGCTGGTCCGCCGTCCCTTCGCCACCGCCATCGACCGCGATTCACTGATCGACAACCAGATTCCGGCCGCCGGTACGGGTTGCGACAACCCCGCCGGGTTCTGGCGACAGGTCAACCCTACCGGTTACTACCGGTACCGTCAACTCATCAAGGTAACGGACACCACGCCGCCGGTCATCGTCACCTCGCAGCAGTTTCCTTACTGTATCACCGATCTGGAAAACTGCTCGCGCGAGATCGAGTTTCGCTTCTTCATCACCGAGGAATGCACGCCCGATTCAATCGAGATCGAGATCCTGTTCGATGAGGGACGCGACAGTATCTTTGATTTTAGCCTGACGGAGAACAATCCCTTCGTAGCCCTTTACCCCAAGTTTACCTTTACCGATACCTTTTTCATCGGCGATCACAGCATTCGGATCATCGTCAAGGATGGCTGCGGCAACGTCTCCATCGCGGATATTCCCTTCTCGGTTGTCGACTGCACCGGCCCGTCGCCCATCTGTATTGCCGGCCTGACCGGAACCCTCAGTAGCGTGCCCGAGGGTACGGATGCCGACGGCGACGGTACGCCCGACTTGGCATCGGTAGCTATCTGGGCGCAGGAATTCGTGGCCAGCGACGTGACCGACTGTTCCGGCCCCGTGGAATACAGCATCAATCGGGTAGGGGAGCCGGCTGTCTACGGGCAGACCGGACTCACCTTCACCTGCGACCACATCGGTTACCAGGAGGTAGAGATCCACGCCTGGGATCAGGCTGACAATCCCTATATCGTTAACCCCGACGGCACTACCGGCGGCCGCAACCACGAGTACTGCACCACCTACATTCTGATTCAGGACGACAACAACTTCGACTGGTGCCCCGGCCCCGATGCCTCCGTCAACTTAGGTGGTAACTTGGTGATGGCCGACGGTAGCCCCGTGGCCCAAACGGCTGTTTATCTGGTCGGGCCGCTGGAACGCGATACCTTATCCACCAGCACCGGCACCTATATGTTCGACCAGCTCGGGGTGGGGGCGGACTGGGAAATCCTGCCCGTCAAGGCTGAAGATTGGCTGGCGGGTGTCAGCACCCTCGATATCGTGCTCATCACGCGCCACATCCTCGGCATCCAGGAACTGACCGCTAACCGCGCCCTGCTGGCCGCCGATGTCAATGCTTCGGGTAGCATCTCCACACTGGACCTGGTACACATTCGCCGCGCCATCCTCGGCTTTTCCGATGGCTTTCCGGACAATGACAGTTATTTGTTCTGGCCGGCTGATTTTGATTTGGAAGGAGTGGAGGACATCCTGAATACGGCGATACCTCGCCAAATTTCGGTGGCCGAAGCCGGTATGACGGGTGCCATGCCATCGCTCGATTTCTCGGCCCTCAAAGTGGGTGACGTATCCGCCTCCCTGGCTGAGTGGGCCGGTAGCGAAACGGCGGCAAAACGCAGCGCGGAACCGGTAGATTTACAAGTTCGCCCAACCGGGGGAAGCGTTTCACTCGAACTGACCCTCACACCGGACGATTGGGGGGGACAATTTAGCCTGCAACTCCCTCCCCTGAAAACCGATGGAGTTCCGGTCATATCTGCCGCACCGGGCATTCGGGTAGACCACCGACAGGTGGAGGACCGCCTGAACGTGATAATCGTTCGGGAGACGGCGGCCGGTAAGGAGGAAAAAATAGTCATTGAACTGCCTGATTTCGCTGCCGCTAACCACTCCATCACCCTGCTTACGGCAGCAAATTACGATCGCCTGGGGCTGACTCCGGAGATTTACCGCCGCGGGGGGGACGTTGTGCCGATTCAGCTGACCAGACCGGCTGTCTCCACTCCGGTAGTAAGCAATCTGTTAGCTGATTTCCATCCCAACCCGGTTGCCGGTGCGGGCGAGCTACTAATCAGTGCCGCGCCGCTCCAGTCCGTTACCGTCAGTCTGGTAGACCCCTTGGGCCGCCGTCTCAGCGTACAAACCCTGACTACCGACGCCAATGGGCGGGCCATGCTACCTTTCCGGCGCACTGATTTCGGCGCGGTCGGTCTCTGCTATCTGCACGTGGTTAGCGCGGAGCGTAGCCGGGTTGTACCGGTGATGGTCCGCTGATTCTACTCAACGGCAGACGGGAGAATCAGTACGTATAGTTTATCTACTACCTTCTACCTGCTACCTCCTATTTACTACCTATTAATGAGCGGGCGTGTCCGTCCCTGAGCGGGCCGGCCGGTCCCTTCCCGGCTCGCTGTTCGCTCGGTGCTGCGCACTGTCCGCTACGCGGAACCCCGTCCAGGCACCTCACGCAGGGAACCAGGATTAGCTGCGCTGCTTCTCTCGATCGCAAAGCGATCTTTCGAGGTGAGGGATCGAAGGAATAAGGGTTAGCTTCGCGGCTTCTCCCGATCATAAACGATCTTTCGAGGTGATGAGTAAGCACGGGTTTAGTCTAAAGTACTAAAATACCAGCGGCAACGCCGCCTACAAAAGTACGGGCGCAGCCCCCGCGTGAGGGATAGGAGGCGTTGTTTGAACGAACTGACGCCCCTGCGGGGCGGAAGGAAGAGAGTGCCGGATAGCCCGACCCGGCCGTCAGGCCGGGGCACGGCCCAAGCAGAAATTTTGAAAAAAACGGAAAAATTACGTTATGAGTTATAGTGTTTGGTGGTGGTTCTTTTAACGATCTTATAAAAAATACGTGATCGAGATGGGAACTGTTCAAATTTTGAGGAAAGAAAGTAAATTGCACCTTCATATGTAAATGATTCCTATCTTTGTGCTATCACATGGAGGACATGAGCAAGAAAAATAGCTCGTTGTCAATATTTCTCCCCCTCCCCCCCCATATATTTAAGCAGTGCCCCCGCGCTGAAAACAATCACATAGCAGTTGTCCAGATAGGATGATTCGGCTGATGTGATTTTATGTATTTGTTCCCCCCTGGATTTTTGTTCCACTGAACCTGATTGGTGATCAACCGATCTGGTAAATATTGTTATGCGTGATCTTTTTCGACCATCTGGTTGAGAGCGATTACGATTTTTGTATGCCCGTGGGTTTCCCACCATTAACTATCGTAATGAAAGAATTTTTTACTCTTTTTATCAACTCATTTTCAGGTATTTGCTTCATCCCGAAGCTGATTCTTTCATTCGATTTCAACTCTCGCTACATGAATAATTTTACTGCTTCGGCTTTAGGTATGAGCTTATTTACAAAAACTTGCTGTTTATCGGCCGTACTAACCATGGCGGCATTCGGTCTCAATGCTCAGGTGGGTACCTATGCTTCTAATGATGAAGTGAATTTATGGAGTTTTGGAATATACAATAAAGATGTAACAGATAAAGATAAGTCAAGTGATTTAACAGGTTATCTACCAAATGATCTAGTGTTAGGAGATGTATCTCCTGATACTAAGGAGTTGGCGTGCAATAATAATACGCTTTCCAACCCTGGATTTGAATCAGGGACTAGTTCGTGGACTACCAGTGGGGGTGGTTTCGTTGTTTCCGTTGCTACGGCTGGGAACTCAAATATATATCAGGGAGACAAGTCATTCCGAATGAATGATGCCGGTTCATATGTAGGTCAGGTAGTTGTTATACAAGCTGGACAGACTTATTGTGTGAGCGCACAGGTAAAGAATTTAGGTGGAGCCGGAAGCACATATGTTGGCGTAAAATTTTATAACAATGCCGGTTCGGTGGTAGGTGAATCTTCGCAGATCGTCAGTGGAAACTCAGATTGGAGTAATTATCAAATGTCCGGCACTACGCCCGGAGGAACCACTTCTGCCGAAATATATGCTTACCGTGATCCCAGTACGAATGCTCCTGTATTTGTAGATGCTTTTGCTTATCAGGGCCAGAGCGGCGGCGGCGGCGGTTGTGTACCGGTAGCACAGGGCGGCGGTGGAAATATTAGTCCGGCACAAATTTCCCAATGCGTTTCTGCTGGAGGTTCTTACGATCCACCACAGCTCAATGCCACGGCAGTTTCCTGCGCAAGTGGTAGCCCGATTTACCGTTGGCAGATCAAGCCGCTGAGTATGAACAATGACTGGCAGGACTTGGCTAACGGCAGTGGTCAGAATTATAATAGTCCCGCATTGGGCGTGGGTTCTTACTGGTTACGGCGATCGGTTCGTTGCCCTTGTGAGAGCGATTTTTCGGAAAACACAAATACATTTGACTATCATATTTATGCCGCTCCAGCAGTGAACGTTGTTCAATACTGTTACCCTGACAATTCAGCAGCCACTCTATGGGCTGATGCTTCCGGCGGTACTGGAAACTTGTATTATAATTGGAGTAACGGTGACAATGACGATCTGGCGGATTACCCTAATGGGGCAAGCTACAGTGTCACCGTAACAGATGACAACAGTTGCCCGACAGTTATTTCGGGAACAGTTAACTGTAGCGGCGGCGGCGGCGGCGGCTGTGTGCCGGCAAGTACCGGCGGATCAATTAATACGCCCAATATTACGCAATGTGTTCCTGCCGGAGGTACCTACGATCCACCGCAATTGAATGCTACGGTGGTAAATTGTGCTAGTGGAAACCCGATTTACCGTTGGCAGATCAAACCATTGAGCATGAATAATGATTGGCAAAACCTTGCCGGTGGTAGTGGTCAGAACTATAATAGCCCGGCTCTCGGTGCCGGTTCCTACTGGTTACGCAGATCAGTCCGTTGCCCCTGTGAGAGTGATTTTTCACAAAATACCAATACATTTGATTACCATATTTATTCTTCACCGGTAGTAAACGTGAACACGAACTGTAGCGGTAATTCTGCCACTCTGACGGCCAATGTCTCAGGTGGTACGGGCAACAAGTACTACAGTTGGAGTAATGGAGATAATGATAATACAGCTTCGTATAACAATGGTGCTGCTTATAGTGTCACCGTTACAGATGATAATAGTTGTCCTACGGTAGTGTCAGGTACGGTAAGTTGCGGCGGCGGCGGCGGCTGTGTACCCGCTAATACTGGTGGATCAATTAATACGCCTAATATTACCCAATGTGTTCCTGCCGGAGGCACCTACGATCCACCGCAATTGAATGCTACGGTGGTAACTTGTGCTAGTGGAAACCCGATTTACCGCTGGCAGATCAAACCATTGAGCATGAATAATGACTGGCAGGACTTGGCTAACGGCAGTGGTCAGAATTATAATAGTCCCGCATTGGGCGTGGGTTCTTACTGGTTACGGCGATCGGTTCGTTGCCCTTGTGAGAGCGATTTTTCGGAAAACACAAATACATTTGACTATCATATTTATGCCGCTCCAGCAGTGAACGTTGTTCAATACTGTTACCCTGACAATTCAGCAGCCACTCTATGGGCTGATGCTTCCGGCGGTACTGGAAACTTGTATTATAATTGGAGTAACGGTGACAATGACGATCTGGCGGATTACCCTAATGGGGCAAGCTACAGTGTCACCGTAACAGATGACAACAGTTGCCCGACAGTTATTTCGGGAACAGTTAACTGTAGCGGCGGCGGTGGCGGCGGCTGTGTACCTGCTAGTACTGGTGGGTCAATTAATACGCCTAATATTACGCAATGTGTTCCTGCCGGAGGCACCTACGATCCTCCTCAGCTTAATGCTACGCCGGTAACATGTACGAGTGGCACGCCAATCTATCGTTGGCAAATCAAGCCGTTGAGTATGAATAATGACTGGCAGGACTTGGCTAACGGTAGTGGTCAGAACTATAATAGCCCTCCTCTTAGTGCCGGTTCTTACTGGCTGCGTCGTTCGGTTCGCTGCCCTTGTGAAACTGGTTTTTCACAGAACACCAATACTTTTGACTACCACATTCAGCCTGCTCCGGTAGTTAATGTGAGTGTAAATTGTAGTGGTAACTCCGCTACATTGACGGCAAATGTTTCCGGGGGGACAGGAAACAAATATTACAGTTGGAATAATGGCGATAATGATAATACAGCAACTTATAGCAGTGGTGCTTTTTATAGCCTGACCGTTACCGATGACAACAGCTGCCCAACGGTTGTCTCCGGTACCGTAAGTTGTAGTGATCCTTGCACCGGCATAAATGCTGGAACGATCGGCAGTAATGAGAGCCAGTGTGGCGGATACGATCCTGCTACTGTGACTGGTAATGTATTACCTGCCGGTACGCAATACCAGTGGCAAGTACAATCAGGTAGTTCAGTCTGGACTACCGTAAGTGGACAAAATGGACCCAATTTTAATCCTGGATTTATTAATCAGACAACCTATATTCGTCGGCAGGTTCGCAAATCAGGAGCTTGCCCCTGGCTTACTTCTAATGTTGTAACTAAGGAGGTTTTAGATAATATTTCTAATCCTGGTTCATTAGCTGGAAATCAATCCAACTGTACGGCATTCAACCCTTCTAATATTACTGGAACTGTTCCTAGCGGTGGTTCCGGCGGCACGATTATTTATCAGTGGCAAGTGCGTACGGGTACAAGCGGCACCTGGAGTAATATTGCCGGAGCTACGGGGCAGAATTATGATCCGGGAACGATTACGCAGACGATGCAATACCGTCGTGGTGCGCGTCGTAACTCGGCGAATTGCGGATTTATTTTCACGGGTGAGATAACCAAACAGGTACAGGAACAACCCACTAACCCGGGCACGTTATCAGGTAATCAGACGCAATGTGGCACTTATAACCCTGCAATAATTACGGGCACGGCCGCAACGGGAGGCTCAACTGATTTCTCCCTTAGCTATCAGTGGCAATTTCGTAATGCTACGACTGGATCATTTACAGATATTACAGGTGCCACGGGACAAAACTATGATCCGGGTCAAATCACACAAACTACGGAATATCGTCGTTTAGCACGCCGAGGAAACGGTTGTGGTTTTTCAGCTTCTAATATTATTACAAAATCCGTGAGTGGTTCTTTTACAGTTACTACTTCGTTACTGACCAATCCTAACTGTTTTGGTGCCAATAGCGGTCGGATTATTGTAGCTGCCCCGACCTCTGGTACCGGGCCGTATACTTATTCAATCAGCCCACAAGTTGGGACCGTAGTAAACCTACGTGATTTCGTTAATCTCCCGGCCGGCACCTATACCTTTACGGTAACGGACGCCAATGGTTGCACGGGTACGGTTACGCGTACGCTTAATAATCCAACTCAGCTCGTCGCTAATGCCGGACCTAATAAGGCAATCTGCGTGGGCGGTTCCACGACATTGACGGCTTCGGCCGCCGGCGGCACGGGTGCCAAGACCTACACCTGGATGCCGGGTAACCTGACGCGCCGACCATTACGGTTAGCCCCACCTCAAATCAAAACTATACGGTTACGGTAAGGGATGCTAATAATTGTACGGATACCGACGTTGCCACGGTTACGGTAAATCCTGTTCCGACAGCCACGGTTGCCAATCAATCGGTCTGTTCCGGTTCCTCGGTAACTTTCACCGCTCCGTCCAACCCCGCCGGTACTACTTATGCCTGGAACTTTGGCGCGAATGCCAGTCCGGCCACGGCCACGGGTGCCGGTCCGCATACGGTGACTTACACGCTACCCGCTAACCAGCTAGGCAACGGCTCTGCCACGGTCAGCCTGACGGCTACGCGCAACGGCTGCTCGGCTTCTGATAATGCCACAATCGGTATTCTCGATACTCCGGAAGGCACGCTCACCAAGACAAATGCCACCTGTGGAGATGATAACGGTACCATTACGGTTACTTTTCCCGATAACCCCAGCCGTTTGGGAGTTTTGTTCCGGCTTAGTGGAACGACCACCGATATCGGCGGAAACGATGACGTGGGAAGCTATACCTTTACCGGTGTTGCACCGGGTACGTATCAGGTGACGGGCCGGTGGGGTGACGGGAATTGTTCTGTAGTAATCGGCTCAATTACAATTGGTAATACTAGTGGACCAAATGTGACGAGTTCATTGCTTAATAACCCGACGTGCTTCGGTGCGAGCAGCGGCCGGATAATTATAGCTCAACCTACCACTGGCACTGCTCCTTTTACCTATTCAATTAGTCCCCAGGTTGGCAATGTTGTTAACCTTCGTGATTTTGTAAATCTTCCCGCAGGTTCCTATACCTTCACGGTAACGGATGCGAACGGTTGCACGGCTTCGGCAGTACGCAATTTAATTAATCCTCCCAATTTAGTTGCTAACGCCGGACCGAACGAAGCTATTTGCATTGGTGAATCTACTACGCTCACGGCAACATCCACGGGTGGCACGGGTGCGAAGACCTTTACCTGGATGCCGGGAAACTTAACGGGTGCTACGATAACAGTTAGTCCCACCTCAAATCAAAACTATACGGTTACGGTAAGGGATGCTAATAATTGTACGGCTACTGACGTAGCTACGGTGACGGTCAAGCCGGTGCCTACCGCTGATGTTCCGTTTCAGTCCCTTTGTTCCGGATCATCTATAACTTTTACTGCTCCAGCTAACCCTGCGGGCACTACTTACGCCTGGAATTTTGGTGTTTATGCCAGTCCTGCTACTGCTACAGGAGCTGGACCTCATACCGTTACTTATACTCTACCGGCAAACCAGTTGGGCAATGGTTCGAGCCTAGCCACTTTGACTGCCACTCGTAACGGGTGCTCCGCTACGGATAGTGGGAATATTGGAATACTGGATACTCCTGCCGGAGGTCTCAGTAGAACTAATGCGACTTGCGGTGCGAGCAATGGTACAATTACCGTTAACTTTCTTGATAACCCGGATCGCGCGGGCATTCTGTTTAGTATAAACGGGGTGAATTTTGTCAATTTATCAGATGATGTAGGATCATACACATTCAATAACGTAGCACCGGGAACATACACGGTAATGAGTAAGTGGGGTAATGGAGATTGTTTGGTAACGATCGGCACGATTACGGTTGGAAATGTCGGAGGTCCTAGTGCCTCTACATCGCTTGATGTAAATCCGACGTGTTTTGGATCAGCTAATGGTCGAGTGATTGTTGTCGGATCCGGTGGCACTACACCTCTTTCCTACTCCATCAGTCCCCAAGTTGGTACAGTAGTGAACGATCGCGACTTCCGCAATCTTCCCGCCGGCACCTACACCTTCACGGTGACGGATGCCAATGGCTGCACGGCCACGGTTACGCGCACACTGACTAACCCCGCCGTTGTTGTTGCTAATGCCGGTCCCGACAGATCGATTTGCCTGGGCGAATCGACGACGCTTACGGCTTCGGCCACGGGCGGCACGGGTACCAAGACGTTTACCTGGATGCCGGGTAGCCTGAGTGGCGCGACCATTACGGTCAGCCCCACTTCTAATCAAAACTATACGGTTACGGCCACGGACGCCAATGGCTGCATGGACACGAACGTCGCCACGGTGACGGTCAAGCCGCTGCCTACGGCCACGGTTGCCAATCAGAACGTCTGTTCCGGTTCGTCGATCACGTTCACGGCCCCGAATAATCCAGCGGGTACAACTTATGCCTGGACCTTTGGCGCGAATGCCAGTCCGGCCACGGCTACGGGTGCCGGTCCTCATACGGTAACCTACACTTTGCCCGCAACTCCGCTGGGTAATGGATCTGCGGTAGTTAATTTGACGGCCACTCGTAATGGTTGTTCGGTAAGTGACAATGCAACAATTGGTATACTTGATACGCCTGAAGGCACACTGACCAAGACTGATGCAACTTGTGGTAATAACAACGGTACCGTAACGGTCACATTTCCGGATAATCCAGACCGCTTAGGAGTATTATATACTATTAGTGGACCCACCCCTGATGTTGGAGGCAACGATGATGTGGGTAGCTATACTTTCACCGGACTTGCTCCGGGTAATTACCAGATTAGTGGAAGATGGGGCGACGGGAATTGTTCCGTAGTGATCGGTTCAATTACCGTGGGAAATGTCGGAGGTCCTAGTGCCTCTACATCGCTTGATGTAAATCCGACGTGTTTTGGATCAGCTAATGGTCGAGTGATTGTCGTCGGATCCGGTGGTACCACACCTCTTTCCTACTCCATCAGTCCCCAAGTTGGTACAGTAGTGAACGATCGCGACTTCCGCAATCTTCCCGCCGGCACCTACACCTTCACGGTGACGGATGCCAATGGCTGCACGGCCACGGTTACGCGCACACTGACTAACCCCGCCATTGTTGTTGCTAATGCCGGTCCCGACAGATCGATTTGCCTGGGCGAATCGACGACGCTTACGGCTTCGGCCACGGGCGGCACGGGCACCAAGACGTTTACCTGGATGCCGGGCAACCTAAGCGGCGCGACCATTACGGTCAGCCCCACTTCTAATCAAAACTATACGGTCACGGCCACCGACGCCAACGGCTGTACGGATACGGACGTCGCCACGGTCACGGTCAAGCCGCTGCCCACGGCCACGGTTGCCAATCAAGCAGTCTGTTCCGGCTCTTCGATCACTTTCACCGCTCCGGCCAACCCCGGAGGCACGACTTACGCCTGGAACTTCGGCGCGAACGCCAGTCCGGCCACGGCCACGGGTGCCGGTCCTCACGTGGTGACCTACGCGCTGCCCGCCAACCAGTTGGGCAACGGCACGGCCACGGTCAGCCTGACGGCTACCCGTAACGGTTGTAGCGATCAGGGCGACGCGACGGTGACGATTCTGGACACGCCTGCCGCTACGATAACTAAGGCGGATGCGACCTGTGGTGATAATAATGGTAGTATCACGGTTACTTTCCCCGACAATCCCAATCGCACAGGAATCCAGTTCAGCATCAACGGAACTGACTTTGCCAATCTAGCGGATAATACGGGATCATATACTTTCACTGGTGTAGCTCCCGGCACTTACACGATTACCAGTCGTTGGGGAGGATTGGACTGCTTGGTTACGATTGGTACAATTACCATCAATAATGTTGGTGGACCTTCAGCTACAGCTGCGATCACGTCGAATCCTAACTGCTTCGGTGCCGCTACCGGCCGGGTAGTTATTGCGGGCACGACGACGGGTACGGCTCCATTCACCTACTCGATCAGCCCGCAAGCGGGCACGGTGGTGAACGCCCGCGATTTCCGCAACCTTCCCGCCGGCACCTACACCTTCACGGTGACGGACGCCAACGGCTGTACGGCCACGGTTACGCGCACGCTGACCAATCCGGCTCAGTTGGTTGCCGCCGCCGGTCCCGACAAGTCGATCTGCGTGGGTGAGTCCACGACGCTAACGGCCTCGGCTGCGGGCGGCGCGGGCGCTAAGACCTACACCTGGATGCCGGGTAACCTGACGGGTGCGACCATTACGGTCAGCCCCATTGCGACAACGAATTACACGGTCACGGCCACCGACGCCAACGGCTGTACGGATACGGACGTTGCCACGGTAACGGTCAAGCCGCTGCCCACGGCTACTGTTGCCAATCAAGCGGTCTGTTCCGGTTCAACGGTAACCTTTACCGCTCCTTCGAACCCCGCAGGCACGACTTACGCCTGGGACTTCGGCGCGAACGCCAGTCCGGCCACGGCCACGGGTGCCGGTCCGCATACGGTGACTTACACGCTACCGTCTAGTCCTTTAGGAAATGGTTCTTCCGTCGTTAGTCTGACGGCAACGCGAAATGGCTGCTCTGCTTCTGATAATGCCACAATTGGTATTCTAGATACTCCTGAAGGCACGCTCACCAGGACGAATGCCACCTGTGGAGATAATAACGGTACTATTACGGTTACTTTTCCGGATAATCCGGATCGAGGCGGTGTTCAATTCAGCATCAACGGAACGAACTTTGCCAATTTGGCGGATGACGCTGGTTCTTATACCTTTTCCGGCCTCGCTCCTGGTAATTATACGGTGACGGGCCGGTGGGGTGATGGAAATTGCTCCGTCACGATTGGTACAATTACCATCAATAATGTTGGTGGACCTTCGGCTACAGCTGCGATCACGTCGAATCCTAACTGCTTCGGTGCCGCTACCGGCCGGGTAGTTATTGCGGGCACGACGACGGGTACGGCTCCATTCACCTACTCGATCAGCCCGCAAGCGGGCACGGTGGTGAACGCCCGCGATTTCCGCAACCTTCCCGCCGGCACTTACACCTTCACGGTGACGGACGCCAACGGCTGTACGGCCACGGTTACGCGCACGCTGACCAATCCGGCTCAGTTGGTTGCCGCCGCCGGTCCCGACAAGTCGATCTGCGTGGGTGAGTCCACGACGCTAACGGCCTCGGCTGCGGGCGGCGCGGGCGCTAAGACCTACACCTGGATGCCGGGTAACCTGACGGGTGCGACCATCACGGTCAGCCCCATTGCGACAACGAATTACACGGTCACGGCCACCGACGCCAACGGCTGTACGGACACGGACGTTGCCACGGTCACGGTCAAGCCGCTGCCCACGGCCACGGTTGCCAATCAAGCAGTCTGTTCCGGTTCAACGGTAACCTTTACCGCTCCTTCGAACCCCGCAGGCACGACTTACGCCTGGAACTTCGGCGCGAATGCCAGTCCGGCCACGGCCACGGGTGCCGGTCCTCACGTGGTCACCTACGCGCTGCCCGTCAACCAGTTGGGCAACGGCACGGCCACGGTCAGCCTGACGGCTACCCTGAGCGGTTGTTCCGCAAGCGATAACGCCACGGTAACTATTTTGGACACGCCGGCAGGCACGCTGACCAAGACGGATGCGACCTGCGGTGACGATAACGGTACCATCACGGTGACTTTCCCGGATAATCCGGACCGTACGGGTATCCAGTTCAGTGTAAACGGAACTAGTTTTGCAAATTTGGCCGATAACATCGGTTCTTATACGTTCTCCAATCTGTCTCCCGGGGTCTATACGATTACCGGCCGTTGGGGCGGTTTGGACTGTCCGGTCACTATCGGCACGATCACCGTCGGTAACGTCGGTGGTCCCACGGCTGCTACTCAAACCGTAACTAATCCCGACTGCTTCGGTGCCGCCACGGGCCGAGTTCTGGTTGTTGCTTCGACGACGGGCACGGCTCCATTCACCTACTCGATCAACCCGCAAGCGGGCACGGTGGTGAATGCTCGCGACTTCCGTAACCTTCCCGCCGGCACCTACACCTTCACGGTGACGGACGCCAACGGCTGTACGGCCACGGTTACGCGCACGCTGACCAATCCGGCTCAGTTGGTTGCCGCCGCCGGTCCCGACAAGTCGATCTGCGTGGGTGAGTCCACGACGCTAACGGCCTCGGCCACGGGCGGCACGGGCACCAAGACCTACAGCTGGATGCCGGGTAACCTGACGGGCGCGACCATCACGGTCAGCCCCACCGCGACAACGAATTACACGGTTACGGCCACCGACGCCAACGGCTGCACGGACACGGACGTTGCCACGGTAACGGTCAAGCCGCTGCCCACGGCTACTGTTGCCAATCAAGGACTATGTTCTGGATCTTCGATAACCTTTACCGCTCCTTCGAATCCTGCGGGCACGACTTACGCATGGGACTTCGGCGCGAACGCCAGTCCGGCCACGGCCACGGGTGCCGGTCCGCACACGGTGACTTACACGTTACCTGTCAACCAGCTGGGCAACGGCACGGCCACGGTCAGCCTGACGGCTACCCTGAGCGGTTGTTCGGCTAATGATGAGGCGACAATTACCATTCAAGACACGCCGGAAGGCACGCTGACCAAGACGGATGCGACCTGCGGTGATGATAATGGAACTATCACGGTAACCTTCCCGGATAATCCGGATCGGAACGGTATTCAATTCAGTTCTGACGGAACGAATTTCATTTCAAATATTCTTGATGATTCGGGCAGCTACACATTTAGTGGACTGGCACCAGGGATCTACGAAATTACTTCACGTTGGGGTAATGGGCAGTGTGAAGTTTCTCTCGGCTCCATCACGATCAACAATATTGGTGGTCCAACGGCCACGGCCTCGGTGACGACTAACCCCGACTGCTTTGGCGCGAACACGGGCCGCGTGGTTATTGCCGGTTCGACAACGGGCACGGCTCCGTTCACCTACTCGATCAACCCGCAAGCGGGCACGGTGGTGAACGCCCGCGACTTCCGTAACCTTCCCGCCGGCACTTACACCTTCACGGTGACGGACGCCAACGGCTGTACGGCCACGGTTACGCGCACGCTGACCAATCCGGCTCAGTTGGTTGCCGCCGCCGGTCCCGACAAGTCGATCTGCGTGGGTGAGTCCACGACGCTAACGGCCTCGGCTGCGGGCGGCGCGGGCGCTAAGACCTACACCTGGATGCCGGGTAACCTGACGGGTGCGACCATCACGGTCAGCCCCATTGCGACAACGAATTACACGGTCACGGCCACCGACGCCAACGGCTGTACGGACACGGACGTTGCCACGGTCACGGTCAAGCCGCTGCCCACGGCCACGGTTGCCAATCAAGCAGTCTGTTCCGGTTCAACGGTAACCTTTACCGCTCCTTCGAACCCCGCAGGCACGACTTACGCCTGGAACTTCGGCGCGAATGCCAGTCCGGCCACGGCCACGGGTGCCGGTCCTCACGTGGTCACCTACGCGCTGCCCGTCAACCAGTTGGGCAACGGCACGGCCACGGTCAGCCTGACGGCTACCCTGAGCGGTTGTTCCGCAAGCGATAACGCCACGGTAACTATTTTGGACACGCCGGCAGGCACGCTGACCAAGACGGATGCGACCTGCGGTGACGATAACGGTACCATCACGGTGACTTTCCCGGATAATCCGGACCGTACGGGTATCCAGTTCAGTGTAAACGGAACTAGTTTTGCAAATTTGGCCGATAACATCGGTTCTTATACGTTCTCCAATCTGTCTCCCGGGGTCTATACGATTACCGGCCGTTGGGGCGGTTTGGACTGTCCGGTCACTATCGGCACGATCACCGTCGGTAACGTCGGTGGTCCCACGGCTGCTACTCAAACCGTAACTAATCCCGACTGCTTCGGTGCCGCCACGGGCCGAGTTCTGGTTGTTGCTTCGACGACGGGCACGGCTCCATTCACCTACTCGATCAACCCGCAAGCGGGCACGGTGGTGAATGCTCGCGACTTCCGTAACCTTCCCGCCGGCACCTACACCTTCACGGTGACGGACGCCAACGGCTGTACGGCCACGGTTACGCGCACGCTGACCAATCCGGCTCAGTTGGTTGCCGCCGCCGGTCCCGACAAGTCGATCTGCGTGGGTGAGTCCACGACGCTAACGGCCTCGGCCACGGGCGGCACGGGCACCAAGACCTACAGCTGGATGCCGGGTAACCTGACGGGCGCGACCATCACGGTCAGCCCCACCGCGACAACGAATTACACGGTTACGGCCACCGACGCCAACGGCTGCACGGACACGGACGTTGCCACGGTAACGGTCAAGCCGCTGCCCACGGCTACTGTTGCCAATCAAGGACTATGTTCTGGATCTTCGATAACCTTTACCGCTCCTTCGAATCCTGCGGGCACGACTTACGCATGGGACTTCGGCGCGAACGCCAGTCCGGCCACGGCCACGGGTGCCGGTCCGCACACGGTGACTTACACGTTACCTGTCAACCAGCTGGGCAACGGCACGGCCACGGTCAGCCTGACGGCTACCCTGAGCGGTTGTTCGGCTAATGATGAGGCGACAATTACCATTCAAGACACGCCGGAAGGCACGCTGACCAAGACGGATGCGACCTGCGGTGATGATAATGGAACTATCACGGTAACCTTCCCGGATAATCCGGATCGGAACGGTATTCAATTCAGTTCTGACGGAACGAATTTCATTTCAAATATTCTTGATGATTCGGGCAGCTACACATTTAGTGGACTGGCACCAGGGATCTACGAAATTACTTCACGTTGGGGTAATGGGCAGTGTGAAGTTTCTCTCGGCTCCATCACGATCAACAATATTGGTGGTCCAACGGCCACGGCCTCGGTGACGACTAACCCCGACTGCTTTGGCGCGAACACGGGCCGCGTGGTTATTGCCGGTTCGACGACGGGCACGGCTCCATTCACCTACTCGATCAACCCGCAAGCGGGCACGGTGGTGAACGCCCGCGACTTCCGTAACCTTCCCGCCGGCACTTACACCTTCACGGTGACGGACGCCAACGGCTGTACGGCCACGGTTACGCGCACGCTGACCAATCCGGCTCAGTTGGTTGCCGCCGCCGGTCCCAACAAGTCGATCTGCGTGGGTGAGTCCACGACGCTAACGGCCTCGGCCACGGGCGGCACGGGCACCAAGACCTACAGCTGGATGCCGGGTAACCTGACGGGCGCGACCATCACGGTCAGCCCCACCGCGACAACGAATTACACGGTTACGGCCACCGACGCCAACGGCTGTACGGACACGGACGTTGCCACGGTAACGATCAAGCCGCTGCCCACGGCCACGGTTGCCAATCAAGCAGTCTGTTCCGGCTCTTCGATCACTTTCACCGCTCCGGCCAACCCCGGAGGCACGACTTACGCCTGGAACTTCGGCGCGAATGCCAGTCCGGCCACGGCCACGGGTGCCGGTCCTCACGTGGTGACCTACGCGCTGCCCGTCAACCAGTTGGGCAACGGCACGGCCACGGTCAGCCTGACGGCTACCCGCAACGGTTGCTCCGCAAGCGATAATGCCACGGTAACTATTTTGGACACGCCGGAAGGCACACTAACCAAGACGGATGCGACTTGTGGTGATGATAATGGAACCATTACGGTGACTTTTCCGGATAATCCAGATCAATTCAGCTTATTGTTTCAGCTAGTGGGCACAAACTTTACTGTTGGCGGTAGTGATAATGCGGATAGCTACACGTTTACAGGTTTAACCGCCGGTACTTATGATGTATCAGGAGAATGGGGAAATAACACCTGTCCAGTAAATATTGGTACAATTACGATTAATAGTATAGGTGGACCTAATGCTGTAGTTGAATTGTCAACTAATCCAGGTTGCATCAATGATGAGACTGGCCGGATCATTATAGCTGCCTCAACTACAGGTACAGCTCCCTTCACTTATTCAATAAGTCCACAAGTTGGTACACTTATCAACGGTCGTGATTTCCGCGAACTCCCTGCCGGTACTTACACATTCATGGTAACGGATGCTAATGGATGTACAGCCACGGTCACACGTACATTGGCTAACCCCAGTCAGCTCACAGCAAATACTGATCCTGATAAGAATATTTGTGAGGGAACCACTACTACTTTGACGGCCGTAGCATCAGGCGGAACTCCTGATTATAGTTATGCATGGAGTTTCAATGCTTCTACTAATCCAATTTTGACAGATGTAGTCGCCGGTACTTATACGGTTACTATTACTGACGCTAACAACTGTGTTGCTACAGCTTCGACAATGGTATCTACATTTACAGATCAAAATGTTGTAATCACCGGTCCAGCTGAGATATGCGCAAATGAGATCACGACTTATTCAGTTTCACCTTCGGTCACAGGATCTACTTATGAATGGACATTCAACGGTCCTTCATTTCCCGGTACCGCCACCGGTCCTAATCCGATGGTTACCTATTCAGCTCAAGGTTCTTATGTAATTGAATTGACTACTATATCAGCAGAAGGCTGTTCAACATCGACTTCGACTTCTGTATTAGTACGGGAAGCAATTTCAGCTGATGCTGGAGGTGATCTTGTAGTTTGTCAGGGTGGAAGCGTAACTATTGATGCTTCCAACTCAGTTGGAACAAGCTATAACTGGGTTGTCGCAACGGGCGATCCTACATCGATTGATGGTAGTACCACTTCTCAGACAATTACTGTAAGTCCATTATTTCTGACAACTTACCAGTTGACGGTTAGAGATGCTTCAGGTATTTGTGTAAGGGTCGATGACGTCAGGGTAACGGTTGATGTAAATCTAAACCCAGTAGCTAATGCTACGGTGAGCGACAATTTTTATTGCCAAGGAAGTACATTGACCTTAGATGCTAGTGGAACTTTAGCTCCCGCTAATGATCCTAATGCAAACTTAAATTTTTTATGGTTTGCGGGTCCACCTGCTAATGGAAACTTCGTTGGACTTGGTGAAATGCTTGATGTTACTGCTGATGAAAATACGTTAGAGTACTTCGTGATTGTATCAGCTGACGGTAATGGAACTACTTGTGGTGATACGGCAAGTGTTACCATTAACATAATTAATTGCGACGCCACGCTTGGCGATCTGGCGTTCCTGGACGTCAACGGCGACGGTATTTTTACTCCCGGCACGGACCAGGGCCTTCCCGGCGTAACGGTCAGCCTGACGGACGCGGCCGGTAACCCGGTAGCTGACGCTTCGGGCGTAACGGTAGCCGATCAGACCACTGACGGCAACGGCGCTTACCTATTCACCAACCTGGTGCCCGGCGATTACATCGTCACCTTCACCAATCCGAACGCGGCGCAACAGCCGACGCTCGAGAACGTGAACGGCTCGGCTGATGATGCGGAAAACAACGACTCGGACATTGACGCGACCGGCTCGACGGACGTAATTACGTTGAGCAGCGGCGAGAACGAGACGGACATCGACGCGGGCTACATGAGACCGCCACGCTTGGCGATCTGGCGTTCCTGGACGTTAACGGCGACGGTATTTTCACCCCCGGCACGGACCAGGGCCTTACCGGCATTACCGTCAGCCTGACGGACGCGGCCGGTAACCCGGTAGCTGACGCCTCGGGCGCAACGGTAGCCGATCAGACGACCGGCTCTAACGGCGCTTACCTGTTCACCAACCTGCTCCCCGGCGACTATATCGTGACCTTCACCAATCCGAACGCGGCGCAACAGCCGACGCTTGAGAACGTGAACGGCTCGGCTGATGATGCGGAAAACAACGACTCGGACATTGACGCGACCGGCTCGACGGACGTAATTACGTTGAGCAGCGGCGAATCCGAAACGGACATCGACGCGGGCTACACTGAGACCGCCACGCTTGGCGATCTGGCGTTCCTGGACGTTGACGGCGACGGCATTTTCACCCCCGGTACTGACACGGGCCTTCCCGGCATCACCGTCAGCCTGACGGACGCGGCCGGTAATCCGGTAGTTGACGCTTCGGGCGCAACGGTAGCCGATCAGACGACTGATGGCAACGGTGCTTACCTATTCACCAACCTGCTCCCCGGCGACTACGTGGTAACGTTCACCAATCCGAACGCGGCGCAACAGCCGACGCTCGAGAACGTGAACGGCTCGGCTGATGATGCGGAAAACAATGACTCGGATGCCGATCCCACGACGGGATCGACGGACGTAATCACGTTGAGCAGCGGCGAGAACGAGCGCGACATCGACGCGGGCTACATCGAAACCGCCACGCTTGGCGACTTGGCGTTCCTGGACGTTGACGGCGACGGTATTTTCACCCCCGGCACGGACCAGGGCCTTCTCGGCGTCACCGTCAGCCTGACGGACGCGGCCGGTAATCCAGTAGTTGACGCTTCGGGCGCAACGGTAGCCGATCAGACGACTGATGGCAACGGTGCTTACCTGTTCACCAACCTGCTCCCCGGCGACTACGTGGTGACGTTCACCAATCCGAACGCGACGCAACAGCCGACGCTCGAGAACGTGAACGGCTCGGCCGACGACGCAGAGAACAATGACTCGGATGCCGATCCCACGACGGGTTCGACGGGCGTGATCACGCTGAGCAGCGGCGAGAACGAGCGCGACATCGACGCGGGCTACATCGAGACCGCCTCCATCGGCGATCTGGCGTTCCTGGACGTTGACGGCGACGGTATTTTCACCCCCGGCACGGACCAGGGCCTTCCCGGCGTAACGGTCAGCCTGACGGACGCGGCCGGTAATCCGGTAGTTGACGCTTCGGGCGCAACGGTAGCCGATCAGACGACTGATGGCAACGGTGCTTACCTATTCACCAACCTGCTCCCCGGCGACTACGTGGTGACGTTCACCAATCCGAACGCGGCGCAACAGCCGACGCTCGAGAACGTGAACGGCTCAGCCGACGACGCGGAGAACAATGACTCGGATGCCGATCCCACGACCGGCTCGACGGGCGTAATTACGCTGAGCAGCGGCGAGAACGAGCGCGACATCGACGCGGGCTACATCGAGACCGCCACGCTTGGCGACTTGGCGTTCCTGGACGTTGACGGCGACGGTATTTTCACCCCCGGCACGGACCAGGGCCTTCCCGGCATCACCGTCAGCCTGACGGACGCGGCCGGTAACCCGGTAGCTGACGCCTCGGGCGTAACGATAGCCGATCAGACGACTGACGGCACGGGTGCTTACCTATTCACCAACCTGCTACCCGGCGACTACATCGTGACCTTCACCAATCCGAACGCGGCGCAACAGCCGACGCTTGAGAACGTGAACGGCTCGGCTGATGATGCGGAAAACAACGACTCGGACATCGACGCGACCGGCTCGACGGACGTAATTACGTTGAGCAGCGGCGAGAACGAGACGGACATCGACGCGGGCTACACTGAGACCGCCACGCTTGGCGATCTGGCGTTCTTGGACGTTAACGGCGACGGTATTTTCACCCCCGGCACGGACCAGGGCCTTCCCGGCATCACCGTCAGCCTGACGGACGCGGCCGGTAACCCGGTAGCTGACGCCTCGGGCGTAACGATAGCCGATCAGACGACTGACGGCACGGGTGCTTACCTATTCACCAACCTGCTACCCGGCGACTACATCGTGACCTTCACCAATCCGAACGCGGCGCAACAGCCGACGCTTGAGAACGTGAACGGCTCGGCTGATGATGCGGAAAACAACGACTCGGACATCGACGCGACCGGCTCGACGGACGTAATTACGTTGAGCAGCGGCGAGAACGAGACGGACATCGACGCGGGCTACACTGAGACCGCCACGCTTGGCGATCTGGCGTTCTTGGACGTTAACGGCGACGGTATTTTCACCCCCGGTACTGACACGGGCCTTCCCGGCATCACCGTCAGCCTGACGGACGCGGCCGGTAACCCGGTAGCTGACGCCTCGGGCGTAACGATAGCCGATCAGACCACTGACGGCAACGGTGCTTACCTATTCACCAACCTGGTGCCCGGCGATTACATCGTCACCTTCACCAACCCGAACGCGGCGCAACAGCCGACGCTTGAGAACGTGAACGGCTCGGCCGACGACGCGGAGAACAATGACTCGGATGCCGATCCCACAACGGGTTCGACGGGCGTGATCACGCTGAGCAGCGGCGAGAACGAGACGGACATCGACGCGGGCTACATCGAGACCGCCACGCTTGGCGACTTGGCGTTCCTGGACGTTAACGGCGACGGTATTTTCACCCCCGGTACTGACACGGGCCTTCCCGGCATCACCGTCAGCCTGACGGACGCGGCCGGTAATCCGGTAGCTGACGCCTCGGGCGTAACGGTAGTCGATCAGACGACTGACGGCAACGGTGCCTACCTGTTCACCAACCTGGTGCCAGGCGATTATATTGTCACCTTTACCAACCCGAACAGCGCACAACCTGCTACTATTGAAAATGTCAATGGTTCAGCAGATGATGAAGAGAATAATGATTCAGATATTAATCCTAGTGGTGCTACTAGTGTAGTCACGCTTAGCAGCGGCGAGAACGAACTAGATATTGATGCTGGATACTTAACTGAACCAAATCTCGATCTTGCGAAGACCTTCGTTGGCGCGACGGTTCAGGCCGACGGTTCCTACGACGTAGATCTACACGATCGCCGTGACCAACACCGGCGGTGCCCTGGGCACTTACGGATTAACGGACACGCCCTCGTTCGATGATGATGTGACAATCAACTCGGGCAGTTTCACGGGCGAAGACTTCGGGCACGCTCACGAGCGGCACGACGACGCTTGCGACGAACAACGCGATCGCGGGCAGCACGACGGAGACCTTCACGCTGACGTACAACGTGACGCTCGACCTGAGCGGCGGTTCGACCGATGGTGGCGATAACATCTATACCGCTTGCGGTACGGGCGGTCCCAACGGTAACGGTAGTCCCAACCAGGGTCTGTACAACTTGGCCGAGCTGGATATGAACAATGATGGCACACCGGACGCCAGTGATGACGCTTGTGGCGACCTGCCCGACGTCACGCTTGCGAAGACCTTTGTTGGCGCGACGGTTCAGGCCGACGGTTCCTACGACGTAGTCTACACGATCGCCGTGACCAACACCGGCGGTGCCCTGGGCACTTACGGATTAACGGACACGCCCTCGTTCGATGATGATGTGACAATCAACTCGGGCAGTTTCACGGGCGAGGCCTCGGGTACGCTCACGAGCGGCACGACGACGCTTGCGACGAACAACGCGATCGCGGGCGGCACGACGGAGACCTTCACGCTGACGTACAACGTGACGCTCGACCTGAGCGGCGGTTCGACCGACGGCGGCGATAACGTCTATACCGCTTGCGGCACGGGCGGTCCCAACGGCAATGGTTCACCTAACTCGGGCCTGTATAATCTGGCCGAGCTGGATACGAATAATGACGGTACGCCGGACGCCATCGATGACGCTTGCGGCGATATAATACTGTTTGACCTTGCTATTGAAAAAACAATAGCCCCAGGTAACGCTCCTTTTGCAAACACGGGTGATCCAATCACTTATATGCTTAAGGTGACAAATCAAGGAGCTACTAGTGCAATTAACACCTCCGTCATGGATAATTCTGATATTGGTTTAATGTACCTGTCAGATAATGTTTCAATGACTGGCGGTAATGTAATTAGTGGAGGCAATGGATCTTTTATCATCGGTAGTCTTTCTTCCAGTGAATCGGTATCTTTCTTAATTACTTACTTAGTGTTGGAAGATGGATCGGTTGATGTAGGGGATATTCTTATCAACAGAGTCCAAATCGACGGCGATAGTGGTGACGATATTGATAGTGATCCTAATCAAGATTATGCCGTGGATGACTTTATTGATGGAATTCAAGACGATGATGAAGATATTGCTCAAACAATTATCTTGGGATTGAATGTGGAGAAAACCGCTAATAAGTCAGTTATCTGTCCCGGCGAAGAGGTAGAATACACGTTGACTAGTCGGTTCAGAAATAATGTGTGTGCTGATGGTGCTGAGTTCCGCGATCTTAGAATTGTTGACAATGCTCTTCCTGGATATACGTTTTTACCTGGTGATCAATATTTTGTGGCTGAAAGCGATCCAGATAATGACGGTATTCTTGATTGTGGCGAACAATTCATGTGGCGCTATACGATGCAACTAAATGAGACCTTTACAAATGTAGCGAAGGATACTGCCGTCCTTTGGTTTGTAAATCCTGACACAGGAGAGGAAATACTTCGTGGGACAGGATCAATTCATGGATGACTTCCAAGTCATTGTTGATCCAACACAATGTGCTTCTATTGGAAACTTCGTCTTCTTAGATGAAGATTTTGATGGTGTCCAAAATGGAAACGAAGAAGGAATTGACGGAATTACCGTTAATCTTTATCTGGCTGATGATGATGGAAATCCAATTGGAACACCGATCTCTGATCAGCAAACTGCCAATGGAGGAATGTATTTGTTTACCGGATTAGTTCCAGGTAACTATGTCGTACAGTTTGTTTACCCCACCGATCTATTGCCAAGCCCTCAAAATCAGGGTGGCAATGATGATAACGATAGCGATGGTGACCCTGTATCAGGGTTCACGGAGTTGATAGTTCTAAATAATGGAGATAACATTACCTCTGTTGACCAAGGTCTATATCCTCAAATCGACCTATCACTCATCAAAGTAGTGGACAACGCCACGGCCAACGTGGGCGAAAACGTGACCTTTACCATTACGGTGGCGAACGCCGGACCTAGCACGGCCACGGGCGTAACGGTTACCGATCAGCTACCGAGCGGCTTTGCCTTCGTCAGCTCGAACGGAGCCTATGTAAGCGGCACTGGCATCTGGACGATCGGATCGATCGCCAGCGGCGCGAGCGTGTCAATCGACATCACGGCCACGGTACTGGCATCGGGTACTTACGTCAACCTGGCGGAAGTAACGACGGCCAACGAGGACGACGCGGACTCGACCCCGGGTAACGGCGCGGACAACAACCCCGGCAACGGAGTCGGTTCCGAGGACCCCGACGGTACGCAGGACCCCAACGACGATGACGACGGCGACGACGCCGTGGTTACGCCGAACGCGGTGATCGACCTCTCACTCATTAAAGCCGTGGACAACGCTACGGCCAACGTTGGCGAGAACGTGACCTTTACCATTACGGTAGCGAACGCCGGACCTAGCACGGCCACGGGCGTAACGGTTACCGATCAGCTACCGAGCGGCTTTGCCTTCGTCAGCTCGAACGGAGCCTACGTAAGCGGCACGGGCATCTGGACGATCGGTTCGATCGCCAGCGGCGCGAGCGTGTCACTCGACATTACGGCCACGGTACTGGCTAGCGGTACTTACGTCAACCTGGCGGAAGTAACGACGGCCAACGAGGACGACGCCGACTCTACCCCGGGTAACGGCGCGGACAACAACCCCGGCAACGGAGTCGGTTCCGAAGACCCCGACGGTACGCAGGACCCCAACGACGATGACGACGGCGACGACGCCGTGGTCACGCCGAACGCGGTCATCGACCTGAGCCTGATCAAGGTGGTGGACAACGCCACGGCTAACGTGGGACGAGAACGTGACCTTCACGATCACGGTGGCGAACGCCGGACCTAGCACGGCCACGGGCGTAACGGTCACCGACCAGTTACCGAGCGGCTTTGCCTTCGTCAGCTCGAACGGAGCTTACGTTAGCGGCACGGGCATCTGGACGATCGGTTCGATCGCCTCCGGCGCGAGCGTATCGCTCGACATCACGGCCACCGTACTGGCTAGCGGTACTTACGTCAACCTGGCGGAAGTAACGACGGCCAACGAGGACGACGCGGACTCGACCCCGGGTAACGGCGCGGACAACAACCCCGGCAACGGAGTCGGTTCCGAAGACCCCGACGGTACGCAAGACCCCAACGACGATGACGACGGCGACGACGCCGTGGTCACGCCGAACGCGGTCATCGACCTGAGCCTGATCAAGGTGGTGGACAACGCCACGACCAATGTGGGAGAGAACGTGACCTTCACGATTACGGTAGCGAACGCCGGACCTAGCACGGCCACGGGCGTAACGGTCACCGATCAGTTGCCGAGCGGCTTTGCCTTCGTCAACTCGAACGGAGCCTATGTAAGCGGCACTGGCATCTGGACGATCGGATCGATCGCCAGCGGCGCGAGCGTGTCAATCGACATCACGGCCACGGTACTGGCATCGGGTACTTACGTCAACCTGGCGGAAGTAACGACGGCCAACGAGGACGACGCGGACTCGACCCCGGGTAACGGCGCGGACAACAACCCCGGCAACGGAGTCGGTTCCGAAGACCCCGACGGTACGCAAGACCCCAACGACGATGACGACGGCGACGACGCCGTGGTCACGCCGAACGCGGTCATCGACCTGAGTCTGATCAAGGTGGTGGACAACGCCACGACCAATGTGGGACGAGAACGTGACCTTCACGATTACGGTGTCGAACGCCGGGCCGAGCACGGCCACGGGCGTAACGGTTACCGATCAGTTGCCGAGCGGCTTTGCCTTTGTCAGCTCGAACGGAGCTTACGTAAGCGGCACGGGCATCTGGACGATCGGTTCGATCGCCAGCGGCGCGAGCGTGTCACTCGACATCACGGCCACGGTACTGGCTAGCGGCACTTACGTCAACCTGGCGGAAGTAACGACGGCCAACGAGGACGACGCGGACTCGACCCCGGGTAACGGCGCGGACAACAACCCCGGCAACGGAGTCGGTTCCGAGGACCCCGACGGTACGCAGGACCCCAACGACGATGACGACGGCGACGACGCCGTGGTTACGCCGAACGCGGTGATCGACCTCTCACTCATTAAAGCCGTGGACAACGCTACGGCCAACGTTGGCGAGAACGTGACCTTCACGATCACGGTGGCGAACGCCGGACCTAGCACGGCCACGGGCGTAACGGTTACCGACCAGCTACCGAGCGGCTTTGCCTTCGTCAGCTCGAACGGAGCTTACGTAAGCGGCACGGGCATCTGGACGATCGGTTCGATCGCCTCCGGCGCGAGCGTATCGCTCGACATCACGGCCACCGTACTGGCTAGCGGTACTTACGTCAACCTGGCGGAAGTAACGACGGCCAACGAAGACGACGCGGACTCGACCCCGGGCAACGGCGCGGACAACAACCCCGGCAACGGAGTCGGTTCCGAGGACCCCGACGGCACGCAGGACCCCAACGACGATGACGACGGCGACGACGCCGTGGTCACGCCGAACGCGGTGATCGACCTGAGCCTGATCAAGGTAGTGGACAATGCAACGGCCAACGTGGGAGAGAACGTGACCTTCACGATCACGGTGGCGAACGCCGGACCTAGCACGGCCACGGGCGTGACGGTTACCGATCAGCTACCGAGCGGCTTTGCCTTCGTCAGCTCGAACGGTGATTACAGTAATGCCACGGGTGTGTGGACGATCGGTTCGATCGCCTCCGGCGCGAGCGTATCGCTCGACATCACGGCCACCGTACTGGCTAGCGGTACTTACGTCAACCTGGCGGAAGTAACGACGGCCAACGAGGACGACGCGGACTCGACCCCGGGTAACGGCGCGGACAACAACCCCGGCAACGGAGTCGGTTCCGAAGACCCCGACGGCACGCAGGACCCCAACGACGATGACGACGGCGACGACGCCGTGGTCACGCCGAACGCGGTCATCGACCTGAGCCTGATCAAGGTAGTGGACAACGCCACGGCTAACGTGGGAGAGAACGTGACCTTCACGATCACGGTGGCGAACGCCGGACCTAGCACGGCCACTGGCGTAACGGTCACCGATCAGTTGCCGAGCGGCTTTGCCTTCGTCAGCTCGAACGGAGCTTACGTTAGCGGCACGGGCATCTGGACGATCGGTTCGATCGCCTCCGGTGCGAGCGTGTCACTCGACATCACGGCCACCGTACTGGCTAGCGGTACTTACGTCAACCTGGCGGAAGTAACGACGGCCAACGAGGACGACGCGGACTCGACCCCGGGTAACGGCGCGGACAACAACCCCGGCAACGGAGTCGGTTCCGAGGACCCCGACGGCACGCAGGACCCCAACGACGATGACGACGGCGACGACGCCGTGGTCACGCCGAACGCGGTGATCGACCTGAGCCTGATCAAGGTAGTGGACAACGCCACGGCCAACGTGGGAGAGAACGTGACCTTCACGATTACGGTGTCGAACGCCGGGCCGAGCACGGCCACTGGCGTAACGGTCACCGACCAGCTACCGAGCGGCTTTGCCTTCGTCAGCTCGAACGGTGATTACAGTAATGCCACGGGTGTGTGGACGATCGGTTCGATCGCCTCCGGCGCGAGCGTATCGCTCGACATCACGGCCACCGTACTGGCTAGCGGTACTTACGTCAACCTGGCGGAAGTAACGACGGCCAACGAGGACGACGCGGACTCGACCCCGGGTAACGGCGCGGACAACAACCCCGGCAACGGAGTCGGTTCCGAGGACCCCGACGGCACGCAGGACCCCAACGACGATGACGACGGCGATGACGCCGTGGTCACGCCGAACGCGGTCATCGACCTGAGCCTGATTAAGTCAGTGGACAACGCCACGGCCAACGTGGGCGAGAACGTGACCTTCACGATCACGGTGGCGAACGCCGGACCTAGCACGGCCACGGGCGTGACGGTTACCGACCAGCTACCGAGCGGCTTTGCCTTCGTCAGCTCGAACGGAGCTTACGTAACGCGGCACGGGCATCTGGACGATCGGTTCGATCGCCTCCGGTGCGAGCGTATCGCTCGACATCACGGCCACGGTACTGGCTAGCGGCACCTACGTCAACCTGGCGGAAGTAACGACGGCCAACGAGGACGACGCGGACTCGACCCCGGGTAACGGCGCGGACAACAACCCCGGCAACGGAGTCGGTTCCGAGGACCCCGACGGCACGCAGGACCCCAACGACGATGACGACGGCGACGACGCCGTGGTCACGCCGAACGCGGTCATCGACCTGAGCCTGATCAAGGTGGTGGACAACGCCACGACCAATGTGGGAGAGAACGTGACCTTCACGATTACGGTAGCGAACGCCGGACCTAGCACGGCCACGGGCGTAACGGTCACCGATCAGTTGCCGAGCGGCTTTGCCTTCGTCAACTCGAACGGAGCCTATGATAACGCGGCACCGGCATCTGGACGATCGGATCGATCGCCAGCGGCGCGAGCGTGTCAATCGACATCACGGCCACGGTACTGGCATCGGGTACTTACGTCAACCTGGCGGAAGTAACGACGGCCAACGAGGACGACGCGGACTCGACCCCGGGCAACGGCGCGGACAACAACCCCGGCAACGGAGTCGGTTCCGAGGACCCCGACGGCACACAGGACCCCAATGACGATGACGACGGCGACGACGCCGTGGTCACGCCGAACGCGGTCATCGACCTGTCACTCATCAAAGTGGTGGACAACGCCACGGCCAACGTGGGCGAGAACGTGACCTTCACCATCACGGTGTCGAACGCCGGGCCGAGCACGGCCACGGGCGTAACGGTTACCGATCAGTTGCCGAGCGGCTTTGCCTTTGTCAGCTCGAACGGAGCTTACGTAAGACGCGCACCGGCATCTGGACGATCGGTTCGATCGCCAGCGGCGCGAGCGTGTCACTCGACATCACGGCCACCGTACTGGCTAGCGGCACTTACGTCAACCTGGCGGAAGTAACGACGGCCAACGAGGACGACGCCGACTCGACCCCGGGTAACGGCGCGGACAACAACCCCGGCAACGGAGTCGGTTCCGAGGACCCCGACGGTACGCAGGACCCCAACGACGATGACGACGGCGACGACGCCGTGGTTACGCCGAACGCGGTGATCGACCTGTCACTCATTAAAGCCGTGGACAACGCTACGGCCAACGTTGGCGAGAACGTGACCTTCACGATCACGGTGGCGAACGCCGGACCTAGCACGGCCACGGGCGTAACGGTTACCGACCAGCTACCGAGCGGCTTTGCCTTCGTCAGCTCGAACGGAGCTTACGTAAGCGGCACGGGCATCTGGACGATCGGTTCGATCGCCTCCGGCGCGAGCGTATCGCTCGACATCACGGCCACCGTACTGGCTAGCGGTACTTACGTCAACCTGGCGGAAGTAACGACGGCCAACGAAGACGACGCGGACTCGACCCCGGGCAACGGCGCGGACAACAACCCCGGCAACGGAGTCGGTTCCGAGGACCCCGACGGCACGCAGGACCCCAACGACGATGACGACGGCGACGACGCCGTGGTCACGCCGAACGCGGTGATCGACCTGAGCCTGATCAAGGTAGTGGACAACGCCACGGCCAACGTGGGAGAGAACGTGACCTTCACGATCACGGTGGCGAACGCCGGACCGAGCACGGCCACGGGCGTGACGGTTACCGATCAGCTACCGAGCGGCTTTGCCTTCGTCAGCTCGAACGGAGCTTACAGTAACGCGCACGGGCGTGTGGACGATCGGTTCGATCGCCTCCGGCGCGAGCGTATCGCTCGACATCACGGCCACCGTACTGGCTAGCGGTACTTACGTCAACCTGGCGGAAGTAACGACGGCCAACGAGGACGACGCGGACTCGACCCCGGGCAACGGCGCGGACAACAACCCCGGCAACGGAGTCGGTTCCGAGGACCCCGACGGCACGCAGGACCCCAACGACGATGACGACGGCGACGACGCCGTGGTCACGCCGAACGCGGTCATCGACCTGAGCCTGATCAAGGTAGTGGACAACGCCACGGCCAACGTGGGCGAGAACGTGACCTTCACGATCACGGTGGCGAACGCCGGACCTAGCACGGCCACGGGCGTAACGGTCACCGATCAGTTGCCGAGCGGCTTTGCCTTCGTCAGCTCGAACGGAGCTTACGTTAGCGGCACGGGCATCTGGACGATCGGTTCGATCGCCTCCGGCGCGAGCGTGTCACTCGACATCACGGCCACCGTACTGGCTAGCGGCACCTACGTCAACCTGGCGGAAGTAACGACGGCCAACGAGGACGACGCGGACTCGACCCCGGGCAACGGCGCGGACTACGTAAGCGGCACGGGCATCTGGACGATCGGTTCGATCGCTTCCGGCGCGAGCGTATCGCTCGACATCACGGCCACCGTACTGGCTAGCGGCACTTACGTCAACCGGGCGGAAGATGCACGACGGCCAACGAAGACGACGCGGACTCGACCCCGGGTAACGGCGCGGACAACAACCCCGGCAACGGAGTCGGTTCCGAGGACCCCGACGGTACGCAGGACCCCAACGACGATGACGACGGCGACGACGCCGTGGTTACGCCGAACGCGGTCATCGACCTGAGCCTGATCAAGGTAGTCGACAACGCCACGGCCAACGTGGGACGAGAACGTGACCTTCACCATCACGGTAGCGAACGCCGGACCGAGCACGGCCACGGGCGTAACGGTCACCGACCAGCTGCCGAGCGGCTTTGCCTTCGTCAGCTCGAACGGAGCTTACGTAAGCGGCACGGGCGTCTGGACGATCGGTTCGATCGCCTCCGGCGCAAGCGTCAGCCTGGACATTACCGCTACGGTACTGGCCACGGGCACCTACGTCAACCTGGCGGAAGTAACGACGGCCAACGAGGACGACGCGGACTCGACCCCGGGTAACGGCGCGGACAACAACCCCGGCAACGGAGTCGGTTCCGAGGACCACGACGGTACGCAGGACCCCAACGACGATGACGACGGCGACGACGCCGTGGTCACGCCGAACGCGGTCATCGACCTGTCACTGATCAAAGTAGTGGACAACGCCACGGCCAACGTGGGCGAGAACGTGACCTTCACGATCACGGTGGCGAACGCCGGACCGAGCACGGCCACGGGCGTGACGGTTACCGATCAGTTACCGAGCGGCTTTGCCTTCGTCAGCTCGAACGGAGCTTACGTAAGCGGCACCGGCATCTGGACGATCGGTTCGATCGCCTCCGGCGCGAGCGTATCGCTCGACATCACGGCCACCGTACTGGCTAGCGGTACTTACGTCAACCTGGCGGAAGTAACGACGGCCAACGAGGACGACGCGGACTCGACCCCGGGCAACGGCGCGGACAACAACCCCGGTGACGGAGTCGGTTCCGAGGACCCCGACGGCACGCAGGACCCCAACGACGATGACGACGGCGACGACGCCGTGGTCACGCCGAACGCGGTCATCGACCTGAGCCTGATCAAGGTAGTCGACAACGCCACGGCCAACGTGGGCGAGAACGTGACCTTCACCATCACGGTGGCGAACGCCGGACCGAGCACGGCCACGGGCGTAACGGTTACCGACCAGCTACCGAGCGGCTTTGCCTTTGTCGGTTCGAACGGAGCTTACGTAACGCGCACCGGCATCTGGACGATCGGTTCGATCGCCTCCGGCGCAAGCGTCAGCCTGGACATTACCGCTACGGTACTGGCCACGGGCACCTACGTCAACCTGGCGGAAGTAACGACGGCCAACGAGGACGACGCGGACTCGACCCCGGGTAACGGCGCGGACAACAACCCCGGCAACGGAGTTGGTTCCGAGGACCCCGACGGCACGCAGGACCCCAACGACGATGACGACGGCGACGACGCCGTGGTCACGCCGAACGCGGTCATCGACCTGAGCCTGATCAAAGTAGTCGACAACGCCACGGCCAACGTGGGACGAGAACGTGACCTTCACCATTACGGTAGCGAACGCCGGACCGAGCACGGCCACGGGCGTAACGGTCACCGACCAGCTACCGAGCGGCTTTGCCTTTGTCGGTTCCAACGGAGCTTATAACGACGCGACCGGCGTGTGGACGATCGGTTCGATCGCCTCCGGCGCGAGCGTATCGCTCGACATCACGGCCACCGTACTGGCTAGCGGTACCTACGTCAACCTGGCGGAAGTAACGACGGCCAACGAGGACGACGCGGACTCGACCCCGGGCAACGGCGCGGACAACAACCCCGGTAACGGAGTCGGTTCCGAGGACCCCGACGGCACGCAGGACCCCAACGACGATGACGACGGCGATGACGCCGTGGTCACGCCGAACGCGGTCATCGACCTGAGCCTGATCAAGGTCAGTGGACAACGCCACGGCCAACGTGGGCGAGAACGTGACCTTCACGATTACGGTAGCGAACGCCGGACCTAGCACGGCCACGGGCGTGACGGTTACCGATCAGCTACCGAGCGGCTTTGCCTTCGTCAGCTCGAACGGTGATTACAGTAATGCCACGGGCGTGTGGACGATCGGTTCGATCGCCTCCGGCGCGAGCGTGTCACTCGACATCACCGCCACCGTACTGGCTAGCGGTACTTACGTCAACCTGGCGGAAGTAACGACGGCCAACGAGGACGACGCGGACTCGACCCCGGGCAACGGCGCGGACAACAACCCCGGTAACGGAGTCGGTTCCGAGGACCCCGACGGTACGCAGGACCCCAACGACGATGACGACGGCGACGACGCCGTGGTCACGCCGAACGCGGTCATCGACCTGAGCCTGATCAAGGTGGTCGACAACGCCACGGCCAACGTAGGCACGGACGTGACCTTCACGATCACGGTAGCGAACGCCGGACCTAGCACGGCCACGGGCGTAACGGTCACCGACCAGCTACCGAGCGGCTTTGCCTTTGTCGGTTCCAACGGAGCTTACAACGACGCGACCGGCATCTGGACGATCGGTTCGATTGCCAGCGGCGCGAGCGTGTCACTCGATATCACGGCCACCGTACTGGCTAGCGGTACTTACGTCAACCTGGCGGAAGTAACGACGGCCAACGAGGACGACGCCGACTCGACCCCGGGCAACGGCGCGGACAACAACCCCGGTAACGGAGTCGGTTCCGAGGACCCCGACGGTACGCAGGACCCCAACGACGATGACGACGGCGACGACGCCGTGGTCACGCCGAACGCGGTCATCGACCTGTAGCCTGATTAAAGTAGTGGACAACGCCACGGCCAACGTAGGCGAGAACGTGACCTTCACGATCACGGTGGCGAACGCCGGACCTAGCACGGCCACGGGCGTAACGGTCACCGACCAGTTGCCGAGCGGCTTCGCTTACGTTAACTCGAACGGAGCTTACAACGACGGCACGGGCATCTGGACGATCGGAACGATCGCCTCCGGCGCGAGCGTGTCACTCGACATCACGGCCACCGTACTGGCTAGCGGTACTTACGTCAACCTGGCGGAAGTAACGACGGCCAACGAGGACGACGCGGACTCTACCCCGGGCAACGGTGCGGACAACAACCCCGGCAACGGAGTCGGTTCCGAGGACCCCGACGGCACGCAGGACCCCAACGACGATGACGACGGCGACGACGCCGTGGTCACGCCGAACGCGGTCATCGACCTGAGCCTGATCAAGGTGGTGGACAACGCCACGGCCAACGTGGGCGAGAACGTGACCTTCACCATCACGGTGTCGAACGCCGGACCTAGCACGGCCACGGGCGTGACGGTTACCGATCAGTTGCCGAGCGGCTTTGCCTTCGTCAACTCGAACGGAGCTTACAACGACGGCACGGGCATCTGGACGATCGGTTCGATCGCCAGCGGCGCGAGCGTATCGCTCGACATCACGGCCACCGTACTGGCTAGCGGTACTTACGTCAACCTGGCGGAAGTAACGACGGCCAACGAGGACGACGCCGACTCGACCCCGGGCAACGGCGCGGACAACAACCCCGGCAACGGAGTCGGTTCCGAGGACCCCGACGGCACGCAGGACCCCAACGACGATGACGACGGCGACGACGCCGTGGTCACGCCGAACGCGGTGATCGACCTGAGCCTGATCAAGGTGGTGGACAACGCCACGGCCAACGTGGGCGAGAACGTGACCTTCACCATCACGGTGGCGAACGCCGGACCGAGCACGGCCACGGGCGTAACGGTTACCGACCAGCTACCGAGCGGCTTCGCCTTCGTCAGCTCGAACGGAGCTTACAACGACGGCACCGGCATCTGGACGATCGGATCGATCGCCTCCGGCGCGAGCGTGTCACTCGACATCACGGCCACCGTACTGGCTAGCGGTACTTACGTCAACCTGGCGGAAGTAACGACGGCCAACGAGGACGACGCGGACTCGACCCCGGGCAACGGTGCGGACAACAACCCCGGCAACGGAGTCGGTTCCGAAGACCCCGACGGCACGCAGGACCCCAACGACGATGACGACGGCGACGACGCCGTGGTCACGCCGAACGCGGTCATCGACCTGAGCCTGATCAAGGTGGTGGACAACGCCACGGCCAACGTGGGCACGGACGTGACCTTCACGATCACGGTGGCGAACGCCGGACCTAGCACGGCCACGGGCGTGACGGTTACCGATCAGTTGCCGAGCGGCTTTGCCTTCGTCAACTCGAACGGAGCTTACAACGACGGCACGGGCATCTGGACGATCGGTTCGATCGCCTCCGGCGCGAGCGTATCGCTCGACATCACGGCCACCGTACTGGCTAGCGGTACTTACGTCAACCTGGCGGAAGTAACGACGGCCAACGAGGACGACGCCGACTCGACCCCGGGCAACGGCGCGGACAACAACCCCGGTAACGGAGTCGGATCCGAGGACCCCGACGGTACGCAGGACCCCAACGACGATGACGACGGCGACGACGCCGTGGTCACGCCGAACGCGGTCATCGACCTGAGCCTGATCAAGGTAGTGGACAACGCCACGGCCAACGTGGGCGACGAACGTGACCTTCACGATCACGGTGGCGAACGCCGGACCTAGCACGGCCACGGGCGTGACGGTTACCGATCAGTTGCCGAGCGGCTTTGCCTTCGTCAGCTCGAACGGAGCTTACAACGACGGCACGGGCATCTGGACGATCGGTTCGATCGCCTCCGGCGCGAGCGTGTCGCTCGACATCACGGCCACCGTACTGGCTAGCGGTACTTACGTCAACCTGGCGGAAGTAACGACGGCCAACGAGGACGACGCCGACTCTACCCCGGGCAACGGCGCGGACAACAACCCCGGCAACGGAGTCGGTTCCGAGGACCCCGACGGCACGCAGGACCCCAACGACGATGACGACGGCGACGACGCCGTGGTCACGCCGAACGCGGTCATCGACCTGTCACTCATCTAAAGTAGTGGACAACGCCACGGCCAACGTGGGCGAGAACGTGACCTTCACGATCACGGTAGCGAACGCCGGACCTAGCACGGCCACGGGCGTGACGGTTACCGATCAGTTGCCGAGCGGCTTCGCCTTCGTCAGCTCGAACGGAGCTTACAACGACGGCACGGGCATCTGGACGATCGGAACGATCGCCTCCGGCGCGAGCGTGTCACTCGACATCACGGCCACCGTACTGGCTAGCGGTACTTACGTCAACCTGGCGGAAGTAACGACGGCCAACGAAGACGACGCCGACTCGACCCCGGGCAACGGCGCGGACAACAACCCCGGCGGCGGAGTCGGTTCCGAGGACCCCGACGGCACGCAGGACCCCAACGACGATGACGACGGCGACGACGCCGTGGTCACGCCGAACGCGGTGATCGACCTGAGCCTGATCAAGGTGGTGGACAACGCCACGGCTAACGTAGGCACGGACGTGACCTTCACGATCACGGTGGCGAACGCCGGGCCGAGCACGGCCACGGGCGTAACGGTTACCGACCAGCTACCGAGCGGCTTTGCCTTCGTCAGCTCGAACGGAGCTTACGTAAGCGGCACGGGCATCTGGACGATCGGTTCGATCGCCTGCGGCGCGAGCGTATCGCTCGACATCACGGCCACCGTACTGGCTAGCGGTACTTACGTCAACCTGGCGGAAGTAACGACGGCCAACGAGGACGACGCGGACTCGACCCCGGGCAACGGCGCGGACAACAACCCCGGCAACGGAGTCGGTTCCGAGGACCCCGACGGTACGCAGGACCCCAATGACGATGACGACGGCGACGACGCCGTGGTTACGCCGCTGGCTCCTGAACTGACACTTGATAAAACATTTGTTAGTGGACTGGCCAATAATGATGGCACCTATACCGTGAGGTTCACGGTGACGGTAACCAATACGGGTGATGGTTTTGGAACCTACTCGCTGAACGATATGCCTTCATTTGATGGAGATATCGTGATCGAAAGTGGATCGTATACAGGAGCCTTCACCGGGATTCTCAATACGACCGGCTCAACTACACTTGCTACCAATGCGGTGATTGCCGCGAATAGTACTGCTACCTTTAACCTGACCTACATCGTTAGCCTGACGGTTCCCGACGGGCAGGATGAATCCAGCGTTTACAATGCTTGTGGAGAGAATGGATCCGGTTCACCTGTTCCTGGAGAAGGCTTGTTTAACCGAGCTTTGCTAGACGAGAACAGTGATGGAACCGTTGATCAAACTGCCGAGGATTGTGGTGATCTTGAATTTCCTTGCGAAATTATGGTTACCATAACTCAGGGGCCGACCTGTAACGATAACGGTACGCCATCTGATGCCACGGATGACTTCTACACCTTTACCATCCTGGTAACGGGTGCGAATACCGCAGGAAGCACCTGGACCACCATCAACGGTATCGAAGCGGCTTACGGTGAGGAAGTGACCATTACACGTACTGACTTCACCGCTGACGGCGACGATCCAATGATCCTATTGGTCGGTGTGGCTGATGCAGTCGATCCTACTTGCTCTGATGTAGTAGAGATCACGCGTCCGTACACTTGTTCTGACCTGTGTGATATCAGTGCTAACGTGACCACGTCACCTTACTGCGATGATAACGGAACTCCAACTGATCCCGACGACGACGTCTTCTTTGCGAGGGTAACCGTTAACGGACTGAACACGGGAGGTAGCTGGACAGCTACTGATGACGAGGGTAACGTGGTAGGAAGTGGTTTCTACGGGACGCCAACTGAAATCGGACCTTTTGCTCAGCAGGAGGACGAAGAAGTGGTCGTCACGATCAGAGATGCCGTAGATGGAAACTGCGCAGCAACGGTCATGCTCGACCAACCGATCAGCTTCCCTTGCTCCGATCAGTGTGTTATCAATATGGAGCAAATCAATGCTTTCTGCGATAATAACGGAACGCCATCTGACGCTAGTGATGATCTGTACTTTGTACAGGTTCTTATTACGGCTAATGCTTCTGCCGGTTGGAACGCCCCTGCTTTCGGTTACTTCGGTTGTACTCCATACACCGATCCGAATGGCAGTGGAGTAATATTTGGTCCGTTTACCGCTTCTCAAGTGGCGACGATCCAGGTCTTCTCCTGCAATGATCCATCGGGCAGCTGTACTGCCTCACTGACGGTGACCAAGCCGGCTGACTTCCCCTGCTCGAATGAGTGTGCCATCACCGGCACGATCGGAAATCCGGTCTGTAATGACAACGGCACTCCGTCCGATCCTTCGGACGATACCTTTACGGTATCGGTAGTGGCCAATGAGGGTGCCAACAATAGTGGTGCTTATAAAATCGAAGTTGACAACGTAGTCTTTGGCGGTCTGTATGCTTACGGCGTACCGACGGTCGTAGGACCGCTGCCGATCTTCGATGCTAACGGTAACCCGACACAGTTTGAAATCGAGGTGCGTGATGCTGCCAGCATCTACTGCCGCGTTGCGCGAGTGGTGAACGCCCCCGCTCCCTGCTCTAATGAGAGTGATTGTAATATCATCGCTTCCGTATCGCAGGTAAACTGTCTGGATAATGGAACGGATTCATTTACGGCTACCCTATCCGTTACTAACAATGCTTCTACCGGTACCTACACGGTATCGGGAGGAGGCGTAAATACGACGGGTACGTACGGTACCACCCAGGTACTGAACTTCGCCAGTGCAGCCGGTCAAACGATCAATCTCACGATCACGGATAACCAATCCGGCGACTGCTTCACGACTACGTCATTCGCAGCACCCGATGATTGTACACCTACGGTGTGTGATCTGAGTGCCTCGATTTCGGCAGTTGGATGTGTCGAAGGTCAGGTAGGTCAGTTCACCGCAACACTACAAGTAACAAATGCCGGAGAAGCAGGAAACTACACGGTTTCCGGTGGAGGGATTTCCGCTAACGGAACCTACGGTACCGATCTGCTACTGAACTTCCCCACTGCTGCCGGTCAGTCAATCATCCTTACGATTACTGCAAGCGACGACGCTGATTGCACGACAACGGTCCAGTTTGCTGCGCCCGATGAATGCCCTCCGGCATGTAATATCAGTGCGGTAGTACAATCGGTCATTTGCGACCCGGCTGCTAATCAGAACGACTTCGATGTCGCAATTCTGGTTACGAATGCCGGTCAATCGACCACATACCAAATTACCGGTAGCGGCATTAACACAACCGGTACCTACGGCGAAGCACTGATCGTCAACATCGGCGACGCCCAGGGTCAGACGCTGAACTTCGTTATCACGGATGCCGAGGACTCCACTTGTGGAACTACCCTGACATTCGATGCTCCAACCACTTGTATGGAGGAATGCACGATCATCGCGATGATTGGCGACAAATTCTGTGATGACAATGGAACTCCTGATGACCAGAGCGATGACACCTACACGGCAGAGATTACGGTGATGGGACAAAACGGTCAGTATACACTGACTTACAACATCCCCAATACGCTCGATCCGATCGTCGGTACATTCGGCCAGATGGTAATTGTCGGTCCATTCCCCGCTAACGTGGATGCCAACCTGACCGTACGTGGATTAGCTAACATGAACTGTGTAGCAACGGCTACCATTGATGCTCCGACCTGTGAGGCTGCCTGTGCAATTGCCGCAGAAATAGTACAGATCGACTGCAACGATGCTGGAACTACTATTCAATCTGACGACACTTACACTGCTCAGGTAGTAGTTACCGGTAACGAAGGATCGAGTGCGGCATACGTCGCTACCTTCAGCAACGGTGCTACTCAGATGGTCGGACTATACGGTTCTAATGCGATAACCTTCGGTCCGTTCCCAATCTCGGCCGGAAACATTACGGTAACGTTGACGGACGCCGCCGACCCCGCTTGTACGCTGCAAATTACCCTGATGGCACCCCCCGCCGGATGTGGTAATTGTACACTTGAGTCTACCATCACTGCTGACTTCAATTCATGCGACGACGAGGGTACTCCCTTCGATCCGAGTGATGACACCTTCACCGCTACGCTTACCGTCACGGGAAGTAATACCGGTAGTGGCTGGATGACAACGGACGGACAGTTTGCCGGTGAGTACGGTGAGTCGATTACCATACCCGGACTACCATCCGGTTCGCTGGTAACCTTTACCATCGTTGATAACGAAGACCCGGATTGCAGCACGACTGCCAGTGTACAAGGTCCCGTTTGTCAGGGATTGACCTGCAACATCGAAGCAACCGTAGTTTCTTCTGTTTGTAACGACTCTGATACACCAACCGACGGAAGCGATGATACCTTCGTCGCAACGGTGACCGTTACTAACAGTACCGGTGGAAGTTGGGTAACTCAGGACGGTGCCTTCACGGGCAACTACAACGAGCCGACCGTAATAGGACCATTCACTACCGCACAGGATGTAATTCTTGTTATCCAGGATAGTGAAACAAGTGCCTGTCAGGTGACTCTCCTTATTCCTACCAGCGGAAGCTGCTCGGATACCGAGTGTGAAATCACCGCTCAACTGATTGGTGAGGCAGTCTGCACGGATAATGGCTATGCCATCCAGGTTGTCGTAACGGACAACGGTGGAGGATCGGCTCAGGGCTGGACCAGTTCAGCGGGAGTAAGCGGTCAGTACGGTGAAACCGTAACGATTGTTATTGCCGACTTTACCCAGTCAACTACCATCACCTTCATGGATGCGGACAATGAATTCTGCATGGCGGAAGCCACGCTTGACGTTCAGCCTCCGACCATTACAGTGACGGCACCCGCTGATACGAGCACCATTGACGGTCTGGACCTGATTTGTACCGACCTGCTCGCCATCTTCAACAGTGAGTCCAGCTTTGCCGTCACCGGCCAGGCACTTACGGAAGGATGTGGCATCGAGGATACCGGCTTTGACGACACCATCCTCAGCGGTGGCGATTGTGCAGCCGATACCATTCAGCGCGTGTTCTTTGCCATCGGAGAAAATGGAGCCGTCGTTCGGGATACCCAGTTGATCATTATCCGCAAGCCGGAACTGACCGACGTGATCTTCCCAAGCCAGACATTCACTTTCGACTGTGATGCCAGTGGGTTCCCCCTGACGATCGACGGCTACCCCAGCCCCGATACGACCGGCTACCCCATCATCATCACGGCTTTCGATACGATTGTCATCACGGAAGAATACTGCGAAGGCTTCCTTACCGTAGACTTCACGGACGTAAGTTCCGGTGGTTGCGGTGGCGAAACCATCACCCGCACCTGGACGGCAACATCCATCTGCGCGGATACCGTAGCGACCGGACAGCAGACACTGATTATCGGCGACTTCTCGGCCCCCGTGCTAGAGTGCCCGATCTCCAATCATTACTGCCCGATTATCGAGGAGAACATCATGCTCTTCCCCAGCGATCCTTTCGACTGCCAGGGTACCCTGACTATTCCCTTCCCGACGGTTACCGATGTATGTGCCAGCAGCTATGCTATTACTACAACGATAATCGACGCGAACGGAAACGTTCTCTTCACGCTCAATGAAGATGACGATCGCACGATCATACTGCCATTGGGTGACTTCACGGTCCGTTACTTCGTACTTGATGAGTGTGGCAATAGTGACCAAATCGACTGTATTATCCGCGTTGCGGATACGGCCGAGCCTGCTGCCATCTGTATCAGCCACATCAACGTGAGCGTCGGCGGCTTCGGCCTGGCCCGTGTCTACGCTAACCTGGTTAATCTGGGGAGCTACGACAACTGTGGCATCGACAGCGTCATTGTACGTCGCGTCGATACGCTCGGCGGTCTGACCATCTTCGGTCAGTACGGAAACTTCGTAACCGTCGATTGCGAGGATGCAGGCAGTACCGTCAACGTTGAACTGCGAGTCGTAGACTTCGCGGGCAACGCTAACCACTGTACGACGCAGATCAGTGTAGTCGATAATACGCTGCCCTACTGCACCGGCCTGGTCAACCAGACCATTGCCTGCACGGAGTTGCCCTTCGACTTCGATCCGATCGACACGCTGGATCTCCAGCAGGTATTCGGTTTCCCCACGGTTATCGACAACTGCGCGGCCGAGGCGATCGAGCTTGCTCCGATTTATGTCGGCGACGAGTGTGGTACCTCGGGTATCATTACCCGCCGTTGGTTGGCGATTGACGCGATCGGAAACGTAGCTACGCAAGTATTTACGCAAACGATCACGATCACCTCCGACAACAACTTCGCCATCAGCCTACCGGCTGATACCCTGACCGAATGCATCGACATCGACCAGGGACTGGAAATCATCGGCGGCGGATGCGCCCTGATCGAAACCAGCTTTGCCGACACCCTCGTTCAGGCACTGCCCGGTGAGGAAGAAGCTTGCTATGTGTTCGAGCGGACCTACCTGATCGTCAACAGCTGCGTCTACGACGGTGTTTCGGCACCGGTAGTGATCGGCCGCGATGAGGACTGCGACGGCATCTTTGGTGAACAGGTCTTCGCCCTCAGCCAGGGTGATTCCACTTACATCGACGTGGATACCAGTGCGTTCAACAATGTACCGGTACTTAATGCCATCGAGTGCGGTAACCCGCAAGGTCACCTGCGTTCAGCGGTTAATGTCGGTGCCTGGATTTACGTCCAGCGGATCGCGGTGATCGACACCACGGCCCCCGTCATTACCTACACGCTGCCCCAGCCTTCCTGCATTACGGAGGAAGACGATTGCCAGGCAACGATCCGCGCCGAAGTATTCATCACCAATGAATGCACCAGCGTACAGGCCGTCTGCATGGTACTGGTTGACCTGGATAGCGATGGTTCGATCGACCTGAACCTGACCGGCACTGATGCCGTGACGGATAGCTTCCCGTACTTCATTATCGAGACCGTGCTTCCCCTGGGGCAGCACACCTTGATGGTGCGTTACATCGACGGTTGCATGAATGCCGGCTCACGGACCATTCCGGTCTCGGTGGTCGATTGCACGATCCCTGAAGCTACCTGCTACAGCGGCTTGATTACCGAACTGGCCGCACTGCCCGCCGGAACGGACGTAGACGGGGACGGTGACTTTGAAGAAGCCGCCGTGACCGTTCAGGCTGCCGTACTGGCCAGTTGCCAGATTGAAGACTGCTCCGGCCCGCTTCGCTTCTCCGTTAACCGGATCGGCGTGGTGCCCAGTGTCGATAGCACCAGCGTTACGCTGACCTGCGACGATCGCTACACCGTAGACCTCGAAGTCTATATGTGGGACAATGCCTTCAATCCATTCGCCGTCCAACCGGACAGCACCATCGGAGGGCCTAACTGGACCATGTGCGTCGTACAAGTATTCGTTCAGGACCCCGACCTGGTCTGCAACGATTGCTCCGGTGACAATCTGGTTGATCTGGCCGGAGATGTGATTCGCTTCAACGATGGTTCCGCCATCCCCGGAGTAGAACTGCACCTGAGTGGTACGGAATCCAAGGAAGTACTCAGCCAGGAAAACGGCAAGTTCCTGTTCCCGGGTCTTACGGCCTCCGGTGATTATGTACTGTCGGCGCATAAGAATGACGATACCTCTAACGGTCTCAGCACCCTGGACATCCTCGTTCTGCGTGCCCACATCCTAGGGATACAGACCATTACATCGCCCTACTTGCTGATTGCCGCCGACGTGAATAACAACGGTAGCATCACCACCATGGACGAGTTGATCCTGCGCAGCGTACTGCTGGGTAATATTTCGGAGTTCCCCACGAATACCAGCTGGCGCTTCTTCACCGAAGCACTGACTACTAATCCTCAGGGAGGGCAGTTACCCGCTGACGTGAAGGAATCCATTGTAATCGAGGACATGGTTCACTGCCAGTTCGGTCATGTGTTCACCGGTGTGAAGATCGGTGACCTGAACGGTTCGGCCACGCTCGGCACTGCCACCCAGGCACTGGGAGCAGAAGAGCGTTCCGGCCGCGAAAGCTGGTCATTGCGCCTGGAAGATCGCCTGTTACAGGCCGGTCAGACCTACGAGATTCCCGTGATGAGCGGTGAATTGAATGACATTGCCGGATTCCAGTTCACGCTGGAAGCCGCTACCGAAGGAGTATCCATTCTGGCCGGTAGCCCCGCACTACTCAGTGCGGACAAGCTGGGAACCGCGCCGCTACTGCGTAACAAGCTGACGACAAGCTGGAACCGGACCACGGAAATATCCGCCGGAACCGCCGAACTCTTCACGCTACGCTTGCAAGTTTCCGAGACCATGAAGTTGAGCGAGGCCATCCGCCTGGGTGATCTGCCAACCGTCACGGAAGCCTATGATCGCGCCTGGTCGCCGATGAGTGTGCACCTGACCTTCAGTCAGCCCACGGTACCGCAGGTAATCAATCCGATTGTGGACAAATTGTTACTCGAACAAAATGAGCCGAACCCTTACCGGGGGCACACTTTTATCGGGTTCAATCTGCCCCAAGCCGGCTCGGCTACCCTTACCGTTACCGACCTTACCGGCCGTACGCTACGGGTAATTACGGACGAGTACGAGGCCGGCGCACACCGCCTGCGTCTGGACGGAAGTTTCTTTGCACCGGGAACGTATTTCTATACGCTTACCGCCGGAAACGAACGTGCCACCCGCGCCATGATTATCGGGCGTTAGTAACGAAAACGAATGCTGTCAAGCAAGAGGGGAGAGAGCCGTCCGGTTCTTTTCCCTCTTTCGTTTTTTGGGGCCACCCCCCGTCCTTGCGTCCGGCGGTCGCTGCGTCCGCGGCTCGCTATCGCTCGGCCCTGCGGGCCGTCCTCCCTACGGTCGGCCGCCGCTCCCATCGCTTGTCCGATTGGAACCCGCCGAAAATCGATCGCCGAGATTATCGGATGGTGCCGCTCCCATCGCTTGTCCGATTGGAAAACCGGTATAGCATTGCGATAACAATCAGGAGCTATTGCGTGAGGTGCCTGGAAGGGCCGGTCCGTAGGGCTAGGGCTTGCCCTGCCCGGAGGAGCCGGAGTGCGGTAGCACCGAGCGAACAGCGAGCCTGGAAGGGACCGACGCCGACCGGCAGGGAGGCGGCACGCCCGCAAAATATTTACGCTGATATATGGATGAAAATGTAGGCAATCCAGTAATTATCCATTAAAATAAAGTATATTTGTGCGTAATTTGGAATCCCCCCAGTCTTGTTTAGCGATCCATATTATCCACTACCTCAATGTCCCATAATACGGTCCGTATGCTGGTAGCCAACCGTCCACTTTTTCCCCTCTAGGAGACGGGCATCCCCCCCCTCGGTTTACTATTTTTTATGACCTTTCGGTACAATCCGACAGAAGTCACTACTTGTTTTTGACCATTAAGGTTAAGATATTTTCTGCAAGGTCATCCTCTATCTATCACAGCGAAAATTACGAACTGCTCAATTGGTTATCCAGTTGAGCGTAAGAGCGTTATGTCGGATCCTTCCGACTTTATGAGAGCTGATACCGCCGCTATTATTTCTGATTCCACAGGCGTGGGAGCAGGAAACCCATTTTTGTTTCAGCCCTAAGAGCGGGTCTAAATTTTTACTTCCTGAGAACCAGGCATTCAAGAACCTGGCGTCATGAAAATGACTTATGTAACCCGCTATGCGCGCACCACGAAGTAGCCGCGAAGCGAATCATTGGTCCTCAGTTCTTAAAAATTTTAGACACGCTCTAAATAACTCGCTAAAAGACACGCTATGAAAATTAATTTATACCCCGGTTTAAAATTGAGCAGTCTATTCCTTAGTCTACTGCTCTGCTGTATGTGGTCCGGCCTTACGGCCGAAGGAACCCAGCAATTAGCTTCCGGGCCGAATGAATTAACGATGTTATTATTGACAGATCCTAATTTTGGTAATTTTGCCGCATATGACGGCCCGGAAAGCAGCCGCCTTTATATCAGTATCGCCGAAGCCGGAGAAACCGTTTACCTGGGGTTGAGCCGTGAATTTAATTTTAACGGTACCCCCGAAAATTTCGGTTCCTATAATTTTAGAATACGCTCCGCTGCTGACGGTTCCATCGTGCACGGGCCATACATGATCAGTGCCGCTAACGAAAATCTGAGTCAGTACGGTGATCTATCAAACGGACCCGGGTTTATTGGCAACCCGCTGGGTTATGATGTGAGTCCCGAGGAATATCATTTCTCCGCACCGGCGGCCGGCACCTATTATATTGAGTTTACGGACGTACGCTTCATCGGACTCTGGGATATTACGATCGTTAATAACGGAACAGTAAAACCGGGCCGGATCTACTCCAAGAATTGGGCATTCCGGGTACCGGAGACAAACCCCGTTTTGCCGGATTGTGTATGGGGGGCGGAATTTAAGGGCAAATTTTATTCCTATACTTCCGATGGGTTCGTAACCGAAATTAACTTCGCGGATTCCGGGTTCCAACCACTTTCCTTCAACCTCGCTTTTAATACTACCGGACCGGGAACAACGGGTAATGCACAGCTGGACCGGATGTCGGTGGAAAACCAAAACCTGACCAATAGCTCGGCCGAACACTTTATCTTCCTCGCCGAACCGGATATAGCCTTATTCCCCGACGGTGAATGCGGTGAAATTACCACGGCATCTTTTTTCCGGTGTTCCGATGAGGAAGCTTATTGCCTCCCCGTCACCGTTACCCGGCCCGGCCAAACGGAAATAATTCTCGATTTTAATGGTAATCAACGGTACGACGAAGGTATCGACCAGTTGGTAGTCCATACTTTTACGGAAAATGACCTGGAAGCCTGTCTCCCCTGGAATGGTCTACTGGGTAATGGTAACTTGCCCGCTCCGGATCAACAACTCGATCTGGTCGTAACTTATACCCAGGGGGTACAGCACTGGGCGTTGTTTGATGGAGAAAAAATGACGAGCGGCTTTTGTATCAATACTATTCGGCCGCTCTGCAACGGGCAAACGGCAAATTTGCTGCACTGGGACGATCGGAATATCAGTATGGAGAGTGGAACCGGCCAACCGAAAGACGGCCGCGAGGGTTGCGACTGTTCAGAGGATAACTGTCGAACGTGGACTAATTTCGACGCCGCTACACAAAATTGTAATGCGATTAACGACGGTGCTACCTCCGGTTACGGCGATAAAAATACCCTGAATACCTGGTGGTACGCCAGTTCGAAAGGTGAGGTCCGCATTAATATGCCGACAGTACTGGCTAGCATAAGCGCCAGTTTACAAAGCAGTTGCGAAGGACAAGAGATTATCCTGACCCTGGAATCTACCTCCAATTCCTTCATCACCCAAATTGAATGGGTCGGGCCGGACGGCACGGTACTTCCCACTGGAATAACAGACACCGAGATCACGGTAACACAACCCGGCACTTATACGATTAACGTGACCGAAACCAATGGCTGTAACTTTAGCGAATCTTATACGGTGGCTCCCATCGTGTGTACACAGGCGGTACTGGTAGCGGCCATTGAATGCGATGATAACGGTACTGATACCGACCCTGCGGATGACTTCTTTATGGCGGTTATCGAATTGCCCACAGGGCCGGGTGCCGGTTGGGTGATTAGCGGCGATGCGGACCGCACTGGTATGTACGGCCAGTCCGTAACCGTAGGCCCGTTTGCCATTGCGGACGGCGATAGAACGATCACCGTAACGGACGCCGATTTTCCGTGCTGCGCGCAGACATTTTTACTGGCGGCTCCACCGACCTGCTCCGGTGCCTGCGCCCTGCAATCCATCCAGATCGGTGAGGTGACCTGCCTGAATATGGGTACGCTGCAAGACCCGGACGATGATCGGTTTACGTTCACGATCACGATAACCGGGCAGGGCCTTTCCGATCACTGGACCGCCGATGACGGCAGCACGGGACCCTACGGAGTGCCCGTCCAATTCGGCCCCTACGATGCCGACGGACCGCTGCTGGTGCGGACCTTCCGGGATAGTGAATTGCCCGCCTGTAGTGCATCGGCCACGATCGACCCGCCCGGCAGCTGCTCCGATGAGTGCTATTTTGAGCCGGTAGTGAGCAATATTGTATGCCTGAATAACAACACGCCCTATAATCCGACCGACGACTTATTCACCTTCGATATCACGGCCGCTTCCGTAAACGGAACCAGTGCGGGGTGGCTGCTGCCCGGCTACGGGTTGGGTACTTACGGCATGGCACCGGTTACCTTCGGCCCGTACCCCATTTCCGGAGGTGACCTGGATTTGGTGATGCAAGACCTGGGCGATGCGGGTTGCACCCAACCCGTGCAAGTGGAAGTACCGGCGGCTTGCTCGAATGTGTGCGGTATATCCGTGGAATTGCTGGAGGTGACGTGCCGGGATGGGAACGACGTGCAGGAAGGCGGTAAGTTTTCTTACTCTTTCATCGTAAGTAATCTCGACCCCACCGCTACGCAGTGGGTGGGAAGTGACGGCAGCACGGGGTTCTACGGCACCGTTTTTGTATCGGCCGATCATCCGTATACCGCTCAATCATTCAATGTTCAAATTTCGGATGCCGATCAAACGGAATGCACCGCCGGCCTGCTGGTTGAACCGACGCTGCCCAGTGTAACGGACTGCCCGGATGACGTAGCGACCATCGACCGGACGGCGGCTTACCGGTTGCTGGATGGTAATACGGAGAATGGTACGCCTCTCGCCCAACAGTTAAGTAATTGCTGGCTGCCGGTGGGTGAACTCGCCGCCGCACGTCCGTTTACCCGCATCGATATCGGGGTGGCGGCCGGGGCAACGCAGGCCCGGGTTTACCATTTTTACCTGGCGGCGGACCAACCCGTTTATGCAACCCTGCTCAGACGCGGCGCGGATGAAACCCTGCGCTGCGAAAATCGCCAAATCGGCAGCCCCGTCCAGACGGGCGAGTTACTGACCGCTCAACCGTCGCTGGTGGGATCGGATGAAGAACTGTACCCTTCCGGTGAGGCTGTTGTCTACCAGCATTTTAGTGTCCTGCTATCCCCCGGACAAGCGTATGCGCTCCTGACTACTTCCACCCTTGCGGATGTGAACGCCGGATACCGCTGGATCATCGCCGGAGCTGCGCTATCCGAACTTACGGTTACCGCGCCCGAACATGGCGTGACCGATCTTGACGACCGGCTGCTGAGATTCGAATTATCGACGAGCGAAATCCCCTTCATTCTCAATATTCCCCCTACCGACGAGATATTCGGCCTCCCGACGGTTGAGGACGACTGTGGGTTGATCGACATCACCTTCGGTGACCTGCTGACGACTACCTGCGACTCCGCCCATATCGAGCGTAATTTCTCGATTATCCTGGCGGATACGACCCTGGACACGGAATGTTTGCAACGCATCGGGATGGTCGATCAACTGGACGATGCCGTACTGGCCGGACCGCCGACCCACTTCTACTTCGGTTGCCAGGATGTTTTCCCCGCCCTGACCAATGGCCATCCCGATCCCGACTATACCGGCTATCCCAGCTTACATATCAATGGAGCAACGGAACTGCTCGCGGTCGGACAGCAAAATAATCTGACCGTAAGCTACAGCGATCAGAATGACGGGAATACGGATAGCACCGTTATCCGGCGGACCTGGTTAGTGAGCGATTCCTGCACGATCGATACGTTTCGGCAGGTGTTTGTCCGGCAGGTGGGTGGTAGCGTGGAGCTTATTTGCCCCATCAGCAACCACTATTGCCCCATCGTAGAAGAAGACATTATGTTATTCACGACCGCCGAGTTTGGTTGTGAGGCGGATGTATTGGTGCCGGAACCAGAATTGCTCGGTATCTGTGATTCCAGTAGCTGGGTACTCACCACCGAAATACTGGCCCTGAACCCCCTGACGGGTGATACCCTACTGGTAAATACCTTAACTGCGGATGACGATCGTTTGCTAGCGGGATTTCCGGCGGGCGAGTACTTCTTCCGTTACATTGCCGTAGATACGATTTTGGACATCACCCTGGTTCGGCTCTGCCGCTTCCGGGTGGCGGACGTGACCGAGCCGGTGATGATTTGCAAAAGCTTCATCAACCTCAGCCTGCCGGGTGGTGGCGTGCACCGGGTAAGGTGGCAGCAGGTGGATCAGGGCAGCTACGATAATTGCGAAACCGACCTGGAGCGCAGCCTCCGCCGCCGCATTAACCGTGATCCGGCGGATTGCAGCCCGTTGGATACGGTGCTGTACAGCGAGTGGGGTCCGTTCGTGGATTTCAGCTGCTGCGACGTGGGCGATACCATCGAGGTGGAGCTGCGGATCGTGGACGGCGCGGGAAATACCAATTACTGTACCAGCCTGGTTTCCGTGGTGGATCAGGTGCTTCCCGTCTGTACGGGTTTGAGCGACGTGACGATTGCCTGTACGGAACTGCCCGACAATTTTTCGGCGACCAACATCAATCTACTGGCGCAGCTATTCGGCTTCCCGTCGGTGGTGGACAACTGCCCCGCAACGGCCACTGAGTTGGAGCCGCTACTGAACGGTGACGGCTGTACGGCAGACCAGATCGTCAGGCGCTTTCTGGCGCGGGACGTTCACGGAAACGTAGCCGCGCAGATTTACACCCAGACCATCAACCTGATCCGCACCCACGACTATGCGTTCTACCTGCCGGCCGACTTGGCAACGGACTGCGTAAACGACCTGGACAGCGTGCGGGTAACCGGTTCGGGTTGTGATTCGATCACGGTGGATTTTGTCGAGGTGAGCCTACCGGTCATCGGTGCGGAATGCCGGCGGGTGGGGCGCATTTATACGGTCACTAACTGGTGCGAATGGAACGGTGTCAGCCCGGCCGTGGAACTGAGCCGCGATGAGGATTGCGACGGTGCGGAAGGAGAATCCTCCTTCTGGGTACTGCGTACACCCGATACGACTTTCGTGGATGCCGATAGCCTGGCGTACAATAACAACCCCGCCGCCGGTGAGCGCGGTAATGACTGTGGATTCGGCGCAGCCAACCCGGCCGGTTACTGGCGGACCCTGAACAGCACGGGCCGCTGGAGCTACGTGCAGCAAATACAGTTCTTTGACACGCTTCAGCCCGTCGTCACGTTGTTGCCGCTGGATACGTTCTGCTCGGATACGGCACTGTGCTCGGCGGAAGTGATTTTCAACTTCGTTGTCGACGACGCCTGCGGCCGCAACAATGGCAGCCTACAACTAACCTGGGACCTGAACGACGACGGCAGCGTGGAAGGTAATTCGATCACCGGTGGCGAACTGACCGGGCCGTTTCCTAATTACCGCTTTGTTAATCGCTTCCCGACCGGCAATCACCGCCTGTATGTCACCTTCACGGATGAATGCGGAAATGAGGGAGAACTGCAACAGACCTTTTCCGTCTTCGACTGCTTTGTGCCCGAGCTGTTCTGCCTCGGCCAGATCAACGTCGATCTGCTCGCACTGGAACAGCCCGTCGATCTGGATGAGGACGGGCTGCTGGAAGAAGCCGCCGCCATTCTCTATGCGGACGAACTGGCGAACTGCATATTCCCGGACTGCTCGGGTGCGCTGCGCTACTCGGTCAACCGTCTGGGCGAGGCGGCCGACCGCGACCGCGACAGCATCGTGATCGACTGCCAGGACCGCTACTCGGTTACCCTGGAGGTTTACGTATGGGACAATACCGACAACGACTTCACCGTGCAGCCCGACGGCAGTATGGGCGGGCCGAACTGGCGCGTATGCGAGGTGGCGGTGAGCGTACAGGACCCCGACCTGGTGTGCAACAACTGCGAGGAAGACGATCTGGTCAGCATCGAGGGCAAAGTGAGGAAGCTGAACGGCACCTACTTCATGCCCCAGACCGAAGTTACGATCACTCCGGCCGACGATACCTTTTATACTACCGCCAAAGGACAGTACAATTTCCTGGTTCCCCGAGACCAGTCCTATACCATCCGGGTAGCCAATGAACTGGATCCACGCGGCGGATTGACCACCTTCGACCTACTGCTGTTGCAGTATCATCTGCTCAACGGTAATCAACTCGTCGATCCTTACCTCATTCTGGCGGCGGACGTAAACGGCGATCAGCAACTGACCACCCTGGACGTGGTGATGCTGCAGGCCATGATCATCGGTCAGATCGAAGCGTGGCCCTCCAACAAGGTTTGGCACTTCGTTCCCTCCGGCTACCAGTGGATATCGGGGGTAAACCCTTTCCTGCTGGATATTCCCGAATACATCTACCTGGAGAATCTACAGGAATGTACGTACAACCAGACGTTTGTCGGCTACAAAACCGGTGACTTGAATAGCAGCTACATTCCTCCCACCGGTGAGCCTACCGGCCAGCAAGCCGGTTTGGTTGGCGGTCTACAAAATAAGAGCACTCCCCCCATGCTCGCCCTACAAGCCGACGACCGGGCGGTTACTACCGGCGAAGTCATTAACCTCAGGCTGCGCATTCCTGCGGCCACCCCCCTGATGGGCGGACAGCTGGTTGCCGGCTGGAATACGGCTGCACTTGAATTGGTGGCAACCGAAGCGGGCGATTTTTCTACCCTGGCCGTTGGCGGCGAAGCCGGGAATAAGGGAGCAGTACGTTTCAACTGGTCGGCTACCAGCCCGGCCGAGCAGGCGGGTTCGCAAATCATCCGCTTCACGTTCCGCGTCCGTAAATCCGGTCGCCTGAGTGACTGGTTCGGATTGGAGCCGGCCGACGAGGTACTTACCTCCGAGCTATACGCGACGGATTGGACCCTTCACGGGCCGCAGCTGCAGTGGATCTTGGAGGGCAATGTAGCGGCCACTGCTCTCTCGGCGGTCGGACCACTTTTCACGGCAGGAGCCGTGCCCAGTCCGTTCCGCTCTACCACGGCCATCCAGGTAACGGCTCCCGTTTCCGGTCCGGCCACACTGGTGGTGCACGATATGACGGGCCGCCGGGTAAGCAGCCTGGAGGTGGAATTGCGGCGCGGCGATCAGTCCGTACCGGTGGACGGTAGCGGCTGGGCGGCGGGTGTCTACCTGTACACGGTCGTGCAGGGCGGCAAGCGGGTTGCCGGGAGGATGGTAAAATGGTAGAAAACGGTTGACCGGTATTCGCGTGAGGTGCCCGGAGGGGCGGCCGGAGGCGGGGGCGCAGCCCCCGCCGCAGGACGCGTGCGCAGCACCGAGCGATCAGCGAAGCCCGGAGGGGACCGACCCCGACCCTTGGGAGGGGGCACGCCCGAAAAAAGCTAATAAACCTCGATCACCCGATCCGCAATTTACTGAACCCGTCGCGCTGTTTGACCACCTCGATCTTGTGGTGAATGCGCTCCTTGATTTCCCCGACGTGGCTGATGATGCCGATGGTTTTTCCGTAGGCCTGCAGGTTTTCCAGCGTGCTGAGGGCCAGATCGAGGCTGGCGGGGTCGAGTGAGCCGAAGCCCTCGTCGATGAACAGCGATTTGATTTGTGTGTGGCGGCCCGCCAGATCGGACAGGCCGAGGGCCAGGGCCAGGCTGACGAGGAACGATTCGCCGCCGCTGAGGGTGTAGACCGGGCGGCGGTTGTCGGCCTGATAAGTGTCGATGATTTCCAGTTCCAGGTCGGTGCCGGCCTGTTTGGCGATCAGGTAGCGGCCGTGTAATTTGCTGAGGTAATTGTTGGCCAGGCCCACCAGTTTGGCCAGCGTGAGGCCCTGGGCGAAGTCGCCGTATTTGCGGCCGTTGGCCGAGCCGATGAGTTCGTTCAGACGGCTCCAGCGGTGTTCCTCCGCGGTGAGTGATTCGATCGTGGACAACAGTTTGCCCGCCCGCTCGCGCCGCTCGCTGTCGGCGCGCAGGCGCTCCACCAGGATGCCCACTTGCTCGCGCAGGTTGGTCAGCCTACCTTCCGTGGCGGCGGCCTCGGTTTTCAGGGCGGCCCGTTCGGGTAGGGCGGCCAGTTGCTCGTCCTGCGCGGCCAACTGGGCCGTTTGCTGTTTGCGGCTACCCGCCAATTCGGTGGCTCGCTTTTCCAGGGCCGTGAAATAGATTGTCAGTCGTTCCTCCTCGGTAGGGGAGGGGAGGGCTGCTAGTGCGGAAGCAGGTTCGATAAAGCCCAGGGGTTCTAGCCGTGCACTTAACTCGGTACTTACTTTTTCCTGGGTTTTTTGCGCGCTAATCAGTCGCTTTTGCAAACTAGTCTGCTGTTCCACCAGCAATTCCTGCCGCTCATTCAGGGTGGCCGTAAGGGTACGCGCGGTTTCCTGGGCAGCACGGTGCGCGGTGGTGGTCCGTTCCAGCAGGTCGCGTTCCACCGTGGTGATTCGGCCGTCCAGCAGGGCGGAACGTTCGGTTTTACCGGCGGTTAGTTCTTCAGCGGCTTCGGTGGTGCGGCGCAGCAACTCCTCCGCCCGTAGACTCTGCTCGGCGGCGGTTTTTTCGGCTTGCTCCAGTTTGGTCGCCGCCAACTGTCCAGCCACGGCGGCCCGCTCCACGGCGTCGGTGCGCTCGCCGTAGGTGCGGATCAGTTTACTCAGGGCGACCAACTCGTCGGTCAAATCCCCGGCCTTCGTAGCGCGGCCGGTTTGCCGCAGCAAATCGGTTAGTTCGGTATTCAGTGCAGCTAATTGCTGTTCTCCGGCGGCAACGGCTTCGCGGGCGGCGGCCAGATTTTTGCCGCTGTTTTCCAGTTCTACCCGGTTGGCAGTAAACTGCCGCTCGGTAGCCCGGCTGCGGGTGTCTTCCTCGCCCTGCCCTACTCTTAATTGGGCCAGCCGTTGCTCGATTCTCCGGTAAGCGGCCAACTGTTCCCTGTGTTGACGTAAGGCGTCCTCCAGGCGGTCGGTACGGTCGCCACCGGGCGGCAGGTGTGCGGCCACGGTCGCTTCCATTTGCTCGATCCGCCGCTGCGGGTCGCCGGCCGCCGCGCCGGTTTTCTCGATCGCCCGCTTGGCCTCGGAAAGCTGGATGCTCTGGTGACTCAGGGCAGCTAAATTTTTCTCCGCTCGGTTTAGCGCGGCCTCCGCCTTTGCCAGTTCAACTTCCGCCTCAGCCACAAAATCACTAGCCCCGAGGCGGTCGGCGAAGGGGTGATCCAGTGCGCCGCACACGGGGCATGGTTTGCCCGCTACCAAGGTGCGGCGCAGGGTCTCGTGGCCGGCATCGGCCCGGTGGCGTTCCATGGTTTCGCGCTTGAACTCCCGCTTGTGAAGCAATTCGTCCCGTTCCAGTTCGGCCGCGAACAGGCGGGGAATCAGCAACTCTTCCTGCCGCTCCAGGTGCCCCAGGTCTTCGTCAATGGCGTGCTGCCGCTGCAAGAATTCCCGGTAGGCATCCAGGGCGCCCCCCAGTCTTTCCAGGCGGCCTATTTCCGTGGTCCGCTCCTCGATAGCCACCCGCAGGCGGGCCTCGATCCGGCCATTTTCTACGGGCAATAGCTCCACCGGTATCAGTGCCGTTACTTGTTGTTCGAGTAGCCGTGCGCGTTCGGTCGAAGCGTGTTGTTCCGTATCCAGGCTTTTTCGTTCAGCAGTCAGGCGGGTGGCCTCTTTTTCCAGGGCGGCCACCTGCGTCAGTTGGGTTTGCAGCGGACCCAACCGCTCGCGGCGGCGGTCTATCTTTACCTCCCAGTTCGACCATTGCGCGGCGGCTTCCGCCAGTTTTCGGTGCTCTTCCAGCCATTTTCGGTCGGCAGCGGCAGCCCTGGTTAGTCGGTCGCGCTCGGCAGTTTGCTCGGTAATGGTCTGCTGTGTAACCGCTTGCCGTGCTTGCAGGGCTTGCAAGTCCAGGTCCTTTTCCTCCCGGCTGGTTTGCAGTCCGCGCAGCCGTTCGTCCAGTTTTTCGGCGCGGGTCAGGGCCTCCTGGCGGGCGGGCAGTTGGGCTTGCCACGCGGCCAAGGCCGCTTCGGCGGTAGTTAGTTCGGTCGTAGCGGTGGCCAATTGCCCGGTCAGGCTAAGGACCGTAGCGGATAATTCCCGCTCGCGCTCTTGGTCACGGTTCAGTTCCGCAGCAGCACGCTCCCAGCTTTTCAGGTCGTCCCGCAAAGGGCGCAGGCGCTGCACCACTTCATAAATGGACAGTTCTTCCGCCCGCTCGTCCCGCTCTTCGGCCAGTCTTGTCAGCGCGGTATCGGTAGCGGCCAGATCGGCGGCCAGTTGCTCGCGGCGGCGGTACTGTTCCAGCTGTGCCAGCAGGGTTTTGTGCGCGGTATCCGTCTCTTGCGCCGCCGCTTTTGCCTCGGCCGCCTGCTCTTCGGTGGCCGTTCGTTCGGTGGGCGGCAATAGCTCCAACCCGGATAATTCCCGCCGCCCTTCCTCGAGTTCTTGCCGCGCCAGCTTATGCCGCTCAAAGGCCGCCTGACTGATCTGGTTATAAATTTCCGTTCCGGTGATCCGCTCCAGCAGATCTCCCCGCTCACTGGCCTTGGCCGCCAAAAAGCGCGCAAAATCTCCCTGCGTCAGCATTACCGAACGGGTGAACCGGTCGAAATCCAGTCCCGTCACGGCCTCTATTTGCTCGTCCACTTCGCGCACCAGTCGCTCGGCCAGGTAGGGCCACTCGCCGGTTTCGGGGTCGTATTTCGCCAAATAGCGCTGGGCCGCCTGCAGGTTACCGTCCGGTTTTCCGTGCGCCCGCTTGCGTGCATAAGCGGCGCGGTAGCGCCCCGCCGGGGTCTCGAATTCCACCTCCGCCAGGCAATCCGCACTCCCGTTCGACATGATTTCGTTCGCCTTACTATCCCGTGGCGTCCGCCCGTACAGCGCCAGCGTCAGCGCGTCCAGCAGCGTGGTCTTGCCCGCGCCCGTCGGTCCGGTAATCGCAAAAATACCCGCCCGGCTCAACGGCGGCTCGTCAAAATTGATCGTCGCCTCGCAGCGCAGCGAGTTCAAATTACGAATGGTCAGGCGGAGAATGCGCATGGTCGTAAAGATACGAAGCGAAAATAAGAGTAAGAGCGGTTTGGGCGTGCCCCCGTCCGCTAACGCGGGTCGGGGCCGGTCCCCTTCGGGCTTCGCTGCCGCTCGGTGCTACGCACCCCACCGCTACGCGGATGGTCCCTGCGGGCACCTCACGCTCGAACACGTCGCTCAGGTCGAGCGACCTCCAAGTCCGAGACGGGCGGCGAAGCCGATTCCTGGTACCGCTCGAAGGAACGTCGAGCATCGGAGGTCTTAAAATCCCCCTGCCCCCGAAGGGGGTTCTGCACGTTGTTTCCCCCTGCCCCCGAAGGGGGTTCCTTACGATTCTCGTTTCCCCCTGCCCCCGAAGGGGGTTCTGCACATTGTTTCCCCCTGCCCCCAAAGGGGGTTCTGCATATTGGAGCCTTTAATCAGCAACTCAGGGGAACTCGCGACGATCAGCGCAGTTAATCCGCCTGGCCTGCGTACACGACCGAATAACATATCGCTATTCCGTAATCTTTCCCTCGCTCCCCGGACGTGGTCGTCGGAATCCAATTAGTATGCTTAATCTTTGTCCTCTGTCATCCACTCCCGCAGGCCCCGGTACGTATCCCGCAACTCTTGGTACCCATCCACCTCCTCACCACCCACGCGGCGGGAGAAAATTTCGCCTTCGCCCAGTGATGCCAAGTCTACCTGCTCATGCGCTAGTTCGGACTCCCGGAAAAAATGGTGGTCGTAGCGCACGCCCAGCAACTCGAGGTCGTGGCCGTCTACCAAAGCTTGCAGGTCCTGGTGCAGGCCGGGTAGGGGGTGATCGGTTTCCACCACCACGTCTACCCAGGGCGTGAGTTCGCGGTCTCCCTTGGCGGCAAAGCGTTGCAGGGCGGCGGTTACTTTTTCGTAGCTGCCGCGAATGGATTTTAGCCGCCGGAAAACGGGTAGTTCCAGCAGTCGCGTTTCCGTTAATTGTCGCGCCTTCCCACTTGGTGAGGACCACCGATTTGTTATCCGCCGTCTCGCTAAAATCCAGCGGAATCAGGGAACCGGAGTAGCGCACCCGCGCCTGCCCGCCCACCGCCTGCGGCCGGTGAATGTGGCCCAGCGCCACGTAAGTAAACCGGTCCGGGAAATCCTCGGCGGCGATGTTTTCCCGGTTGCCGATGTAGATATTGTCCTGGTGTTCCGCGCCCTTGGTGCCATAGGCATACAGGTGACCGGTAGCGAGCACGGGCACACCGGAATAGTCCGCCATCCGCTCGGCTATTTCCAGGTAGTGGACCTTGATGTTCTCCCGCAATCGTTTGTCGCGCTCTCCCGCCGTTTCCCCGCCCCGGCTGTACTGGAGGTCGCGCTCCCGTAGAAACGGTACGGCGGCAATCACGGCTTCCAGCTCTCCTATCCCATTCCGTAATTCGACGATCTCGTCCGCCAGGTTATCCGTCGCGGCCCCGATGATGTGGATACCCAGCCGCCGCAGCAGTCCGCCGGGGGCATCCAGCATACTGGGTGAATCGTGGTTGCCTCCCGTGATCACCACGTGGCGGCAGGGCGTCCGACCCACCCGCTCCAGGAAGTCGTAGTACATTCGCCGCGCATAGTTGGGCGGGTTGCCCAGGTCGAACACGTCGCCTGACACGACTCAGCACATCCACCGCCTCGGTAGTCATGGTTTCCAGCAGCCAGTCGAGGGCGAGCTGCTGCTCGTCCAGCCGTTCGTTATTGTAGAGGCGGTGGCCCAGGTGCCAGTCGGAAGTGTGGAGGAGGGTCAAAAATCAGAAATTTTAGTGGTTATGTTATAACGTAGAGACGTGACACCTCGCATCTAAGAGCGTGTCTAAATTTTTACTTCCTGAGGACCAAGCATTTAAGAACCTGGCGTCGTAAAAACTGACTTACGTAACCCGCTATGCGCGCACCACAAAGTAGCCGCGAAGCGAATTTTTTATCTAGCCAGAACCTTAACCACGAAGAAGCCGCGAAGCGAATCATTGATCCTCCGTTCTTAAAAATTTTAGACACGCTCTAAGTAATTGACCTGACGGGTAATCAATCAAGAATCAAGAATCGCCAATCAAGAATCAAAAATCCATCTGATCGGCGCGTCTCATTCATCTCATTCATTTGACCCATAAAATCATCGAAGGTGCTGCTTTAATTAAGAGCGTGTTTAAATTTTTACTTCCTGATAACCAATCATTTAAGAACCTGGCGTCGTAAAAACTGACTTACGTAACCCGCTATGCGCGCAAGTTTTTATCTAGCCGGAAACTTAACCACGATGTAGCCGTGAAGCGAATCATTGATCCTCAGTTCTTAAAAATTTTGACACGCTCTAATCAGATTCATTTTTTCTGGATTTTGTCTGACCTAATCATCGGGTTCCAGCATTTGACCCCCCTCCCCGCGTGAGGGATGGGAGGCGTTGTCTGAACGAAATGGAGGGGCATCCCGTCCCGCAGGCTTGCGGGACGGGATGCCCTGAAATGAAGAGAGTGCCGGACAGCCCGACCCGGCCCCTAGGCCGGGGCACGCCCAAACTCCCCCCCCCCTACAAATTGCGATAAATTTATTGTGTGGTTATTCGGGCGACTTCGCTCCAGATAGCGGGACAATAGGTGCAGGGATGCCATTCCAATTAGCTAATGGATATGGATACCAAATTTGTGCGGCCAAGGCAGAAGCGGCGACATGAAAACTTTAGAAACTTTGAAACTTATTAAAGTTTCCGGGGTTTTTACGGCATGGATGAAACACGCGCCAAGATTATTTCCGTTGCCGACCGCTACTTCCGCCGTTATGGGTTGAAGAGCGTGAGCATGGACGATCTGGCCCGCGAGATGGGGATTTCGAAGAAGACGCTTTACCAGCATGTGAGTAGCAAGGAGGAGTTAATTCGGGAGATGATGCTGTTCCAGACCGAGCATGAGATTGCGATGGGGGAGGCTAATTTCAAGGCTTCTGAAAATGCGGTAGTGGAGTTTATCCAGCTTTCCAATTTTGCGATTGAACAACTCAAGGAGATATCGCCGACCACGATGTATGACATGCAAAAGTATTACCGGCCGATCTGGGAGGAGACCATCCAGGCCAATATGGCCGAGCACCAGAAGGGTGTGATGCGCAACATTGAGCGGGGGCAGGCCGAAGGGCTTTTCCGTTCGGAAGCCGATGCGGCATTTTTGGCGCATCTTTTTACTTACAGCATTCTGGGCCTGTGCGAGGGCAATGTGCTGCCTTTTGACGACAAGACCGTGGGGAAATACCTGCACCAGTTGGCTATTTATCACCTGCACGGGCTGGTGTCGCCCGCCGGTGCCGAGGTGCTGAACGATTATTTAGAGCGTGTCTAAATTTTTACTTCCTGAGAACCAAGCATTTAAGGACCTGGCGTCACAAAAACTGACTTACGTAACCCGCTATGCGCGTGATTTTTTGTCTAGACAGAACCTTAAATCATTGATCCTCAGTTCTTAAAAATTTTAGACACGCTCTTAGTGGACCAAAAACAAGCGGAAAAATGATGGACCGAATATTACCCCTTAGTTTACTGCTCGCGTTACTGACCATAGCGGCCGTCCTGGGCGCGCAGTCCCTGCCGCCGCAGACGACGCTGACCCTGGACGAAGCCGTGGCCTATGCCCAGGAGAACAGCCTGACGGTGCGCAATGCCGTACTGGACGTGGCCGATGCCGAGCAACAGATCAAGGAACGCCTGAGTACGGGCCTGCCCCGGTTGGACGCGAGCGGCTCATTTACGCACTACCTGAAAGTGCCCGTACAGGCGCTGCCGGCCGAATTTTTGCCACCTACCCAGCCTGGACAGGACCCGCCGCCCAACGAGATCGCTTTTTTGCTTAAGAATAACCTTACTCTAGGGGCTAGCTTCTCGCAGATGATCTTCGACGGCTCCTTTTTTGTAGCCCTGGAAGCCGCCCGCGAGGCCCGCAGCTATGCGCAATTGCAACTTAACGAGCGGAAGCGGTTCGTGCGCAACCAGGTTATCGACGCCTATCTGCCGGTGCTGCTGGTGACGGAAAATATGTCGCAACTGGACAGCAATATCCAGAACGTGGAGCGGCTGTTCCGCGAAACTTCCGCGCAGTACGAGGCCGGTTTCATTGAGCAGCTGGATGTGGACCGCGTGCAGCTCTCGCTGGAAAACCTGCGCACGGAGCGCGAGAACCTGCGCCGCCGGAAAGAGGTGGCCCTGACCAACCTGAAGTTTCAACTGAACTACCCTCTGAAGGCCGAACTGAACGTGGACGACGATCTGCGCGGCCTGGCCGAAGACCTGGGACCGGAGCTGCTGGCCGCCGAACCAGACATCAGCGCGCGGCCCGAACTGCAACTCATCGACGAGGCCATCCGTCTGGAGGCCCTCAACGTGCGCCTGCAAAAGGCCGCCTATTTGCCAACACTGGACGCCCAGGCCGCCTACCAGCAGCAGTACCAGGGCAACGATTTTAAGAGTGGCTTCTGGGCACCCACCGCCCTGGTGGGCCTGCAATTGAACGTACCTATCTTCGACGGTTTCGGCCGTAGGGCGCGGGTGGAACGGGCGCGCATCTCGGCCGAAAGAACAGCCAATCAACGCACCGACCTGGTGCGCGGCATCGAGCTGGAAGTGGCCAACGCCCGCACCCAGTACGACAACGCCACACAACGATTGGGCAGCCGGCAGAAGAACCTGGAGCTGGCCCGCCGCATCTACGAAACCACCCGCATCAAGTACCGGGAGGGCGTCGGATCGAGCCTGGAAGTGACCCAGGCCGAGCAGGCCCTCTACACCGCCCAGGCCGATTTCCGACAGGCGCTCTACGACCGCATCGTGGCCCGCGAATCGGTCTACAAGGCACTGGGGGTGGAGTAGGCAATGAGTGAATAATTGAATTAGCGAATGACTGAATGCTTCCCGCTCTCAATTCTCCCCCCCCGGGGGCAGGGGGGAAACACCAAAAAATTTAACTATGCCAACCAACCAATTTACCCTCTTCGGCCTGCTTCTGTGCCTTTTTTTAGTTAGCTGCGGCGGCCCTGCCGGAGAATCCGGCGGTATCCCCGAATCAGTGGCCGGCAAGCAGGAAGCCCTGCAGGCCCGCAAGGCGGAACTACGCGATTTGGAACACCGGATTAAAGAGCTGGAAACCGCCCTGACCGAGCAAGATCCCAGTTTTGCCCCCAACCGCAGTCTGGTCGTGACCGAAGCCGTGACCAAGGGTTCGTTTACCAACTTTGTCAGCCTGCAGGCCACCGTGGCGGCGGATGAGGAAGCGGCCGCATCGGCAGAAACCTCCGGCCGGATTTTGCGCCTCAACGTTAAGGAAGGCGATCTGGTCCGCCGCGGTCAGGTCATTGCTACAATTGACGTAGAAGGAGCCGAAACGCAACTGGCCGAACTGGAAACCCAGATCGGGCTGGCCCGTACCGTGTTCGAGCGGCAGAAGGGACTATGGGATCAGAACATCGGCTCCGAAATCCAGTACCTGCAAGCGAAGAACAACCTGGAGCGGCTGCAGGAAGGCAAGAAGTCCATTCAGGTGCAGTTGAATAAGCGGAGTGTGAAGGCCCCCATTAGTGGAGCCGTTGACCGTGTAATTAGCCGGGCGGGCGAACTGGCTATGCCGGGTGCGCCAATCGTTCAAATCCTGAGTACGGATGACCTTAAAATCGTGGCCGACGTGCCCGACACTTACCTCAATATCGTGAAGCGGGGCGATAAGGTGAAGGTGCGCATCGATGCCCTGAACCAGGAATTTACCGCTCCCATATCGCTAGTGGGCCGTACCGTGGATCAGGCCAACCGGACCTTCAAGCTGGAGGTGGATGTGCCCCGCTCTATGGTGAAACAACTGAAGCCCAATCTTTTGGCCGAGGTACAAGTGAAGGAATTCGACCGCGATAGTGTGATCGTTATCCCCCAGGAACTGGTACAGCGCGAGGTTTCCGGCCGCCGCTTCGTCTTTCTGGCCGAGGAAGGTGCCGAAGGATTGAAGGCGAAAAAGACTTTCGTGACGGTAAGCGAGAACTACAATAACCAGGCCCTGATCGCCGAAGGCCTCTCTGCCGGTGATCGTCTGATTACCACCGGTGCCCGCGGATTGGTAGACAACCAACTCATCTCGCTGGATACCAACGTAGGATCGACTAACATCGGCACCCAAAACGCTACTACCAATGAATAACCAAACCACCGATCCACTACCCAAGCCGAGCGAGAAGCGGCTGTTTGGACTTACGACCCTATCGGTCAACAATGGTACCAGTGTTTTCCTGCTGGCCCTGATGATTTTCTTGTTCGGCCTGTTCGCCTATGAAGCGGTACCAAAAGAGCAGTTTCCCGAGATCAGCTTTCCGACCGTGTATATCAATACACCCTACTTCGGTAACTCGGCACCGGATATCGAGAACCTGGTGACTCGCCCACTGGAAAAGGAACTCCAGAGCGTGGACGGCGTTAAGACCATCCGTTCGACCAGCGTACAGGACTTCTCCATCATCACCGTCGAGTTCAACTCCGACGAGGACATCGACGACGCCACCCGCCGCGTAAAGGACGCCGTGGACAAGGCCGCTCCCGAATTGCCAACCGATCTGGATACCGAGCCGAACGTAGTAGAGATCAATTTCTCCGAACTGCCCATCGTGACGGTAAATGTCTCGGGTGAGTACGGACCCGATGACCTGCGCGAGTATGCCGAAGAACTCCAGGACGAACTGGAGAACATCAATTCAGTCAGCGAAGTAGCCCTGAAGGGTGCCCAGGAACGGGAGGTAGAGATAGCCGTGGACTCCCGCAAGATGGAGAGCCTGGATATTTCCTTCCAGGACATCGAGAACGCCATCACTTCCGAAAACCTGACGCTTTCGGGTGGCGAAGTGGTTAATAACGACATCCGCCGTGCTATCCGCGTCGTGGGGGAATTCGATGACCCCGAGGAGATCGCCGCCACCATCGTGAAAAACGAAAACCAGCGCGTCGTTTACCTCCGGGATATTGCCGAAGTGACCTATGGTTTTGAGGATCCGACCAGTATCGCCCGAGCCGACGGCCTACCGGTCATCTCGCTGGACGTGATCAAAAAATCGGGCGAAAACCTGCTCTCCACCGCCGATGAGGTCATCGCTACCGTGGAACGGATGCGCGAGGTGCTTCCATCCGAGCTAAAGATCAGTTTTTTTAATGACCAATCGGTCAACACCCGCAAGCAGGTGGACAACCTGGAAAACAGCATTATCTCCGGGGTGATCCTGGTGGTGCTGGTGCTGCTGTTTTTCCTCGGCCTGCGCAACGCCCTCTTCGTGGGTATCGCCATCCCGTTGAGTATGCTGATGGGTATCCTGGGTATCTGGCTGTCGGGTATCACGTTGAACGTGGTGGTGCTTTTCGCCCTCATTCTGGCCCTGGGTATGTTGGTAGATAACGGGATCGTGATCGTGGAGAATATCTACCGCTACCTGCAGGAGGGCTACGATAATGACGAAGCCGCTAAACTAGGTGCGGGCGAGGTAGCACTACCCATTATCGCTTCTACCGCCACTACCCTGGCCGCTTTCCTTCCGCTGGCCTTCTGGCCCGGTTTGGTAGGAGATTTTATGAAGTATATGCCGATCACCCTGATTCTGGTACTGAGTAGTTCGCTGTTCGTGGCCCTGGTCATTAACCCGGTCTTTGCCAGCAAAATGATGAAGATCGACGAGCGGGCCGACACACTTACCGAGCGGCGCGGACGGCGTAAGCGGGTACTCATCTCGGCCGGCGTCATGTTGGGTCTGGGTAGTATCGGGCTGTTGATCGGTCAGACCTGGTTCTTCAACCTCATGCTGATCGCGGCGGTTGTTTCGCTGTTCTACTTTTTCTTACTACGGCCCGGCGCATTTGCGTTTCAAGCGAATTTTCTGCCCCGCCTGGAGCGATTTTACAACCGCTTTGTCGGTTTTGCGCTGCGGTGGTCGAAGTCGATCTTTATCGGCACCATCGGCCTGTTATTCGCCTCCTTCGTGCTTATCGCCCTGCGCCCCCCGCAGGTGGAGTTCTTTCCCAGTGCCGAGCCGATCTACGTCAACGCCTTCGTGGAACTTCCCCTGGGCGTGGATATCGAGGCGACCAACCGGATCACCAAAGAACTGGAACAACGCATCCAGCGGCTGGTCGGTCAGTACGGGAGTGCCGTAGAGGCCGTCCTGACCCAGATCGGCGAGAATACCGCCGACCCCAACCAGCCTCCCGAACCCGGCGTGACGCCCAATCGTGCGCGGATCACGGTCAGCTTTGTGCCTTACGAAGAACGGGATGGGGTGTCTACCGCCAAGATCATGGAGGAAATCCGCCAGGTGGTCCAGGGCTTACCCGGCGTAGCCATTGCCGTGGATAAGAACGCGGACGGCCCCCCGACGGGTAAGCCGATCAACATCGAGATCAGTGGCGAGGACATTGACAAATTGGTGGAATTGGGTGATGACGTGATCAATTACATCAACAACGCCGGCATCAGCGGAATCGAGGAGCTACAGGCTGATATTAAGGTAGGCAAGCCGGAATTACTGGTACGCATCGACCGCGAGCAGGCCCGCCGCTTCGGTCTCTCGACTTTTGCCATTGCTTCGGCCCTGCGTACTTCGGTTTTCGGTAAGGAAATCAGTCAGTACAAGATCGGTGAGGACGAATACCCGATCTTCATTCGCCTGGCCGAATCGGAACGCAACAATGTGGAGTCACTACTTCAGCAGCGCATTACCTTTCGCGATCAGGCTACCGGCCGCATCCGGCAGGTGCCGATCAACTCGGTAGCGAGCGTGGAATATAGCTCTACCTATAGTGCGATCAAACGGAAGGACCTGGACCGCGTGATTACGATCTTCAGTAATGTCAACGGTGGGTCCAACGCTAATGAGGTGATCGCACAGATCGATAACGCGTTACAAGATTATCCGTTTCCTCAGGGATTCACCTACGAATTCACGGGGGAACAACAGCAACAGAGCGAGGATAGTGCCTTTCTGGGCGGTGCCTTTATTGCGGCACTTTTTCTGATTTTCGTCATCATCGTGGCGCAGTTCAACAGCCTTAGTTCTCCATTCATTATCCTGTTATCGGTGGTCTTCAGTACTATCGGCGTACTGCTGGGTTACTTCTTTTTCGGCGGCACGGTTTCCGTGGTCTTTACCGGGGTAGGGGTGATCTCGCTGGCGGGGGTAGTGGTAAATAACGCCATTGTGCTCATCGACTACACGAACCTGCTGATGCAAGAAAAGGCATCCGAACTAGGGTTGAAGAGCATGCACGACCTACCCGCTCACGAGGTGCGCAAAGCAATCATCGACGGCGGGGCCACTCGTCTCCGGCCGGTGTTGCTTACCGCGATCACTACCGTACTGGGTCTGATTCCCTTGGCGATCGGTTTCAATTTCAATTTTTTCACCTTCATCGCCCGCTGGGATCCCCAGTATTTTATCGGGGGAGATAACACCGCGCTCTGGGGTCCGATGGCCTGGACGGTTATTTACGGACTCACCTTTGCTACCTTCCTGACCCTGGTCGTAGTGCCGGTCATGATCTGGTTGGTGTACCGGTTGAGGATGCGTTTTCGGGGCCTGAGAAAGCAAATTGGTTAAAGTTTCCCATTGCGCCGAACAACCCCTGCCAGTAAGTTTGTTACAAAAATAGTGCTGAAAAATCGCGCTGGTTGAAAATATTCAATCATTGTCCGCGTTTATTTGCCGTGCAAGGGTTGAGTTTTTTTCTGGAAATGGTGTACCTACAAACTTTTTTTGTGTCATTCCTTTGAGGGAACGGTTTTTCCGCATATATTTGCATCATTAAGATATGAAAGCCTCCCGGTCTTCGGATCGTCAGCATACGACGTAATTTTTTCATGTGATATGATTTGCGCCGAGCACTTAACCGTGTTCGGCTTTTTTTTGCCTGTCACAGAAGGGGTGTCAATCATTAATCCTCACGCATTAGCATTACCTATATTTGTGTGGTCAGTTGGTTAGACGGAACTACCTGACGGGCAAAACCTAGATTTCCCCTTTCGCTCCTTCATTGCGAAGTTGCCGGGTTCAATTACCCCATTGAGCGGTTTGCCCCACTGAAAATATTGTTGACTTGACTTCCCCCCCTTCCTCCTGAATTTTTATTCGGGGGGATTTTTTTTTGGAAGGAAATGGTTTGAGAGCAATTTTTCCTCTTAGTAAGTAGTTGGGCTGTCAAGATGTTAGGCGTTACTCCATCAATGCCCTATATCAACTCTTTTTATCTATATTTGCCTGTCTCATATCGCATTTTGTACAATCCGCCACAAACCGTCTAGCCCTTTCATTCATGGGTAAATCCTCCAAAAACGCACACGTTACCCTACATCAGGGTGATGAAGATATTGATTTAGACTACGCCGAACTTCGTCGTGCGGTGCTTGTCTTACGCGCCATCAACCACGATCTGCGCCGAAAAATTATTGAGCTTCTCGATCAACGGGCAGTCATGACGGTTACGGATATCTACTGCGCGCTGCGCGTAGAACAGTCGGTCGCTTCCCAGCATCTGTCCATTCTACGCAAGGCCGATATCGTTATCAATGATCGTGACGGCAAGTTTATTTACTATAGCCTGAACCGCGATCGCTTCGGGAAAATCGCCGAATTGGTCCAGGGTTTGGCCGGGAACTCGTTATTCGAGTAAGCCAACTACTCATTCTTCTTTCACTTCGTATTCATGGCTTGTCCTTCCCGGACAGGCCCGTGGTCATTTATGCCTAACCGATCAGGATGCGGTCGGCTTCCCCGGCAATGTAATCACCTTCGAGAATCGTTAAAATTTACCGTTTTCTTCCGCATAACTACCGTTCCTTTGTTAAAATGGTGCGTTTACCGTATCGAAAATTTGTTAATTTGATTGCAAAGCACCATCTTTGCAATGCCCCGCAATGGAACAAGTCCAGAGCCGGTGCCTGACTTCTCGCTATTCCTTCGCTTCACATCCCATCCCGTCCAATGACAGCCATACCCTCAAACCCACGTCGGCCCCTTATCCCAAATTCTGCTCACATGGAACCCATCGCCGTGAATATTAACGAACAAGAAATCAGCCATTCCGCCGAAATACTCCGCGCACTGGCTCATCCATTACGGATCAAGATACTCAGCTACATCGACCATAACCCCGGCACCAACGTCAAGCACATCTACGACAAGTTGAACCTGGAGCAGTCGATCACCTCGCAACACCTGCGAATTTTGCGGGCGGCCGAATTAGTTGTTCCCGAGCGGAACGGCAAATTCATCAATTATTGCCTCAACTACCAGCGGTTAGGTAATTCCATTAAGCTGGTTCAGGAGTTCCTGGCTTCCGAAGAATAGCCATAGTGCTACCATTAGCTGGTGACACGAAAGATAGCGGCTGTTTCCAGTCCACCCCTTCATAAGACTCCCTACCTTTGGCGGCGAATCGCCCGCCCATGCCTCAGTTACCTGCCATTAATCGTTCCGCTTCCCTACTTTTCGGACTGGGATTAGTTGCCCTGTTCGGTACTTGCCTGATTGTTTACGTGATGAGGGTAAGACTGGCTGACCGGCAATTGTGGGGTCACCTGCCTCTTTATTTCTACCTGACGGGTTGGCTGTCCGTTACCAGTCTGTTACTGGCTTGGCGAGCGTGGCGCGGGCGCGTGCTTCCTTACCGCCATTTAACCGCAGCCGTCGGTAGTGGTCTTCTGCTGGGCATTGGCTTTCCCGGTTTCCTGCCTTTTCCCTTCCTGTTGCTGGTCGCCTTGGTGCCGCTTATTGCCCTGGAGCGCGATCTGCGGCTCTCCAGTCCTAGGAGCGTGGGAAAGAAAGTCTTCCTCTACGGCATCCATACCTTTTTTCTCTACAATGTACTGGCCAGCTACTGGGTCACCAACACGGCCTTCGGGGCGGGGCTGGTGGCGATCTGCGCGAACACGCTACTCATGTGCCTGCCCTGGCTGGCCTACCACTACACCGCCCGCCTGATGCCCCGTCTGGGGTTTGCTTCCCTCATCGCTTACTGGATCACCTTCGAATACTTCCACTATCACTGGGAACTCAACTGGCCCTGGCTGACCCTGGGGAATGGCTTCGCCCAGTTTCCCGCCCTCATTCAGTGGTATGAATGGACGGGCGTATTCGGCGGCACCCTCTGGATCCTCGTGGTCAACTACTTGGTAGCGGCCCAACTGCGTGCCCCCACGCGGCTCTCGCCTGTCCTGCCCCGAGAGGTTAAACTGGCCGCTGTGGTACTGATGCCGATCGTCGTGTCACTGATTCGTTACGCCACCTACACCGCCCCCACCGATTTGGCTCCCATCCGCGTAGCGAGCATCCAACCCAATCTGGAACCCCACTACGAGAAATTTACCGTCCCCGCAGGCCGCCAGATCGACCGCTTCGCCAAACTGACGGGCGACGCCCTGGCGGCCTCCGCCACGCGGGTCGACTACGTGGTATTCCCCGAAACCAGCATTGACAACGTGCGCGAGGATGAAGCCGTCAAGAACACTTACCTGCGACAACTGGCGGATATCCTCGGTCCCCGGCCCAATACGCTGCTGGTAAGCGGTGTGGATGCCTACTATGTTTTTCAGCCCGACGAGGCCCGCAGCCCCGCCGTGCGTACTCAGGGTGATCCGGCTTCCGGCAACTCCTTTGAATGGGAGGCTCTCAATGGTGCCCTCCAATTTCCTCTCGACCCAGCGGCCGATCCCGACCTGGTGCAGACCTACCGCAAGGGAGTATTCGTGCCGGGCGCGGAGAGTTTCCCCTACAGCCGTTACCTCTGGTTTTTGGGCGATTTCGTGGAGTACCTGGGCGGCACCCTGGCGGGGCGGGGTACACAGGCCAAGCGGACGGTCTTTAGCGGCGGGCCGGCCAGGATAGCCCCCGTAATCTGCTACGAATCGGTCTTCGGGGAGTACTTTACCGGTTACATTCAGGCCGGGGCCGAGGTGATCTTCGTGATGACCAACGACGGCTGGTGGGACGATACCGGCGGCCACCGCCAGCACCTCTACTTCAGCAGTATCCGGGCGATCGAAAACCGGCGCGACGTGGTCCGCTCGGCCAATACCGGCATCAGTGCCTTCATCGACCAGCGGGGCAAAATAGTTTCCCAGACCAGCTATGACGAACCTACCTACCTGCTGGGCCAAATGCAGCCCAACCGCGCACGTACTTTTTACTCCAGCTGGGGAGACCTGATCGCCCGCGCGGCTATGTTGATGGCGGGATTCGTACTGCTATCGGCTTTCGTGCGGGGGAGGTTGCCGGAGCGGGACCGCTAAACCGGCGAACTCGCGTGAGGTGCCTGGACCGGCCATCCCGCCAGGGTGGAGTCCGCAGGGCCGACCGACAGGGAGCGGGAAAGGGACCGACCGGCTGCGTCAGCAGCCGGGCACGCCCAAATTGGCTGAAATACGAGTGATGGATTGACCACTAAGGCAAGAACCGGAGCAGCCCACAGCCATAAAATGACCCCGGCCCGTGCGATTCAGGCCGCCAACTCGTTAGCCAAGGGATTCTCCTAAACTACTCGCATTGCCCACCGCCGCCGGACCGTTCTTTTGGCTTCTATTGACCTGCCTGCTGCCCTTAACCGGCCCGGCGGCACAGAATACTGCCGCAAAAGATTCGCTGCCGCGTCTGCAACTACGCCTGCCGGCCACCGACGCCCCGCCAAATTCGAAGTACCTGCCCCCGCGCCCGGATTCCGCCGCCCGCTACCCGGACAGCACGGCATTGCGCCGGGTGCTGGCCAATTATGTGGAGGATCTGCGGGCGGCCACCTATTACGAAGCCGGTCTGGACAGCCTGCTGCATACCGATTCCAGTCATTTCACGGCCCTGCTCCATTACGGGCCTCCCTACCGCTGGGCCGAGTTCAGCCTGCACCCCGAGATACCGGACGCCTGGGCGGCGCGGGCGGGTTTCAGGCGGCGGAAATTCCGGCCGGACGCGCCTCTGGATCAACAAAAGTTCAGTGGCCTGCGCGATAGCCTAGTGCAGTCCGCCGCCAACGAGGGTTATCCCTTTGCCCGCATTTACCTGGACAGTATCCAGTTCGTAGGGCCGGGCCGTATCAGCGGGCGGCTGCGGCTGGAGCGGGGTCGCGCCATCACGCTGGCCGATCTGGAAGTGCCCGAGGCGGCCCGTATCGACTCCCGCTTTCTGGCCCGAATGCTGGGCCTGCGCACCGGTGACCCCTACAACCAGCGCCGCCTGCGCAACCTGCCCGCCCGCCTGCGCGAGTTGCCGTATTTGGAACTGAAGGGGCCGCCCCGCGTCCGGTTCGAGGAAGACCGCGCCACGGTGGAGCTGCCCCTGGGCCGGCGGGCCGCCAGCCGTTTCGACTTCGTGCTGGGGGTACTGCCCAACAGTGACCAAACCGGTAGATTGCTGATTACCGGCGACCTGCGCGGCGAAATCCAGAACGGTTTGGGGCGGGGCGAGCGGCTGGCCGTCCGTTTTGAGCAACTGCGGCCCCGGACCCAGGAACTGGAGATCGCCGTCGATTTCCCCTTCCTCTTCTACTCGCCCTTCGGCCTGGCCGCTACCGGAGACCTGTACCGCCGCGACACCCAGTACCTCGACCTTAATTACCGCGTGGCGGCCACTTATCCGGTGGGAAATACCGGTGGGCGGCTGGAGGTTTTCGCCGCCAACCGCCAGACCCGCCTGCTGGGGTTCGACGCCGACCGCCTGCTGGCCACCGGCCGCCTGCCCGACACGCTGGACGTTTCGCGCTCCTCCTTCGGCCTCACGTTGGAGCAGCGGCGGCTCGACTACCGCTTCAATCCGCGCCGGGGCTGGGAGGTGCGTGTGGGCGGCGGCGCGGGCCTGAAAACCGTCAAACGCAACGCCAAAATTCTGGACCTGGGCGCGGAAAACCTCTACGATAGCCTGCAGCTACGTGCCGCTCAGTACCGCCTGGAACTGGATGCCGCCTACTACCAGCCGCTCTTTCCTGCCACCACCCTGCGCATCGGCCTGGACGGCGGCGGCCTGTTCGGTCCCCAACCCGTACTCATCAACGAGCAGTACCGCCTGGGTGGGTCGCGCCAACTGCGCGGGTTCGATGAGCAGAGCGTGTTCGCCAGCCGCTACCTCATCAGCTCGGCGGAATTTCGGCTGCTGCTCAGTCAGAATTCCTTCCTATTCCTGTTTACGGACTACGCCCTGCTCGACATCAGCAGTCGCGCCGACCCGCCCGGGGCCGATACCTTCGTGAGCGCCCTGGGCCTGGGCACGGGCATCAACTTCGAGACGCGGGCCGGCATCTTCGGCCTCAGCCTGGCCGTGGGGCGGCGGCGGGGCGAAGTGCTCGACTTCGGCGCGCCCAAGGTCCACTTCGGTTATTTGTCGCTGTTCTAGTCAAGCCTTTAGATTACGTACCTTCGCCCGTCCACAAGATTCGGCATGACCATTTACTACCTCCCTGGCGGCGGCGCGCGATTCCGGCCGCAAACAACTGGCCGTGCTATTGGACCCCGATAAGATCACGCCCGCCCGCATCAGCACCTGGCCGAGTGCGCGGGCCGGGGCCTGATCGACTATTTTTTCTGGGGTGGCAGCCTGGTCAGCGACGAGCGGGCGAGCGAATACTTCGGCCTGCTGCGCGCAAGCCTCCCCCCTACCCATCGTCCTCTTTCCGGGCAGTGCCCAGCCAACTCGACTCACGCGCCGACGCGCTGCTGCTCCTCTCCCTCATCAGCGGCCGCAACCCCGACCTGCTGATCGGCCGCCACGTGCACTCGGCCCTGCGCATCAAACGGCTGGGCGTGGAGGTCATCCCTACCGGCTACCTGCTAATTGACGGCGGGCGAATCACCTCGGCCGCCTACATCAGCGGTACGCAGCCCCTGCCCGCCGACAAGCCCGACCTGGCCCGCGTCACCGCTTTGGCGGGCACGCAACTGGGCCTGCGACTCATCTACCTGGACGCGGGTAGCGGTGCCCTCCAACCCGTTTCGCCGAACATGATCCGGGCCGTCCGGGCCGAGATCGACACGCCGCTTATCGTGGGCGGCGGTATCCGCGATGCCCGAGCCGCCGAAACCGCGCTGCGGGCCGGGGCCGACCTGATCGTGGTGGGCAACGGATTGGAAGAAAACGACGGGTGGCTGAGCGATCTCTGCGGCGCGGTCCGGGCGTGCGGAAAGTAATTTAGGGTAGGTGTTCGGGCGTGCCCCTCGGCTATCGCCTCGGGTCGGTCCCTTGCAGGCTCGCAAGTCTGCTCGGCCCTGCGGGCTGCTTCCTCCGGGCAGGGGCAAGCCCCTGCCCCTGCGTCGCCCCTTTCAGGCACCTCACGCATTTTCCCGTGGTTGTGCCGGAACCAAGATGGGAATATGACCCCATCGCTGTATCTTTGGTAACCGTAACAAAACATTGCCATGCCCACCATCTTCACCAGAATCATCAGCGGCGAATTGCCGAGCTACAAGATTGCCGAAACCGAAGATTTCATCGCCTTCCTGGATATCCGACCCATGCGCCCCGGTCATACACTCTGCGTACCGAAAAAGGAAGTCGACTACATCTTCGACCTGGAACCCCAACTCCACGCCGGCCTGATGGAGTTCGCCCGCCGCATCGCCCTCGCCATCGAGCCGGAGGTAGAATGCTCCCGCATCGCTGTGGCGGTGCTCGGCCTGGAAGTCCCCCACGCCCACGTCCACCTGGTCCCCATCCGCACGGAAAAGGATATGCGCTTCGGCCGATCCATCGAGATCGAGCCGGCCGAGATGGAACGACTGGCCGAAGCCATCGCGGCGCGGGTGGAGTTGGATTGATATTCCTACTCCACGATCATCTTACGCGTGGCGGTAAAGTCACCGGCCGTGAGGGTGTAGGTCAGCAGGCCGGACGTACCGCCCAGTTCGCGGCGGTTCAGGGGTATCGTCTGCTTGCCGGCCACTCCTTTAATGGTGCGTACCAGCAGGGTGCGGCCGGCAATGTCCCGGACGGTCAGCGTAGCCGACCCGGCCGTGGGGAGCGTGAAGCCGATGGCCGTTTGCTCTACTACGGGATTGGGACTATTCTGGGCGAGATCGAAACCGGCTTCACCGGAGACGATCGTGGTGCCGAAATTCAGTACCAGATTGCGTACCTCGCCGGCGGTGGAATAACCTTCGCTGCGGGTGATGCGATCGGTGAGGGAAAGTAGTTCGCTCAGACGGCCCGCCCGATTGGCCCGGATGCCGATGCGGAACAACTCCTCACCGGCGGCGGGCGGGGAGTCGAAACTCATGGCCAGTAAGCCGAGATCGGCGAACTGGGTGCCGAAATTCTCGGTGCCGCCGGAAGGCTGGGTGAGGCTCACCAATTTGGCACCGCTAAACGCGAGTGTTCCCTGGAAACCGGCCATTTCTCCGGCCCGGACCACGATCTCGTAAGTCTCGCCCGGCAGCAGATCGCGGTCATCGAGGGATAACTCCACGCGGCCGTTACCGCGCTCCTCCAGGGCGGGAGCCAGGAGGTTGGTGGAAGCCGAAGCATTCACGTCACCCACTTTAACACCGATAAAGTCAGCGGTGGTGAGACCCGCCGGCAGGTTGTTGAGATTGGTTACCTCGGGGAAATTATTGAGCCACGGGTTGGTCGGGTCGGAAAACTCGTAATCGGCCGGTACGAAGCGCCAGCTGGTATTGTTGGGGAAAGCACTGTCCAGACCGAGAATTAGGCGCCGCATCTGGATCAGGTCCAGGGTAGTAATGCCGCCGGAGTTGTTGGCGTCGGCGGCCATCAGTCGGTAGGGGTTGTCCAGTACTACAATATCCAGAATGTGCTTGGAGATAAGTACCAGATCAAGGGTGGAAACGCCGTTGAGGTGGGCGGCATCCAGGAAGGGTGTCACCGTATAATCCTCGCCCGCCGGCAGATCGGCGAAAAAATAGGCCCCAGTTGCTGCCGTAGGAACAGCGGCACTCACAAAACCGCTCACATTGGTAGAGACGCCCTGGATACCCACGCCCTCGCGGGTACGGATCGTGCCCGCGATGCTGCCTACCCCGGCACCGCAGGTGATGTTGGGTTGGTTTTCCTGCACCACCACGTTGGTCTCGCAGTAGTCGCGGTTGCCCGCACCGTCTACCGTATAGATGCGAACCGGCAGGATGCCGATATCGTCACAATCCAAAATCAGGTTGGTATCTAGGCTGCTGAAGACAAAGTTGTCACCCGCCGCCGTCACGATAGCCGAACGGTAGATGGTGTAGCCGACAGTGGGCGTGCAGTCAGCACTGGGCGAAGCGACGAAGTCGCTGACCCAGATGGCACTCATGCCGCCGCCATTGCCGTCGGGCATGAGGGTGGAGGTAAGTCCGTTGATGCAAATGGGCGTCGGTGCCTTGCAGTCGATTACTTCGACTACGTAAATGACGGCCGCGCGATTACCGCAACCGTCGCTGATCTCCAGGCGGATGGCGTGCCGGCCGATGGGAATATTAGTTCCTACGATCACCATGTCATTACCCTGAATACCGACCGACAGGTTGGACGTGGCGGGCAGGCTGCCGGGCATAAACTCGACGGAGGTAATGATGCCGTCGTTATTGGCATCCACCACAAACGGATCGGCCGTCAGGCTGACGATGGAAACGGCATCCGGCGAGCAGGCGTCGTCGAAATTAAAGGTCAGCGAGAGGTCTCCGGCGCAGAGGTTGCCGTCAAAAGAGCAGAATTCGGTCTGGTTACCGGTCGTGTCGATGGTGGGCGCAAGGTTGTCGTAGACCTTGATGAACTGCACATAGCGGAAGTAACCGCGCCGTGGGTCGGTGCCGTAAGGCGTAATCAGGTTTCCAATCCGGCTGGGCAGACCGTTGAAGCGATTGCCGTCGCGGTCGAGGAAAGCAATGTCATCCGAGATGCTGACCGCGCTGGGACCGGGCACGACGTGGAGCCAGAAATCTTCGACTAGGTTGTTATCGCCGTCGGCATCACGGGGCACGGTTATCGGATCGTCGATACCATTGTACTCACACCAGTTGATGACCTCGATGGTATTGCGAATTTTATAGCACTCGTTAGCCGTGGCCTGGAAAGTATCGGGTTGAACTGAAACCGCGATCAGGTCGCAGGCCCGCTCTTCGAATCCGATGAGGGATACCGCGTCGATCTCGCAATCCTCGGAGTCAGAATCACCCGGCCAGCGGATGGTGTAGTCGTGCTGCTCGAGTACGGTGATGAGTTGGGTGCAACCAAGCGGGGACTGTAAGCCCTGTGCATCGGTGAAACGGAAGGAGCGGGAGATGGTGCCGATACCGCAGTTGTCGCGGGTATCCACGGGGGTGAAAACCTGCGGGGTGGTGCCGGGGCAGTTATCGCCGCCGTTAGCCACGCCGAACAGATCGTTCAGCAAGCGCACCCACGTTCACGGCATCCAGCCCGAAAGCCAGGCCGACGTTGGCGGGAAAATCAAAGGGCAGGTCGGAGCAGAGGACGGCCCGGGGGGTGGGCGGTATACAGATCGGAGCTGATTTGTCCTCTACCAGCACCGTGAGCCAGCAGAAATTAACGTTACCCGCCGCATCGGTTACGCGCAGGCTGACTCGCTTGGGACCGAGATCACCGCAATCGAGCAGGATGGAGGGCTGGTAGCCGAGCGCGGGGTCGACGAGGTCGTTGTTTTGGTCGATACAGGCGATGGCGAGGGTTACACCCGAGCAGTCGTCGGTGGAACCGTTATCCACGTCGATGGCGGTAAGGATAGCGGTACCGGAACCGTCCACGGCCCCGCCGATGGAGATATTGAGGCCGTTTTCGCACTTGGCCGTGGGAATGGAGGCATCGCCCACCGTCAGGGGCAGGTCGATGGAGGCTGAGTTATCACAGGCGTCTACGCTGGTGTAGCGGATGATGTGGCTGCCGGCGGGGATGCCGGAAGTGAGTTGGCCCGCCTGGAAACTACCGATGGGCGTGGCGCTCAGGTTACCGCCGGGGTAGATGTTGGCGGTGGTGGTGAAGGCGGCCGAGCAGTTGTCGGTGACCGTAGGAGCGGGAACCACGAAAAAGGCCAGGCAACCGGGCGAGTTGGTGGAAAAGAACAGGCCGTTGTCCGGGACACCGTCGAAATCGAGGTCCTGGGTGGGGGCGAGGATGGTGGGCGGGGTGAAGTCGCCGACCTTGACCAGTCGCGTGATCTCCAGCGGGGCGAGGTTGGGGCTGCACCAGTCGGCTACCGTATAGGTGCGGAAGAATTTGTAGGTATTGGCGCAGGTGACGGTGCGGGGACCGTCTTCGAGCGTAACGGCCAGGTTACAGAACGATTCGTCGAGGTAAAGCGGGCCGCTGCCGGTGGTGAGGAAGGGAAACTCCGTTTCGAGGGAAACCGGGTTGGCATTACCGAACTGGTTGGCGGGCAGCAGCGGGCGGGAATTATCGTCGCAGCTGATCTCGATAAAAGTGGTGGAAAAGCTCACGTCACTCAGGGCCGGACGGGTGAAGACGATCGAGTAGCTCGTGGTGGCCGAGGCGGTGGTTTCTCCGGCGGGCAGGGTGCAGGGTCCGTCATCGGTAACGGTGAAGGTGCGGGTCAGCACCACGTCATTACATTCGGGGTTGGTGGGGGCGTAGGTGAGCACATCGTTAACGCACACCCGCACGTTGGAGCAGTTGTCGGCAACCGTGGGAAAGCCGCCGCCCGCGAGGATGCGGTTGCGAAAGCCGCCGGGCAGGGAAGCCGCCGTAATGGGGGCACCGGCCGCGTTGATGAAGTTACCAGCCGAGTTAGTGCGGTAGCAACGGGAGACATTGAAGGGCAGTTGGGTCAGGCTGATATTGTCCAGCTGGTCGCAGAAGAGCGGCCCTGCGGGTGGGGTAGGGGACAGTACCGTAGGCGCGGTCTTGTCATCGGCCCGCACGATTCCCCAGCAGGTAGTGAACCCCTGTACGGAGGAACCCGGTGCCACGGAAATAACGTAAGTATAGGAGCCGCAACCGTCGACGGTGCCGCCGTTGGCTTCGTTGCCGTCTTCGACCACCAGGTTAAAATCCGTTGCGGAGGCGCAGGCGAATTCCCCGGCAAGCACGGCACTGAAGGGAAGCGCGAACTGACAGTTCGCATCGAGGGTAACGTTGACCTGGCCCTTGCAGGCGAGATCGAGGGGCTGGTCGCACTGGGCGAGGAGCGTGGCGGAGGGGAAACAGGCTGCTAGTGCGAGTAGCACGAGCAGACCATACCGCAGATGGGTAATGTCAGGTCGCATAATATGATTTGTAGAAAGTCTCTCGGGTTCAAAAGTACGGAAAAAAATAGCAATGCATCCTTATGTGGGGTATGCCACTAGTGTAATCTGCTGATTGTAGGTTGTCTGACTAATCGAAGGGCCGAAATGGAAAACGCCGATCTTTCGATTGTACGGCTTAGAGGTTTTTCTTTTTTCTTCCCCCCGTGAGGGATAGGAGGCGTTGTTTGAACGGCGCGGCGCGGCTACGCGCCGCAGAGAGAGTGCCGGATAGCCCGACCCTGCCGCCAGGCAGGGGCACGGCCGAAATAAGCAGCCATTCGTCAATACGGTGTTGCAAAAAGCAGGCTGCTCCCAAGGGAAGATGGGATTGACTAATTAAAGTCATTTTGATTATATATAGTAATAGTCAGTGGCCCGTATTTATGTGCAATTGATTGTTTTTCAGCGGGTTGAAAACATGGCACGTAATTTGTTATAGAACTGTTAGCGAAACGACGCAAATGATCTTCATTTTCGTCCTGATAACCCCGCCGCCGGGGTCGCCTGACAAAAGAGCCAATATATGCCAGCCACAATGACCAATACTGAATTTACTGCCGAAATAGGTAAACTTCAAAATCTACTATTCAGCTTCGCCCTGCGCCTGACGCGCAACCATGAAGATGCCCAGGATTTGATGCAGGAGACCGCGATGCGGGCCTACCGCCACCGCGATAAGTTTACGATGGGTACGAATTTTAAGAGCTGGTCATCCACGATCATGCGGAATACGTACATTAACCGTTACCGCAAAGAAAAGAGCCGCAAGCACGTGAACGAGCCGATCGAATCGTTTACTTTTGCGCTGGAAAGCAAAAGCGTGGTAGCCAATCAGGGCGAACACGATATGCGCCTGCAGGAATTGAACCGCATGATGTCTACCATCGGCGAAATTTACAGCGTACCCTTCCTGATGTTTTACCGGGGGTATGAATACAAAGAAATTGCCGAATACCTAGGTATCCCCATCGGCACCGTGAAGAGCCGCATTTTTCTGGCCCGCCAGAAGATGAAGGGCATGATCGGCGAACGTTTCGAGGCCTGATTTTCGGGCTGTTTTTGATGTAGTGTGTTTTTTGTGTGTTAACCGGAAAAACCGGCAAAAAGAGGGGCCGACGCCCTATTTAGAGCGTGTATAAATTTTTACTTCCTGAGAACCAAGCATTTAAGAACCTGGCGTCGTAAAAACTGACTTACATAACCCGCTATGCGCGCAAGTTTTTATCTAGCCAGAACCTTAAATCATTGATCCTCAGTTCTTAAAAATTTTAAACACGCTCTTAACCAAAACCGCCAGCCGCGTCGCTAATGACGCGAAAAACTTGCGAGACCGGCCCCCTGCGGGGAGCCGGTCTTTTTCTTTTCGGCCTATCCGATCGATAAATAGTTGCCCCGCCCGCCGACCCAACCGCCGCGCCGCCGGTTATGCCAGGTATGAATCCGCACTTCACCGACACCCTCTACCGGGCGCACCGCGACAGCCCCGAACTACCCTCGCCCCGCCTGATCTGCGACTGGCGCGACGGCATGATCCAACTGCTGTTCCCGGCCCTGAGCGAGCGCCGTTATCCCAGCCGCCGTTCCTTCGACCAGGACCTGGAGACCTACCGCCTGAAACTGTTCACCATCCTGGACACGCTGCGCACGCGCCTGCCCGCGCCCGCGGCCGACCTGGAGGCGGCCTTCGAGGCCGACCTGCCGCGCATCCACGCCATGCTGCTGGCCGATGCCGGGGCCATTCTGAAGGGCGACCCCGCCGCCGTGAACCTGACGGAGGTGATCCGTACATATCCCGGTTTTTACGCGCTGGCCGTCTACCGGCTGGCCCACTGTTTTCACCGGCTGGGCGTGCCGCTGGTGCCCCGCATCCTGACCGAGAGTGCCCACAACATTACGGGCATCGACATCCACCCCGGTGCCGTGATCGGCGAGCGGTTCTGCATCGACCACGGCACCGGCCTGGTGATCGGCGGCACCGCCGTGATCGGGGACGACGTAAAGGTCTACCAAAACGTGACCCTGGGCGCCCTGAGCGTGCGCAAGGACGAGGCAAGCAGCAAGCGCCACCCCACCATCGAGGACAATGTGGTCATCTATTCCGGGGCCACCATTCTGGGTGGGAATACCGTTATCGGCCGCGATTCGGTGATCGGGGGCAATACGTGGATCGTGAAAAGTGTGCCGGCGGGAAGTAAACGCTACTATAAGGAGTGATCGGGCGCGCCGCTTTCCAGCAGTTTTACCGCCGCGATGATTTTTTCCTCGCACTCCTTTAGTTCCGTGGGCAGGTAAGAGTAGCGGTCGCGCAGCTCCTGCAAGAGCCGCAGGGCATCGGACGGGCGGCCGCATTCCAGCAAGAAGTCGATCTGCTCGGCCTCGGCGGCAAATTCGGCAATGGCCAGCAGTTGCTCCACGTGGTGGTCGTCGGCAAAGCCGTTGGCAAACTGGACCACCCTCGGGTCCGTGCGGATATCGCGGCGGTGGATGGCGGTGGCCAGTTTCAGCCCCGGCAGCGCGGTGCAACGGCTCAGGGCCACGTACACCTGCCCGGCCGCAAAGCTGCCCTGCAGGTCGGCGTAGACGCGGTCGAAGGTCAGGCCCTGGCTCTTATGTACGGTAATGGCCCAGGCCAGACGCAGCGGAAACTGGCGGAAAACACCCAGAATTTCTTCCTCCACGGCCTGGTTTTCAGAACTCCAGTAGTAGCGGACTTTTTTCCATTCCACGCACTCCACCTCGATCACTTTTTCTTCCGGCGGCTCGCCGTCCTCTCCCGGCGCGGCACCCGGCGGGGGCGGGCAACTCACCGTCACGGAAACATCCGTCAGCGCGGTCACGCGGCCGATTTTGCCGTTGAAGTAGCGCCGTTCCTCGCCGATGTCGTTCTTGACAAACATCACCTGCGCGTCCACTTTTAGTTCCAGTTCCTGGGGGGCGGGCATCTCGCGGGCTTCGATCTTCCCCTCGATCCGGGCCACGTAGGTGCGCGACTCGGTCGGCAGGCGGTCCAGTTCCACCTTGTTTTTGGTGCGCACCACGGCATTGCGCGTGGCCAGGTAAATGTACTGCTGCGCGGCGTAATCGAAGCCCGCCTCCACCAGTTCCTCGTTCAGCCGCCCGATCTCGGCCGATTCCAGCGTGTCGTCGCGCACCCGGTTCAGAAAATTAATGAACCGGCGGTCCGATTGGCGGTAGATTTTCTTCAGTTCCACCAGTTCGGGTTTGGCCGTCTGGAAGGACCGCGCACTAAAAAAATAGGGACTGTCGTAGTGCTCCTTCAGTAGCTCCCAGTCCTCGCCCGTGGTCACCGGCGGCAGTTGAAAGGCATCGCCGATGAATACCACCTGTTTGCCGCCGAACGGCAAATGCTTGCGGCCGCCGAAGTGGCGCAGCACCACGTCTACCACGTCCAGCAAATCGGCCCGCACCATGCTGATCTCGTCAAAAATGAGCACCTCCAGTTCCTGGATCAGCTTGCGCCGCTCGCGGCTGATCCGGAAGTGGGTGAACAGGTTACTCTTGTCCGGCCCACTGGGCGTGCCGGGGTGCAGCCGCCGGTCGTTGGGCGGATACACGCTGGGCGCGATCTGGAAGAGCGAATGGATGGTCATGCCCCCGGCATTGATGGCGGCCACGCCCGTAGGGGCCACCACCGCCATTTTGCGCGGGCAGGTATCGCGCAGGTGCCGCAAAAAAGTCGTCTTGCCCGTGCCCGCCCGCCCCGTCAGAAACAGGTTGTGCCGCGTATGACGGACCAGGTAATCGGCGGCCTGAAAGGCCCGGTTGGCGGGGTCGACCTGCATAAAATCGGAGCGCGTCCATTAAGTGAGGCCGGCTAAGGTAAGCCGATTTGTGGGATTACAACTTAAAACTTTCTGAATTTAATTACTTATTTTTCAAACTTTTACCTACTTTTGCTGCGTTGCGTCCTTATACAATATAAAGTGCGCTTTTGGGCGTGTCCCGGCCTAACGGCCGGGTCGGTCCCCTCCGGGCTTCGCTAACGCTCGGTGCTACGCACGTCCCCTCCGGGCACCTCACGCGTGTTCCCCCTGCCTGATACCCAACCTCCCATGCTCCACAAAACCATCGAAAAGCAGTACCTCACCCGCGACCAAGCCGTCCTGAAGCTCCAGCGTTACTGCGCTTACCAGGACCGCTGTCACCAAGAGGTACGCAGCAAACTAATCGACCTGGGCGTATACGGAGACGACCTGGAAAATGTGATCTGTCGACCTGATCCAGGAGAATTTCCTCAACGAAGAACGATTCGCCCGTTCCTTCGCGCGCGGCAAATTCCGCATCAAATCCTGGGGCCGCGACCGCATCCGCCGCGAACTCAAGCAACGCCGCATCAGTGCCTACTGCATCAAAAAGGCCATGACCGAAATCAGCGACGAAGACTACGACGCCACCCTCCGCGCCGAAATCGCCCGCCGCCAACGGTTGATCAGGGGTAAGACCGCCTTCGAGCGCCGGGGTATGCTGGCCAAGTATTTGATTGGGCGGGGTTTTGAGACGAGCTTGGTTTGGGAGGTGTTGTTGGAGGAGGGTGGTGATGTGTAATGTGTGATGTGCGATGTTTGATTTGGGATGCTTGCTCGTTTGGGGTGAAGAAAAGTAAGCGTAGACTTATTCCAGCGTGCCAACTCCGAGGAGCATGCCGACGATCATCGCAGATAAATATTAGCGGCGCAGATATTTTCAATAAATGGGCGAAGCCCTCCGTATACACGTTGGGCTAGTTCAACGTACCAACTTCGAGGAGCCTACGACGATCACCGCAGCTGAAGTACGGGCGCAGCCCCTTACTTTAACCACGTTTCCGGGTTCAACCGATTCTCCTTCTGCCAGATCTCGAAGTGCAGGTTGCCGTCCGAACGGCTGGTGCGACCCAACTCATCGCCGGCCTTTACCTCCTGGCCCTGGCGGACTTCCACCACCTCCAGGTTAGCGTAGGCGGTATAATAATCGCCGTGGCGGAGGAGGACGACATTGCGGTTTTCGGGTACCAGACGGGTCATTACCACTTCACCCTCGAATACGGCGCGGATGGCGGCATCGGTACCGACGTTGATGTCCACACCCGAATTGACGATCTCTACGGAGGGAACCTCGCTGTGGGGTTGGCGGCCGAAACGGCGGGTGATCTTGCCCGTGGCGGGCCAGGTCAGGCTGCCCCGCAGGCGGGCGAAGGCGCGGCCGACCGTAGTTTCGCCGGCAGCGGCGGCCTCGGCGGGTGTCTCGGGCGTATTGTTGCCGGCGGCCAGGCGGGCATCGCGCCGCGCCTTGCGGCGGCTGCTGATCTCGGTAGCGATGGCCCGTTCCACGGCGGCCTGAAGTTCGGCGGCGGCCTTTTTCTGCTGCTCGATCTTGGCCAGTAGTTTATTTTCCCCCTGCTTTAGCTCGGTCACCAGCCCGCGCTGTTTGCCCTCGGCCGATAGGAGTTCCCGGTCCTGGTCGCGGGCGGCGGTCAGCAGCTTCTCTTTTTCCAGCCGCCGTTCATCCAGTGTGCGTAGTTTACTGCTGAGGGTAGCTTCCGTGGCGGCAATCAGGCGGCTCTGGCGGCGGCGGTAGGCCTGGTAGTCGCGCAGGTAATTGAAGCGACGAAAAGCATCGTTGAAACTACGGGCGGAAAAGAGAAAGGTGAGGGTACTGCCGGTCAGTTTGGCCCGGTGGGCGGAGCGGAGCAGGCGGCCGTACTCGGCTTTCAGTTCCGTAAGGTCACCGCTCAGCACGCTTACCGCTTCGGTAGTGCGGGACTGGGCGGCGTCGGTCAGTTCGATCTCGCGTTCCAGGGTCTGCACCAATTCGCGCCGCTGGGCGATCTGTTTGCGCAGGAGCGTCAACTGCGCCAGAGCGCGGCTGCGCTCCGAGCGGGTACGATCCAGCTGGGCGGTGGTTTCCTTGAGTTCGGTCAGCAGCCGCTCCCGCTTTTTCTTCAGGTTATCGGACTCCGTCTGCGCGGCCAGATTGACCGTCAGGAGGAGTAAAAAGGCCGTAAAGAGGAAGTAGCGTGCCATTAGTCGATGGGAGTGAAGAGTCAAAGGTAGGTGTTTCAGGCAGGGCGGCGCTTGTCCAGCTCGGCTACTTTTTCGAGTAACCAGTTGAGCGAGGCCACCGTTCGGTTCTCGGCCAGTTCCTCGCGGATTTTATCCAGTGTCTTGTAATCTCCCGGCCGCCAGCGGGTGAGGCGGCGGGTGTAGGAGATGAGGTTGCGAAGTAACTGCTTCGTCACTTCGGGAATTTCCTTGTGCCGGCTGAGATAGGTCGAAAAACTATCGAAAAGCGAATCCAGTATTTCGAACTGTTTCATCTCATAGTGCGTAGCCAGAAGCATGGCCTTGGAGTTCACGTTATAGTTAAGGTCCTCATACTCCACGTTATGCAGGTAGCCGAGAACTTCGGCATAATCTTTTTGATAAAAGTAAAGGGTGGCGGTATTGTAGGTTACCGCATTTTCACGCTGGTCGGGCGGCAGGAATTGTTGATAATTTTTAATAAAGTCCGCCGTCCAGTCATATTCTTTTAGGCGGAGTGCTACGGTAATCGTGTTTTTAAACTGGCCCGGTGGTAATATTCCATTTTCAAAAAGCAGTTTGGTCGTGAGTGCCTGTTGGTATATTTTTATGTACTCCTCCAGGAATTCACCCTTACCGGTATTTGCTTTTCTTACGCAATAATTAAGTAGGGTCTGGAAAAAATCGGCCGCCGTCCGGGGGGAAAGTTGTCCGTATTCGCGCAGTAGGCGATCCCGGAAAGCATAGTAGTATTCTTCTTTATCAAAAAAGGTAAGTACTTGGTACTTAAAGAAGTAAAGAGCAATCGGTAGGTAATTGAGGTAATAGTCATCTTTTTCCAAAGATTTGATTACTACCTCAGTCATTTTAATGTCGTAATCGCGCTGCTTGATCTTTTTTAAACTCTGCACATCCAGCAGGTTGCGTAATTTTTCACTGATATAATAGGCGTCCAGTGATTCGGACATTTCCTCGATATTACTCTTCTCGAATACTTTTAAGCTGTAATCGAGTAGCGAATAACGTTCCTTTTCCATTTCGTGCCGGTAGAGGTAATTGTCCGGCGACTGCTCCTCGATAATGTTGACGTATTTGTCCCAGTTACGGTCGATCCCTTCCGCCAGCTTGCTGACGGAAGTTTTGTTGAGAAATTTTATCTTCAGGAGGTTTTCGATACCGGGCTGGTGTTGCAACTCGTCCTGGATAAAATATTGCTCGACGAGGCGTTGCAGGTCAGAGCAAAATTTGCGAAAGCGGACGTCATTGTAGGGCTTGCCACGAAAAAGTTTCTTCCATACGTCCTCCTTGACGATCGGCTTCTCCTGCTGTAACAATTTCACCAACAAATCATAGAGCCTCACGATGTCCTTGTTGGAATTAAAAAAGGGCGAGGCTAGCAGTTTCCGGCAATTGCGCTGCCGGACTGAGTCCAGCGGCTCTAATGATGCGATCAATTTACTACTGGCAGCGTTCATTTTCTCACAATTTATCAACTAAAACCCTTGCGAGACGTATACAAATAGGGTTTGATTGGGTTGATCCGTCTTCACAATTTTATTTTACTTAATTGAACACCTGCATAGCGTGGGACGGAGGAATAGCCTATATTGCACCCAGTAATGATCCAAACGTACCACAAATGTCCCAACTTTTACAAAAACTATGCCTCTGCCTGGGGCTGCTGACCCTTCCGCTACTGGCGGGGGCGCAGTTTGTCCAGCTACAAACCTTCGTTAACCAGCCGGTTTCTCACGCCCTGCTTTCCAATACCCAACCCTTCATGTCCGCCGGCCCGGTGAGCGGAACGGTGAACTGGGTCGAAAGTCCGCTTTTTAACTGGACGGTGACCTACTCGCCCGCCCTCGATTACGTAAACGCCAACGGCGTCAGTTTCCAACTAATTACCACTCCGCTTCAGGGACCCGGTATCACGTTCACCACTTTCCAGGTCAGCATTCTTCCCGCCGTCATCGAGGCACGACACGATATTGCTCTGACCACCATGGACCAGCCGGTGACCATTGCCGTGCTGGACAACGACTTTAGTAGCACCGGCACTTTTGAGCTGATCGGCACCCCCGCCGCCAACGGCGGCACGGCCGAAATCGTGGGCAGCGAAATCGTCTTTACGCCCGCCCCCGGGTTTATGGGGCTGACCGACTTCAACTACGTCATCTGCGCCGGTAGTGGTAACCTGTGCGATCACGGAACGGTAAGTGTCAATGTACTTAAAACCGACGCCGTGGCGATGGCCGATACCGTCCAGGTATTTACCAAGCGCGAGAAAACCCAGTTCATCCTCGTACCGGAGAACTACCTGCTCGTCGGACCGCCCGTCAGTGGTATTTTCGATCCCGCCGCCGCCGTGCCTACCTACACCCCGGAAGCCGGTTTCAGTGGTACGGATTTTCTAACCTTTAGCGGTCCCAACGATAGCGAGATCACCTACCGCGTGGACGTGCTCGATATCGCCGATGCCAAATTTACCCGCGAAGACCGGGCCTACACGCTGGCCAACCAAGCGGTAGCACTCAACGTGCTACTCAATGACGTGTACGGTACCCTGGCCGGCTGTTTCCAGGTGGGAACCCCGCAATACGGCACCATTGCCGCCAACCCGGGTGGACTGAACGGAGGATTGGTTTACACCCCGCCCACCGGATGGACGGGCGTGGACCGATTTACCTACACCACGGCCGCCCCCGGCTGTAACGGCCCCACCGAGACGCAGACGGTCTACGTTTTCGTGAGCAACTACGAGCCGGCCGCCGTAGAGTACGACCTCACTACTCCCAAGAACACGCCGGTTATTGTGGGCTACAATATTCCCGCCGGCTCCTACGATTGGATCATCACCGACCAAGGTGAGTTGGGTACCCTTAGCTATCTGGCCGGACCGGTTAGCCAGTTGATCAACAGTACTCTGGTGGAAGGAAACGACCTGCTGGTCTACGTGCCCAACCCGGGCGTGAACGCCGGGTTGGATGTGATGGAAGTCACTTACTGCCTCTTCGATGCCAATACGGGAGATTGTGCGCTGACCAAAACGGTCAAACTCAACATGACCATTCAGGACATTGAGACCGACGGCCCCGCTTGCGTGGCGGACTGCGTCTGGCCCGGTGATACCAACAATGACGGCGTGGTGGACGTAGGCGATCTGCTCCCCATCGGCCGCTACCTGGGCGAATACGGTACCCCGCGCGCCGGTGCGGATTCGCCCTTCTGGTACGGTCAATCCAGTGCCGACTGGAACCCCGCTACCGCCGATCCGAATACGGTCGATATGAAGTATGCCGATGCTAACGGCGACCGGATCGTTAGTCACCTCGATACGCTGGTGGTCCGCGAGAATATGGGTAAAACCCACGCCCTCAGCTCGCAGATTCAGAACGTCAGTTCTTTCGATGTATACCTGCAGGGTAACATCTTTGCGGAAGCCGGTGATCTAGTTGTACTGGACATCATGCTCGGCGGGCAAGCTGTTATCGTGGAAGACCTGGTGGGTTTCCGCTTCCCCTTCAATTACGACACCCAAATCTTTGTAGCGGAGTCGTTCGAGGCTACTTTCGATGAGGAAAGCTGGTTTAGTTATGACAGTCCCATCATCTCGCTTGGAAACAATGATACGCAACTCGGTCGGCTGGATCTGGCCATGACCCGCACCAGCGGGGTTCCCGCCAGCGGCTTTGGTCAGGTAGGTACTATGGCCGTGATCGTAGAGGACCTGGTTGGCTTCCGCCCCACCTTCGACGGTGAGGTAGCCGAACCGATCCTTACCACTATCGGTGGAGGAGATCTGGCGACGGCCATGGATGGTGACGGCAACACCACCGCCCTGCGCGTACGCCCCTTCGAGCTGACGATCCGCCAAACTCCCATCGCAACGGAAGAAGCCATCGGCACCGAAATCGACGCTTACCTGGACGAAAAACTGATCACTTTTCCCAACCCCGCCTCCGACCGCCTGACGGTTCACCTCAACGGCCGCCGGGAATTTAGTGCCTACCAACTGACCGACCTCATGGGCCGCACCCTGCTGCGGGCCGACGGATTACGCACCAACCACGTCGATCTCAACCTCCAGCGGCTGCCCATCGGTATCTACACCCTGACGGTCACCACCGATGAGGGCCGGGTAAATCGAAAAATCGAAATACTTCGCTGATTCGATACTAGCACCTTACAGAGGTCGTTAGTAGTTAAATTTTTCAATCCGATACCACTGGATAAATGGGCCTTCCGAAGATTTAGAACGCCCATTTCACTCGTGGAATGTTTATCATTACTACCGAAGCCGCGCCTGGGAAGGTGCGGCTTTTTTTGTGTGGTATATATGGTGTGGAAATTTCAGCCCGACGGTAGCGGCATTTACTCTTGATTGACTATCGCGTGAGGTGACCGGACGGAGACGACGCAGGAGGAAGCCCGCAGGGCCGAGCGAACAGCGAGCCGGTAGGGGACCGGCCCGACCGAAGGAAGGGACACGCCAAATAATACAAGGACACCCCCTGTCCTACCGCACCTCGAACCATAGCTCCGTGCGCTCACCCGTTTCGCCCTGGCTGTAATTGATGGTGATCTCCTCGCCGGCGGCAATGTCCCGGAGTGCATGAAAAGCGATGGTGCGCTCGTCGAAATCCATGCCGTAGTCGGCACTGGGGGCGGCGGCGTGGTTGTAGAGCGAGCCGTAGCCGAGGGCGATGGCGCTGCCCTGCTTGCCCCAGAGGAAATAATAATCGTGCAGGTGGGTATCGTGGATGGTTTCCGTGTCGCGCGGATCGAGGAAAATGACGGGGCAGATTTCGATGATACCGCCCGCCGGAATGGCTTCGGCGGTGAACACGCCGCGCCCGCCCAGCGGGCTTTCGCGGTAGTAGAGACCGGGTATTTGCATGGGCCGAAGATAAGCGGGGCGGCCCGACCGTTGGGTGTATCCGCCGAAAAAACGTAATTTACCGGCCGGAACAACTAATAGCACCCCACCCTTGGCCAGCACACTAGCCGAAATTAAGGATGTCATTCGCGCCGGTAAAACGGAGCGCGCCCTGGCCGATCTGCGTGACTACGTGGCAGCGGCCCGGCCCGCTTACGTAAGTGAGGTAACGCTGCTGGAAAACCGCCGCGCCGCCACCGAGCGCGAGAACCGGCAGGGCCTGTTGCTGGGCGACCCCTACGAGGCCAGGCGCAACGCCCTGACCCGGGCACTACTGGGGCTGATTAACCAGATCGAAACGGCCGCCGACCCGGATGCCGGAGCCGCCGCCGGGCCGCCGCCCGTGCATGATTATCACGCCTACACCGTGGACCGCGTGGAGCAAAACGACGCCTTCTACCAGGTTCACCGGCGGCGGGAAACCACCGATAAGTGCGACTTTTATTACCTCTACGGCGGCGACCTGCACGAGCACGAACTCTTCTTTCGCCGCCTCGCCTACGACATCGAGGGCCGCTTGCTGGACCCCGCCAACCCCGACCTGCCCCTGGCCTGCCGCGTGGAACAGATCGTGCCCACCACCATTGATTTCAGCACCGATGCCGAGTTGTACCGCCAGAATATGCTGCGGGCCTTCTTTGCCAAAACCGGCCTCCAGCCCGACGCCCACGCGCCCCTGCTGACCCGCGACCTGACCTACCTGCTGGCCCACGCGCCGCGCCTGCAGGGCCTGACGGCGGCTGATTTCGTGACCGTCTACTTCAAGATCAGCGACTACGAATGGGATGCCACCCTGACCCCGGCCACCCTGCGTTGGTTCATCGAACACTTCTGCCAACCGATCCCCTTACCGGTCGCGGCACCCACCTTCCTGTTCTTCTTTGCCGTGGAATACGACGAGGAAGATGCCGCCATCAAGGCCGAGATCAAGACGGCCGTCGACGCCGCTGAATTTATCGTCCCCCTCCCGGAATTGGCCAAACTACAGCAACGCGACATCGGCCGCTGGCTGGAACGCTACGAGATGCTGTTCGTGCCGCCCCAAAGGCCGCGCACCTTTTTACGCGCCACTTTCGCCCGCGAGGCCGACCACTACATGGCCGACGTTCACCCCATCCTCAAAAAACTCATCGACGAGTACAACACCCGCCTGATCCCATGAGTATCCGCATTACCGACGCCCGACCCAGGGGCTTTACCGCCTCCGATTACATCATGGCACCCGCCCTGCTGCAGGCCGTGGAGCTGGCCATTGCCCTGGAGCAGCCCCTGTTGCTGACCGGCGAACCGGGCACCGGCAAAACCCGCCTGGCCGATAAAATAGCCTCCGATCTGGCCGCCGCCGCCGGGCACAACTTTACGCCCGAGCCACTGGTGTTCAATACCAAGACCGATGCCCAGGCCCGTGACCTTTTTTATTACTACGACGCCGTGGCGCACTTCCAATCGGCCAACGTGCAACGGGGAACCGGCCAGGCCGCGCCCGTCACCGGCGACTTTATCCAGCTGCGCGCCCTGGGCCGCGCCATCGCCCTTACCCGGCCCGACCAACCCGGACTGCAGGGTTTCCTGGACCCCGCCACCCCGGCCGCCGGCAGCGTGGTACTGATCGACGAAATCGACAAGGCACCGCGCGATCTGCCCAACGACATCCTGCATGAAATCGACCGCTATCAGTTCAGTATCAAGGAACTGGACCGCACCATCCAGCGCGGACCCGACCACCGCATCATCACCATCATGACCTCCAACTCGGAGAAAAACCTGCCCGACGCCTTCCTGCGCCGCTGCGTATTTTACCACATCCCCTTCCCGGACGAGGATTTGCTTTTCCGGATCGCCAAGACGCAGATCGGTACGGCCACCGCCTTTACCGACGAATCGTTGCGGGGCCTTATCGGCCATTTTACCCGGGTGCGCGCCGCTTCCGTCCGCAAGCCCCCCGCCACGGCGGAACTGCTGGCGTGGCTGCGGCTGCTGGGCCTGGGGGGCATCGCCGCTACCGGCACCGAACCCGATACCGCCCGCCTGCGGGATTACCTCTCGGTGCTGGTAAAAACGAAAGAGGACCACGAAGCGGTGCGGGGGCTTTATTCTTAGTGGGTAGTGGGGTAGTGGGTAGTAGGTAGTGGGTAGTGAGGTAGTAGGTAGTCTTTATTTCTCCCCCCTTCGGGGGGCCGGGGGGGCAAACGTCCTGAACTTCTACCTACTACAATCTACCTACTATTACTAATGACCGGGCGTGTCCGTCCCTGACGGGCCGGCCGGTCCCTTCCCGGCTCGCTGTTCGCTCGGTGCTTGCGCACTCCCCGCTGCGCGGATGCCCGTCCAGGCACCTCACGCGTGAGAATGAATGAATAGCTCATCCCAATTTCCCCCCCTTCGGGGGGTCAGGGGGGCAAAACAAGGAATGAAGGACACTCAACGGGCAGAATGAGCATCCTCCCCCCTTCGGGGGGTCGGGGGGCAGAGACGAACGACTGAATAAAATTAATTATCACCAACCAAACCACTCATATCACCACCCTCCCCCTGGAAGAGCTGTTTCAGCAGCTGGCGGCGGCGGGTTTCGACCTCAGCCCCGGCGACCGGCTGCGTGCCTACCGTGTGCTGGCCGGGCCGGGCCGTGCCTACCTGGAACGGCCGGAGGAACTGAAGTATATCTTATCGCCGGTACTGTGCCGGACCACCGTGGAGCAGGGTGAGTTTTACCGCATTTTCGACGCCTATCTGGTTGACGTAGCGAAGTGGCAAACGGTAGAAGCCGTACCGGCCCGCAAGGGTAGGGGAGGCTGGTGGATTGTAGGAATTCTGGTAGGAATCGGTTTACTGGCGGCCCTGGCAATGTGGTGGACGGCCGACTACCGAACCGGAAGCGGACAATTAATCATAGGGTTCGACCCGCCGGAACAAACGCAAGTAAGGGAGGGCGATACGCTCACCTTTTTAAATTACAGCAGATTTGCGGAGGACTCCGCGTCCGTACGTTACCGGTGGCAATTGGTAGACGTGGGGAGTGGTGAGATCGACCTGGTGGATAGTCAGAACTACCACCTGAGTTACGTGGTGCCGCCCGTGCTGGATACCTTTTACCGGAAAGAGGTCACGCTGAGGATGGTGCCATCGGAAAGAGGCAGCATCAATTGGACCCGCACCGGGCCCAATGATGTTGACACGCTCCACTGGGTCGAGGCAAGCCCCCATGCCTATTCCGTGCGCTGCCGGAACGAGCCGGCGGCGGAGAAGATCACCGGCCTGCCGGAAAATAATCTAGCAAGGGGGGAGACCGTAGTTTTGTCCGTACAATTCGCGGAAAGTTTATCTATGGCGAATGGGCCGCCGCCCTGGACTTATAGCTGGGATTTCGGCGATGGGACCACCGCCACCACCCCACGGGTAAGCCACGTCTACGAGCAAGCCGGTATCCACCGGCTGCGGTTGACGGTACGGGACACGACCTCCGGGGCACTCTGCGAGCGGGTGCTGGAGGACCGTATCGAAGTGGGTAACCAGGGGGTAGTGCTGCCACCGGTCACTTATCTTTCCTTGCCACCCGTTTATGCCACCAAACTGAGAACATGGGTCTGGTGGGCGGTGCCGCTATTCTGGCTGGGAATCGTTGGCGGTCTACTGGCCCGGTTTCGGAATAAACCGCCGGAAGAAGAGGAAAAGCCCGCCTCGCCCCTGGCGGCCCCGCCGGTGGACCGGGCACCCTACTATGTGCCGTGGCAACAACGGGAGGAAGCCATCAGCACCGGTCCGGCCCTGTTCCGGCTGGCGGAAAGCCTGCGCCTGCGGCAGGATGGTCTGCGGCCCCGCCTGAATCTGCCCGACAGTCTGCAGGCTACCGTACGGGCGGGCGGCTTCCCGGAACTACGTTATCGCCTGAATCGCTCGCCGACCGAATACCTGATCCTGATCGACGAGGAATCACATCTCAGTCACCAGGGGCGGCTGTTTCACTACCTGGCCGATCAGTTGCGGGGGCAGGACGTCTACGCCGAGATCTACTTTTACCGCAGCCAGTTGAATCGGTTCTGGAACCGGGATACCCCGAGCGGGCTGGACCTGGACCAACTCTCACGCCGCTACGGGCGACACCGGTTGCTGCTGCTGGGGGATGTCCGCGAACTGCTGGACCCCGGGGCAACCACCACGCCGCGCCTGCGGCCCGACCTGCTAGCCAACCTGCGCTGCTGGTCTCACCGTTACCTGCTCACCCCCGTACCGCCCGTATCCTGGACTTACCGCGAAAAACTGCTGGCCGAAGACTTTAACCTTTTTCCCGCCGATACGGCCGGTTTCCTTGCCGCCGCCGACCACATCGAGGCGGGCGACGTGGAAACCAACGAAAGCCATGCCGCCCACCTGAAGCGGTTGACCGCTCGCCGCCACGATAGCGATACCGAGTACCGCCGCTGGAAACGCCTGAAAGACTATACCGACTACCTGCAGCCCTACCCCGGCCTGACTACCTGGTTTTCGGCCCTGGCCGCTTACCCCCGCCCGGACTGGAACCTGACCCTGGCGATCGGGCAGGCCCTGGAGAAAGAGGGCGGGAACGATGTAGCGGTCACCTACGATAATTTGTTGCGGTTGGCACGCATCCCGACCCTGAACGAGGGGCGATTTTCGCCCCGACTGCGCCGCGAAATGCTGGCCGCATTGCCGGAAAATCTGGAAACCCTGGCCCGTAACACCGTGGCTGCCGAATTACTGGCGGTACGCGCCGCCGCCGCCGGGGGCGCGGCCATGAGCGAGGTGGAGAGCGAACTTGCGGTGCAGCAATTCGCCCTGGACCCAGCCGACGAAACGGCCCGGAAAATGATTGCCGAACTACTCCGCGAGGGCCGCCTCACCCCCACCCAACGCGCCGATCTGGACGGGCTGGTGGCAAAAGAGCAGCCCGAACCCGAGCCGGTGCCCGAGCCGCAGCCGAACGTGGCGGATTACGGCAACACGAAGATGGACTACTCGAACGTGTCCCAATCGGCCTACGAACCCCTAACGGTAACTCCCGAAGCGGCCGAACCACCGCCGCCCGTAAAGCTGGAAGAATACTTCGATCTGGAACAACCGCCGCCGCCGGCCGAGGAGGAGTGGATTCCTCGTTGGCTGCTGCAAACGATCGGGGTGAGCGTGATTTTACTGGTGCTCGGCCTCTACGGTATGCACCGCTACAACGAACAGCTGGTGGTGCCGGAATCGACGGGTGTGGAGGAGAACGTCTCGTTTCGTTTCCGGAAAATGGACGATACCTGGCTGGTGAATAATGAAATGACCAATGCGGAATCCATTGAATACCACCGGGCTGCTTTGGAATTACTGACCGGCGAAGCCGGTTCGGAAACGGGAAAAGCGGAAAGCTTGCTGCGCGACGTACTGGGCCGCGAAACGGGAATGGGCCGACAAATCGTTTCGGCCAATTTACAGCGGTTGTACTACAATCGGGGTGCGAAACATCTCAACCACTACCAGCGTGAACGACAGCAAAGCAAGGTCGAACTAGACTCAGCCGGGATAGCCTTTCAGGCGGGGAACCGGGAACGGATAAATCTCAACGCTTACCCCATAGATACCAGCGATCAGGTCAACATTCAGGAAAGCCTGATCAACCAGCACGGCGCGGCCCTGGTGGCCTACTACCGCTACGCGGGCACGGCCGTGCTGACCAGCGACCTGTATACGGTTCCTTACCGCTTGCTGGATTCGGTGGGCTTTTTCGATACCCTTTCCTACCGGCCGAACTCTACAGAGTTTGCTGGGAGAGGAAAATACCCGGATACTGCACGTAGCGGCCACCCAGACGGGGATAAAGGAGGTCAGTATACAAGTGGATTACGTGGTGGCCGAAAGCATCAGCGGCGAGGTGGGCATGAAAATAAACTTGCGTTCCGATCAACCGCCCGCGCCTACGGAGTTCTTCTACTTCCCGGATCGCGGGGTATCGAAATTCGTGGACCAGTACGGACCGGAAAAGCTGACCGTAACGGACAAAGCTTTTGGAAAAGCTAAATTTCTCCAGGTCAGTCTTTTCCGGCAAGACGATCCGCTGCGCGAACTGGCCCGCGAGATTATTCCCTTTGAAGCGAATTTCTCCCCGCCGGATCTACCTCATCCCCAAGATAACGCGAACAGTAGAGCGGTAAAAATTCAGATCTACGACGCTTTTAGTGAGAAATCCATCGCTAAAGTTCGTTTCACGGCACTACAGCGTATGGCCGATGGAGAGTACGACGTGTATCAGGAAATATATTCGGATACTCGGGGCAGGTTTTCCTTTAACCTGATGGTGCGGCCCGGTGCGATTTACCGCTTTTCGCACGCAAATTATGAAACACGAACCTTTACCGACCCGAATGAACTATATGACCTGCCGAAAGGTAACCTGGGCCTGACGCCGCTTACCCGGGGAAAAGAAACGACCAAGGTGCCGATAGGAAAGGACCCCTACTGACTAAAAATTAAAGGATAAATTCATGCCGAAAGAAAACAACATCCTCTCCTCCTGGCAAGCCAATGCCGCCAACTGGATCGAGGTGATCAACGAAAAACGGATCGCCTCGCGCACGATCACCGATCCGGCCATCGTGGAAACGATCAAACACTATTCTCCGGATAAGGTGGTGGACCTGGGCTGCGGCGAGGGCTGGCTGACCCGCGCCCTGAATGAGGCCGGCCTGAAAACCACCGGCATAGACGGCACCCAGGCACTGGTGGAAGAAGCCCGCCGCCGGGGCGAGGGGGAAGACTACCTGCACCTGACTTACGAACAGATCATGTCAAACAAGCATATCCCCGGCCGCCCCTGCCGGGCGGCGGTATTCAATTTTTCCCTCTATCAGGATGACGATGTCTTGATTGAGTTGCTGATATCCGTAATGTTGAACCTGAAAAGGAAGTGCAGTATTTTCATTCAGACATTGCATCCCCATACCTTCAGCCGGGCGGCGGGAATCGACTACCGCAGCCAGTGGCTGGAAGACAGCTGGGGCGGCCTTCCCGGTGGATTTACCCAGCCCCACCGCTGGTACTTCCGAACGATTGAGGATTGGATCGAATCATTCACCACCTGTGGACTCAAGCTAGTGCAAATCCGTGAGCCGTTGAAGGCGGATGGGAGCGAGCCGGCTTCCATTATATTTGTTTTGGTGTGGAAGACATAGGTAGCCAAACAGGACTAAGAACGTGTCTAAATTTTTACTTCCCGAGAACCAAGCATTTAAGAACCTGGCGTCGTAAAAACTGACTTACTTAACCCGCTATGCGCGCACCACGAAGTAGCCGCGAAGCGAATTTTTTATCTAGCCGGAACCTTAACCACGAAGTAGCCGCGAAGCGAATCATTGACCCTCAGTTCTTAAAAATTTTAGACACGCTCTAATCAGGTTTTCCCTGGGAGAAAATTAAAGAAATTTGTGAAAAATCTATTCAGGATAAATTCAGATTCTAGCGCGTGAGGTGCCCGTAGGGGCACGTAGGGGAGGGGCTTGCCCCGACCCGGAGAAGCGTGCGCAGCACCGAGCGAATAGCGAAGCCCGGAGGGGACCGACCCCGACCGGTAGGGAGGGGGCACGCCCGCAAAACGCTGCTACTTCGCTACCTCACCCGCATAATCACCGTTTTAAGTCCCACCGTATATAGGTTGCGGTTCAACTCCGCCTCCTCATCACTCACCAGGCCCCGGAACCAATATTTAAAGGTAGGCTGCAGCAAAACCGCCCAGTTGGTGCCGAAGCGGCGGTTGTAACCGAAACCGGTCGTGAAGGCATAATTGGATGCCCGGTACCCCACCTCCTCGTTTACTTCAAAGGTCTGCGAGCCGGCCGTATTGAAGCCGGTGTATTCCGTACGCTGCCCCAGGGCATAGCTGATCGAGAGGCCGAGCGAGAAAGAAAACTCATTCGCATCATTAACCTGCTGATAAAACTGCAGGGCAAAGGGTAGTTCCACCTGCCGGGTAATGAAGGTTTCCGAGTACTCGGAAAAAGCGGGCCGGGGGCCGCCCGATTCCACCGGGCCGCGCTGCGTATCGTAGCCCGTAACGAGGTAGTTCAAACCAGTATCGTAACCAAGTTTGAGACCCCGATTGCGGTAAAAAAGTCCGATCGCGTAGCCGAAGGCAGTTACCTCCCGCTCTTCGATGCGGTCGATCTCGTCCTGGCTAATGGCGGCCGCCGCCGCGAGGCGGCGGTTACTCAGGTGAGGATAGAAATTTAGGCCGTAGCCGGTACGCGGACCACTGTATTCCTGCGCGGCCAGGGCGTCAGGGAGTAGGAAAAAAGGGAGCAATAATAAAAGCAGGGAGCTAAATCGCATGGTGAAATGTAATTTGAGGGGATAACGTCCGGCGCGCCGCTTACGTACCGTCGCGGCTTTTTTTACCTTTGCCAAAACTTACCCTTATGTCCCTACTGTACCGGCGCGTCCTCCTCAAGTTAAGCGGTGAAAGCCTGATGGGCGATAAGGGCTTCGGTATCGACCCGAAAATGCTCTCCTACTACGCCGACCAGATCAAAGAACTCTCCGACATCGGCCTGCAGGTAGCTATCGTTATCGGTGGCGGTAATATCTTCCGCGGTATGAATGCCGCCGATTCCGGCATCGAGCGCGTACAGGGCGACTACATGGGGATGCTGGCTACGGTAATGAATGGCATGGCCCTGCAATCGGCCATGGAATCCAAGGGCCTTTATACCCGCCTCATCTCCGCCCTTGAAATGGCCAGCATCGCGGAACCCTACATCCGCCGCCGCGCCATCCGCCACCTGGAAAAGGGCCGTATCCTGATCTTTTGCGCCGGCACCGGCAACCCCTACTTTACCACCGATTCCGCCGCCGCGCTGCGCGCCAACGAGATCGACGCCGACGTGGTGCTGAAGGGCACCCGCGTGGACGGCGTCTACACCGCCGACCCGGAGAAAGACCCCACCGCCCTCCGCTATGAGCGCATCAGCTTCGATGACGTTATCAGCAAGGACCTTAGCGTAATGGACAAAACGGCCTTCACCATCTGCCAGGAGAACAACCTGCCCATCATCATCTTCGACGTAAATACGCCCGGCAATCTGCGCAAGATCATGTTCGGCGAGCCGGTGGGCACGGTGGTGGACAAGGTGACCAAACTGGCCGAGCCGGTGGAGTAGCGGCCGGGCCGATTGCTGAAATCATTCAGGAAACTTAGCGGTCCGCCCGTCGGTTTACCTGCCATAGCTTACTAACCGGGCGCAAGACGCCCGGGCAAAAATACGCATCACGCGCCCCATTATGTCGCTGGAAACAACCATCAACACCGACCTCAAGACCGCCATGAAAGCCAAGGATGCCACGCGCCTGCGGGGTATCCGCGCCGTGAAAGCGGCCATCATGAACCTGAAAACGGACGGCACCGGCAACGTTATCGACGAGGCCGCCGAGATCGCCCTGTTGCAAAAGCTGATCAAGTCGCGGCAGGACAGCCTGGCGATCTACGAAAAGCAGGACCGCGAGGACCTGGCCGTTACCGAGCGCGAGGAGATCGAGGTGATCTCCGCCTACCTGCCGGAACCGCTCTCGGACGAGAAACTGGAGGAACTGGTCCGCACGGTGATCGCCAAAACCGGTGCCTCGTCCATGAAAGACATGGGCAAGGTGATGGGCATGGCCAACGCCGAAGCCGCCGGCCGTGCTGACGGCAAAACGATTTCCGGGATGGTGAAAAAGCTACTGAGCTAGCTCGTTCATTTCCGGTCCCGCCAACGGGACGCTCATCTCCATAATCCGAATACCCAGTCCCCGTGCGCGGTGGTCGCTGGAACTCACCTCCCGGTCACCCATCAGGGCGGCGGGTAGTTGCAGTTCGGTATCGTAGGTTAGGCGGGCCAGCATACCCGCGGCGGTGCCGCCCTCCCAGTTGGTGACGGTGCCGCCGTAATCCCATTCAAAACCGAGAAAAGTGAAGGGCCGGCCGTTGATGGCGGCTACCTCCTCCAGCGTCATGCCGATCTGGAGACCCGATTCGCGGTGCAACCATCCACCGGCGGGCTTGGTGATGCGGATCATCTCGGGAGCCGTGCGTTGATCGCTTCGCCACAGGATTTGAAATTCTTCCATTTCGCCGGGGAACACCAGGGTGCCGGGGCGGGTCTCGCCTTCGCCGATGTTGAAGGGTTCGTCGCGCAAATTTTTCTCGCCGTAAAGCATCGCTAATTCCACGCGACTGGTAGTCGGGAAAATACGGTCGAACCGCACTTCCGGCTGGATGGCGAAATCGAGGCGCTGCTGCGCACCGGGGCTGATCGAAATCTCACTGACCCGGATGGGCAGGGTGAGCAGACGGGCATCGGTGGTGGAAATGATCGTGTCGCCGTAGATGCGGTAGTCGTCCTCGTTCAGGGTATCGGGCAGTTGACCGATGTCCAGTCGCAGGTCGTAGTTGCTCAGTTTACCGCCGTTCCAGGAGGTGATAAAACCGCCGTAGTCCCAGCCGAAGCCCTGCATCTCAATGGGTTGGCCGTTATATTTTACTAAGTCAGCCAGCGTGGTGCCCACCTTGATTCCAAACTCCGCATCGTGCCAGGGAGAATCCTCGCGGCGCACGCGCAGGTAGGAAATCGGGCCGCCGGGTTGCTCATCGCCATAGAAAATATCCACCTCGGCCGCCGTGCCGGGGAACAGGCGCGTCCCTTCCTGCGTCATTCCGTCGATGACGTAGATCGTGGTATCCTGCACGTTCGCCGCGCCGTACCACGCCACCAAGCTGTCGCGGGTGGCCGTGGAGTCGATCTTCCCTAGCCGTAGTAGCGGCTCATAAGTGTAGTCGGTTTCGGCTTTCTCCTCCCCACCGGCGTCGGTGGCCGGTTCGCACGCGGTGAACAATAAGAGCAACAAAAAGCATCCGAATAAACGTGGGTACATGGAGTAGCTAGGCTGGTTCGGCCGCAAAATACGGAAAAGGTGAGTTGCAGGCTTGCCGACGCCTATGACGAACAGTTTTGCGTAGCAAAATAGATGCGTCGAAGGAGTGCTCTACTCTTCGGGCGCCGCCGCAAACGACCATGCCATGATCCGGCTCACCTTATTTCCCTGACCCATCGCAATCGTCCGCGACCGTTGGGGCTGCAAGGTCTTCAAGTGGTCCCGCAGCACCGGCAGGTGCTCGCGGCGCGAGACCAGGGTGGTGAACCAGTCGATCCGGTCGCCGTACTCCTTACTCTCCGTCATCATCGCGCGGATAAAGGCCACTTCCCCGCCGGGGCACCACAGTTCGTGGGCCAGGCCGCCGAAATTGCTGCCGTCTTTTTCTTCCAGCCCCAGGTTCTTCCACTTCCGCTCCGAGGCGGCGGCGGCCGCCTCGGCCGAGGGGTGAAAGGGTGGGTTGCACATACTGAAGGCATAGTGCTCGCGTGGCGTGGTCACGCCGCCGAAAAACGAGTGCTCGTCATTCTGCGCCCGCACCTCTATCCCGCCGCGCAGTACCGGGTTGGCCTGTACGATCGCCGCCGCCGCACGCACGGCCAATTTATCGGTTTCCGTACCCACCATCCGCCAACCATAGGTCCGGTGCGCCAAAATGGGATAAATGCAGTTGGCCCCGCAGCCCACGTCCAGGCCGCGCACCTGCTTTCCCGTCGGTAATTCAAATATCTTTCCAGCCAGCAGATCGGCCACGTAATGGACGTAATCCAGCCGCCCCGGCACGGGCGGGCACAGGTAACCGGCCGGTATGTCCCAGTTCTTCACGCCGAAATGCACCTGCAGCAGGGCCTGGTTCAGCGTCTTCACGGCCGTTTCCTCCGTAAAGTCAATAGTCTGCCGCCCGGCGGGGTTGGTCCGCAGCCAGGGAGCCAGGTCGGGGCGTTCGGCGGTCAGGCGCTCCAGGTCGTAACCGGAGGCAAATTCGTTGCGTTCGTGCAAAGTGCAGGGTTGTGGGTGAGATAAGGCGGATCGAAAAAAAATAATCCGTTCCTATAGCACGCTCTGCAGGGCCTGTTCGATCTGCTCTGCTCCCCGCAATTCCATGGCCGCAATCCGGCCGTCACGGTCGATCAAGAAGGTCTTCGGAATACCGCGCACGCCGTAGGTGGCCGCCGGGGCACTCTGCCACTTCTTCAGGTCGCTCACGTGGTAGGGCCAGGTCAGGCCGTCCTGCTGGATGGCACCCACCCAGCGTTCCTTCTGGCTGTCGATCACGGTTTGCATCTCGCCCTCGGGCACGCGGGCGGCCGTGCGGTCGTCCACGCCGTCCAGGCTCACGCTGAATATGGTGAAACCCCGGTCCTTATACTTCTCGTACACCTTCACCACGGCGGGGTTCTCCCGGCGGCAGGGGCCGCACCAGCTGGCCCAGAAGTCCAGCAGCACCACCTGTCCCTTCAGGTCGGCCAGGCTATATTCCTTGCCGTCGGGCGAGGGCAGTTTCACGTCCGGTGCCATTTCACCCACCCGGATTCGCTCGTTGGCCATCTGCGCGGCATACTGCTGCTCCAGGGCCGACAGGAATTCGTTGTACTGCACGGCCATTTTACTACCGGCATCCAGGCGGGCAAGGGCTTTTTTCTGCGGCTCGATAAACTGGCCGTTCGTGCCGAATGCCGTGTACGCCACAAAGGCCGCCACGCGGGGCGAGGTCGTCGTGTCGATAAATTCCACCAGGCCGTTCTGGTCCATCTCGCGGGTCATCAGGGCCTTCATCGTCTCGGCCAGCGTCGCCGACGCCTTCGAGCCGCTCACGCGGTAGTCAAAGTTGTTCAGGCCGTCCACCGCGCCCGTGATCGTCACCACCCGCTCCGAGCCGTCCAGCGCAAAAAATGCCTGCTGCGCACCGGCGCGCACCTTATAGATACCGGCCTCCAGGCCCTCGGGGAAGTTGAGCGAAAACTCGCCGCTGCCGTCAATCTCACCGTTGGTCAGCACGTCGTTCGCCACGTTTATGCCGGCGCGGTCCAGGTAAACCTTCAGGTTTTCCGCCCCGCTCAGCTCGCCCTTTATGGTCGTGCCGTCGGGCAGGGGTTCACTACAGCCCAGCAGGCTCAGGGTCAGTACCAGCAGGGTCATCAGTCTCAGTCCGTAATTCATTGTCCAGTAATTTTAGCGGTCGGCCACGCGGCCGCTCCGGGGATCATCCTTTTCGGGTTCCAAAGTTACGAAAAGCATCCATTCCCCCCCGCCTCCTCCCGACAGGGCGGCCGCATTGAAATATCGTTAACATCCTCTACCCCATCGGTGTGGGTGTTCAACGGTCTTTTCGGGCGTGCCGCCTCGGCTAACGCCTCGCCGTCGGTGCCTTCCCGGCGCGGCTGTCGCCTTGGCCCTGCGGGCTTCCTTCCTGCGGTCGTCCCCGTCCAGTCACCTCACGCGGGGGGGGCAATGACTGAATGATTGAATGATTGAAGGATTGAATGACTGATTAGCCTCGAAGAATCGCTTAGCGATTGAGAGAAGCAGCGCAGCTAATGATTGACCTCGATAAATCGCTTTGTGATTTGGAGAAGCACCGCAGGTAATGAATGGGGTGAATGAAGCGTGCATGACCTCCGGTCGCGCATTGGGGTGTGATCTCCGGTCGCATTGGGGTGTGACCTCCGGTCGCGCGAATTTGGCCCCGCGCCACCTCCGGTCGCGGGGTGTACGCGGTGCGAGACCGTACGCAGTGCAATAACACCCGATCTCAAATTACGCGAAAATCATTTCCATTTCAAAAAAAATTACGCCCGCACAAAATTATCTTACCGTGACCTTTTGTAAAAAAAGCGTAGTGTTTATCGTACCTAACAAGGTGTAGTCGTAAAATTTCCGTTGGCTGTTTACGATTTTGGAGGCATAAAATTTTTAAATAACTTGTAAAAATCATAAAATGCTCTTATATTTGTATCACATACATAAATACATCGCGCCATGAGGTTTTCTATTTATTGATCTAATTAGAAAGCTACGGTTATGATACGACTTTCGCTATATTTAATTTTTTGCATATTTATCATGTGTGTAATAACTTCCTTTGGAGACGATGATTCAATCGCTGTTGCTACGATTCGCTACCAATCCAGTTTCGAGCTTGATATGGAAGATAGAATTACTTCTTATACTGAACTAAGCTAGGGCAAACGCATCAAATTCGTACCTTTGGCAGCATGATTCTCACAAAACCGCCCCTCTGTTTTCTTCCGTTCCTGACCCAAGAGTAGGGGGTAGATGTAAGTACAAACTATCTAATATCTTGTTTATCGCCTTATGCACTTTATTATCTAATGGAGAGGATTTTGAAGATATGGCGGAGTTTGCGAGAGAACGAAAATTTTGGTTGAAGAAATACATTGATTTAGGCGATTCGACACCATCTCATGATACGTTTAACAGGGTATTTCAACTCGTTGACCCTCAATGTCTTCAAGAAGGTTTAAACGAAGATGGGAAAAAACTATTAAATCATCTCAAAGAGCGTCTGATTGCCATCGATGGTAAAAAACTAAAAGGCGTTTCTCCCAAATCAAAAGGAAATAGTGGCTTGTATATTTTGAATGCTTGGGTTTGCGATCAGGGATTGTGCATCGGGCAGACCAAAGTGATGGATAAAAGCAACGAAATCACGGCCATTCCCATCCTTCTCGATGAACTCGAATTGCAGGGCACGACGGTCAGCATTGATGCAATCGGGTGCCAAAAAGAGGTGGCCGAGCAAATAATTTCGGCTGAGGCCGACTACATCTTGGCGGTCAAAGGGAACCAAAAAGACCTGCTTGAAGAGGTACAAGAAGGATTCGATCATTGCGCTTGCGAATCTGAAGATTCGCAATGGGAATACGACCATGGTCGCTTCGAGACGAGAAAATGTGAAGTCATAAATGGCAAGGCATGGTTAAGTCCCGACTTAAAGGAAAAGTGGTCCAGTATTGAGCAGCTGGTAAAAATTACCGCCAGTAGAGAAATTGGTGAAGTAACTACAACAAACACAAGGTATTATATAACCAGTCACGCTAACAAAACCGCTGCCCAACTTAATAAAATGATTCGAAGCCACTGGAGTATTGAGAATCAGCTTCATTGGCATCTGGATGTAACTTTTGACGAGGATTCCAGCAGAGCCAGAATGGGAAATGCTCCTCTCAACCTCAGCACAATGCGCAAGATGGCACTCCACCGCATAAAGAAGGACAACGCCAAATTAAGTCAGAAAAAGAGACGATTCAGGGCGTCCATGAACACGGACTACCTCGATCAACTTCTCAACTTGTAATTTGATGCGTTTGCCCTATCATCGATCAGGCAAAGTTGGTAACTTACGCTCCGGCTTATTTTTGAGTGGGTTGTGATAAATGGTATGTCCTTGCCCTGCGCTCCCCACCGGTGGCGCAGGGCACTCCATTTTTACCCAAAACCAAAGCAGCAACGAGTCGTTTAATCTAACATCATGGGGATATGCTACCCTTGGATGCCACCCGTTAGCCCCGCTGATTTTTGGAAATGAATGCGTTGCCGTCATCTAAGTTAACTGCTACCTGGCCCGCCAACGTGCTTTTCGCTAATTTCGCCCTCCGATCCATTAAAACGCAGCTGTGAAAAACGAATCTTACCACCCCGAACCCTACTGGTCGACCGTAGCAAAACGAATCGGCGGCCGTGCCGGAAAGAACGTCGTGGCGGGCGACGACGAACCCTACTACCGCTACAAGCGGGAGCGGTTTCTGGAAATGCTCTCCACCGTGGATTTTGCCGGGAAGTCCGTACTGGAAATCGGTCACGGGCCGGGGGGGAACCTGAAATACATCCACGAAAATTTTCAGCCCGCCAAACTGGCCGGCGTGGATATTTCGGCGGAAATGGGCAAACTGGCCCGGTCCATCCTGCCCGCCGGGGTGGAATTGACCAAGGTCAACGGCACCCAACTGCCTTTTGCCGACCGATCGTTCGACATCGTATTCACCGCCACCGTACTGCAGCACAATACGGATGAGGAAATGCTCAAGCCGCTCATTGCGGAAATTGCGCGGGTCGCCAAATCGGCGGTCTACATCTTCGAGCGGATCGACGATCCGATCGCGGGTGACGAGCTATGTCTCGGCCGCCCGGTAAGCTACTACGAAAATCTCTTCGCTGCCGGGGGCTTGCAACTGGGGGAAGTGGAGTACATCAACATTCATCCCAGCTACCTGATGGCGGGCGTGATTCGTAAGGGGCTTAACCCCAAAGTTCGTGAGGAAGGTGAGCCGCTGAACGCTTTTTCCCTAGGGCTGCAAAATTTGTTGCTTCCAGTAACCAAGCAATTGGATAAGGTTTTCACCAAGCCCCGTGATCTGGCCAAACTGGAATTCACAAGAGGGTAAAGGAGTTAAGAGCGTGTCTAAATTTTTACTTCCTGAGAACCAAGCATTTAAGAACCTGGCGTCATAAAAACTGACTTACGTAACCCGCTATGCGCGCAAGTTTTTATCTAGCCGGAACCTTAACCACGAAGTAGCCGCGAAGCGAATCATTGATCCTCAGTTCTTAAAAATTTTAGACACGCTCTAAAGCGGTTTTGATTCAACCCGTTGCGTAATTGAAAGTCATATGCCTTCGAGGAGCATCGCTTCGTCCAGACGACTCCGCAAGTATTTCAGTGGCCGCTCCTCCGCTGTATCCGTTTCGCTGTGCGAAAGGTTTCATCGGCGGCGTCGGACATTATTATATCCGGTCAATTGCCGCTTCCACCACATCCGTCGCCCGTTCCCAACTGAACTTATCCCGCTGCAACCGCCCCGCCGCCACCAGTTGTTCGGCCAGGCCGGATTCCTGATCCAGGCGGAGAAGAGCGGCGGCAATGGCTTCCTCGCTGGTGGGGTCTATGAGCAGGGCCGCCGGTCCGGCCACTTCGGGCAGACTGGTCACATTGGCCGTTATTATCGGTACCTCGGAGTGCATGGCTTCCAGTAGCGGCACCCCGAAACCCTCGAATAGACTAACGTAGGTAAGGGCACGCGCCGCCCCCAGCAAGCGGGGTAATTGGTCGGCCGGAACATAGCCCAAAAACTCGATATCCAAACGGTATTTATTGGCGGCGTGGGCGGCGGCTACCTCGCCTGTTTGCCAAGCAAAACGGCCGCCGATCAGCAGCTTCACCGGCCGGCCGCCACTGGAACGGTAGCGGGCGTAGGCCCCCAGCAGGCGGGGCAGGTTCTTTCGCGGGTGGATGGAACCGACATAAAAAAAGTACTCCCCGCCCCCGGCGTATTGTTGCCGCACGGCCATTTTCTCCAAATCTGTTAGCGGACGGAATTCTTCCTTTACGCCGTTGCAGGCCACGCTGATGCTCTCGGGCGGCAGGTCGGGATAGTGCGTGAGTACGTCCTGCTTCACGTATTCGGAAACGGTAACGATGTGATCCGCGCGGTGCAGGAAGCGGGGGACGAAGTGGTGGTAGTAATGGCGCACCGGGTAGGGAACCTGTTCCGGGTAGTGGAGGTAGGCAAGATCGTGCGTCACCAAGACGGTCGGAAGTTGAGTCCGTAGACTCAGGTGACCGTCCATGCTGAGTAGGAGATCGGCGTTATATTTTTGCAGTATCCTCGGTAGGGTAATTTCAAACCAAGCGTACCAAAGGATTGGATGACGGGCCGGGGGACGCACCACTACCGGCGTCACGTTGGCGGCGAAAACAAATTGCGGATCATAGGGCCGGTCGAAGAGGAAAATAAATTCATCCTCCGGCCGCCGCTCCACCAGCCGGCGGGCTATTTCCAGGGTGAAATAGCCGATGCCTTCCAGTCGGTCGGCTAACAGCAAGCGGGTGTTAACGGCAATTCTCACACTTGCTGGGTTTGCATTACGGCCAACAATTCACTGGTCATCATGGCGGTGGCCCCCCAGATCGTGGTGCCGGGAAAATCGTAGTAGGGCATGTCGGTCAGCATTAAACCGTTAGGCAGCTTCTTATCCATCAGTTTGCGGCGTCCGGGCAGTTGAAAATCGGCCAGGGGCAGTTCGATCACCTCGGCTACCTCGCTGGTTTGAGGGATATAAGCGGCCGGTTCGGAGAGCATTCCGACCAGCGGAAACACCAGAAAATTGCTGACCGGAATGAAGAGCGGCGTGAGCGGTCCCAGTACTTCCACCCGCTCGCGGGGGATACCGATTTCCTCTTCTGCCTCGCGCAGGGCGGTGGCTGCCATATCGGCGTCCTCATCCTCCACCCTGCCGCCGGGGAAACTGATCTGGCCGGCGTGGCGGTCGCGCGGGTCATGGCTGGTACGGCGGATAAAAACCAGGTGCGGGTCGGTGGAATGGGCCGTGGGGAGCAGTAGCACGAGTACGCCCGCCCGGGCCGCGTCGGCGGGGGCCTCGCCGTAGCTCTCGCGCAACTGGTGGGCCATGGCGTACTGCGCCGCCGCACCGGGCAGCGGCTGCCGGAGGGCGGTGCGCAGGCGGCGGCCTAAGTCGGGAAGTGAATCCATGGGCGCGAAGGTCGGAAGAAAAAGGGGGAGTTGCCGATTGTTTTCCCCCTGCCCCCGAAGGGGGTTCTGCCGGTAGTTTTTCCCCCTGCCCCCGAAGGGGGGTTTCTGCCGGTTGTTTTCCCCCTGCCCCCGAAGGGGGTTCTGCCGGTAGTTATTTCAATTATTTGGATTCGCGTGAGGTGCCCGGAGGGGCGTTAGCGCACGCAGTGCCGAGCGATTAGCGAAGCCCGCAGGGGACCGGCCCCGATGCCGCCTTAGCGGCACCGGGGACACGCCCAAAGAAAGTACAGCACCATATCCCTTTACCGCTTCACCACCCGCAGTACCTCCCGGTAGCCTTCGCCCTCCAGTACGACCTGGTAGACGGCGGCCGGCAAGTTGGCCAGGTTGAGCGCGGTGCGGCTGCCGGTGAGCTGCCCCTGGCGCAGGGTTCGGCCGAGTTGGTCGACGATGCGGTAGGTTTGCGCGCGTAGGGGGCCGGTCAGCACCACCTCGGCCGCCGGGCCGGCGGGGTTGGGAACAATGGCGGCGGAACTGACTTCCTCTCCCTTGAAATTGACCGAACGGATGGGCGAATAGCTGACGGCCCCATCACGGTCTTCCTGCCGCAAGCGGTAGTAGTAGGTTTGACCACTGCTGAGGGCGGCATCCAGCTGGGTGTAGGTGGTTTCGCCTACCCGGCCGTTATCCAGCACCCAGGCCAATTGGCGGAAGGTACCGGTCTCGCCATCCCGGCGCTCGATCCCGAAGCCGCTACCCAGACCGTCCTGGATGACCGACCAGTCGAGGCGGGCGGTCGTACCGTTTTCGGGGCGGGCGGTGAAGGTCAGCCACTCTACGGGTAGGGCGCTCGGATTGTCGGTCAAAATGAAACTTTCGATGCTACTCTGCGAACTGCCGCAGGTGCCGGTAGTGGTCACGCGCCAGTAAACGGTTTGTGTGCCGCTACCGTACTCGCCAAAGTCAAGTTGAGCCGCAGAAAAGGTAGGAAAACCAAAATCAGGACTGCCAAAGTTCGGGTCGGCATCAAACTGATCAGGTACTGATTGGCCTCCGGTGAGTCCGTCCAATCGAAATCTACCGGTTGATTTCGGTCTACCACTGCTCCATCGATCGGCTCCAGCAGCGTCACCACGGCGGGGATACCCTCGATGATGAGTTGCAGGTCCAGCGTTTCCGTGTTGCCGCCGGCCGAGGCGCGGATGGTAATGGTGTAGGTGCCCCGTGCCACGCCCGCCAGGTTACCGACACTGACGGTAGCCGAGCCGCCGTTGTTGATGGTGGAGGGGCTAACACTAGTAGTAACGCTACCCGGTAGGGTAGTGGATAGCACCGTTAGCGAGGCCGGACCGGTCAGTGCGCCGTTCATGAAGCCGACCTGAAAAGTGGTGCGTATTAGTGCCCTGGCAGATGGTGCGGGGGCTATTGCTCGAACTCAGTGAGGCACCGGTGGGGGCGGTGCCGAAATTAACGGCCTGAAAGGGAGAGGCGACGCCTTCGGAGGGGCAATTATATTAAGCGCAGTAACGCGCCAGTAGCCCGTCTCCCCATTATTATAGGGAAGGCTACTACCAAAATTAGCGGTGGTGCCGCTTACAGTTAGCATAGCACAACCTCCTCCCGCACCGCCGGGATTGGGGCAAATCCGAAATTCGTATACATCGGCCCCGGGCACGGCATTCCAACTGAACGATCTGCATATTAGCCGGCACGCTACCGCCCGGTGCGGGAATAAGATTAGTCGGGGCAGTAGTCGGTTTCGCCTCGACAACCAGGGTGAGTGTCTCACTCCGGGTGCGGCTACCGAAACGCCGATCAGGGTAAAGGAATAACTACCCACCGCCAGGTCGCCCGTCCCGCTCAGGTTGAGCAGTACATTAGTGGAGCCGTTAACGGGTGGCGTGACCGTGGAACCGGGCGAAAACTGTCCGGTTTACCCCACCGGGCAGGCCGCTGGTGCTTAAAGTAACGGCCCCGTTGAAACCCATCACGCTATTCACGCTAAAACCGAACTGGGCCGTGTTGGTACCCACGCATTGCGTGATAGTCGCCGCGTTGAGTTCGAGGGTAAAATCTGTCCGTTCGATGGAAAAGTTATCGTCACTAATGTCGAAGTAGATGTTGCCGACGGCCGAGATACGAATGCGGGCCTATTTTCCGTTACATCCGGAACGGTGATTTGCTGGCTGCCGTCGTTGGGCGTACTGGCCAGCAGCGTAACGGGATAGGTAAACCCGCCGTCCAGGGAAAGGTCGATCCGCACGTTAGTGGTATTGATGCCGTTGCCGGTGGTGCCGGCCACGTTCCAGGTAACGGTGCGGGTGGAGTTGGCGACCCAGTTTTCGCCGCCGTTGGGTACAGTTACACGGAAGGGGCCGGCGTTGGCTACCGTGATCTCGGTCTGGTCCTGCACGGTGCAGCCGTAGTTGGCGTTCACGTCGCGGGCGGTGACGACGAAACTCAGGTTGCGGCTCACCAGCGGCAGGGCCTCCCAGGGAGAGGTGCCCGCCAGCAAATTTGATAGCTGAGGCGGAAGGTTCGACTCGGGTCGTCGGTGGGTGGAAAGGAACGGAAAAGGGGGGCGGTGGTCTCATTGCCGGTAGGCATATTAGCTACGGCGGGGCCGAGGTCGAACTGCTCCCAGCAGTAGGTGAGTGGGTTGCCGTTAGGGTCGCTGCCGGTAGCGGTGAGGGTAAAGGGTGTATTGCGCGGGATGGTAAAGTTGGCACCGGCATTTACACTGGGAGCCGAATTGGCGGTGGAAGCCGTCGAGGCACAGTTGTCTCCAAATCCGGACTCCATGTAATCGGAAATCTGCTGGATACTGATGGCGTGGTAATAAGGGTCGCTAGCAAACTGAACGTTGGCCGAGGCACAGATACCCGCATAGGCCATAATGGTAGTTCCACTACCGGGTTCGTAGGCCGTACTCGCTTGGCGCTGGTTGCAATTACTGACCGTAGAATTAAAGCTATGGGTGGCACCGAACTGGTGGCCCATCTCGTGCGCAACCAGGTCGATGAGAAAGTTATCCCCCACCGGAACAGGCGAGCCGGTCACGGCCCGGGCCTTCTGACCCGATCGGCAGACCGAGGCCAGGGAGGCAAACCCCCCGCCGTTGGTACTGAACACATGACCGATGTCGTAACCGGATGAGCCGATCACGTTGTCGATATTGGCCTGATTTTCGTTGATCATCAATCCCTGATCGCTATTTGTGTAGGGATCAGTATTCGGGTTGTCGTAAAGCAATTCGATATCGCCGCCGTTGTTCTCATTGATCAGGGCCAGGGTGATGGCCAGGTCTTGCCGGAATACTTGGTTGACCCGGTTGACGGCCGTCATCATGGCGGAAAAGACCACCGCATCATTGACGCCGGTGGTGAAGTAGTCATAATACTCACCCGTGCAGGCCAGTGCCAGATCGTACTGCCGTAGTTGGCAATCGCCTACGCTCTTGAGGGGCGGCGCGGTGGGCGCGAGGTAATCCGCATCGGTGCCGCAGCTCATATCGGCAGTGGCGGTGGGAGTATGATTTTTATGGTAATAGCTTTGGTAGGCCGTTTGGTCATTGCGCCAAACGGGGTCGATGGACCACTTGCCCGCCGGGTCTCCGGTAACGGTGGCGTGGAAGCCCTGGTAGCCCCAGTCGAGGTAAACGACCAGACGGGGGTCTTTTTGTACCGATGCCGTAGGCCGTTACCAGTTCCGGGAAGGCGGCGGCCATGCTCGCGGAAATCATCTGATAACGGACGATACGAAAGCTGATCGACTCGCCGGCGGGCGTGGGCAGACGCAGCAGGGCCGGGGAGGCGGCGAGGTCAACCGTTTCCTCAGCGGGGAGGGTCTGTAGGTAGGCGGCCAAGGCATCCGGCGGGGCCGTAGAGAAGACGGCCTGACTGGGCACGATGGGGCGCAGATCGGTTATTGCGGATGAAGCGGGCGCGGGCGCGGGGCGGAAAAAATCACTGCCCTGAGCAGCAAGCGAGGTAACGGCCAGGCAGACGGATACCAGGAGGAAGGATAAAATTTTAGACACGATGCTATTGTTTGGGGGGAAAAAAAGAAGATATCGGCCTGGGGAAAAGCTCTATCCTAAAGGCGTGGCGATGGGAGATGTTTATTCAGAAGATTGAATATCGAATTATTTTAATACGTTAGCTGTTTTGAACAGATGTGATTCACCGATCTCGCTAATCAACTCAATCGGGTGATGCCCGTTACCTATACCGACTGAATTTTGCCAACTATCGGCCGTGGGACGTGGTATTCCGCTGCTGTGTCCTACTTTCGCCCACCGATGACCTGGTTGCAGGCTCCACCACCATCCAAAACCGTGAACCGGCAACTCCGCGAACAACCGGCCGCCGCGCCCCACCGCATGAGCGATACGCTCGACAAGATCAAGGCACCCATCAAAATGGAACTGGAACGCTTCGAGGGCCATTTCCGCGAGGCCATGCGTTCGCAGGTGCCGCTGATGGACCGCATCACCTACTACATCGTCAAGCGGCGGGGTAAGCAGGTGCGGCCGATGTTCGTCTTTTTGGCGGCGGCGGTTTGTGGCGGTACGACGGAAAATTCTTACGTCTCGGCCAGCCTGATCGAACTGGTGCACACGGCCTCCCTGGTCCACGATGACGTGGTGGACGAGGCTTATGAGCGGCGCGGCTTTTTTTCGATCAATGCCCTCTGGAAAAATAAGATCGCCGTGCTGGTGGGCGACTATTTCCTCAGCAAAGGCCTGCAAATCGCCCTGAAGCACCGGCAGTACCGCGCCCTGGAGATCATGTCGAATGCCGTACAGCAACTGGCGGAGGGAGAATTATTGCAAATAGAAAAAGCCCGCCGGCTGGACATCGACGAAGCCGTTTACTACCAGGTCATCCAGAAGAAAACGGCCAGCCTGATCGCAGCCGCTTGCCAGGCCGGGGCCGCCTCGGCCACGGAAAACGAGGAAGACCTGGAGCGGATGCTGCAATTCGGCGAAAAGGCGGGCATCGCCTTTCAGATCCGCGACGACCTGTTCGACTTCGGGACCGCCGACGTAGGAAAACCACTCGGGATCGACATCAAGGAGAAGAAGATGACGCTGCCACTCATCCACGCCCTGAAGCAGACCGACCGCCGCACGCGCCGCCGCATCATCAGTACCATTAAAAAGCATAGCGACGACGCCGAACGCGTGGCCGAGGTCATTCGTTTCGTACGGGAGGGACCGGGCATCGCCTACGCCGAGGCCGCCATGTTCAGTTACCGCGACGAGGCGTTCGCGCTTCTGCACCAGTTTCCACCCTCCGAAGCGCGGGATGCGCTGGAGCTACTGATTAATTACGTCGTGGATCGGGAACATTAGCGTTCTCGGGAAGATAAATTTATCAGACCGACACCGCTTCCGGCTTCTCTACCGGTAGGTACAACTGCCCCTTGGCAATATTCCGGCTGATCACGATCTGCTGTACCTCCGTGGTACCCTCATAGATCTGGGTGATCTTGGCGTCGCGCATCAGTCGCTCTACGTGGTATTCCTTCACAAAACCGTAGCCGCCGTGGATTTGTACGGCTTCTACGGTGTGACGCATGGCCACGTCGGAAGCATATAGTTTAGCCATGGCACCGGCCTGGGCATAGTCCATTCCTTCATCCTTACAGAAAGCGGAGCGGTACACCACTAATTTGGCGGCTTCGATCTCGGTGGCCATGCGGGCCAGTTTGAAGGCGATCGCCTGATGTTGGTTAATGGGCTTACCGAAGGCCGACCGTTCCCGGCTGTAAGCTTCGGCCAGTTCGTAGGCGCCACCCGCAATGCCCAGTGCCTGAGCGGCGATACCGATGCGGCCGCCGTTGAGGGTTTTCATGGCAAATTTGAAACCGAACCCATCCTCGCCGATGCGGGCCGATTTGGGTACTTTCACATCGCTGTACATAATGGTGTGGGTGTCCGACGAGCGGATGCCCAATTTGTCTTCCTTGGCACCCACTTGCACGCCGTCCCAGTCGGCCTCCACGATAAAAGCGTTGATACCCCGGTGGCCTTTCTCCCGGTCGGTCTGGGCAATCACCAAGTGAAGTGAACTGGTACCGCCGTTAGTGATCCAGTTCTTAGTGCCGTTTAGCAGGTAGTGGTCGCCCATATCGATGGCGGTGGTCTGTTGGCTGGTGGCGTCGCTGCCGGCTTCGGGTTCGGACAGGCAAAAGGCCCCGATCCATTCGGCGCTGGTCAGCTTCGGCAGGTATTGCTGCTTCTGTTCCTCGGTGCCGAAGGTCTCGATACCCCAGCATACCAGACTATTGTTGACCGACATGATAACGGAGCAACTGTTGTCTACTTTGGAGATCTCCTCCATAGCCAGCACGTAGCTCAGTGAATCCATGCCGCCGCCGCCGTACTGCGGATCCACCATCATACCCATGAATCCGAGTTCGCCCATGCGCTTGATTTGCTCGGTGGGGTAGGTCATGGTCCGGTCGCGTTCGATTACTCCCGGCTTCAGTTCTTGCTGGGCAAAATCACGGGCGGCGGCTTGTACGGCCAAGTGTTCTTCGGATAGGGTAAACTGCATGAGGACGGCTTTATAGTTAGTCGATAAGGAACCGCACTACCGGGTTCCGAGCACTTAACGGACGTAGCGGGCGCGTGGTTGCGGCCAATTAGCGAATTTTCGCTCAAAGATAAGGAGTAACGCGCAGCTTGAAAAAGGGGAGACGGATAAATAGGAAATTTTTTGGATGAAACCGTAGAATTGCGTGAGGTGCCTGGACGGTGACCCGCCCTGACTCATCGGGGGGGAACTCGGAACTAAGGTTCCGGCGGGGCAGCCCGCAGGGCCGAGCAGACTTGCGAGCCGGGAAGGGACCGACCCGACCATAGGAAGGGGCACGCCCAAAACAACCTTTGGCAATCCTGCCCAATTTTCCGTCCTTTGCAGGAAATACTGCCGTTTATGACCACCGCTGCCACCACCACCAAGTCCCGCGAATACATCGACCTCGAAGACCGCTACGGCGCGCACAATTACCACCCGCTGCCCGTGGTGTTGGCGCGCGGCAAGGGTGTGCACGTGTGGGATGTGGAGGGGAAACGCTATTTCGATTTTCTTTCCGCCTACTCGGCGGTCAACCAGGGGCACTGCCACCCGCGGATCGTGGGGGCGCTGACGGAACAGGCGCAGACCCTGACCCTCACCAGCCGGGCTTTCCATAACGACCGGCTGGGACCCTACGAAAAGTACATCGCCGATTACTTCGGCTTTCAGTCCATGCTGCCGATGAACACCGGCGCCGAGGCCGTGGAGACCGCCGTCAAACTGGCCCGCAAGTGGGGTTATGAGCGCAAGGGGATTCCAGCCGACCGGGCGCGGATCGTGGTGTGCGGCCAGAATTTTCACGGGCGCACCATCACCATCATTTCCTTTTCCAGCGACCCCGGCGCGCGCGGCAATTACGGCCCCTACACGCCCGGTTTCGAGTCGGTGCCCTACAACGATCTGGACGCCCTGAAGGCCGTGCTGGACGACGGCCCGGAGACGATTGCCGCGCTGCTGGTGGAGCCGATCCAGGGCGAGGCCGGTGTGTACGTGCCCGCCGATGATTACATCCCGACCGCCGCCGCGCTCTGCCGCGAGCGGAATATTTTGTTCGTTGCCGATGAGGTGCAAACCGGTATCGGCCGTACCGGCGCCCTGCTGCGCGTGTGCGGCGACTGCACCTGCGCGGGCCACTGCGAGCGGCAGCCCGCTACCTATGTCCGGCCCGATGTGCTCATCCTCGGCAAAGCCATCAGCGGCGGCGTCTACCCCGTGTCCGCCGTTTTGGCCGATAAAAAGATCATGGATGTTATCCAGCCCGGCCAACACGGCTCCACCTTCGGCGGCAACCCCTTGGGCTGCGCCGTGGCCCGCGAGGCACTGGAGGTGGTGCGCGATGAAAAACTGACGCAAAACGCCCGCATCCTGGGCGTGCGTTTCCGCACCCGGATGCAGTGGCTGGTGGATGCGCACCCACGGTTGCTGAAAGGCGTGCGCGGCAAGGGCCTGCTGAACGCCCTGCTCATCAACGATTCGCCCGAGAGCAAAACCGCCTGGAACTTCTGTCTGGCCCTGGCCGATGCCGGTCTGCTGGCCAAGCCCACGCACGGTAACATCATCCGCTTCGCCCCGCCCCTGGTCATCACCGCCGAGCAGCTGGAGGAGTGCTGCGACCTGATTGAGGGCGTGGTTGCGGGCTTTAAAAAGGAGTGAAGGCTAATACGTATGTCCTGATCGGTTTACCGAGTTGTGCAACTACCTACTTTGCGGGCGTGCCCCGGCCTGCCGGCCTGGTCGGTCCCTTCCCGGCGCGGCTAACGCCTTGGCCCTACGGGCTGCTTCGCTAACGCTTCGCCCCATCCAGGCACCTCACGCACTAACGTTGTAATTCTCCGATAAATGCAAAAGCAGCCTTCTCCGAGCGGGGAAGGCTGCTTTTCTATTTTGAAGTCCGTCTCATTCATCAGTAAAGATGATCCATACTATTGCCTCAATCATGATTGACGGGGTCCGGCAAATCAAATGCCCGGCGATAATACTGGCAGCTTTTGGTCAAGCTTTCAAAACGCTTGAGAATAGTCAGTTTAGGAAGTCTGGCCGGATCGTCAGCGGCAATAGTCTCATCTGTTTCTCTGAATTTATCAACTTCCAATCTAACCATTGCCAAGACATCGTCGTGAACTTTTTGGAGATAGGTACGGTAAAGGCTGTCATCTTCATCAGAAATATTTCCTTCAATTGCCCAATAAGCGTCCGTGAGCACGTCTAAGTCAATCGAGCCGGCAGTCACCATTGCATCTAGCAAAAATTTGATTTCCCCAAGTGATTGTTGGCGTCTTTCTTTCAGCAAAAATAGTCGACGCAATATCTTCTGACCAGTTATTTGAACGCCCATGAGTCTTCCATCCTGTAATGCTCCCGCAGGTAAGTCAAGATATTGTTGTATAAAACTTTTTACTTTTGGATAATTTACGATTAATATATCCGGGTCATGAGGACCGGCTAAACGTCGAACAGTAAATAGGTCACCCCCTGCACGCATAGTGTTGTGAAAATCGGTAAAATCACTACTTTTAACAGTAGTAGGAAAGTCTCTTAAGTAATAATAGGGATCATCGAGATGCCCAAACATAAAACTGTTCTGCTCATTACTTAATTCTTCAGCCATTTGAACCTGGATCGAATCTTTGTCCATGGTATCTTGTGCGCAACCACTAACGTGCAACATGACAGCAAGTAGAATTACAGAGATGAATTTTTCTGGAAAGGCCATATTAAAATAAGTTGATTATGATTTGAAACTCAGTACAATAGTTAGAACCTAAAAATTTCTCATTGTATGTATTTCAGATTTAATTACTCGTTTTCAATATTATGAATTTAAGGATAAAATAATCATTCTCAAAAAATACAATCACTTTTTAGTACATATTTTATTTCGTAATATAAAATACTTGATCAAATAATATATTTTGCACTTCTCCCTAACAGAGAATGCAAAGTGCGAGGCAGGACTACGAAAACAGCAGTAGGTAGCAGCCGTCACGGCTACTACCTACTGCTCAACTACCTATTAAATCACCGAACCTACCGATTCGGCTGCGGCGTGGTGCGCAGGTAAGGCTTGATGCGGGTGTGTCCCTTGGGGAATTTATCGTCCAGCTCATCATCGGAGATGCCGGGGGAGATGACCACGTCGTCACCATCCTGCCAATCGACGGGGGTGGCCACGCTGTAGTTGTCGGTCAGTTGCAAAGAATCCAGTACACGGAGGATTTCCTGGAAATTACGACCGGTGCTGGGTGGGTACGTCATGGTCAGGCGCACCTTTTTATCGGGGTCGATGATAAAAACGGTGCGGACGGTGCCCTTGGCCGTGGCGTTGGGGTGGAGCATATCGTAAGCCTCGGCGATCTTCTTGTCGTGATCGGCGATAATGGGGAAATTCATGGTGACGTTCTGCGTCTCCTCGATGTCCTTTACCCATTCCTTGTGCTCGGAGAGCGGGTCTACGCTCAGGGCAATGACCTTGGTATTGCGCTTCTGGAACTCGTCCTTGAGCGCGGCGGTGCGGCCCAGCTCGGTGGTACACACGGGCGTAAAATCGGCGGGGTGGCTGTAGAGAACCACGTAGCCGTCGCCGGCGTACTCGTAAAAATCGAGGGTTCCTTCAGTGGTTTCGGCGGTAAAATTGGGGGCGGTATCGCCTAATTGCAATGGCATGGTGGGGGTGATTTTGGTTGAGCCGTTTCAACGTCGGCTAACGGCTAAAGTTTAGCCGCCCAATTACCCGTTACCTTCTGATTTACGATCTGACGCCCGGGGTCAGTTGCGGTGGCATGGACATCATTTCCGCCCGAAATCCGCCGGTATTTCGCCCCAGCGTTTGGTCTCCCATTTCAGGATGGGGTTGGTCACCTTGTTATTCTTTAGCCACGTCTCCCCCCGCTCGATCATCTCGTGCAGTTTTTGGGTGCGGGCGTTGCGGATGAGGGTGGTTTTGCACTTGCCCTTCCCAATCCAGCCCATGGCGATACGGGAGTCGGTGTAGATCGGCAGATCGGGCCGCCCCTGTTTTTGCAGCAGGGCCAGGGCATGGATGATGGCCAGGAACTCACCGATATTATTGGTGCCGAGGGGGAATTTCTGGTGAAAGATCTGTTCGCGGCTGTCCGTCAACACACCCTGGTATTCCATTACACCGGGGTTACCGGAGCAGGCGGCGTCTACGGAAATACTATCCTTAACGATGCCGCTGGTATTGGCCGCCCGGCGGGGGATGCCGAAGGCCATACCGGAACTGGCCGGCGGCCGCCGGGCCGGCTTACCGGGGCGGGGCGGGCCTTCGGCCAGTGCCGCCTCGGCGGCCGGCTTTGAGGGGAAGCCTTTGAAAAGAGCATTAGGGAAGCCGTTTACCTGGGCCTCGGTCTCGCCCCAGGTCAGGTAGATACCGGGTTTGTGGCCTTGCCAGACGACATAGAATTTTTTCTTGGCCATAATCTTACTTGGTGGGAATACATATTTTTTAGACCACGGATGCACAGGAAGTTTTTTCCCGGGCGATGCGGCAAGATAGGACCTAATCTAGCGAGGCGTCTAACACAAAGCGGGCGAGACAACCCTCGGTCGTCCCGCCCGCTTGCGTGCAGGGTTGGTTAAAGGAATGGAACCCTACTTATTATTCACTGCATCGGCCGCCTTCTTGTGGTCGGCGAGGAATTTCTCGAGGCCGATGTCGGTCAGGGGGTGGTTGAACAGGCCCTCGTAGGCGGACAGGCCGCAGGTCACGATGTCGGCACCGGCGCGGGCGGCTTCTACGATGTGGCGGGAGTTACGGATACTGGCGGCCAGGATTTCCGTGTCGTAGCTCTGGATGGCATAGATTTCGGCGATCTCCTCGATGAGTTGCATCCCGTGCCAGTTGATATCGTCGATACGGCCGATGAAGGGCGATACGTAGGTAGCACCGGCCTTGGCGGCCAGGATCGCCTGGGCGGCACTAAATACCAGCGTACAGTTGGTGCGGATACCATTCTGGGTACACCAGTTGATGGCCTTGACCCCCTCGCGGATCATCGGGATCTTCACGACAATATTATCGGCGATAGCGGACAGCTTCTTGGCTTCCTCGATCATCTCCTTCATATTGGTCGAAATGACTTCCGCGCTCACGTCACCGTCCACGATCTTGGCGATCTTGGCGTAGTGTTCCATCACATTCTTATCGCCCGAGATACTTTCCTTCGCCATCAGGCTGGGGTTGGTGGTCACGCCGTCGAGGATGCCGAGTTCGTTGGCCTCGCGGATCTGGTCGAGGTTAGCCGTATCGATGAAGAACTTCATATAGTGGGTGGGTTTATGGCGCGGTCACGGGGTAGGGTAGTGCCGCAAATGCCGGGTTGCACGTACCGGGGCGGCACGCAATTCGATCAACAGCAAATGGAGGAGGGAGTTTGCCGGGGCCGGCCACAATCGTCGGCGGGCGGTAAAATGGGGGCAAATAAGAAGATGGGCAAGCACACAATCCGCTACAACCTCCTACCCTTGCTGCGTTTCCGCCCTGGGGGATTTAAAGGGAGCTGGATTAGCGCCGCCCATCAGGCCGCAAAGGTAATACGGGGGCACGGGATTACAAAGTAAGTGCTTGGAAATTTAACCCGTTAGGGGTTGCCGCCGCCCATCCCCACCCAATCCACTCCCTTGCGCAGCATCCTCAGCGTGTCTTCCTCCCGGCTGCCGGGAGTGGGCTGGTAATCATAGGTCCACCCGGCTAGGGGCGGGAGGCTCATCAGGATGGATTCCGTGCGGCCGTCGGTGGTGAGGCCGAACTTGGTGCCCCGGTCCCAGACCAGATTGAATTCCACGTAGCGGCCGCGGCGCAGCTTTTGCCACTGGTACTCGGCCGGGGTGGCGGGGCGGCCCTTATTTTGCTCCAACAGGTGTAGGTAGGCGGGGGCAAAGGTCTCGCCCACGTTGCGGACCAGCGCGAACAGCTCCTCGCGCGAGTGGCCCTCCGCGTCCGGGTGGAGGCGGTCGAAGAAGATGCCGCCCACGCCGCGGGTCTCGTCGCGGTGGGGAATGAAGAAATAGTCGTCGGCCCACTCCTTGAAGCGGGGGTAGTAGGCGGGGTCGGTGCGGTCGCAGGCGGCACGGAGCTGGGCGTGGAACCAGGCGGCCTGGGCGGGCACGATGTAGTGGGGCGTGAGGTCGATGCCGCCACCGAACCAGTAGCGGCCGCCGGCCAACTCGAAGTAGCGCACGTTCATGTGGATAATGGGCACGTGCGGGTTGCGGGGGTGCAGCACGATGCTGACGCCGGTGGCATAAAACTCGGCCGCGCCGTCGCCCAGTTCCAGGCTGCGGGCCGCCGCCGGCGGCAGGGTGCCGTGCACGGCACTGAAATTGACGCCGCCCTTCTCAATGTGCATGCCCTCCATCACTCGCGCCCGCCCGCCGCCGCCGCCGGGCCGCTCCCAGGCATCCTCCCGGAACTCGCCCCCGTCGGCCGCGCTGAGCTGGGCGCAAATATCGTCCTGCAGGGAACGGAAGTAGGCGGAGATGGTAGCTTTCATGGGGGTAAAATGCGTGAGGTGCCTGTAAGGGCGTTAGCGCACGAAGTGCCGAGGCGACTGCCGAAGCCTGGAAGGGACCGGCCCCGACCGGCAGGGAGGGGGCACGCCCGAACACGGAATGAGCAAACAACCGCCCGAACCAAACTTGGGTTGCTAATCAGTGGTCCTATTTACCCCAATTCCTCCCGCATGGCCGCCACCGTGGCCTTGGCATTTCCGGCAAAAACCGCCCCACCGGTCAGTAATACCGGCCGCTTGAGGAAGGTGTATTCTTCCAGGATCAGCTCGCGGTAATCGTCTTCGGTCAATTCCCGTTCATGCAGCCCCTGGGCGCGAAACTGGCGCGAGCGACGGGTGAACAGGCTCGCGTAGCTGTCCGTCCGCTCGCGCATGGCGGTGAGTTGCGCGGGGCTGATGGGCTGGGTCTTGATGTCTTGTAGCACCAGGTCGGGCCGTTCGCCCAGCTCGGCGATGATGCGCTTGCAGGTGGAACAGGTGGATAAATGGAAGAGGGTGGACATACGGCAGCGGCGGTTTTTAGAGTGTGTCTAAAATTTTTAAGAACTGAGAATCAATGATTTAAGGTTCTGGCTAGATAAAAACTTGCGCGCATAGCGGGTTATGTAAGCCAGTTTTTATGACGCCAGGTTCTTAAATGCTTGGTTCTCAGGAAGTAAAAATTTAGACACGCTCTTAATGAGCAGGACCGGCCCCGTATAAGGTGAGCCGGTCCTGCGAACGTGAAAGCTGAAGACGGTTCAAACGGTGGTCTACCGCTTGAAGAAACCACCCAAAATCTGGCTGCCGATACCGGCAATGTCGTCGAGGGCGGAACCGTCGCCGTTCTTGTCCAGGAAGCGGGCGGCCATGTCGAGGGCGGGGTTGGATGGCGACTGGCGTTGCTGCTCGGTGCTGCCGCGCATCATGTTACCGAGCAAGTCGGAGAGGCCGCCGGAATCCAGGTTATTCGCCCGTTTTTGCTTGCCCAGCATGCCCATGATGATGGGGGCGAGGGTGAGCAGCAGTTGGCCGGTTTTGCCCTCGCTGAGGCCGCTCATTTTGCTGATGGCGTCGATAACGCCGCCCTGCTGGCCGCCGAGGATGTGACCGAGGATGCCGGCACCGTCTAGCGAACGCGACTGTGGCGCGGGGGCCTGCGGCGCGGGTGCGCCGCCGCCCAGCATATTGCCGAGCATGCCGCCCAGCATACCGCTGAGGGCACCGCCTCCGCCGAGTAACGAGCCGAGGTTGTCTACTACGCTGCCGTCGTGGTCACGTTCCAGGGCGCCGGCCAGGGCCTGCGCACCGTCGGGCGTGGAGGCGTTGCGGGCCATGGCACCCATCAGGGCACTCACGCCTGCGGCGGCCGCCTTGGCAGTGGATTGGCGGTCGGTACCCAACTGATTGCTCAGTTGGTCGATGGTGCCTTCGGAAAGGGTTTGGGTGAGGAGGGAGGATAAATCCATGTGAAGGGGTGGTTTTGGTTTAAGGGGGGCAAGGTACGGGGAATTGGGGGATGGGAGGGCAGTCAAATCTACTGCCCTCATTCCTGTAACAACTTAAACGTCTCCGCTCCGGAGAGCCGCTCCGTGCCGCGGTAGGCGACGATGTAGGCTTCGGGGAAGCCGCCTTGGTTGATCTGGAGGCGGGCGGCGCGGGCCTGGCGCGGGGTCTGGAGGCCGCCGCAGAGGTATTTGTAATAACCGTTTTCCTGAATGACTTCGACGGGGTAGCCGAGGGCCTGCCAGGCGGGGGTATCGGTGCGCAGGGGGGTGCGGCTGGCGGCCAACTGGATGGCGTAGGAGAGGGGAGCGGCGGTGCCGCCGGATTCCGGCGCGGGCGCGGTTGCGGGTGTGGTAGCCTGACCGGTAGCGGGCGCGGGCGACCGCTTGGCGGCGGCCGGGGGGGAATAGGGGGCGGGCACGGCGGCTACGGTAGGCTCCCGGTAAGCGGCGGGGACTACGGCACCACGGTTAGTGGTACGGTTTGTAGTAGGGTTAGCGGGCATGATTTCGCGATCCAGAACGGCGGGGCGGGCCTGGGGGGCGGAGGACGGCGCGGCTACGCGAACGGCATCGGCGGTGGGAGAATCGACGGGGCGCAGGGGAGCGGCGGGCCGGTGGTCGGCGACGGCGGCTGTGGCGGCGGGAGATTTTTGCGGATTGCCGGCGGGACGGGCGGAAGCGGGGACGGTGGCCGGGTGAAAATCCGCCTCGTTGGTAATGGCGGCTGCCGTGGCGGGCCGGTAATCGGCGGCCGTGGGCGGCGGCGGGGTGGTGGCGACCGGGGGATTAGCGACGGCCACCGGGACCTGGGCGGGGCGGGCCGAAGGACCACCGGCGGCGGGGGAAACGGCCACGGGCGGTGCCACTGTCAGGGAGGAGATGCTGATGAAAGCCCCATTTTCCACCTCCCGCTTATAATCGGCGAAGGCGGCGGCGAGGGCATCGGCCACGCGGTCCTGGCCGGCGGCGGAAAGGAGGAAGGTTTCTTCCTCGCCGCTGCTAAGGAAGCCGATCTCGACGAGGGCACTGGGCAAGGCCGTCTCCTTCAGCACCACGAAACCGGCCTGCTTGACGCCCCGGCTCTTGCGCTCGGCGGTGGCGTGGAAATGGTGTTCCACCTTCTCGGCAAAGCGGACGCTGCGTTCCAGGTAGGCACTCTGGTACATGGAGAGCAGGATGTGGCCCTCGGGGGAGTTGAGATCGTAATCGTAGTTCTGCTCGTAGTTTTCCTCCAGTCGAATGGCCTCGTTTTCGCGCTTGGCCACGGCCAGGTTGTGATTAGCGGTATGGAGGCCCATGATGTAGGTCTCGGAGCCGCGCGTGGCCGAGCTGCCGGGCATATAGTTGCAGTGGATGCTGACGAACAGGTCGGCGTGGGCGCGGTTGGCGATGGCGGCCCGCTCGTAGAGGGGGATGAACACGTCTTCATCGCGGGTAAGGATCACCTGCAGGCCGGGGTGCTGCGCTTTGAGGCGGGCGGCCAGCCCCTGCGCGACGGCCAGCGCGATGTGTTTCTCGCGGGAGTTGCTACCGGAGCAGCCGGGGTCTTTGCCCCCGTGGCCGGCGTCGATGACGACGGTGCGGATGTCGCCCGTGCCGGGGCGGACGGCCCAGTGGATGACTGGGTGGATTTGTGTAGTTTTGCCGGCCAGCGTTTCCCCCCCGGCCCCCCGAAGGGGGGAGTTTGGAAACGGGTAACCTTCAATCCTTCCCTCCTTCAATCTTTCCATCCTTACCGAAGCGTGAGGTGCCTGGAGGGGCCGAGCGTTAGCGAGGGGTGCGCAGCACCGACCGGCAGGGAGCACGCAAGGGACCGACCCCGGCCCGGAGCGAAGCGCAGGGGCGGGGGCACGCCCGACACCCGCCGCTGCTGCCCCGATAAAGGGTAAACAAAGGTTAAACGCCGGGGCGGGCGCGTGCGAATGGAGCGGGCGGGGCGTTAGGAGGCTGGAACCTAGAATGGCGATGAATAAAGCAAACTGAATTGGTGAAAAGCTACGCTGCTGCATATGAGGGGATGGTGGACTGCGCGCGCGCGATGGCGGCCGGGGTTTGGCAGTTGAACGGTAAAGCGGGGGTGTCCTGTTTTACGGGCCTGGCTTTTTTTGTGCTGGTTGCGTGTTTACCCGCTTTTGCGGCCGCCCAGGTGCCGACCCTGGAACAGTACGTGCCCGATAGCTTGCGGACGGAAGCGGTGACGGACACGCTGCCCGGTGACAGCCTGGCCGCCGGCCAACCGCTGGGGTTTGCCGTGTCGGGTGACTCGCTGGACGCGCCGGTGGCCTACGAAAGTACGGACTCGATGCGGATCGATATGGTGAACCAGCTGATCCACCTGTACGGCGACGCGAAGGTAACGTATGCGGAGATAACGCTGAAGGCGGCGCACATTGTGCTGAGCTGGGACAACAGCGTGGTGGAGGCCGAGCCGATGCCCGATAGCCTGGGCCGCCCGGCGGGCCTGCCGGAGTTTAGTGACGGGACGCAACTGTTTACCGCCGACCGGATGCGCTACAATTTCAAGACCCGTAAGGGAATTGTCTATGACGCCGTGACCAGCCAGGAGGACATTATCGTGCGCGGCGGCCGCTCGAAATTTATCAGTGGGGCCTTTGCCGATACCGATAGTACGCGGGCCGACGTGATCTATTCGGAGGGCGGGATATTTACCACCTGCACGGATGAGCATCCGCACTTCGGGATCCGGACGAGCCGGGCCAAGGTGATACCGAATAAAGTGGCGATTCTGGGGCCGTCTTACCTGGAGATCATGGGGATACCGACGCCGCTGGTACTGCCGTTCGGGTTTTTTCCGTTGAAGCAGGGGCGCAGCACGGGCCTGCTGTTTCCGTCGGACTACGAATATAGCCCGCAGTGGGGGTACGGCCTGCGGGATTTCGGGTGGTTTTTTCCGCTGGGCGAGCACTTTAACCTGAGCCTGACCGGCACCTATTACCTGAAGGGCACCTGGGGCGCGGCGGCCAACGTGAGCTACCGCAAACGCTATAAGTACAACGGCGGCTTTAATCTGGCCTACGATAAGAGGCGGATCGAGGACAACGAGGGTTTCGTGACCTTCCAGCCCTCGTTTAACCTGCGCTGGAACCACAACCAGGACCGCGCGGCCCACCCGACGGCGAGCTTCGGCGGGTCGGTCAATTTCCAGACCAACAACTTCCAGCAGCGGGTCTTTAACGACTACCAGTCGGTGAGCCGCAACGTGATCAATTCTAACCTGAATTTTCGGAAGACCTGGACCGACAAGCCGTTCAGTCTGACGGCCGGTCTGAGCCACAACCAGAATAACCAGACGCGCATCATTACGGTCAACTTCCCGCAGGTGCAATTTCAGACCCAGACGCTTTATCCCTTTCGCCGCCAGGAGCGGATCGGGAAGGAACGCTGGTATGAGAAAGCGACCTTTCGCTATACGAATGAGTTGCGGGGCACCTTTACCGGTCCGGACAGCACTTTTTTCGACACGGAAACCCTGGTGGAAAAATCGCAGTACGGCTTCCGGCACGATGCTACCACGGGCGTCTCCTTCAAGGTGCTGAAGTATTTTAGCCTCAACCCCTCGGCCACCTACCGCGAGGTCTATTACGGTAAGGCGCTGAGCCGCACCTTCGATCCACTGCGCGGCGTGGAGGTGGACACCACCATTGACGTGAATACCGGTGAACTGGTGATCGACACCACCGACTTCGGTACCATCATCGAATCGCTGGACCCGGGTATAAAGTCGTTTCGCACCTTCAATGCGGGGGCTTCGCTGACGACCCAGATCTACGGCACGGCCAACTTCCGCCTGGGGCCGCTGCGCGGCCTGCGGCACGTAGTGAAGCCCACGATTTCGGTGGGTTTTCAGCCGGATTACTCGGGCAACCTCGTCTCGGTGCCGGACACGCTGGACCCGTTCAACCGCGATGCGGATATTTTCTACTCACCCTTTCAGGGGCAAATCTTCGGGGCGCCGCCTACGAGTGAGGGGCAGTTTTCGGCCAGTTACTCGATCAATAACGTTTTCCAGGCCAAGGTCTACAGCCGCAAGGACAGCACGGAGCGCAATATCAAGTTGTTTGATAATTTCAACATTAACGGCAATTATAACTTTCAATTGGATAGCCTGAAGTGGAGTCCGGTAGGCGTGCGGGCGAATACCCAATTTTTCAAGGGGCTGACGCGCATCAGCGGTCAGGCCACCTTCGACCCCTACGAAACGATCTTCGACGCAGAGAAGCGGCGGGCGGTGCGGCGGGATATTACCACGCTGCAAAACTCGCAGACGCCCTTTAAGCTGACCCGCCTATCGGGCACGGTATCCACCAACCTGACGGTGCGCAAGATCCGCGAGCTATTCCAGGGCGCGGAAGAAGAGGTAGTTTCCGACATAGAGGAAGAGCGGCGCAAGCAGGACGAGGAAAGCCGGACGCTGTTTGAGGAAACGGACCTGCTGAGCCTGTTTGAGAACTTCAGCATCAGCCACAACCTGCGCTTCGACGTGAACCGCGGCTACTCGGCCGACGACAACGGTTTCCCGGTAGACAGCCTGCCGTTCCGGCTGGTGGCCAACTCGATCGAACTGAGGGGCCGCATCCAACTTACCGAAAACTGGAACGTGGACATCGGCAGCATCGGCTACGATTTTATTTCCAAGAGTATTACCTATCCCTTCCTCAGCCTGGCCCGTGACCTGCACTGCTGGGAGATGCGGTTTAGCTGGGCGCCGACGCGTAATTTCTATTCTTTCTCTATTTCCGTGAAACCGGGTACGCTTGATTTTCTGAATATCCCGTACCAGCGGAATAATGTGGACGGACGCAGGTTGTTCGGGACGTGATGGGAGGCAAACACTACCCGACAAGTTTTTTATAGATAAAACAGACCGCTAAGAGCGTGTCTAAATTTTTACTTCCTGATAACCAAGCATTTGAGAACCTGGCGTCATAAAAACTGACTTACGTAACCCGCTATGCGCGCACCACGAAGTGGCCGCGAAGCGAATTTTTTGTCTAGCCGGAACCTCAACCACGAAGTAGCCGCGAAGCGAATCATTGATCCTCAGCTCTTAAAAATTTTAGACACGCTCTTAAAAATTTTAGACACGCTTTAAATAATTGATATATCCCCAAAAAGAAGCCGCCGGCCGCTTGCGCGGCCGACGGCTCGGAATAGAAATCTAGCTTGGACTTGAATAAGTCTGAAAACAGAAAACATGGGATTAGAAAACGTTAATAGGGTTTTAGGGTGTCAAAGGATGAGTACACACGCGAATACCGGTCCCCTTTTAAAATTGCGACCTGGGATTATGTGCCGCCGGCGACCGGTTTTCAGCAGGGGATAACGGGTAGGGGGAGAATCTTACCTTTGGGGCGAAGTTTTTTTGCGGCGGCCGGTTCAGCCGGCCCTGACTCACCCCAATTGCATGCACCCCGACCAACGTTACATTACCGCCCTGCGTACCGCCGATACGGCCTTGCTGGAAGAAATTTACGCCAACCACGCCGGCACCGTCCGGGCCTGGGTGATGCGCAACAGCGGCACTGCCGACGAGGCCCGCGACCTGTTTCAGGACGCCCTGGTTGACCTTTACCAATCCGCCGCCGACGAGTCGTTCACCCTCACCTGCCCGCTGGGGGGCTACCTCTTTTACCTGTGCCGCAACAAATGGCTCAACCGCCTGCGCGAAAAAAAACGCGAGACGGAGGTAAGAAATATCGAGGCCGAGCGATATATCCCTGACAACACGCTTGTCTCTAGCCTGGAAGCAGCCGAAACCAGCCGCCTACGGCAGGAACGACTCGACCGGACCTTCGCGCAGCTCAGCGAAACCTGTCGTAACCTACTGCGGTTGCTGGGCCGGGGACTCTCCTCGGCCGAAGTAGCCAAGCAGCTGGAAATGACCGACAGCAACACCGTCTATCGCCGCAAGCACGCCTGTGCCCAACGCTGGCGCAGCCTCTACGACCAACAGACCTAATCTCTGAAACGACCCTTACCCCCACGATTATGACCGATGCCGATTACCTACTTCTCGATCGCTACTTGCAAGCAGAGCTATCCGCCACTGAAGCGGAGGATCTACTGCGCCGCGCCGCCGCCCAACCGTCCCTGGCCGCCGCCCTGGCGGAGCGGCAAGAGCAGCGCGATTACCTGCGGCGGCGGGCGGGCCGCGAACAACTGCTGGCCGTTACCGGGTCACTCGGCGAACGTCATTTCATGACGGATACGCCCGTCAAAAAACTCGTCCCGCGCCGTTCCAAACGCCTGTGGATGGGCCTGGCCGCCGCCGCCGCCATCACCCTGCTACTCGTGCTCTGGAACCCGTTTCGGCAACCCGATCTGTACCAAAAATATGCCCAGCACACTCCCGCCGCCCTGGTAGAAAAGGGAGACAGCGAGGCCGCTGCCGCCCGCGCCGAGGCGGCCTTCAATTCCGGCGACTACGAGGCGGCATTCCCGCTGCTCGTGCAGTACACCCAGGCGCACCCACGGGATAAGCAGGCCCAACTCCTGCTCGGCATCGCCGCCCTGGAAGTGGGTAACTACGGAGCCGCTCAGCGCAACTTCAAGGAACTCCGCCGCGCCGGCCCCCTGCTGGCCGATTACGGCACCTGGTACCTCGCGCTTACCCACCTCAAAATGGGCAACGAAGACGCCGCCATCGCCCTCCTCCGCGATCTGCCGGCCCGCGATCCCTACCTCGGCAGCCGGGCCGCGGCACTGCTAAAGGACCTCGGCAAAGATTATTGAGGGGCACTTTTTTCGGGCGTGTCCCCGCCCTGACGGGACGGGGTCGGCACCTTCCGGGCGCGGCTGTCGCCTTGGTGCTGCGCACTCGTCGCTAACGCTCCGCCCCTCCAGCCGCCTCACGCGGGTACCGCAACGGTTCTTCCAGCTTACCCGCTTTGCTCTTCAGACCAACTAGTACACCTAAGAGCGTGTCTAAATTTTTACTTCCTGAGAACCAAGCATTTAATAACCTGACGTCGTAAAAACTGACTTACGTAACCCGCTATGCGCGCACCACGAAGTAGCCGCGAAGCGAATCATTGATCCTCAGTTCTTAAAAATTTTAGACACGCTCTAATCCTAAACCCGTCAACTAAATCTAGCCATGCGTACCACCTTATCTACCTTCCTGTTCTTCCTTTTAATGGTTTTTACCACCCAAATGGAGGCGCAGGTTCCGCTACTCACCGAAACCTTCGATGCCGGACTCGGAATCGCCGTCCCGGTCGGAGCCTGGAGCTTTTCCGCCACCGGCCGCGCCGAACTCAGCCTGGACCTCGGTAACCGCCCGCCCATCCAGTCCGATTCCGGTCCGGGAGCCGCCGTTTTTCAGTCCGAGATCGCCCAGGGCCACACCCTCACCCTGCCCGCCGTTTTCCCCAACAATGCTGAAGAGTTTTACGTCAAGTTCAACCAGTACTACCGCACCCGCCAGGATGCCGCCGTCTTCCTCGACCTTTCCATCGACAACGGAATCACCTGGAAACCCCTCCAGCTCAATGCTACCCTCGCCCCCGAGCTGGAAACCTCCGCCTACGACGTCCAGGTCATCGACCTGGTAGCACTCAACGGCGGCGCGCTGGGTGATGTGGCCCAAATTCGCTTCCGGGTAGAGGGGCAACCCTACTTCTGGGTGATCGACGACGTGGAGTTCTATGACGAATTTCCCTTCCCCATCACTCTGCCCACTTACCTGGGTGATAGCTTGGCCCAGTACGGCTACCAGTTTACTACCGATACCCTGGGCACGGCCTACGTCGAGGGGCAGGTGGTCGTGCAGTTTAAAACCAGCACCCCGGAACCCATCCGCCAGGCCATCCGCGATACGCTCGGGGCGGTCAAAATTGATTCCTGCGTCTGCGACCGGCTGGAGTTGTGGCAAATGACCGACGGCAAGATTATCGGCCCCGACGGCTCGCCGCTGGGGGGCAACAACAGCGGCATCACGGAAAAAGTCAAGGGAGCCACCTCCAGTTCCGATATTGACGGCATCGACTTTAATTACTACAACTACGACGAACTACTGCCGGGCGACACCACCTTCAATGCGCCCCTGCCGGCCGGCGGACTGTCCAACCTGGACCCCGCACCCGCCGGGGCGATCCGCATCGCCATCCTGGATACCGGCCTGGATAACAAGCACCCCAATTTGCTGCCCTTCCTCTACGGCAATGACGATAACGTGGATGAGGTACTCCCCACTGACGAGGATAACAACTGCTACCCCGACGATCCCCTGGGTTGGAATTTCGTCAACAGCAATAATAATACCGCCGACGACCACGGCCACGGCACCCACGTGGCGGGCATCGTAGCGGCCGGCCTCCCCGCCTGCTCCGGCTGTACCTACCAGATCATCCCCTACAAGACCCACGATTATCACGGCGTGGGCAACCTTTTCGCCGCCGCCTGCGCCACCTACCAGGCCGCCGTCAACGACAGTGCCGACATCATCAACGACAGTTGGGGCTACTACGGCAGCCCGAGTATAATTCTCGAAAATGCCATCGACACGGCCGCCCTCTACGGCGCAATTACCGTAGCCGCCGCCGGTAATGACGGTAACGATCTGGCCGACAGCCTCCAGTACCCCATCGGTTACCCTGCGGCGGGTATCGTGGGGGTGGGTGCCTACGATTCCACCCTGGTCGATGACGTGACGATGCTCGATCGCTGGGAGTTTTCCAACTACGGATCGGCTACGGTAGATATCCTCGCCCCCGGCGTGAACATCAACAGTACCCTCCCCGGCAACATGATGGGAGAGAAAAGCGGCACCTCCATGTCCGCTCCGGCCGTTTCCGCCGGGCTGGCCGTCATCTACTGCACCGAAACCACCGATATTCCGGCAGCAAAGGATTTCCTCCTTAGTGCCGCCCTCCAATTCCCCGCCGAGATCGGCTATGCCGCCCTGGACGGTAACCTCTACAACCCAGACACCCTCTGCCTGGTACCGGTCAACGAGGTTTCCTCCCCCGGTCTCACCTACTCCGCCTTCCCTAACCCCGCCCGGGATCGCCTTACCGTGCGGGCCTCCCTGCCGGTAGCGGGCATCGCCACCCTCACCCTCCACGACGCCGCCGGCCGCCGCGTACTTCGTCGCCGCGTTAACGGCTTAACCGACTATACCCTGCCGCTAGACGGTCTCGGATCGGGCCTGTACGTGCTACGCATCGAGGCGGCCGGCATGAGTTGGGTTGGTAAGGTACTGGTACTGGAATGATTAAACGGAACCGGTCAGCAAGAAACGATCTATCCGTTGTAAAGCAAACCGCCCCCATCCGCAAGTTTAGCGGATGGGGGCGGTGTAGTAATGGTAGGGTAGCTTTTGAAGGAATATTACCAATCGCTACTCCCTGCGTCGCATCATGTTCACCTTCACGCCGGGGGTGAGGGAAGTGGTCTTATAATCAAAACGCTTACTGATCGCCAGGCGAACCTGGGGGACGAAGAGGAAGATCATCGGCTGATCGTCGTAGACCATGCGCTGGAATTTCTTGTAGAGCGGTGCGCGCTCGGCGGGGTCGAGGGTGGTGCGGATGCGGTTGATGAGGGAATCGCTTTCGGCATTACCGAAACGGGAGCGGTTGCTGCCGTTGGGCGGAAAACTGGCGGTAGACCACACTTGATAGGGATCATCGGGCAAAGGTTCTGAACCGAAACCGGCACCGAAAAGATCGTAATCGCCATTCTTCACATCGGCGAATGCGGTACTTGCTTCCTGAGAGATAATGTTGACCTTAATCCCGGCCTGGCGGGCGCCATCCTGGATGAACAGGGCCAATTTCTCACTGAAGGAGCTACCGGTAAAGGCCAGAAATTCTATTTCCAAATTCACCTTACGGCCGTCCATTTGGCGGTCCAGGACACCATCACCATCGCTGTCGGTCCAGCCGGCCTCGGTTAGGAGGGTAGCGGCGCGGTCTGGGTCGAAGGCGATGGGTTCCAGGCTGGTATCGTAGTACGGCTTACTGGGTAGAAAGGGGCCGTTAAGGCGTGTTGCCATGCCCTGATAAATATCCTCGATCAGGGCATCGATATCCAGTACGTGAGCCAGTGCGCGGCGGGTGGTGGGGTCGCTCAGGGCGGGCTTATCCTCGTTGATGCTGATAAAGTAATAGTTGTAAGCCTCCTCCGTCACGAGGTCATAGCGTTCGGTAACGAATGCGTTGTCGCGCATGGCCATGAATTGCTCGATATCCAGTTCAATGGCCACGTCCAGTTGCTCATCCTTCAGGGCATTGGAAGCGGTTACCTGATCGGGGATGATCTCGAAGATGACGGTATCCGGGTAGGCTTTGAGCAATTTGTTGTCCAACTGATCGCCCCACCAATCCTTTTTCCGTTCGAGAATTACGCGTTCGCCCGTACTCCAACTCACCAGGTGATAGGGGCCGCTACCTCCTACGATGGTACCCTCGCGGGCATAGTCGGCACTGTTCATCAACTCCGCAAAGCGGGTCAGTCGTTCATCGGCCAGAATAGGGTCTCCCTCCTTGGCCGCTAATAAATCGTTTACCTCAATACCGGATAGCAACCCTTCAGGATCGTAGCGGTAGGCAGGGTAGGGGCCGAGGGAACCCAGGGCCGGCTCGGTCAGGATATAGGGCCGGTTCGTGCGGATGGTGAAGCGGCGCTCATTAGCGGGATCGGGGGTAAACGACTCGATCATGTCGTAAAAGCCGCGGTAGGGAGCGGCATTGACAGCCGGGTTGAAGATGCACTTAAGGGTAAATGCCAGATCGGCCGCCGTAATGGGGCTGCCGTTGTCCCAACGTGCCTCGGGCCGGATCTCGTAGGTATAATCGACTACTTCGCGGCCGTCCAGGTCAATCGTTTCGATCACGGGATCGGCGGTAGCCAGCAGCGGCAGCAGTTCCAGGGTCTCGGGATCGAAATCGACCAGCGACTGGAACATCAATTCGGTAATGTAGCGAGAGTAGCCTTGGGTGCTTAGATAAGGATTAAGGGCCGTCGGCTCGGCGGGCAGGCGTATGCGAACGGTGTTATCCTGGTGTTTAAAGGCAATTTCCGGCCCGGCAGACTGCTGGTCTCCGCATCCCCCGCAACCGGTAAAAAGGAGTAGCAGGAGACAAAGTACGGTCAGGTAATGTGATAGACAGCGTGGTGAATTCATGTTGTTGCTAGGTATGTGTGGTGTAAAGATGCAAAAAATGACCCGTCCACTGCTTTGTTTCAATTGCGCCATGTCGACAGCTAATGACTATTACCGCTTGGAGTCGTAACGGAATAATCAAGCGACGCCATCGGTCGAATACGGCTATTATTACCAATAGGGATAACTCGCACCGCTTGCGGTGACGATAGGACAGTGTCACGATCAGGCAATAAGGTAGTCTGATTATTTAGCAGTCATGCTACGCTCCGAAAAAAGCCCGTACCTGGTCCACCACGTAGGTTAGCGTCTCTTCGTCCAGCTCGGAATGCATGGGCAGGCTGATGACTTCTCTACAGAGCCGATCGGTGACGGGCAGGAAGTCGATGGAATTGGCGGCGGTACCCTTGAAGGCTCCCTGGTCGTAAAGGGCTACGGGATAGTAGATCATGGAAGGCACCCCGGCCTCCTGCAGGTAGGTCTGCATTTCGTCGCGTCGTCCATCGGCCACGCAGAGGGTGTACTGGTGGAAAACGTGGGTACTATTGGGCTGGCGGTAGGGTGGGGTCAGGCCGGGAATATCGGCCAGGTGCTGATCATAAAAATCGGCGGCAGCGCGGCGGCGGTCGTTGTAATCGTCGAGGTGCGGCAGCTTGGCGTTGAGGATGGCCGCCTGGATGCTGTCGAGACGGGAATTGACGCCCACAACATCATGGTAGTAACGGCGACCCTGACCGTGGTTGGCCACCTGCTGAAGCTTGTCTCCTAATTCGACACTATCCGCATTAATGGCCCCGCCGTCGCCATAGGCACCCAGGTTCTTACTGGGGTAAAAACTGGTGCAGCCGATGTGCCCCAGGTTACCGGTGCGCTTGGTGCGGCCGTCACTAAAGGTGTACTGCGCGCCGATGGCCTGGGCATTATCCTCCACTACATACAGGTCATGCTTCTCGGCCAGTGTCAGAATGGGTTCCATATCGCAGCTCTGCCCGAACAGGTGGACGGGAATGATCGCTCTGGTGCGCGGCGTGATGGCGGCTTCCACTTCCTCGGCCCGCAGGTTGAAGGTGCGGGGGTCTACATCCACCATCACCGGGGCCAGGCGCAGCAGCGCGATCACCTCGGCCGAGGCCACGTAGGTGAAGGCGGGCACGATCACCTCGTCACCCGGCTTCAGGTCCAGGGCCATGAGAGCAATCTGCAATGCATCGGTACCATTGGCGCAGGGGATGACCCGCGCACAGCCCAGGTAGTCCGCTAATCCGGCCTTGAAATCCTGCACGGCCGGACCGTTGATGAAGGCCCCCGAACGGATAACCTCGATAACGGACGTATCGACGGTGTCCTGGATGGATTCGTACTGGGCCTTGAGGTCGACCATTTGGATGGGGCGGGGTGGGGTGGGCATTTTTTAGCGGGTAGTACGTAGTGGGTAGTACGTGAGTTTTTAGTACGTAGAACTTAGTACGTCTTAGAGGATATTAACTTGATCTGCGATCAATGAGGGGTTAGTGGGTAGGAGTACTCCTGCCGGCAAGCGGCGCGAATTTACGGGCTTGGGGACGAAAAATGGACAAATCAGGCAATGGACGTAGCGAGAAGGGGCGCAAAATTACACGGCCGTGTTAGAAAGGGAGGCGCGGCAGGGTAACACGCTGTAAAGCGTGAGGTGCCTGGACCGGCCATCCGCGTAGCGGTGGAGTGCGCAGCACCGAGCGGTAGCGAGCGGGGAAGGGACCGACCCCGGCCCGGAGCGTAGCGCAGGGGCGGGGGCACGCCCGCATGAACAAGTGAATAGACTACTCTGCGGCCAGGCCGGCCAGCCAGGTTCGCATCCGATCGTGCAGTGCCCGTGCTTCGGGCGCGAGCGTGGCGGGGTCGTCGAGGAGGAGGCTGACGAAGTTCTCGGCCAGGATTTCCTCGGGGTGGATGATGTAATCGGTGTTGCCGCCGGTGCGTATGCGGAAGGTGGAGTCGGCGGCCGGGTTGAGTACGACCGAGCCGGCGCGGCCGCTGCCGTCGAGCACGAAATAATTGGAGGTGAAGGCCGCCGCGAAACCGGGCCGGGGTGCCGGGGTGGCGGCGTAATCGAGGGGGAGCCAGCGGATGCTGTCGTTGAGGCGAAAGGCGTAGAGATCGAGCGCATCGGGGTTGAGCAGGCGGCGGCGGGCCGGCGCGCCGGGTAGCGAGACGATGAGGGTGTCGAGCGGCTCGAAACCGACCAGTGCGTAGGCGGCGGGCCGGGCGGCGGCGTGACGGCGGCTGATGAGGTGGAAGATCTCGTGCAACAGGATGCGGCGCAGGCTGCCGTCGTCGGCCCCGGCCAGATCGGTGGGCGGGATGACGATGGCCCGGCCGCGCGTATAATAGGTATAGGGGCCGTACTGCGCGTCGAAGCCGCGCAGGAGTAGCACGCTGTCCGGCCAGGTGATGGCGGTACTGTCCGCAGTCTGCCGCGCTAAATAAATCATTTCGCCGGTCAGGCGGGTGAGTCGTTCCCGTTGCGCGGCCGAGAAATCCCCGACGCCCCGGCGCAGGAAATCGCGGTAGCAGGCGGCCGTGGACTGCCCCCCGCAGTCGTAGCCCGCCAACTGGATGCGCCGGTCGAAGAGCGTAACGCGCTCGAAGTAGCCGTCCTCCGAATCAGTGCTGATGAGCCGGGCCGCCCTGGTGGAATCAGGGAAGGCGAGGGCAAAGGGTAGCGGCGCGGTTTGGATTTTCGTGGCTTCGTCGGCCGGCTGCCGCCGGCAGCCGGCGAGCAGGAGCAGGATGCCGCAGAACTAGGCTGAGGGCGAGTGCGTGGGTGGATTGCATGGGCTAACTTACGGAAAATTGCGGCTGCGCCGCTCCTCTACCCGTCGATCCCAGTCCCCCGTTCGTAGATTCTCCCCACCCAAGATGAACTACTACCCCTTCCAGCGTTTTCTACTACAAAACCAATATTAATGAGACAACCAGTCCTTATGCTCTTACTCGCTTTGATGGTAGCGGGAAGCGCAACCGCCCAAAAATCCATCGAATTCACCAAGTATACCCTCGACAACGGCCTGACCGTGATCCTGCACCAGGACGCCACCGCGCCCATCGTGGCCGTGAACGTTACCTACCACGTGGGGGCCAAGAACGACCCCGTCGGCCGCTCCGGTTTCGCGCACTTTTTCGAGCACCTGCTCTTCGAGGGAACGGAAAACGTCGCCCGCGGCGATTTCGCCAAGTTCGTCCAGGACGCCGGCGGCGTGCTGAATGCTTACACCACGAACGACCAGACCACCTACTACGAAATCCTGCCCGCTAACCAGATCGGCCTGGGCCTGTGGCTGGAAAGCGAGCGGATGCTGCACGCCAAAGTGCTGGAAGAAGGAATCGAGACGCAACGCTCGGTGGTGAAAGAAGAACGCCGGATGCGCGTGGACAACCGCCCCTACGGCCAGTTGGCCGAGCAGTTGTTCGGTATGGCGTATAAGGAACACCCCTACCGCTACTCGACGATCGGTTCGATGGACGACCTGGATGCTGCCAGCGAGGCCGACTACCAGAATTTCTACAAAAACTACTACGTGCCTAATAATGCCGTGCTAGTGCTGGCCGGTGATTTTGAGATGGACGCCACCAAAAAGATGGTCCAGAAGTACTTCGGTACCATTCCCAGGGGCAAGCCCATCCAGCGCGTGAAGACCGTAGAACCCGCCATGACTACGGAAGTACGCGACACCTTCTACGACAATATTCAATTGCCTGCCGTGGTGATGGGTTACCGCATTCCCGGCAAGACCCACGCTGACTACCCCGCCGTGGATATGCTGGGCCAACTGCTGTCGCAGGGTGCCAGCTCGCGCATGAACCGCCGGTTGGTGGACGAAATGCAACTGGCCGTGGCCGCCGGTAATCAGAGTGCCGGCCTGGAAGATCCGGGTATCGTGCTAACCTTCGCCATTGCCAACGTAGGCGTGGACCCCGCTAAACTGGAGACCGAGATCAACGCCCTCATCAAGGAGGCCCGCGATACGAAAGCTACCGAACGCGAGTTCCAGAAACTACGCAACCAGGTAGAAAGCGATTTCATCAGCGGCTACGGTTCCATGGAAGGAATTGCCGGCTCACTGGCCGATTTCGAGACCTACTACGGTGACGCCAACCTCATCAACAAGATGGTGGACCAGTACCTGGCCGTAACGCCGGACGACCTGCAGCGCGTGGCTAAAAAATACTTCACCGACAACAACCGCGTCGTCCTTTATTACCTGCCCAAGCCCATGTGATCGGAAGGGGAACCGTCACCGCGAACGTGAGCAAAACCACTCCTTCTACTTAATCATCACACAAACCAAACCAATGAAATTTTATTCACTGCTTGTCGGCCTACTCCTACTAGCTATGCCGCAACTCCTTTCCGCTCAGGAAGATTTTCGTAAATCGGCCCCGGAACCCACTAAGGCCCCCGAAATTAAACTCGGCGATTTTCAGGACTTCGAACTCGAGAACGGCCTGACGGTCATTCTCGTCGAGAACCATAAACTGCCCCGCGTTTCCTACCAGCTCTACGTCGATGTGCCCCTGCACGCCGAGGGCGAGTACGCCGGCCTGTCCGACGTGGTCGGCAGTATGCTGGGCCGCTCCACCACCAAGCGCACCAAGGCCGAGATCGACGATTCCGTTGATTTTATCGGTGCCTCCCTCCGCACCAGCGGTAGCGGCGGCTACGGTGCCACCATCAGCCGCCATAAGGAAACCCTGCTGGCCACGATGGCCGAGGTACTGCTGATGCCCAAGTTCCCCACCGAGGAAATGGATAAGGTAAAGCAACTGACCCTTTCCGGTCTCGCTTCTTCCGAGAACGACCCCGGTGCCATTGCCGGCCGCGTGACCAACGCCGTGCTGTTCGGTCTCGACTATCCTTATGGTGAAGTGACCACCCCCGCCACCGTGGAAAAACTAACCCCGGAACTGGTACAGCAGTACTACGACCAGTACTTCGTGCCTAATCGCAGCTACCTCGTCATGGTCGGTGACCTGAAGGGGGAAGAAGCCAAAAAGATGGCCCAGAAGTACTTCGGTGCCTGGAAGGCCAAGGTAGTGGTCGATACCAAGATCGCCCGCCCTCAGGCTCCCGAAGGTACGATGGTGCATTTCGTGCCCCGTGCCGGATCGGTGCAGTCCAACATTATCGTGGCCCGTCCGATCAACCTTCAGCCGGGTTCCAAGGAAGCCATTCGCAGCCGCATCCTGAACCAGATCTTCGGATCGGGTTTCAGCGGTCGCCTCTTCCAGAACCTGCGTGAGGATAAGGGTTATACCTACGGTTCCTACTCCAGTTTCGACGACGACCCCTACGTGGGCAGTTTCCAGGCAACGGCCGAGGTGCGCAACGAGGTAACGGACAGTTCGATCACGGAAATCCTCTATGAGATGAATAAGATCGCCTCCGAGAAAGTGTCCGATAAGGAACTGCTTTTCGGCAAGACGCAGCTTATGGGTTCCTTCGCCCGTGCCATGGAATCACCCCAGACCATCGCCCAGTATGCCCTGAATACGGCCCGCTACAAACTGGATAAGGACTTTTACTCCACCTACCTCAAGCGCGCCGAAGCCAGCAGTGCTAATGACCTGCTGGAAGTGGCCGAGGAGTACATCACGCCCAAGCGGATGCACATCGTGGTGGTGGGTGACAAGGCCGTGGCCGAGTCATTGATGCCCTTTGCCACCGACGGCAAAATTCACTACTACGATGTCTACGGAAATGAGATCGAGATGTCCACGGCCGCCGTTCCCGCCGATCTGACGCCCGAAAAGGTGATCAATAAGTACATCAAAGCCATCGGCGGCAAGGAAAAACTGATGGCCGTCAAGGACATTAGTACTACTTCTACCGCTAGTATGCAGGGTCAGTCGATCACGCTGAAAATGGACCGTAAGGGCAATAACAAGATGACCCAGAGTATGTCCATGATGGGTAACACCATGTTTTCCTTAGCGTACAACGACGGTAAACTGAAGGCGTCGCAGATGGGCCAGCCCATGCAAATGCCCGCTGAGGCAGTTGCCGGATTTGGCATGCAAGCACTGCTTTTCCCCGAAATGACTTACCTGGAGCGGGGTAAAATGACCCTTGACGGCCAGGAAACGATCGACGGCCAGAATGCCTACGGTGTCAAAATCGATGTGGACGGCCAGAACGTTACGGAGTACTATGCGGCCGAGAGCGGCCTGAAACTTCGCACCGTTATCTCCGAAATGGGTCAGAGCGCAACCTACGACTACTCCGATTACAAGGCTGTCGACGGCATCATGTTTCCCATGACCATCAAGTCCGACCAACCCATGCCCATGACTGCCAAGACCACTGAAATAAAGGTCAACAGCGGCATCGACGATAAGATGTTTAGCGTAGAGTAAGGGTTTGGGGCGTGTCCCCGGCTAAGGCCGGGGCCGGGCTGTCCGGCACTCTCTCCGGCCGCGCTCGCGCGCGTCCTGCGTTCAGACAACGCCTCCCATCCCTCACGCAAGCCTTTGAATCAACAGCCCCGGATGCAATTGCATTCCGGGGCTGTTGTAGTGTACTCACCCAGATCGAGGACCTCCAGGTCCGAGCAGGGCGGCGTAGCCGGCCGTCCCTAAGATGAGCCGTGCTGACTGTTTGCGTCTCGGACGTGGACGTCCTCGATCTGAGCGGCGTGTACTCACCCAGATCGAGGACCTCCAGGTCCGAGGGGCGGCGTAGCCGGCCGTCCCTAAGATGAGCCGCGCTGACTGTTTGCGTCTCGGACGTGGACGTCCTCGATCTGAGCGGCGTTTGCGGGTGGCGTATTCCGTCTCGGACGTGGGCGTCCGAGACCTTATGCTATTATCCCCTACCTTTACCTCATGGCCCGACTAGACAATGAAGTTACGCTCCGCGAAGCCCTCACCGCCCTGTTCAACCGGCCCAACCTGAAAACAGGTTACCGCCTAAGCCGCATCCAGACGGCCTGGCCCCGTATCTTCGGCCCCACCGTGGCCCTCTATACCCGCAGCATGACCATCGACCGGCGGCGGCTCTTCATCGCCATCGAAAGTGCCCCCCTCCGCGACCGCCTCAGCCGGATGCGGGAAGAACTACGGGTCCGGCTGAACGAGGAACTGGGTGAGGAGTATCTGAAGGAGGTGGTGGTGCGTTAGGATGGTCTTCAAACAAATGGTTCTCGACCTCCGGTCGAGGGATTTTGGCTAACGACCTCCGGTCGGAGTTCACAGCCGACCTGAGGTCAGCAGCCAAATTCGCGCGACCGGAGGTCACACACCATTCGCGCGACCGGAGGTCACACACCACTCGCGCGACCGGAGGTCACACACCAGCATATCATGAACGCCCACTGCTATGTCAGCCACCTGCCCCCGCTGCCGAAAAGAACACCGCTGCCAACCGGAAAACGTTAGCGAATGCGCTTGCCACCAGGTGCAACTTAGCGACGCGACCCGGGAATTTCTCGAAGAAACCTACTACGACGACTGCCTCTGCCACGAGTGCCTGACCGAACTGAACCGAAAAATAGCGGCAATCAGCGGCCAAAGTTTCCCCACCGAGCCGGATCAGTTCCGCGAAGGGACTCATTATTATCTGGACGACGGGAAGTGGGTATTTACCGAACGCTACCACCTCCTGCGCGGCTACTGCTGCAACAACCGCTGCCGGCACTGCGCCTACGGCTTCGTCAAAAAACCCTGAAAGTGACCACGAACTACTACCCGGAACGCATCCTCTGCCTGACCGAAGAAACCACCGAAACCCTCTACCTGCTGGAGGAGGAAGATCGCATCATCGGCATCTCCGGCTTCACGGTACGCCCCAAGCGGGCGCGGAAGGAGAAGCCGATCGTGTCCACCTTCATCGACGCCAAAATCGAGGTGATCCTCGATCTGAAACCCGATTTGGTGATCGGTTTTTCCGACATCCAGGCGGACATTGCCCGAGAACTCATTGCGCGGGGCATCACGGTCTGGATCAATAACTACCGTAGCGTGACGGAGATCTATAAGATGATGTTCCAGTTGGGCAGTCTGGTAGGAAAGGCCGACCGGGCACGGGAGTTGATCGAAGGCTACCGGCACACCATCCAATCCTCCTGTGCCGCCAACCGGGCGGCCGTCACCAAGCCCCGCATCTACTTCGAGGAGTGGGGAGACCCCCTCATCACCGGAATCCAGTGGGTGAGCGAGTTGGTGGAACTGGCGGGCGGCATCGACATTTTCCGTGACCTGGAGGATACCTCGCTGGCCAAAAACCGCATCATCGCCGACCCCGGCACCGTAATCGAGCGCAATCCCGATATCATCATCGGCTCGTGGTGCGGGAAGAAATTTCGCCCGGAACGGGTAACGGCCCGGCCGGGCTGGGACCGGATTGCCGCAGTGCAAAACGGTGAGTTGCACGAGATCAATTCCTCCATCATTCTCCAGCCGGGTCCGGCGGCGGTAACGGAGGGGATCGCGGCCTTGGTAAAGATAGTGAGTGACTGGCAAGCCGGACAGGGAACATAGAAATTCACGGTCTCGTGTCAACCCTCTGTTAATGGAACCCTCCCGCGCCCGAGCTGCCTGGGAGGGGGCGTAACTTGGGCGTCAATCCCGAAATATCCGTGCAGCATACGATTGTCAGGTGGGTCATCTTATTCGGAACCGTGGCCCTGGTGGGCATCATCGGGGTGCAGATCTATTGGGTAACGGCCAACTGGAACCTGAACGAGGAAGAGTTCAACAACAAAGTCCACCTGGCCCTCTACCGGGTAGCGGAAGAATTTGCCGGTATCCAGTATACCGATATGCCGCTGCGCGACGTGGTCAACCAGCGGTCGGCCAACTATTACGTGGTCAATATCGAGAACGAGATCTACGCGCCCACCCTCGAATATTTACTGCAACGCGAGTTCGAGCGGCTGGGCCTGCACATCGACTTCGAATACGGCATCTTCGACTGTACCACCGACCAGATGCTCTACGGTGGGTTCTGCCGCTACTCTCCCGAGAGTGATATCCTCAATCATACCGAACTCGGCTACCTGCCCAAGGACAACGAGTTCACCTACTTCTTCGCGGTCAAGTTTCCGGGGCGGAACGGCTTTTTGCTGGGGCAGATGCAGTTGGCCCTGGTGCTGTCGGTGGTGCTGTTGGTCACGGTGGTTTTCTTCGGCTTTGCGATGTTCGTCATCCTGCGGCAGAAACGTTTTTCCGATCTCCAGAAGGATTTCATCAACAACATGACCCACGAGTTCAAGACCCCGCTATCGACCATCCGGATTGCGGCCACCGTCTTCCAGCGTGACGAGCGCGTGATCGCCGACCAGCGCCTGACCCGCTACGCCGACATCATCCACGAGCAGTACGAACGCCTTAACGGGCAGGTAGAAAAAGTACTACAACTGGCCAAAGTGGAAGGCGGGAGCTTCGATCTCAAACAGGAGTGGCTGGATCTGCGCGACGTGCTGGACCCCCTGCTTTCCGCCACCCAGGCCCGGCTGGACGACGCAGGCGGCACCCTGACCACCACGCTGCCGCCCCGTGAACCGTTGCCCCTGCACGCCGACCCCCTGCACTTGTCCAATATCCTGCACAACCTGATCGACAATGCCGTTAAATACGGCGGCGAAGTCCCCCAGGTACACGTAAGCGTAGCCCGGCAGGTGAACGGGGAAACCCTGCTTACCATCCAGGACCGGGGCGTGGGAATTGCCAAGGAACACCTGGGGCGGGTCTTCGATAAATTTTTCCGCGTGCCCACCGGTGCCCTGCACGAAGTGAAGGGATTCGGGCTGGGCCTGTTTTACGTGCGGCAGATCTGCCGCGCCCACGGGTGGTCCATTAAGCTCGATAGTAAACCAGCGGAGGGTACTACGGTTACGCTTAGGTTCCCGAAGCCGGCGGCGCAGCGCCGGCCCGCCGCTATCCCGCAAATTGCCTGACCAACCCCGCCCATGCCCAACGCTCATTTGCTGTACGTAGAAGACGACGAAAGCCTCAGTTTCGTAACCCGCGACCACCTGGAGTTGCACGGCTACCGCGTTACCCATTTCATCAACGGCCGCGATGCGCTGGAAGCCTTCGGAAAGGAAGATTTCGACCTCTGCCTGCTGGACGTGATGCTGCCCGGCATGGATGGCTTCGAGCTGGCCCGCCGCATCCGCGAAACCGACCACGAGGTGCCCATCCTCTTCCTGACCGCCCGCGTGATGAAGGACGACCGCATCGAGGGCCTCCGCCTGGGTGGCGACGACTACATCACCAAGCCCTTCAGTATCGAGGAACTACTGCTCCGTATCGAGGTTTTCCTGCGCCGCAGCCGCATTGCCCCTCCCGATACCCCGCCCGCCGACGATCCCGAGTTGGGCGACTATGAATTCGATTACGAAAACCTTCAGCTCCTCCACCGGCCCACCTCCACCACCCGCCGCCTGACCCTGCGCGAGGCCCAGCTCCTTCGCCTGTTGGCCGGCCGCCGTAACCGCGTGCTGGAGCGGTCCGCCATCCTGGAAGAAATCTGGGGCGAAAACGACTACTTCATGGGCCGCAGCCTGGACGTGTTCATCAGCCGCCTGCGCAAATACCTCAAGCGGGATGAGCGGCTACAGATCGAGAATATTCACGGGGTGGGGTTCTGCTTTCACGCGCCGAGCGGGGAGTAAGAAGATAGCGAGAATTAATCTTCGCTAACGATATTCAATGGAAGTCCAATGAGGATAAGAGGACAAGGGTTGCCTACTCCACGATCGACGCGGTCGATAAGTTTGTTCCAGTGAGTAGTCGATTGGCCAAACTTCGAGCTGACAAAGTTTGTCGCCCAGGCTTCCGCAAAGGTGGACCCGGTGCCGTGTGTTCTTAGAATAGCTCTTTTTTGACTGGAAGTAGGATTATAATACTTGACGAGATCGTCGATTCCCTGTATTTCTTTAGCAGCGGCAAAAGAGATCATTTTATCTTTAAAACCTTCTTGCATTGAGGAACCCCGCGTGATGATAATGCCCATAGAGATGGCCCCGTCGGCATGTAGCTGTCGAAAATTCTGTAGGTCACGGTCAAAGAATGGGTCTTTATTATTCCATTCAATTTCCAGTGCCAGGACGCCATTTGGATAGCGCTTGACGTGGTCAATCTCGTGAGACATAGCTTGGGTAGTAATACCGTCGACCACTTTTTTGAGATCGAAGATATGTTTGGTCCAACCGAATTGATTAAAGTTGCTTTCTATGCGCTTAACTACTTCCGTTTTGCCGCCGCCACCAAATACCAGTTCCCGGATGGGGATGGTGATGGGTAGTAGTACCTGTTCCAATTCCTGCAAGGCATCCGGGAATTCGGATTCCATGATAGCCCGGGCGTGTTGCAGGGTTCTAACGTCAAATCCTCGCTCAATAAGTTTTTCAAACATAGCGCGTAACCTGCTTTATTAAATGGAAAGGCGGATCTGTTTGGAGTCTTGTTCTGATTGCGAATGATTGCTATACGTGTCCCAATCAGGGGTGTATTCTTCATCCGCCTGATTCCCCCAGCAATCCCAGCCTTCCATTTTGCCGCGTGAGAATAACTCCAGGCGCGGACCCCAGCTGCACGACTCGATGAGTTGGTATTGCTGATCGGGTTTGCGGCTATGCTCACGTTTGCGGGAGGAGATGATGTTTTCCTGGGAGCGGCCGGGCGGTAAGGTTCTAATATTTTTACCCCTCACGCCAAAGAGGAGAATCTCGGTGACATTTCGGAAATAGAAGCCGACTCCTCGCCGGTCCGGCCCTCCGTCTTTTCTGATTTTGTACCAGATGATATTTGACTTGTAGGAAAAGCCCCAGGCATCCAGCACCTTCAAACCATCGGGAAGCAGGGCATTGGGCACCCACATATAGAGGTGCGCCCGATCTGCGGCAACTTGTTCTACCGGCATATCCATGATATCATCGAGCGGCATAGTGGGGTAGCGGTTGAGCCGCTTGTGCTCCGGGGCCACCTTGCCCGTCCGATTTTGGAATTGCCAGGGTGGGTCGGCTAGAATGGTGGCATAGCGGGTATCGCCGGCAAAGGTGAGTAGATTTTCGTTCGCGCTCTCGTCGGCCATACTGGAAATGGTGGTTTGATGGGATAGGCTTAAAGGTAGGGTTTTTTGTTGGGGAAAGAGGGCCGAAACTTATTTTGTTGGTAATCTTGGCCGGCCAGTTAATTTTCCGGTGCGCCCGCGTGAGGTGACTGTAGGGGCGTTAGCGCACGCAGTGCCGAGCGATCAGCGAAGCCCGCAAGGGACCGACGCCGACCGCCAGGGAGGGGGCACGCCCAGAGTCTGGTACGTAGTGCGAAGTAGTTCGTACAAAATACGCCGGTGCAGCAAGGTCGTAAGTTAAAAACGGGTCAATCATTGATCGCTTTCCGCTCCATCACCTTCTTCCCGCGCCGAATCTCCCGAATGCGGTACGGCCGCCGCCCCTGCGACTCGTAGTAGGTGCGCATGAGTAGCTCGATGACGATGCCGACGGTGATCATCTGGATGCCGGCCAGTAACAGCAACGCGCCGAGGATGAGAATGGGCCGCCCCCAGATGTCTTGCCCGAGTAGTTTGCAGACCAGGAGGTAACCGTTGATGAGCACGCCGCCGGTGAGGAGGACCAGGCCGGTGTTGGCGAACAGGTGCATGGGTTTGGCCAGGTAGCGCTTGAAAAAGAGCATCAGGATGAGGTCGCTGACGACCCGAAACGTGCGCCCCAGGCCGTACTTGCTGGTGCCGAATTGGCGGGCGTGGTGGCGCACCGGCACCTGCGTGATGCGCGCGCCCTCGAGGCTGGCCAGCACGGGAATAAAGCGGTGCAGTTCGCCGTAGAGGCCGAGGTCTTTGGCCAACTCGGCGCGGAAAACCTTGAGCGCGCAGCCGTAATCTTTGAGGTGAACGCCGGAAGTGCGCCGAATGATGGCATTGGCGATCCAACTGGGGATTTTGCGGAGGAAAACGCCGTCCTGACGGTTCATTCGCTCGCCGGCCACCATGTCGAAATCACCGCTGCGGGCAATCTCCAGCATGGCGGGAATATCGGCGGGGTCGTTCTGGAGGTCTCCGTCCATGGTGGCGATAAAGGGTGCGCGGGCCACGTCGATCCCCGCCATGAGGGCGAGGGACTGTCCGTAATTCTTCCGAAATTCAACAATCACCAGGCGCGGGTCTCCGGTGGCCCGCAGGGCGGCAATGGTGCCGTCGGTAGAGCCGTCGTCTACGTAGATCAGTTCGTAGTCAATCCCTTGCAGGGCCGCCCGCATCTGGTCGACGAGGGGCTGGATGTTTTCTTCTTCGTTGAAAACGGTGACGACGACGGAGAGGAGGGGCAAGGGGGACAAGGGCGATAAGGATTGAAGGATTGAGGGATACACGGATAGAACCCCCTTCGGGGGCAGGGGGAAAATCAAGTGAGGTGCATATTCGGGGCAGGTGCAACAAGGATTAAGAACGCCCCTTCGGGGGCCGGGGGGTGAAACCCCAAAGGTAATCACCTCCCTGTAACCTACATCCTCTTACACGTCCACGCCCGGGGCGGGGCGGTCAGCAGGGCCTTGGTGGCGGGCCAGACGGAGCCAAAAAATTCACTCTTGCGGTAGGCGTTCAGGTCGGCCTCCGAATCCCAGTGGCTGTAGGTGAAAAAGGTGGTGGGGTCGTGCTCGTCTTGCAGGCATTCCACGTGGCGGCAACCGGGTTGGGCGAGGATAGTGGGCCGCGAGCGGTGAAATATTTCGGTAAAAGCAGCGGTATGCGCTGAACTGATTTGGAGGTGGACTATTCTGGTTATCATTGGGGGCGCTACGCGCGTATTTTAGTAGGCGGCTTCGCCGTTGGTAGGTTGGTATTTTTGATTCAGCTTACGCGTACACTGCTAGCGTGGTTCCCCACCCGGACCTGCCGGTCCGACCTCCCCGAAGGGGAGGTAAAATGCTATTTACGTGACGTTTACCTCCCCTTCGGGGAGGTCGAGCCGCTAGGCTCGGGTGGGGAACCACGAAACAAGTGCGGCGCCCCGTCTCCCCTCTCCTCTGGAGAGGGGCCGGGGGAGAGGTCTTCACGCAACAACTGCCTCCAGGCGCACGCCTGGGTTTAATACAAAAGTACCAAACTCCGAGGAGCTTGCGACGATCACCGCAGGTAATTACCAGCACCCGCAGGGTGCCTACAAAAGTACCACAAACCCACCCCCATCTCAAAAATACCAGAGCCGCAGGCTTCTACCAAAATACCAACCTACGTGGCGCAGCCACCCAAACCCACCATCATCATCGGGGCCGGCATCGCCGGCCTCGCCGCCGCCGTCCGCCTGGCGGCGGCCGGGCGGCGCGTGATCGTGCTGGAGGCCGAGGCGCACCCCGGCGGCAAGCTATCCGAGTTCAGCCTCGGCGACTACCGCTTCGATCTCGGACCCTCGCTGTTCACCATGCCGCAGTACGTCGACGAGCTGTTCCGGCTGGCGGGCGAGGAACCGTCCCACCACTTCAGCTACCAGCGGCTGCCCACCGTCTGCCACTACTTCTGGGAAGACGGCACCCGCCTGGATGCCGCCGCCGCGGCCGCCGATTTTGCCGCCGAAGTGGAACGGGTGCTGGACGTGCCCGCCGAGCGGGTCACCAAATTCCTCGACCGCGCCGCGCACAAGTACGAACTGACCGGCCACACCTTCCTCGAAAAATCCCTGCACCGCGCCCGCACCTGGCTCACCGCGCAGCGTAGCCCGCGCCCTGCCGCGCCTGCCCGGCCTCGACCTCACCCGCAGCATGCACCGCGTCCACGAGCGCGAACTGGGCCACCCCAAACTGGTGCAATTCTTCGACCGTTTCGCCACCTACAACGGCTCCAACCCCTACCGCGCACCGGGCCTACTCAGCATGATCCCCCACTTCGAGCACCATTTCGGGGCCTTTCTGCCCACCGGCGGCATGTACGACATCAGCAAAAGCATCCACCAACTGGCCGTCCGCCAGGGGGTCGAATTTCGCTTCAATACCCGCGTGGAAGAAATCCTCCTGACCGCCGACGGCCGCGCCGACGGCGTCCGCCTGGCCGGCGGCACAACCCTGGCGGCCGAGACCGTGGTCTCCAACATGGACGTTTTTTTCACCTACCAAAAGCTGCTGCCCACCGCCCGCCACCCCCGCCGCATCCTGGCGCGGCAAAAATCCACCTCGGCCGTCATTTTCTACTGGGGCATCGGGGCCGAGTTCCCCGAACTGGGCGTGCACAACATCTTCTTCACCGAGGATTACCGCGCCGAATTCGCCGCCCTCGAAACCGGTACCCTCTCCGACGACCCGACGGTCTACGTCAATATTTCCTCCAAGCACGTGCCCGGCGACGCCCCCCCCGGCACCGAAAACTGGTTCGTAATGATCAACGCCCCCGCCCTGGCCGCCGGCCAAAATTGGGACCGACTTCTCGCCCTCACCCGCGCCCGCACGCTCGCCAAACTCAGCCGCATCCTCGGCCGCGAGATCGAGCCGCTCATCCGCCAGGAAACCACCCTCGACCCACGCGGCATCCAGTCGCGCACCGGCTCGCACCGCGGCGCGCTCTACGGCACCAGCTCCAACCACCCGTTCGCGGCCTTCCTGCGCCACCCCAATTTCAGCCGCCGCATCCCGGGCCTTTACTTCGTCGGCGGCTCCGTCCACCCCGGCGGCGGCGTGCCGCTGTGCCTGCTCTCCGCCAAGATCACGGCGCGGGAAATAGTGGGAGAATAGGGCAACGGTTCAGGACCGTTTTGTGACCGGCGTTTCTGCAGGAGGGTGCTCTGGGCGTGCCCTCGTCCCTGGCGGGATCGGGGTCGGCGTCTTGCGGGCGCGGCTATCGCCTTGGTGCTGCGCACTTCCTCCCTGCGGTCGTCACCCTCCAGGTGCCTCACGCGGGTTGGGGCGGGGGAGTTAAAATTTTTACCGGCTCACGTCTACGAGGAACTTCTTTCGGCCGGTGCCGAAATAAGATGCCTCGGAGAAGGAGACATCTGGTTACCGGCTCACGTCTACGAGGAACTTCTTTCGGGCGGTGCCGAAATAAGATGCCTCGGAGAAGGAGGTATCTGGTTACTGGCTCACGTCTCCGATGAACTTCTTTCGGCCGGTGCCGAAATAAGATGCCTCGGAGAAGGAGACATTTGGTTACCGGCTCACGTCTCCGATGAACTTCTTTCGGCCAGTGCCGAAATAAGATGCCTCGGAGAAGGAGGTATCTGGTTACTGGCTCACGTCTACGAGGAACTTCTTTCGGCCAGTGCCGAAATAAGATGCCTCGGAGAAGGAGACATCTGGTTACCGGCTCACGTCTCCAAGGAACTTCTTTCGGCCGGTGCCGAAATAAGATGCCTCGGAGAAGGGGGTATCTGGTTACCGGCTCACGTCTCCGAGGAACTTCTTTCGGCCGGTGCCGAAATAAGATGCCTCGGAGAAGGAGACATCTGACATTTGGTTGGAAGAAAATGGTCACCACTCCTCCGATGCATCATTTGCTGCGATACGGGCAGATTTAGATCACATTTTCCGCAGATGTTCATCGTAGGCGTTGGTGGACTACGCAGCCACCACTCCTCCGATGCATCATTCGCTGCGATACAGTGGAGATTTAGATCACTCCATCCTGCGAATGTTCATCGTAGGCGTTGGTGGGCTAACCTATCGTAGCCTTTATTGGTCTACTCCAAAATCGTAGCCCCCTTTATCACCCGCCGCTTGACGTATTGGCGCAGTTTGCTGGAAAAGACCAGCTCTTCCTGGTAGTCGATCTTGACCTGCTTGCCCTTTAGCTTATCCCAATTCTTAATAAGTTCCTCATCGCCGGGGAAGGTAGTGAGCCAGAGAACGGATAATTGGTCTCCACCGGCGGTAGTGAGGGTAAGGGCGGTGGTCAGTGGGCTTTCCTGGATCGATTCGATCTTGCCGGTCAGGGAAGCGTTGACCGGGGAGGATGCGCTGTTCTCCAGTTGGCCGCTCTCTTCGATGAGTTGCATCATTATGGCGGGGCAATTGACCAGCATCCGCATACCGACCTGCTCGCCGATCTTTTCCATGCTCTTGGAGTCGGAAAAATCGATGCCCAGGCGGGTACTCATTTCGGGGTCTTTACTGATTCCTCCCATCATGCACAGCCCCAGGGCGGCCTGCACGTTGACGTTCGGATCGGCCGCCATCTTTTTCTCCATGCAGCTACAACAGTGCGCGCTGATGGCGGCGTAATCCTCATCGAGGGTCTGTGCCCGCAGACCGGCGATGGAGAGGAAGAAAAGGAGGAACCAGGTGAGGTTTTTCATGGTGCTTATTTTGCTCCACAAGGTAGGGCATTGCGGCGGTAAAACAACGGCTTTTACCCTCATTTTGTACCTCCCCGTGCAATCACTCCCTATTCTTCTCCGCCCGCCGCATCGGCATTACGTCAATAGTAGCATACAACTTCTCGCGCGTAAGCACCTGTTTCTGACGGAGCTTCACCCCGCCGTCCAGCCCGATGAGGATAATTTCCTCGCCGGCGCGGTGGTGGGTCTGGTAAAGGGACGCGTCGGACTGCCACCTGCCGCCATCCAGGCCCTCGCGGTAGCCGGTGGGCGTAACCTGGAACACCATTAGTTTGCGGTCCCGCAGACCGGGGTCGTCATCACGCAGGGCGTTGAGCTGGTCCTTCAGAAATGGGCTGTCCCCGCTATCGGCCAGGATGAGGACGAGGCGGTTTTCCCAGCGGTAATCGGTGAGGGACTGGGTGGCGCAATCGGTCATGGTCAGGAGGGGGAGTAACAGGAAGGGAAAGAGTGATCGGCGGGTCATGCTGGTAGAACCGGGTGGGGGGAGGGTGGGTTTGTTTTTGCCGGTTTATACTCTCGGGATACCTGAGAGCGTGTCTGAATTTTTACTTCCTGATAACCAAGCATTTAAGAACCTGGCGTCGTAAAAACTGACTTACGTAACCCGCTATGCGCGCAAGTTTTTATCTAGCCAGAACCTTAACCACGAAGTAGCCGCGAAGCGAATCATTGATCCTCAGTTCTTAAAAATTTAGACACGCTCTTAGCTAATTTGCAAAATTTGCGCTGTTTTCGTAATTTGCGTGGGTATGCAGAAATAAAATACAACGACCACTAGTACGAAAGACAACATTAAACCGCTGACCTCAAAACCTTTACAATGATCTACCGCTATTTTCTAACTATTGTATTATCTTTAGTAATTGTACAAGCACTTTATACCCAAGAAATAGCCTGGGTGAGCGTCTCGGATAGCATATCCTTTGCCAGTCAGCTACTTAGGGGGAACGACGATACGCTACTGGAAATTTACCAATCAGCGGATAATACTTTTACCCTCAGGAAGATCGACACTACCGGTGCCTTGATTTGGGAGATAAACCCCTGTTCCTGCGATTCTTTACGCCTGGATTTTTCGACGGAAACCACGGATGGAAGTCTGTTGAGTATTTACCGCAATGGCGACCTGTACCTGCAATCGGAGGGAGGTCCAAGTGAGTTGGCTGGAAATTTTATCCCTGATTCGATTACGGGCGCCCTAACTGAACGGGGCTTCCATAGGTTTGAGGAAGACATCTACTTCTACATCAACTCTAATATCAAGGAAACGCACCTTGGAAAGATTTCCGTTGAGGACCTGGGGGTTGAATTGAATACTTTGGTTGATACGGAGCGTGCTATCTACTATTCTCAGGATACAAATGAGGAGGGAGAAATTGTTTATCTATATTATAGGAATGATCCGGTCGATGGAGGCTATCAAATCCGCAAGACAAGTGGCGACTTCAGTGAAGTGTGGAAAGAGCAACTGCCCCTGGGAGTTTATTGGGACGTAGCCTTCAGCGGGGATGACATCGTAGCCGTGGGAAGAAAACAGCCGGGATTAAATGGCGTCGCAGTAAAATTGAACGCTGACGGGATGATCCTTAATGAGCTTATTTTTACTCCACCTAATAATGCCATAGTGGTAGAGTTGTTTGACGTCATTCTATTGAACGGAACCACATTCATTACCGGATATGCCCAATACAGCGGCATTGTGCAAAATTCCGTATTGTACATTCTGAATCCGTCTTTTGAAGTAGAGCGCGAAGGAATTATAAATTTTGGCGGTAATGAAGACATCATTAGTGACGTAATAGCGGTGGGAATGGAAAGTAATTCGATCTATGTGGTTGGTGGTACCAGCACCGGTGATTCGGAGGTACCGAACCATGCGTTGCGGGCCAAAATCGGCGTAACGGCCTTCCTTACCGCGCTGAAAGAGGCAGCAGCCGTTTCAACTATCCCAATCGCGCTATATCCTAACCCAGTCGAATCCACGCTCTACGTCGGATTGGGCGATGACCGCTATGATCTCACGATCTATTCCCTTTCCGGCACTGTCGTACGAACCTTCCACGCGGCAAACTCGGCAGATTTTTCCGGTCTACCGGCGGGGAACTATGTTGTGTCCATGCGCCGAATGGATGACGGTACGATCAGGATTGGAAAAGTGACGAAGAGGTAAGCGGGGTCATGGATGCCACGGTAAAACGGTTAGTAAGTGCTTTTTCCCGGCAAGCCGTGCATCTGATGAAAGGACACGAAGCAATGACACGTCTAAACCCGGCACTTCTTTCTCAAAACCACTTACAACTGTTGCGGTTGGAAGTAGTTTTGCAGGGAGGTAATTTCAAATAGCCAATGACTATCAACCCCGCCGCCGATCTCAAAGCTTTCCATTACCACGGCTTCCAAACCATCGAAAAACGTCTACACCGACCGGGAGGTAACGGACCTCCTGCGCCTCCTCGGTACCAAGACCCTGGAAAATAAATTCGGGGTCCGGGAAATCCTGTTCGATCACCCCGACCTGGCCCAACGTGTCTTTACGGATAAGCTGATCGAACTGGTGAAAATCATCGCCCCCCACTGTGATAAATGCATCAAGTCGATCTACTTCGACAAGCCGCCCGGAGCCAACTGGATCGTAAACTGGCACCAGGATCTGACCGTCAATCTCGTAGGAAATGAAGAAGTGCCAGGCTACAAAAATTGGCGGGTAGGCCGTAACCGAACCGTCGTCCAACCAGACCGCAAATTCCTGGAAAGCATTTTCACCGTTCGTATCCACCTGGATGACTGTACGCAAGAGAACGGTGCGTTACGGGTCATCGAGCAATCCCACCGGCGGGGCGTCATCGAGATCAAGGAATGGATGCAGGATAAACCCGGTAAGGAAATCGTTTGCCCCGTCGGCCGGGGCGGCGTGTTGGTGATGCGCCCCCTGCTCCTCCACGCCTCCCGCCGCACGGAGAACCACCGCAACCGGCGGGTACTGCATCTGGAGTTTACGGGTAAGGAGCTGCCGGGAGGTTTGAATGTGGAAGGAGGCGGTGGGGTTTTGAGAAAGAAGGGGTGATAAATTATTGAGAATGGAGCAACATCATAGATTAAGAGCATGAAGAAGATCACTCGGTACTGGTGCTATCTCATCTACCTGAGTTGTGTGGCACTATTTATTATTCCGTATTCCACTACCTTCGATTCCGGCCCGGAAGAATCGATGGGAACCTGGGTGAATAATTCTGCTTCAAACACCCCGGAATTAGGGAGTATTGTCATATTCGTGATGTTGTTAGTAATGTTCATCCCGAAGATCGGTAGTCGAGTAACGAAAATTGTAGCTATTTTGATCCTGCTGCTGCTCTCCCTGTTAAGCTGCTTTGCCGCACTCCTGCTATGGAATGTCATGGCTCCTGATTATATTCCGCTGGGAGGAATGTTCGTCCCAATTGCGCTGTTTCCTCTCGTAGTAATTTATTGCCTTCTTGAATGGCGCGCTAGCCCTACCTCCCTTCCCTAAATCTCCTCCCCCATGTTCACCATCCAGCGTTACTTGCTCGTCTTGGAGCGTGTCTAAAATTTTTAAGAACTGAGGATCAATGATTCGCTTCGCGGCTACTTCGTGGCAAACCCAGCCGCCGCGGAGGAGAGGGGTGACGGGGAGTTGGCATACCGTTAAAATTGTAGTGGGTAAACATAAATAGAATGGACAGCCTACTCTCAATCCTGCTAGTGCCTCAGACCTTAATCGCATCCATCGTCTTGACCTGACGAATGATCTTCTTGGCGTGCTTGCCGGGCCGAATCGGGTAACCCCGCCGCTTGGCCCAGACAAAAGTAAACTCGGCACCCAGAAAGATGATCTGTGAACTATAGTAGGTCCACACCAGGAGGGTGATGAGGGCACCGGCCGCACCGTAGGTGGAGCCGAAATCGCTGTTGCCGATGTAGAAGCCGATGGCGTATTTGCCGAGGGTGAACAGGGCGGACGTGAAAATGGCCCCCGCCCAAATATCCCGCCAGCGGGCGCGGGCGTCCGGCATGAAGCGGAAAAGGAGGGCGATGATAACGGTGGTTACGATGAAGCCGATCAGGAAAGATACCGTTTCGAGTAGGGTAGGGCCGAGGGCGGGCATCGTAGCTGGGAGATCTGGTCGACGAAATTTTATCACCACGGCGTTGACCACCAGCGATACCAATAGCATGAAGCCCAGACCGATAACGAAGGAGAAGGAAAGCAGGCGGTCCATGATGAAACCCATGATGGCACCGCTGGGGGAAGCCTGTAGTTCCCAGGTTTTGTTGAGCGAGGTTTTTAGCGCATTGAAAACGCCGGTGGCGGCAAAAATAAGGGTACCGACCCCGATGACGGTGGCCACGATGGAATTGCCGCTGATGTAGGCATTCTTGACAATTTCCTGTAGCGTGGCAGCGGCTTCCGCTCCGAGCAGACCGTTGAGTTGCTCGAACATTTGCCCGGACATGGCCTCCTGCCCGGCAAAAAAACCGGTGACGGAGATGATAACGACCAGCAGGGGGGCAAAGGAAAAAACGGTGTAGTAAGCCAGGGCGGCACCCATGGTAAGGGCGTCGTCTTCGGCGTAATTAGCGAATACTTCCTTCATGAAACTGAAGGTGCGGAGGTACCAGGGTTGCGGTTTGGCCATGTGATCGGTGGAGTGGTTAGCTTATCAGGCATAACCGGCGCACCCTGCCCCTATGTTCACGGCGCGGCCCGGATGACGGCACCCGCCACGGGCGGATTGGGCGGCAGCGTCAGTTCCCGACAATCCCAGCGGGGTACGAAAGCCCGGTCTTCGCCGCCGTAAACGCAGCGGGTGATGCGGCCGTCGCCGGCGGGCAGATCGAGGACATTACTGGAGAAGCGGTAGCCCGTCAGGTACTCGGCGTGGTGAACGGGGCGGAAATTACCCTCGCGGTACACGTAGATTGCCTTCTCGATGCCGCCGGTGCAGCCCGTGATCAGGGTGCCGGCCGAGATAGCCAGGTAACCGGAGCGCGGCTGTTCGGTCTGGGTCTGGAGTACGGCGCGGGCGTGGCACTCCAGGAAGAGGCAGAGGCCGGGGATGTCAGTTTCGGCGATCACGCGGCTGTGGCGCACCAGGCGAAGGGCGGCGCGAATATCGAGATCGTTGGCGGAACGGTCGTTGTCGGCCAGTCCGAGTAGCAGCAGGGCGGGGGCCTCGTTTGGCGCGGGCACCACGTCTTGCCAAGCCTGGGCCAGGTGGCCGCCCCAGACGTAGCCGTTCAGGTGACGGCCATCGGGGCTGGTGGCGTTGACCTGGTACCAGTAGGCGGTGTAGCCGCGCTGCGTGGAGCGGGGGCGGTAGGTGCGGCGTGGCTCCACGATGTTGCCTACGGGCGTGCCGGCGGCTAGGTGGGTCAGGGCGGGCGCGCCCTCGTCGGGCGCACTGCGTACGGGGGTGTTGGGGGTGAAAACATACAACTTGGCGTTGTTGGTTTCTAGCAGGCGGGCTTGGCTGTGCAGGTCGAACCAGGAGTGGTAATCGGCCAGGCGAGCGGCATCGTAGGTGGGCAGGGCGGCCGTCTGGGCGGCTATTGTCCACGGGACCGCGCCGACCAGCAGGCCGGTGAAGAGTAGGGTTCGCATATGTGGTTGCGGGTTGGTTGCGGGGATGAAACGTTAAAGTAGCCCAAATGATTATTGCAAGTTTCTGACAGTGACAGTTTAGACGGAAAAACCGCTACGGAGGTACCTAAGATACCAACGATCCGTACCTTCGCGCCCATGCCGACGCTCCTGGCCATTGAATCTTCCTGCGACGATACCTCCGCCGCCGTCATCCGTGACGGGGCGGTGCTGAGTAACGTCACCGCCGGCCAGGCGGTGCACGTGCAGTACGGGGGCGTGGTGCCCGAGCACGCCGGCCGGGCGCACCTGCTGCACATCATGCCCACGGTGGCCGTGGCCCTGGAGCGGGCGGGCGTGAAGCGCGAGGAGATCGAGGGCGTGGCCTTTACCAGGGGGCCGGGCCTGATCGGATCGCTGATGGTGGGCGTCAGCTTCGCCAAGTCGTTCGCTCTGGCGCGCCGCCTGCCGCTGGTGGCCGTGGACCACCTGCGGGCGCACGTGCTGGCGCACTTCGCCGAGCCGCCCTACCCGGAATTTCCCTTCCTCTGCCTCACCGTTTCCGGCGGGCATACCCAGATCGTGCTGGTGCGCGACCACCTCGACCAGGAAATACTGGGCCGCACCATCGACGACGCGGCGGGGGAGGCCTTCGATAAGAGCGGTAAACTGCTGGGCCTGGATTACCCCGCCGGCCCCGAAATAGATAAACTGGCCCAAACCGGCCAACCGACCATCGAGTTTGCCAAGCCCCGCATCGACGGGCTGGATTTCAGTTTCAGCGGCCTGAAAACCTCTATTCTCTATACCCTCGAAAAACTGGAACGCGCCGAAGCCGGCTACGTGCAGGCCAACCTTGCGGATGTCTGCGCGTCCATCCAGCAGTCCATCGTTACCATCCTGCTGGATAAACTGGTGCAGGCGGCCGAGGAAACCGGCATCCGCCAGATTGCCATCGGCGGCGGGGTCAGTGCCAACTCCGGCCTGCGCGCCGCCCTGGCCGCCACCGGCCGCGACCTCGGCTGGACCACCTACACCACCCGCCTGGAATACTGCACCGACAATGCCGCCATGATCGGTATTACGGCTTATTACCAATACCTTGCGGGCGATTTCGTGGACCAGACGGTGGTGGCCACGGCGCGGGGGAAATGAGGGGGGCCGCGCGAGACTGGTGCGAGACCGGAGGTCACGCACCGCCGCGAACCGTCCACGCACCGCCACACACCCTCCGCAATAACCCGAACCAGCTAATCCCGCCCATGCTTCGTACCACCTTCCTCGCCATATTCCTCCTCAGCCTACTCGGTGCGGCAACCGCCCAAACCGACAGCATCCCCGCCGGCCCCCGGCCCAAATTGGGCCTGGCCCTCAGCGGCGGTGGGGCCAAAGGACTGGCGCACATCGGCGTGCTGGAAGTGCTGGAACAAAATGGCATCTACGCCGACATGATCTCGGGCACCAGCATGGGCAGCGTGGTGGGCGGCCTGTACAGCATCGGCTACAGCCCGGAACAACTGGTGGACGTGGCCCTCTCGGTAGACTGGTCCGACTACTTTAACGACGCCTACCCCCGGGCCTACCAACCCATCGAGGAGCGGGGCCGGGCGGCCCGCTATCAGCTTTCGTTCAATATCCAAAAAGGAAAACTCACCCTGCCGCAGGGATTGCTACAGGGGCGCAAGATCCAGGCACTATTGGCCTCGCTGACCGCGCCGGTGCACGACATAGATAAGTTCGACAAATTCCCCAAGCCCTTTGCGGCCGTGGCCACCAACATCGAGACCGGTGAAGCCTACGTTTTCCACACCGGCGACCTGCGGCGGGCCATCCGCGCCAGCATGGCCATCCCCTCGGTGTTCAGCCCCGTCGAAGTGGACGGCAACTTGCTGGTGGACGGACTGGTGGTGCGCAACCTGCCCGTCAGCGATGCCTTCGACCTGGGGGCCGACGTGGTGGTGGGCGTCGATGTCGGCTCGCCCCTGGCCAAGAAAGACGAACTTGAACTCGCTGCTCTCCATCGTCGAGCAAACGGCTTCCTTCGGCGGGGCCACCTCCACCAGGGAACAGCGCAAGTTGGCCGACTTTCTCATCGAACCGCTCCTGAAAGACTACTCCACGCTCGATTACGGCCGCGCCGACAGCATCGTAGAGGTGGGCCGCGCCGCCGCGCGGCGGTCGCTGCCCGGCTTGGTTCATGCGCTCGATTCCCTGGGCGTCCGCCTGCCCATGCCCCGGCCCGACCGCGATAAATTACGGCTCGACAGTTTTTACGTGACCGACCTGGCCTTCACCGCCACCGACCCCGAGGTGCGCCGCAACCTGGAGCGGCAGACCCGCCTCAACCTACCCGCCATGCTCACCACCGAACGGCTGGCCGAGGTGGTCGGCCGCCTCTATGGTTCGGGATTTTTCGACTACATCGACTACGCGCTCATCCCCCTGTCCGAGACGGAAAACAACTACCGCCTCCAGATCACCGGCCGGCCCGGCCCCGATTGGCGGGCGCGCTTCAGCATCAACTACGATACCGATTTCAAGGTGGCCCTGCTGGCCAACCTCACGGCCCGCAACGTCCTTACCCGGGGCAGCGTGTTCTCCCTCGACGCCAAAGTCTCCGAAAACCCCGCCGCCGCCGTCGAATACCTCCGTTATACCGGCACCGACCCCAGCATCGGCATCCGCCTGCGCATGGAAGGCAGCTATTTTCCCGGCCGCATCTACCGGGGCAGCCGCCTGATCTCCGAGTTCAAATTCCACAACTACCGCCTCAGCGCCAGCCTCCTCAGCGGCCTGGGGCGCAAGTGGTTCGTCGAGGTCGGCCTCACTTCCGAGCGCACCAGCCAGAACCCGCAGTTTTTCGATCTCGCCGCCGGTGCGGCCGCCATCAATCAGCGCACCGTTTTCGGCGAACTCATGCGCGACACCTACGACCGTACGGCTTTCCCCCGCAGCGGCTCCCTTAGTTCGCTACGCGTTTACTACGGCCTGGGCGGCAACGTCCAGGAGACCTCCCTCAGCGGCGAGGTACGCAACCAGCTCCAGCTCAATCGCGGCGGCGAGTTGCGTTTCGGCAAGGCCTTCCCCATCACCAAAAAACTAACCATCGAGAGCCAAATCGGGGCCGCTTTCGTCGATAACGACGAGCTGAATCTGGTCAACCTCCTCTACCTCGGCCGCAACGCCCCCGGCCAGGAAGCCTTCCACTCCTTCTACGGCCTGCGTTACATGGAGCGGCCCGTCACGTCCTTCGCCGCCGCCCGCCTCACGCTGCGCTACGAGATCGGCAGCAACAACTTCCTCCTGCTCGGCTACCAGTACGGCTATTTCGAGCAACGCTCCTACCGCCTCATCGACGACGATCAGGGCCAGATCGTCGCGGCCGCGGAGGGCGAACTGTCCGGTTTCGGCCTGGGCGCGGGCAGTCTGTTCCCTTTCGGCCCGGCGCTCCTGCGGGTGGAATACAATCCGTTAAATGGGTCGTTCAACACCAACTTTCACGTCGGCTACTTCTTTTGAGCGTGTCCGCCCCGCTTCGCGGGGGCGGCCGGTCCCTTCCCGGCGCGCCTGTCGGCTTGGCCCTGCGGGCTGCTTCCCTACGGGAACGCCCCGTCCAGGCACCTCACGCGGGTGGAATATGTTTAAACTGTTTCACCGCTCCTACGGCGCATCATTCGCTGAGGTATAGCAACGAATTAACGATAAAATCAAAAGCGAATGTTCATCGAAGGCGTCGGTGTGCAAAACGTAGGTACCATGAACAAAAACTCCCCCCTCCCCGGCCTCTTTACCCAAACCCTCACCGGCCTGCAAGTCCCGGCCGAGCGGCATGACGCGCTGTGGAAAAAGTTGTACAGCACCTACACCGCCAGGGGGCGACACTATCACCACCTGAACCACCTAACCATAATGGTTAAGGTTACCCGGCAAACCAACCTGAAACTGGACGACCCCGATCTCTACTACTTTGCCCTGTTTTACCACGATTTTGTCTATAACCCCCTGCGGCAGGACAACGAAGAGCGAAGTGCCGACCGGGCCGTAAAAATCCTGGAAGAAGCCGGGGTAGATCCCGCCCGTGTTACCCGCTGTCGGGCCATGATCGAGCAGACTAAGACGCACCGCCTCACCCCTGCCGCCGACGGACCCACCGATGCCCTCCTGCTGGATGTCGACCTAGCCGTCCTCGGTATCGAATGGCGCGACTACGAGGTGTACACAAAAATGATCAGGCAGGAATACCGCCTGGTTCCCGACCTGCTCTACCGCCCGGGGCGGGCTAAGGTATTACGGAGTTTTCTGGAGCGGTCCCATATTTACCTCACCCCTCATTTTCGCTCCACGAGCGAAGCCCGGGCCAGGGAAAACCTGACCCGGGAACTGGCCCTGCTTTAAGAGTAAAACCCTCTTACTTCGCCCGCCGTGCGATGGTGGGAAAAGTAGCGCGGGTGTAATAGTTAAACGGCTGATCGGCCGTAAGCGGGAAACGGTTCTTCTCCACGTACGCCTTGAAGAAGGCCTTGATCTCCGATACATCCATATTCCGCGATTCGGGGCGGAGCTGGAAACCGAGGTGCTGGATGCTGCCGTCGGTGCCGATGAAGAACTGGAGCCATACTTTCATGCCGTCGATGTCATAGTTGATGGACTGGGCAAAGGCATCGACCGATTTCATGACCTCCAGGTAGATTCCCTCGGCGCGGCCGAAATCATTATCCACGGCCGTGAAGAAATCTTGTGGGTACTGCTCCTGTAACTGAGCGTTCAGTTTTTCCACGTCGCTGAGTTGGAAGACGGTAGGTACTTTTTCCTGGGCGGAAAGAACGAGGGAAGCGGCGACCACGAGGCAGCAAGTAAAGAAGTAACGCATGGAATGGTAGCTTTTGGTAGTAGACAACGGGAAGAAATGAAACAGGCAACCCCGGACCGGGCCGGGTTGTTGTTATAACTACTCGCGGCTTACGGAGCCACGGGCACCGTCCGGCAAACGTCGGGCGGGCGGCCTTTATTTTCGGCTGTCCCGTTCGGACGGGTTTCCAGCCCTAAAGATAGTTCAGGGCGGGGCCGTTGGTCGAAAAAAATTGCCGCCGCCTTCCTCACCCCTTACCTTTACGCCATGGTTATCGACATTATCTGCCTGATTTTCCTGGCTTACGGCTTCTGGGTCGGCTACTCGCGCGGCATCATCACCACGGTGCTGGGGCTGGCCAGCTACGTCTTCGGCGCGGTGGCAGCCCTGAAATTCGGCCCCGCTTCCGGCGACATGCTCCAGAGTTTCTTCCCCGGTGCGGGTGGCGGCACGCTCTATATCCTGGGCGTCATCCTCACCTTTATCGTCACGCTCTTCTTGTTCCGCATCCTGGCCGGCGCGCTGGAGGGACTGCTCGAAAGTGCCAACCTTAATTTCGTCAACCAAATTTTGGGCGGGCTGCTTTCGGGTGCCTTTTTCATTTTCATCTTCAGCGTCCTCATCTCCTTCGCCGATCGCAGTACCCTGATTGACGAACCCACTAAGGGCGAGTCCCGTACCTACATCTACCTGGAGCCGCTGCCGACGATGGCCTGGGAGGCCGGCCAGTCCGTCTGGCCCATGGTTTCCGAGTTTTGGGACCGCACCATGGATGCCCTCGATAGCGTAAAGAGTAATGTGGAAACGCAGGAATCCGATAGTATCTTCGATCTGGACGAACAGTGATCTCAAACCACCGAAAGATACCGCTAAACCCCCTGTAGCAAGTATAGGTTAGGAGGTGTTTTAGCCGGGAGGTAGCTTTCCCCACCATTACCGGTGCAACCCTCCCCGCCGAAATTTGTCTCCATAGTCTACCAGACTATCCACCCGTCCATGCTCCTCCTTCTTTCCCCCGCCAAAACCCTCGATTTTTCCCCCGTAGCTACCGCCGCTACGCAACCGCGGCTCCTTTCCTCCAGTGAGGAACTCATCGCTACCCTGCGACCTAAATCCGTAGCCGATCTTCGGGGATTGATGAAAGTGAGTGAAAAGATCGCCCTGCTGAATGCCGAGCGGTTCCAGGAATTCAGTACCCCTTTCACTACCGCCAACGCCAAACCGGCCGCTCTGGCCTTTAAGGGCGACGTGTACGTAGGCCTGGAAGCCGATACCTTCTCCGAGCAGGAACTGGATTTCGCGCAGACCCACCTGCGGATGCTTTCCGGCCTGTACGGTCTTCTCCGTGCCCGCGACCTGATGCAGCCCTACCGTCTGGAAATGGGCACCCGCCTTCATCACGACGGCCACCAAAATCTATACGATTTCTGGGGCGATCGCATTACCGACCTCATCAATCAGGATCTGGCCGCCGAGGGTTCCGGCGTAGTGCTGAACCTGGCCAGCAAGGAATATTTCAAAGCCGTCCGTCCCGAGTTACTGGCCGGCCGGGTGGTCAACGTCCATTTCCGGGAAAAGCGGGGAGATACCTATAAGATCATCACCTTCAATGCCAAACGCGCCAGGGGTAGCATGGCCCGCATCATTATCAAAGAAGGCCTGACCCAGCCGGAGCAGTTACGTGATTTCGCGGTGGATGGCTACGTATACAACGCCAAACGATCAAAAGAAGGGGAAATGGAATTCACCCGCCCGTAGAGACGCGATACCTCGCGTCTCCGAACGGCAATGCCGTTCGGGCCACCACGCGATACCTCGCGTCTCCGAACGGCAATGCCGTTCGGGCCACCACGCGATACCTCGCGTCTCCGAACGGCAATGCCGTTCGGGCCACCACGCGTCTCGCGTCTCCGCATGGCAATGCCATGCGGACCACCCGTCATACCTCGCGTCTCCGATGGCAATGCCATGCGGACCACCCGTCATACCTCGCGTCTCCGTATGTCCCCGTCGTTTCAAGCGAAAAAAATTAGGTTCTCGTATTTCATATGACCGGCTGCGCCGGTCGTCTCGGACGTGGACGTCCTCGACCTGAGCGACGTGTTCGTGCTCAGGTCGTACACCTCCACGTCCGAGAAGGGCGGCGAAGCCGGCTACCTACTGTACGAGACTGATCACGTATCGGACGTTCCCCAACGAGTCGTGGTCGACCTTATCCATCAAAAACCCCTTGCCGGACCAGTGTCCGCCAAGGGGTTCATTAGCAGATCGGCCGCACCGCGTGAGGTGCCTGGAGGGCTGACCGTCAGGGAAGGTGCGTAGCACGGAGCGTTAGCGAACCCTGGAAGGGACCGACCCCCGGCCTAAGCCGGGGGACACGCTCAAATTAACAACCGTGCTACTACTTAAAGCAACCCGTATAATCCGCGAATAACTGCAGGAAACCGGCCTCGTTGTGCTCGTATTCCTTGTTGTCGCCTTTCTGGGCCACCGTGGCGCAATCCTCGCCGAATACCTTGCCGGCCGTTTTACTGAAACCGACCAGGAAGCGCGTGGAGTTGAAATTGTAGATTTCGTCCTTACGGCCGTCCTTGAAGAAATAGTTGCGGAATTTGAGGCCGTCGCCCACGTAGTAGAGGCGGGCGATGAATGAACCGGTGCCCTCGTCTTCCTGCAGGATTTCCATCAGTTGCAGGTTCGGTCCCTGACCGATACCGATGGTATTACCGGCCTTCATGACCGGAAAGCGGCGGCCTTCCATGTCCAGGTAAAGGACTTGACTAGCCGCTGCGGGGGTGCGGATCACCGAACCCGTTTCACTGATCGTGCTGGCATAGATCGTTTGCAGGATGTCGTTTTTGTCGTAGCGCACGTTGATGCCGCCCGTTATTTCCGCGCCGTCTTTCATGTGGATGGTTCCCTGCGGCATGGCTGCTACCCGGTCCAGGCGACGTTGCCTGGCTTCGGCGGCGGCCTCGGCGGCGGCGGCTTCGGCCATGGCCTCGCGGCTGAAGGCGGGATTGAAATCACCGACGGCGGTGATTTCCAGGTTGGCATTGACGTCCAGTGCCGCCTGCCGCTTCTCGATCAGTGACCGGAGTCCGGCAACGGTAGCCTTGCGCTTGCCGGCAGCTTCGGCGGTGGTAGCCCAGGCGGCCGCTTCTTCCATGTCGCCGAGGATGAAGTTGGCGGTGCCTACATTGAAAGCGTGGGCGAAGTAGAGGTCGTCCTCCTTCTTGTCTTCGGGGTCGAATCGTTCGACGTTTTCTGCCCACAGTTCCATGTAAGGCAGAAAAGCGGCCTGGAGGGCATCGAAGTTTTTGTCCTTATTATAGGTTTCAGTGGCGGCTTTGAGGTCGTCCACGGCCGTGTCCATATAGACGACATCGTACTTTTCGGCCTTGCGGATGGTGTAGAGGGGGATATTGGTGTTGTAGTATCCCTCGTCGATCTCCGTACGGAGTTTGGAAGCAACTTCGGCGACTGCGGCCTGGGCGGCTGAATTGCGCTTTGACTTCCATTCTCCGTAGTACTTGTCGTTCCACAACTTGACCAGCGCGGATGAAGACTTATTATCGGAGGTATTATACTCACCGCCGCCGCTACTCGCGTTGCCGTCACGGATGATATTCCGTTCGCCGTCCAGTAAGCTGTAGCTTGCCGAAACGCCGTAACCGGATACCGTGTAGTAGAAGCGCTTTTCTTTACGAGGTTTTTCCTTGGTGCCCACTTCCACCATCTTCGATTTCATCTCTTTAGTGGGGCGGTCGGGGCCGTTCAGCGTGACCAATATTTCCAGGTCACCGCCGGATGTTTTGCGCGTCCAGCGCTGAAAACCCATGGCCTGACTGATGGAAGTAGGGGTGATGCCCAGGCTGCCGGCATCCAGACTGCCCCGCTCTAGCGCAACCGAATACGATTCGAATTCCCCCGGCAGGGGATCGGCCGCCAGCCGGTACTCGGCAAAAGTGAAATACTGGTCGTTGGCCTTCTGAGCCGATAATAGACCGGGCAGGGCCAGGCAAAGAAAAAAGGTGAAGAGGGGTAAAATGAATTTCATCGACTGGTTGTATTAGGAGAATCTGTAGCATCATTGAGGTGATGGACGGCCTCCGGGGTTTAAAATGTACGCATAAAAGTTACAAAAATGAATCATAAGCTCTTATTAGGGCAAATGTATGCGTAAAAGTTAAATAATTCACAGGTCTGGTTACTTTTTTTGTGGGCTGTTACCATAAAACAGGGGCTACCCGCGAATTCGCGGGTAGCCCCTAGTAGCAGAGTTTACCAGTTCTTTAGAGCGTGTCTAAAATTTTTAAGAACTGATAATCAATGATTTGCTTCGCGGCTACTTCGTGGTGCGCGCATAGCGGGTTACGTAAGTCAGTTTTTACGCCGACAGGTTCTAAAATGCTTGGTTCTCAGGAAGTAAAAATTTAGACACGCTCTTAGTTTGCTCTGGCTACAGCCGGAAGCTGATTCCTACCGTAAACAGGCTCAACCCCATACCCAACTCCCCGAACGCCCCCACGTGTGGGGAAAACGAGTAGCGCGTACCGACAAAACCGGTAACGAATAAACCTGTCTTCGGACGGGCGATGGGCGCACGGCCTTCGTCCGATCCACTCTGGCGGGCTTCCTGGGGATCGAGGTTGGTCATTTGGTAACCGATCAGGGTGCCGCCGTAAGCTTCGAGGCGCGTACTAATGCGCTGGTGAAACTTCGGTCGCAGGCCCACCACGCTGAAGGAGGTCTCGGTGCGCGTCCGGTAATCGTGCGAGAAGTAATTCATGTCGGAGGCATACTTGGAGCGGCCCGCCAACAGCTCGATGCTGAATCGGCGGCCGGCGCGGTAACCGATGCCGAAACTGAGGGGTGCCTGGTGCGTCACAACGGCGTCCTTATTAAAGGTGCCGCTCAGGCCGTAACCGAGGTTGAACGTCCAACTCGATGCAAATTTGCCGGTCATCAGGTCCATTTCGCGCAGTCGGAGTTTCTGGGTACGTGCCTTCATGGCCTGGGCCGCAGCATCGGCCGATGGAGTAGCGCGGGCGGAATACAGGGTTTTAGGTGGGTCGATTCCGGCAATCTGGCCGAAGACGTTACCGGTCAGTAGGAAAAAAGAGAGAAGGAGGAGGAAAGTGTGCTGGGATTTCATACGAATCTGCTTAGTAGTGAAGTAATAGGTGGTGCGCAAATAAAAACTCAAAGAAGCTTTAGACACGCTCATAGCGTCAGCGCATTAAAGGTCCGGGAAGTCGCTGGACGGCTTCTTCCGATGGTGAGATTTTGCCTTACCGAATGGTTGGCAACGGTGATGGAAAGGGATGGTCGGGAATCAGGTGTGCGGCCGTATATGCCGGTGTATATTCAGTAGACACCAAAAGTGACGCAAAACGTCAGTTTCTATCTAATTTTAACACTTCTTTCTAATTCCCGATTGCTGATGCAAAGGTAAGCTATTTATGTAAATTAAAATTTAATTCTGGAGCTAAGGAATAAATGTACCGCTTGCAAAATTTTATTTTAAACCAGCGTCTTTAAATCGGTCAAAATTTTATATGGTACTCGACGAAAAGTTGCCCAAAAAAAACCCGAAATTCGCTACAATAAGCGAATTTCGGGTAGTATCAAAAATTTAACACCGAACCGATTGTAGTTCAATGCTAGCGGCCGATGATCAGGGGCAGCCGTCTCAATCCGGCCGATTCGCGGATGATCAGGGTGTAAAATCCGGCGGGATAACGATGCCAGTGCGTAGGCAGATCGACCGTCTGACCGGGTGCTGCCATTCGGTCCGCCATACTCAGTTTGCGCCCCAGCCCGTCTATTAGCTCGATCGTGAGTTCGGTAGCGTGATCCAGTCCGGTGATCAGGTGCAGGGGTGCGCCGGCGGGGTTGGGGTAGAGCAGCCAGCCGGCGGTAGACAGCGGCCGGTCGGTCACGCCTGTATTGCAGGACAGCAGCGGGTCTACCTCCACGCTCACGAAAGACGACGACGAGCAGCCGGTCAGTGTATCGGTAATCACCAGGGTATAGCGACCGGATGCGGTGGCGCAAAACCGTAACTCGTTGATCTCCGGCAGCAAAATGCCATCCAGGTACCAACTAAAGGTGAAGGGACCGGCCAGCGAATCGACCCCCGAGACGGGTTCTACCACGTTATCGTTTTGTTCCAGTGCCAAGGTATCGGGCGCGGCCAGGGTACTAATGGTCACTCGGCTGGTGTCCGACTTACAGAAGTTACTATCCGTATGCACTACCGCGTAATCTCCCGGCTGTCCGGTCAGGTAGCTAAATTGCGAGTCGGGCAGGCCCAGCGACGTACTGTCTAGCAGCCACTCCAATCCGCTCTCGTAATTGGCCACCATCAACAGAATCGTTTCATTGTCGCACAGATCGACCATGCCGCTCGGGTCCAGTAACGGGGCGGCCGGGATGGGGTAAACCGTCACTGAATCCAGGGATGTAATGGTGTCTACCGGGTGGATGGTGGTAATTTCGGCTTCCAGCTCACCGTCGATAAACAGTCCGTTGGTTGTCTGCGTGATCATAATGTTGCCGCACTCGTCGTCCGCACCGTCCAGACCGCCGTCATCGTCGATCACCTGCACGCGGTAGGTACCCTCGCCCAGCTCAATGAACGTAGTAAAATTAAGCGGTACCTGCGCATTGGATACAATGGGCGAGGTGTAAATGTAGTTGTTGTCCGGGTCGAAGACGTTAATCTTAAGATCCGGTCGACCGCCGAAAATATCGTTACAGCCTACCACCGATACCCGTACCCTGGTCAGGAAAAAACCGGTCGTATCCACGATCGCCTGGTAAGAAACCGGATAGGTACCGGGCTGCTGGTAGGTCACCGTACCGGGGTCTTCGCTATCGGTCGTCACGCCATTCCCAAAATCCCAGGCATAGGTAAACCCGTCCTGCCCGTTCGAGGGCACGTTATTGGTTACCACCGTGGTCAGTTCGCCGCAGGCCTCGGTGCCGGTCAGGGTAAAACCCTCGGTCACGGTCTGCGCCGGTTCAATAATGAGCGGTATCGCCACTTCCGTTCCCTGGCTAAAGATGCCCAGGCTCGCATCCAATTGCACCAGGATCAGGTATTCGCCCGCCACCAGCGGGGTGCCGCAGAGGCGCACGCAGCCGTCGGTCGTATCCTGCACGGCAAACACGGTCTGATCCGCCTCCCAATTCAGTCCCGGCGGCATCCCGTTCACGCCCGTTATGGTAATGCTCGAAATATTCAGCCCCGGCGGCACCGCCACGCCCGATGCCGCTACCGGCGTCGTCGTTTTCGGCAGCCGGAAACCCAGGTCGGCCGAGTAGGGTTGCTGCGCCGTCCCGTCGGGTAGCGCACCGATGAAAATAGTGTCCTCCGGCAGTTCCGGCAGCACGATCTCACAGCCCGGACAACCCGTTTGCGCCGTAGCCGTACCTACCGGGAGCAGGAAGAAAAAGAAGAAAAGATAGGTGTAGTTATTCCGCATAATCGTTTGGTGTTGATTAAAAGTTAGTAAGATTCTTGGGGCGTGCCCCGTCCCTTAACGGTCCGGGTCGGTCCCTTGCAGGCGCGCCTGCCGGCTTGGCCGCTACGCGGCTCCTCCCTGCGGTCGGCCCTTCCAGGCACCTCACGCGAGCACGAGCCACGTGTGCTAGCGCGCGTACGAACTCAGGTCGAGGACCTCCAGGTCCGAGCCGGGCGGCGCAGCCGGCCACCCGCGGCGTGTACGAACCCAGGTCGAGGACCTCCAGGTCCGAGCCGGGCGGCGCAGCCGGCCACCCGTGGTACGAGCATTCGGGCCAAATCACTTCTCGGACGTGAACGTTCTCGATCTGAACGGCGTGAGTGTACTACTACCCACTACCTAACTAACGCAACACCAGCACCCGCGTGGAAACCCCGCTCCTTCCCTGGCCGAACACCAGCGTATAAAACCCGGTCGGTAACTGATCGGTAGCGACTTGCATCCGGTTTTCGCCGGGCGTGAGGCGGACGGTGCTGGAACTCACCTCGCGGCCGAAGGCATCGATGAGGCGGAGCTGGCCGATCCGATCCTCCGTGGTCTGGAAGATGGCCGTCGCGTGCGTATTGACCGGGTTGGGGGCCACACGGAGCGAGAAATCGGTGCTACCGAACTCTTCGATGCCGCTGATGTAGCAGTTCGCAAAGTCGGTTTCTTCGATGAATAGGCGATACTCACCGGGCGCGAACGAAGCGTTGGGCAGCGTGAAGGGCAGACCGCCGGTTCCGCCGTTAGCGAAGATGAGTACGTTGATCGTCAGGTTACGCATTCCGATCTCGGCGTTCGTGGGGGTGCCGGAAATGTAGATGCAGCCCGGCTCATTGGGATAGAACACGCAGTTGCCTGGGTTGCAGGTGTAACTGAGCGAAGCGGGCAGGTTGCTAATCGAGTTGCTGGTACCCAGCACCACGCTGTCGATGTTCAGGATGCCGATAAAACCTAGATCAACTTGCTCGGGAGCGGAAAAATTGATCGTGGTTTCAAAGAAACGCTGGGCGCAGGCCGTGTCCTGGATGCCATCCTGTGGCATTTCGGGCGTGAAGGGGCGGGGATCGACGATCTCGCCCTCGGGCAGGCTATCGAGGGGCGTACACTGTGCGTCAAGGTTGGCGGTGGTGCAGCAAAGGGCCGCTAAAAGCGCGGCCGTAAGGAAGGAGTAAAGGTTAAATCGCATGGATTGGAGTTGATGGTACGTAAGGAGTCTGCCGCCGTGCCGGGGCAGCCGTGGTGAAAAAATCGGTAAGTTGTATAATGGATGAAGACTAGTGTGGGCGGATCGGGTGAGTGTGGAAGGCCCGTTGCCGCTAGAAAAAAATGGGACTATGTGTCCCTACATTAGGTTGTCGTAAAGATTATAATCTGCCCTAAAGGTAAGCAATGTCGGTCAAACGGCGTCATCCGTTTGTAACGGATGTGATTATTTGTGAACGAATCGCCGGTTATCTCCGTTAGGATTTCACGGCCTGACAATTGATTTGCCCGGACCGTTTGCCCCTGAAAAAGCTTGGCCCCGCCCAGGGGCGGAGCCGCAAGAAATAAGTGCATTAGTAAACTATCAGGGGCAAATTTACATAATTTTCCCAAACCGCCCGCGTCCCCGGCTTCGCCGGGGCGCGGGCGGTTCTTTTTTCTAGGCTCGGTAGTGTAGGGGCATAAAAAAAGTGTCCGGCCGGGCCGGACACTGTATCTTGCGGATTGAAGGCAAGAATCAAACGGGATTAAAAAAGCCTGGTGTTTCCCTAAGGAGCACACGGGAATTTTAGTGATTGGATTGTAAGCGATTTCTTAGAAAACGTTGTCAAACGGCCGCTCCTTGGCGGCAAACGATCAAACCAATTGGCGATTGGGTAGTATTGATCTCTGCCCAGGAGTAGGTAAATTTCGGGCCAACTTTTTCGCTACCGTGGATAAGAAATTGGATAATTAGCTAATTAATTATCCATCAGCGGTTTACGCAGGTATAACTGCGCGAAGGCGTGATGACTTTCCTGCTTAAATAGCTGGCGGGGACCGCCAAAAACGGAAAAACGGAGCCGTGGAAACGAAAAATTTACGTTTAAGGATAACTGTATCTACCCCGTTTAGCTGAAATGATGGAATACCGTTTGCGTCCATTGAAGTAGCGCCGCACTCCTCTGCTATCCCTATCTTTGCGCTCCCTCCCCGCTAGGGGGGCTGAGTTATCACCCGCCGTCAATCCCCGCTGCCCTTGTCCGGTTACACCATTACACTACCCCAGTTCGAGGGTCCGTTCGACCTCTTGCTATTCTTCATCGAGCGGGATGAGTTGGACATCTACGACATCCCCATCGCCACGGTTACCAATGATTTCCTGACCTACATCCGGCAGATGGAAGAACTGGACATCGATCTGGCCGGCGAGTTCGTACTGGTGGCCGCCACGCTCTGTCGGATCAAGGCCAAGATGCTCATCCCCCGCAAACCCATCGACGAGGAGGGCAACGAGATCGATCCCCGCGAGGAACTCATCAGCCGCCTGCTGGAATACAAACGCTACAAGAGCGTACTGGAAGAAATGCGCCGCCTGGAACGCGAGCGCGGCCTGCGCGAACTGCGCGGCAACGTGATCTCCGAACTGGAAACCATCGCCACCAAGGCCCTGGTGGATTCCGAACTCGAAAGCGTTACCCTCTTCAAGCTCCTCCGCGCCTTCGAGCGCATGATGCAACGCATGGAGGACGACGCCAACCGCCCGCCCGTCCACGAGATCACCCAGTTCGCCTACACCATCGAAGAGCAACAGGATCGCATCCTCGACCTCGTCTACCGCACCGCCGCCAACAACGAGCGACCTACCTTCCTGGACGTATTCGGCCCCTGCGAAACCCGCATCCACGCCATCGTCACCTTCCTCGGCCTGCTGGAATTACTGAACCGCCAGTCCATCCGCATCCTCGCCGGCGAGGGGATGAATAATTTCTGGCTGGAACCGGGCTTGGGCGAGGAGGAGTAACGCGCTTGTGGGGGCTTCGCCCGTACTTTTGTAGACGGCTCCGCCGCTGGTAATCCATCCCAATCCAGTCCTGCTTCGAAATGCGATACGAGTAAATTCGACTATCCGCTTCCCCACGCCCCCCAACTACGTACTACGTACCAAAGCGCGGCCCAGCCGCGACGAACATGAAAATCCCCCACTTCAGCGGCGACATCCACACCGACAGCCTGCACCGCACGCTCTATGCCACCGATGCCAGCGTATACCGCAGCCCGCCCCGCGCGGTGCTATTGCCGCGTGACGAAGCCGACCTGGCCGCCGCCCTGGACTACTGCCGCGAACGCGACCTACCCATCATCCCCCGCGGCGGGGGCACCAGCCTGGCCGGACAGGTAGTGGGCAGCGGCGTGGTGATCGACACCAGTAAGTACCTGGATACCATCCTGGACCTCGACGAGTCCACCGGCCGCGTGCGGGTACAGCCCGGCGTGATCCGCGACGAGCTGAATGCCTGGCTGGAACCACGGGGCTGGTACTTCGGGCCGCTGACCTCCACCGCCAACCGGGCCACCATCGGGGGCATGGTGGGCAATAATTCCAGCGGAACCACCAGCATCGTTTACGGCACCACGCGCGAGCATACCCACGGCTTGCGGACCCTGCTGAGCGACGGTAGCGCGGTAGACTTCGGTCCGCTCAGCGAAACGGATTTCCGTGCGGCCACCCGGCGGCCGGGGCTGGAGGGACAACTGTACGCCCGGATCGCCGCCGAACTCAGTCCGGCCGACGTGCGCAGTCGGATCGTGGCCAACTACCCCCACCGTTCCATCCACCGCCGCAACACCGGCTACGCCATCGACCTGCTGGCCGAGGCCAATCCCTTCACGCCGGACGGACCCGATTTCAACTTCTGCCAACTCCTCGCCGGGTCGGAGGGCACCCTGGCCCTAACCACCGAGATCACCCTGCAACTCGACCCCCTGCCGCCCGCCCACGGCGTGGTGCTGGCGGCCCACTTTACGTCCATCGACCTGGCCATGCGCGCCGTGCCCACCTGCCTGCTGCACGGCCCCACGGCTTGCGAACTGATGGACCGCACCATCCTGGAACTCAGCAAGCAAAACCGCGCCCAGCGGGCCAACCGCTTCTTCGTGGAGGGTAGTCCGGAGGGCCTGCTACTGATCGAATTCCGGGGCGAGAGCCCGGCCCACGCCCGTAGTATGGCCGAAGGCTTGGCGAAAGAACTGGGTGCCGCCTACGCCACGCCCATCGTCAGCGGGCCGGACATCCCCAAGGTCTGGGCGCTGCGGGCGGCGGGCCTGGGTATCCTGGCTAATCTGCCGGGCGATGAGAAGGCCGTAGCCTGCATCGAAGATACGGCCGTGCGCACCGACGAACTGGCTGCCTACATCGCCGAGTTTACCGACCTGATGCAAGGTTTCGGCCAGCAGGCCATCTACTACGCCCACGCCGGGGCGGGGGAAATCCACCTACGGCCGGTGCTGGACCTGAAGAAAAACCAGGGCCGCGCCGCCTTCCGCGAGATCACCACGGCCGTGGCCGAACTGGTCAAAAAATACGGCGGCAGCCTCAGCGGCGAGCACGGCGACGGCCGCCTGCGCGGCGAGTTTATCCCCCGCATGATCGGCCCGGAAAACTACGAGCTACTGCGCCGCATCAAGCATACCTGGGACCCCGACAACCGTTTCAACCCCGGTAAGATCGTGGACACCCCGCCCATGGACGAGCAACTCCGCTACGAAGCCGAGCAGCCCACGCGCGAATTCGCCACCGCCCTTGATTTCAGTGCCACGGGCGGCCTCCTGCGCCTGGCCGAAAAGTGCAACGGATCGGGCGATTGCCGCAAGGTCAGCGGCGGGGCCATGTGTCCCAGTTACCGCGCCACCCGCCGCGAGGCCGATACCACCCGCGGCCGCGCCAACGTGCTGCGCGAAGTCCTGACCCGCACCGAGGATACCGACCCCTGGCAACATCCCGATCTGGCCGCCGCACTCGACCTCTGCATCTCCTGCAAGGCCTGCGCCGCCGAGTGCCCCAGCAACGTCGACATGGCCTCCCTCAAGGCCGAATACCTGCACCAGCGCGCCGCCGCCGGGGCGGGCCACTCGCTGCGCAGCCGCGCTTTCGCCAACATCGGCCGGGTCAATCGCCTGTTGTCCGTCGCACCCGGTCTGGCCAATTTCATGCTGCGCCTGACGGCCGGTCTGAGCAAGCGCATCCTGAACGTCGCTTCCCAGCGCAGTCTGCCGGAACTAAGCGGCCAGTCCGTTGCCCGCTGGTGGAAAAGTAGTGGCCGGAAACTACCCGTGATCGGCGAGCAGCGCGGTGAGATCGTCCTGTTCATCGACGAGTTTACCAACTACACCGATGCCGACGCGGGCCGGGCGGCTGCCGAACTGTTCCTGCGGCTCGGCTACCGCGTCCACCTGCCCGCCCTACTTGACAGCGGCCGCGCCGCCCTCAGCAAGGGTCTCCTTAACCTGGCTAAAACTTGCGCCGCCGGCAACGTCGCCCGCCTGAGCACGGACGCCTACCGCACCCTGCCCGTGGTGGGCGTGGAGCCGTCCGCCATCCTGGGCTTGCGTGACGAGTACCCCAAGCTCCTGCGTGGCGCGGCCGCCGAATCCGCCGCCGCCCTGGCCGAGCGCACCTACGATTTCGGCGAGTTCCTCGCCCGGGAGATCGGCGAGGGGCGCATCACCGCCGCTGATTTCGACGACCTTCCACGTCGCATCCTGCTCCACGCCCACTGCCACCAAAAAGCCCTCGGCGGGGCCGACGAGATCGCCCTGGCCCTCAGCCTGCCGGCGGGTCACTTACTGGAGGTCATCCCCAGCGGCTGCTGCGGCATGGCCGGCTCCTTCGGCTACGAGGCCGAGCATTACGCCGTTAGCCAACAGATCGGCGAGGACGTGCTGTTCCCCGCCCTGCGCCGCGCGGCCGAGGATGTGATCGTGGCCGCGCCCGGCACCAGTTGCCGCCACCAGATCGCCGATGGGGTGGGGCGGGCGGCAGTGCATCCGGCGGTGTTGTTGCGGGGGGCGTTGCGGGTAAGGGGTTGAGTCAGGAATTGATCACCAGGACGATTCAGCCCACAAATTTTGAGGACAAGCGCGGCACGGATATGGGCGTGTCACCCCCGCCATGCGGCGGGGCTGGCGGTCCCTTCCCCGCTCGCTGTTCGCTCGGCCCTGCGGGCTCCGCCTAAACGGCGGCCGGTCCAGGCACCTCACGCGCTAGTGAATGACGAGAGATTGCGCTGCCAAACTTCGACTAGCAAAGCACGTTCCACTGACTAAAACAGCATGGAAAAGCTCAGGAAGACCATTTACTTCATCCTCAGCGTGGTAGCAATCCTGACGGCGGTTGTCTCCATCTTATCCATGCTCCGGAACACCGAAAGCCGGTGGCTGAAGATGCTGGATTTTCCCCGCATCCAGTTCTTTATCACTTCGGTCGTGAGCCTGGTTTTGTTCGTGCTGCTCACTAAACGCTACCGGTGGTACGATTACCTGCTGGTCGTGTCCCTGATCGTGGGGCTGGGCGTGAACGGCAGCTACCTGGTCAATTACACCCCACTGGTTGAACAGTACGTTCCGGTGGCGAATGGAAATTATGCGGCGGCCGATGAGATTAGCATCCTACTCAGTAACGTCAAAATGTCCAACCGGGAATCCCGGCCGCTACTGGAATTGATCGGGGAAAAAAAGCCGGACCTGCTCCTCGTCATGGAAGTGGACGAGTGGTGGGACGAGCAGCTAAAGCCGGTTGAAAGCACCTACCCGCACGTCAAAAAGCAGATCAACGAGGTTGCTTACGGCATGAGCCTCTACAGCAAATTTACCTTCGAGGAAGTAAACGTCAATTACCTCAATAATAAAAAAGTGCCCTCGATCGAATGCATCATCCGACTGGAAAACGGCCGGTTGCTAAAATTCTACGGACTCCACCCCGTACCACCCACTCACTTTGCCGACCTGCCGGACAACGAGGGGCAGGAAGAGGTAGCCATGAAAAAACTGGGTCGCCTGGTAGCGGACCGCACGCACCCCAGCGTCGTCGCGGGTGATTTTAACGACGTGGTCTGGTCCTACACCGATGAGCTGACCGGCACCGAGGGCGTGCTACGGGACGTGCGGGTGGGGCGCGGGTTCTACAATAGCTTCGACGCCGATAACTTCCTCCTCCGGTGGCCCCTGGATCACGTATTCGTAACCGAAGAGTTTCAGCTCACGGAACTGGAGCGAATGCCGACCATCGGCTCGGATCACTTTCCGATCTACGTGAAGCTGGTGCTGAAAGAATCCGACCCGGTAGATTGACGGCCGTTAACTAATGCGGCAACCGCTCCCTGACCACACCGTATACGTAGGTTCCAAAAACGGCGCTGAGGATCAGCAGTCCGATAGCCCAGATGCCCTGGCCCAGCAAGGTAAACATCGGTCCCGGACAGGCGCCGGTCATGGCCCAGCCCAACCCGAAAATGGTGCCGCCCAGCAGGTAGCGCGGCACGCTGAAATCCTTGGGCCGCAGGTTCCACTCGCCGCCGTCAAAGGTTTTCCAGCCGAAGCGTTTGGCCAGGGCCACGCCAATAACGCCCACCGCCACGGCCGTGCCGATAATCCCGTACATATGGAAACTCTCGAAACGGAACATCTCCAGGATGCGGTACCAGGAAATAGCTTCCGATTTAGTCATGATGATCCCGAAGCAGGTGCCGAGGAAGAGGTAAGTAAAGTAGCGCATGGGAAATCTAGAGTTGGAGGATGAAGGGAAGCAGCAGCCAGGTCATGGTCAGCCCGCCGATGAAGAACCCGATAACGGCAATGAGCGAGGGCAATTGCAGGTTAGACAATCCACTAATCGCGTGGCCGCTGGTGCAACCGCCCGCCCAGCGCGTACCGAAACCGATCAGGAATCCGCCCACCACGATCACGGTCAGCCCCCGCAGCGTGAAGAGGCTATCCAGCGCGAATAGTTCCGCCGGGGCGAAGGAAGAAAATCCCGCCGTCTCCCCCGGTCGGCTAATGCCCACTTCATCCAGGTAGGCCAGCGTAGCGGCGGAAAGCTGCACTGGATCGGCATCGGGAATCAGGTAGTAGGCGATAAATCCGCCCAGCACGGCCCCGCCGGCGAACACCAAATTCCACCGCTGGGCGCGCCAGTCGAAGTCGAAAAATTTAACCCGCCTGCCCGCCCCGGCCATGCCGCAAATGGTGCGCAGGTTGGAGGAAAAGCCGAAGGTCTTGCCCGCATACAGCAGGGCCAGCATGGTCAGCGCGATCAGCAGGCCGCTAACGGACCAGTGCCAGGGGCCGGAAAGTAGGTCATACATGGTGAGGTGGTGAGGTTTAGATCAGTGGTAAGACTTTAGACGAAATGGTTTACAAATAGATACCTGGATGGTTGTGAGTAAGCCGCTGCGCGTGGTGCGTGACCTGCCGAAATCAATTTTGGATCCCGACGACTACGTCGGGTGCGCGGTGCGCGGTGCGCGGTGCGTGACCTCCGGTCTCACGCGAGCTAGGTAACCGACCTCCGGTCGGAAGTTACTTTACGCCATCAACTCAGCGATCCTTCGACCGGAGGTCGGCAGCCGATTCCTGCGCTAGACCGGAGGTCTCGCACCGGTCACTCACCGGCAGCGTGAGGCACCTGGAGGGCACGACCGCAGGGAGGGGTGCGCAGCACCGAGGCGAATGCCGAAGCCCGGAAGACGCCGACCCCGGCCCCTGGCCGGGGGCACGCCCATAAGCACGGGAACTACAACTTTTCTACCTCCCGCACGAACCGCTCGACGTAGGATTGCCAACTGAAGTGCGCCGCCCAGGCGGGTCCGGCGGCGCGGCGCGTGCTTACTTTCTGCCCGCCCCCGGCAACGGTTTGCATTTGTTGCAGGAGGCCCGCTTGGTCGTTGGTCTCGAAGTAATAGGCTAATTCGCCGCCGACCTCGGTGAGGCTGGAATTGGCGGGGCAGATGACGCTGGTGCCGCAGGCGAGGGCCTCGACGATGGGCAGGCCGAAACCCTCGTAGATGGAGGGGTAAATAAGTGCCAGCGCGTGGGTGTAGGCCTGGGGGAGGTGGTGTTTTTCGATAAAACCGGTGAGGAGGATGTCGGCGCGATTGGGGTGAACCTCCAGGGCGGCGTAGAAGGATTCGGATTTCCAGCCGCGCTGGCCGACGATGACGAGTTGAACGCGGGCGGGGTGCATGGCGCGGAAAGTGGCGTAGACCCCCAGCAGGAATTCCAGGTTTTTGCGGGGTTCGATGGTGCCGACACTGAGCCAGTAGGGGGCGTCGATGTCGTATTCGTCGAGAAATTCGCGGGAAGGGGAGGGCTTGAACTGCACGCCTTTACCGAGCGGGATAGTGGCGATCCGGGTGGCCGTAAATGGGAAGACCCGCTCCAGGTCGGCGGTGGTGTTGCGGGAATTGGAGAGGATGAGCGAGGCCCGCTGGAGGATGCGCCGGAGGAAGATTTTTTGCAGCAGCTGGCTGTGATAGCGGTGAAAACTGGACAGCAGCAGCGGCGTGAGGTCGTGGATGACGGTGATGCGCCGCACGTGCCGGGGCAGGTTGAAGGGGCCGAAGTGGGCGGGTTCCAGGACGGCGTCTACCCCCAGCCGGCGGAGGGTGTAGGGGACAATGAAGAAGAGCCGCAGCGAGGCGTAGCCGATGGGAAGCCGCACGTTGGGCAGGGCGATCTGGCGCACGTCTAGTTCGGGATCAATGCGCTCGCGGATGAGGACGTATTCGTTGACCCGGTCGTATTTCAGCAGGGCGCGGACCAGTTCGCGGGTGTAGACGTGGATGCCGGCCCGCTGGTTGTCGAGGGGGTCGGCGATGATGGCGATCTTCATGCTTCGGCCTGGATAATGCGGTCGTAAACTTCGAGGGTTTCGAGGGCGGTCTTGAGCCAGGAAAATTTATTGGCCTGGGCGAAGGCCGCGACCGATTTTTCCTGCCACAATTCGTCGTCCGTCAGGAGGCGCACTAACTGGTTTTTGATGGCAGTTACGTCATTAGGATCGGCGGGTAGGCCGCCCTCGCCGGCTACTTCCGGCAGGGAGCTGTTGTCGCCGTAAACCACGGGAGTGCCGCAGGCCATGGCCTCCAGGATGGGCAGGCCGAAACCTTCGTAGAAGGAGACATAGCAAAGTGCCCGGGCCTGGGCGTAGAGGTAGGGCAGGTGGGCGTCATCGACGAAGCCGGTAAAGACGATGTCGGGCCGTTCCAGTTCGATGCCGGTGAAGAGGTCTTCGGTTTTCCAGCCCTTTTTACCGCAGATGACTAGGTGAGTGTCGAGATCGGGATTTTCTTCTTTGAGTTGGATGAAAGCTAGAATGGTGTTGCGCAGGTTCTTGCGCGGTTCGATGGTGGACAGGCAGAGCAGGTAGGGCGCGGTGGCCGGGAGGTTATATTTTTTTCGTAGCAGGGGAATCGCCTTCGTCCGGTTTTCGCGGTTGAAGAGATTGAGGTCGGCCGCTTCGTAGACCAGGTGGAGGCGTGAATCGGGAACCGAATAAGCCTCCCGCACATCGCGCTCGGTCGATTGGGAAACGGCCAGCACGTGCGCCCCGCCGGCGAGCAGGGTGGTGATGCCGGTTTCGGCCAGGTTGTTGTTTTCGGCCGTATGGTAGTGCGGGAAGATACGGTGCGTCAGGTCGTGAATAGTGACCAGCGTAGGCGTGGCACTGGTGCTGGTTTCGGTAAAATGCTGGGGCAGGGGCAAGTGAATGAGATCGGCCTGGGCGACCTGGGCAAAGACCTCCGCGTCGGTCATTTTTCGGGTCAGCTTGCGGGCGCGGAGCTTGAATTTGTTGAGCAGCAGGCGGAACGGCCCCTTGCGGTAGGTGAGGGCCAGGGTACTGTACAGGCTAACGGGTAGCACGCGCTCGGTGAAGGTTTTGAGCAGTAGTAACCACTTTTCGTAGTTCATGGTGCGACGGTCCTTTTTGATCATCTCCTTTTTGGAGAGGGTCCGAAAACCGGTTTCCGGCTGGTCGACCGGTCTACCGAAAGGCTGCACGAGCGGCTGAATGCCCCGGCGGTCGTAGATCTCGATTTGCCACTCCGGCAGCAACGGCAATAGGGTCGTCAGGCCCGCCACCAGTTCGGCCACGTAGCGCTTGACGCCATCGTTGTCGGTACCGTAAAGCTTGGAACTCTCGATCAACACGCGCTTGGTCGGCCCCACCTTTTCCTCACCGGCGGGCTGGTAACCCCAGCGGGCCAGTTCGGAGCCGTGCTTGGACCACAGGAGCCTGGCCGGCATGGGCGGCATCTCGTCTTTCCAGCCGCCGACCTTGCCCTTGCGAAAGTGCTTTTCGGCGCGGGCGGCGCGGAAGCGCTTTCCCTTACCGCCGCCGTACTGCGGGCGACCGAATTTAAGGTCTTTGAACGAGGGTATTTTGCTGCGGTCCGGCTGCGGGAGGTCCATGATAGCGCGCAGTTTTTCCACCTCCCCGATGGGATCGGCGATCAGGTCCTCGAAGCGGATGACGATATCGGCCTTGGCCGTCCACTGGCGAACGTTGCGCGACCAGCCGCCGAAAAAACTGCCGCCCTGGGCCAGGATGGCGTCGACCAGGTTGTTGTAGAAATCCGTCCCCGGCACCACGATGTCCTTGCGGTGATGGGCGATGGAAACCAGTGCGTCCCGCCCGTCGCGGATGATGTAGACGGAAGGTTGATCGCGGTACTCGGCGGGTAATTCGCTGGGCAGCAGGTGGGTCTTTACCACGTCATACTCCAGGAAGCCCTCGTCTTTTTTCCGGTTCTCGTGGGTGTGGTACGTACTGGAAGAAATGCCGTACACCTCGAACAGGACATTGCGGAAAAAGGTATTGCCCGATCGCGGGAAGGAGGCCAGCCAGATCATTCGTAGTAGTTGTCGATATACAGGAAGGCGTAAAGCTAGGCTATTTCGCCGACAGCAAAGCCGACGGCGGGGCGCGATCCGTTCGGTGGTGATGTCGTACCTTGGCGGTCCGATCGAAGCTATGCGAATGCCTCCAAAAAGGAAAAAAAGGATCTATAAACACCCCGCCGCCCCGCTGCGCTACCTCACTTCACTGGTGCGCGGCCGGGTGCAGCGACAATTGTTTGACGACCTGACGGCCTACTGCATGTTTATCGGCTATCCCCGCAGCGGACATAGCATTGTCGGGGCGTTCCTGGACGCGCATCCCGAAATGGTGATTTCCAATGAACTGGGGGCCATCGAACTGTTCAAGCGCGGCTACGGCCGTAACCAGGTCTGCCAGTTGATCCTGGCCGACTCGCGCCGGCTAGCGCGGGCGGGGCGGTCCAATTCCGGTTACAACTATCAGGTAGCCGGGCAGTGGCAGGGCCGCGAGCGGACCATTCGTGTTATCGGCGATAAGGAGGGCGGCAACAGCAGCCGACTTCTTGGTGACGACGCCAACCATTATTTACTCCAGCGTATTCCCGAACTCATGGGCGTGCCACTACGCCTTATCCACGTAATTCGAAATCCCTTCGATATCGTTTCCACCATGATCGGGCGGGTGGAAAAACGGACCGGCCGATCGGTGACGCCCAAAATTTTCGAGCGTGAGTTTTCGGAGTACGAAAGTAAGGTAATTACCAACCGGGCGCTCATCGAGCGGGAAGACCTGGCGATCCACCATATCTTTCAGGAGGACTTCGTTGGTCAACCGGCGGAACACCTGCGACAACTCTGCGATTTTCTCGGGGTTGCGGCTTCGCCCGATTACTTGGCCGACTGTGCCGCTATCGTACGGAACACGCCCAACCAGTCTCGTTTCAAGACCGATTTGTGGACGCCGGAGCGGATTGAGCGCGTGAATGCACTGAAAAACAGTGCTGATTTTCTCCGGCACTATACCTTTACGGGTCAATAAATGATTTATCCCATGTTTAAATTCTTAACCCGACGTTCCGCCAAGCCGGTCGAAGCCAAGCCGCTGGAGCTGATTTCGGTGCACATCCCCAAGACCGCCGGCACCTCGTTCCGGCACACGTTGAAAGAAGTTTACGGGGAAACGGCCGTTATTCGCCTCGATATTCCGCTGGCCAACCACGGCAAACGGGTAAAGATCAACGAGATAGATTATACCGAAAGCCAACTGCCGATCGGCACGACGGTGGCCCACGGCCATTTTTCACCGGCCCTGTTTTACCAGACCTTTCCGGACGTGCCGGAGGTGCCCATGATCACCTGGCTACGCGACCCCGTCGAGCGGGTCATCTCCAATTACTATTACCTCAGCAAGCGGCTGCAGGAAGAAACGGAGGGTAATGATAATGCCCGCGGCATCGTTCGGAGGCTGCAACTTTCGCTGATGGAGTACGCGGCGCGTAATGAGAATCGCAACCGGCAGCACAAATTTCTCGAGGGAATCGAACTTGAAAAACTGGCGTTCGTGGCCATTCAGGAGCATTACAGCGAGGAACTCACGGCCCTGGGGCGTCACTTTAACTGGCCGCCCATCGAAGAAGTGAAACACAACGTGACCGGCCGCGCCACCCGCGAGGTTTCCGACGCCGACCGGGCGGAGATCGCCGCGCTCAACCCCCTCGATATGGAACTCTACGAGCGCGGTCTCCGGCTGCGCGAACAGCGTAAGCAAACGTCGTGATCGAACTGATCTCCCTGCATATTCCTAAAACCGGCGGCACTTCTTTCTATCATTCATTACAGGAAGTATATGGCGCGGACCTGTCCGTTTCCTACAAGCGCAAGCACCTCAAGGCGGCCGTTGCCGAGCACGGTTCGCTCGCGCCGCTGCTGCCACCGGGCCTGAGGGTGCTGCACGGCCATTTTTTCTATACCGAGATCGCCGATATCCGACACGCGCAGGATGCCAGGGTCATCTGCTGGCTGCGCGATCCGATCGAGCGGCTGGTTTCCAACTACGATTTTTTTAAAGCCGGCCTGACCGATCCGCTCCGGAACCCCGCCGTCTACGAACGGAATAAGCACCGCCGTAACGAAACACTCCTCGAATACGCCCGTCTCCCCGAAAACCGTAACGTGATGAGCCGCTACCTCGCGGGAATCACGCTTACCGACCTCTTTTTTATCGGGTTCCTCGACCGCTACGCCGCCGACCTGAACCGCCTCGGCGCCCTGCTGGACTGGCCGAAACTTGCTCCCGTACGACTCAATGAGGCCGCAGGGCCGACGCTCGAAAAAACGACCGTATCGCCCCGCACGGCACGCCGGCTCCGTAAGTTGAATAAGGAAGATCACCGGCTTTATGTCGCCGCCCGTGCGTTGAAGGATCAATAGCTTTGAGTATCTTTTAGTGGGCGTGCCCCGGCCGCAAAGCGGCCGGGTCGGTGTCTTCCGGGCGCGCCTGCCGGCTTGGCACTACGCGCTTCGGGCCGGTCGAAATTATTCAAAAACAGGAGGATTGATCGCATGGCCCTCCCCCTCCAGCCCCCTCACGCGGTCAGTCCCCGTTGCCTAATTCGTAGTCCTGAATTTTCTTCAATTCCTGCAATTGTAGTTCCTTTTTCTTCTCTTTGTGCGAGTTAAGGATGTAGAACTTCAGGGCCTCCGAAATATCGTTCGAATTATGGATCACCCGCCCGTGCTCCATCACGATGACGCGGCTGGCGACTTTCAGCACCTTGCGAATTTGGTTGGATACGAAGATCACCGCCTTGCCGGGCTGGGCCACGTATTCCTTTAGGTTGTCGATGCACTTGGCCTTAAAGGCGGAATCACCCACGGCCAGGGCCTCGTCAATGATGAACAGGTCGGGTTTCGTGGCCAGGGCGATGGCGTAGGAGAGCCGTACCTTCATCCCCGAGGAGTAGTTGCCGAAGGGCCGGTCCAGTTTGTCACCCAGCTCGGAAAAATCGGCGATAAAATCCATTTTCGCGTCGATCTCCGCCCGGCTCATGCCGTACATGGATGCCTTGATGTACACGTTCTCCCGCCCACTGAATAGCGGCTGCATCCCTGAGTTGAGCGCAAAAATGGCCGTTACTTTTAGGCCCGGCCGACCCAGGATCCGGCCGCCGTCCACGGGGTAAATATTGGCAATCAGGCGCATCAAAGTCGTCTTCCCCGAGCCGTTGGTTCCTACGATCCCCAGGATTTCATTCGGAAACACATCGAAAGAAATCTCCCGCACCGCCCAGAATTCCCGTTTGCGCAGGGGCGGCAGTCGCTCGTCCGCTTCCCCGCTTCCCCGCAGCAGATCGAGGATGCCATAGTACATGTTGTACTTGATGTCCTTGCTGAACTTCTTGCTCAGCTTGCATACCGATAACAGGGGAGTGGCGGCCATTAGGTATTGATCAGTCGTTCGATGATCCGGGCCTGGGCGTTGCGGTAGATCCGGGCGGATAGCAGGAAGAACAAGGTGGTGCCGACAACGCAGGCCAGGTATAGCTCCGGTCGGTAAAAAGTTCCTTTGGTTAGCAGGTCGCGGCTGAAGCTGATGAGGTAGGTCATCGGATTGAGGTCGATGATGAACGATAGCGCACCCAGGTCCAGTTTAGGGGTATAGATAACGGGCGTCAGGAACATCAGCAGGCGGATACTCTCATCGGCCAGATTACTCAGGTCCACTGCCACGATGCGTAACAGTGCCACCAGCAGCCCGATGGCCGCCCCGGCCAGTAGCAGGGGAAGCAGGGTCAGGGGAAACAACAGCGCCCACCAGGTAAAGCGCACCCCGAAAGCCAGCAATACGACCAGGTTGAGGGCAAAAGGAATGGAAAACCGGATCAGGTGCACGATCAGTACTTCCAGCAACGCCGTCTCGCGGGGGAAGGCGACCATCGACATCATCCGGCCGTAGGTAACGAATACGCGGCTGACGTTGCGGTAAAATTCGGCGAAGAACCCCCAGATCGAGGTACTCAGCAGCACGTAGGCCGGATAGGGGATACTGGTGTCACCGGGGTCGATAATGCCCGCTCCATTGAGCAAGATCCAGATCACGACCGAGACCAGTGGCAGGATCACCAACCAGGTCAGCCCGATAAACGATCGCTTGTAATCCGTGGTAAGGCTGACCCAATCAACCGCCGCACGAAAAAGCGGTAGGATCGTATATTGTCGTCCGCGCTTCACGAAGGCCCGCCCCCGCTTTCCCCGCGCGGGGGTAAAGGTCGGTCAAGTTCGGTAAACGGCCCGGTATTCGGGAGCAGTCATGGAGAACGAATGATCGGGGCGGTAAGTTACCGATTCGCGACGGACCGGCCGACCGCCCCTAGTGAGAATTCCTGGTGATATAGCAGCACTTCACTTTCCATAGAGCTTGCCTAAAATTTTTAAGAACTGAGGATCAATGATTTGAGGTTCCGGCTAGACAAAAACTTGCGCGCATAGCGGGTTACGTAAGTCAGTTTATGTGACGCCAGGTTCTCAAATGCTTGGTTCTCGGGAAGTAAAGCTGACACGCTCTTAGGTGAACGGAATTGACTAGCCGCGCCGGACGTGGTTTTTGCCTATCTTGTGGCCCGATTTGTCACCAAACCAACTTGCCCATGAGCTCTTACGTCCTTCGTTTCCACCATCGGTACTCTGTCTGCTACTCGTCGATGCGGTTCGCGACGAAGATAAGCGGGAAACATCTTCCATCGCTACCGAGGCTCCACCAGTGCGGACCACCCCGGGCGAGGATGCCTACCGTTCAGCCGATTCGCTCGGCCGGCACCAATCGGATGCCGATGTCGTAATGTCTCCACCAACCGGAACGGCCGGCTGACAAAACAGCGACCGGTGAGACCCAGCCTAACGGAAAAAGCGTAAAACCAGTGGGGTGCCTACCAGCCCGCAAAGAAAAACCGCAGCCTGATTACATCGACCGGCTCATCAAACGGATGGAGCCGATGATCGTACTGTGCGAAGACAGGTTGCCCGGTTCGGAAGATCGCCGACGGAATACGATCTGGAAGAGCTGCGCAAGAAGAGAATCCAAAGCCGAACGGCGCAAGCTCATCAAGAGACTCAAAGCGGAAGTACTGACCGAAGAGCAACGGGTAGCCGTGTCGTTCTGGTATTATTCCCGCCGTCGCCGTTATTGCCATAGAAAAAGCATTTGTACACACAGCTACCTATACTCTGGAAGGTATTGATTGCCGCACTTCAGTGATGATAAATGACGTTTACTTCGCTTGAATTCGCGGTCTTTTTTGCGATCTTCTTCGTCCTGTACTGGTTTGTTTTCAACCGGACCGTCAGGATACAGAACGTCCTGATCCTACTGGCCAGCTACCTCTTTCTACGGCTGGTGGGATTGGCGGTTCCTCTCCCTATTTTTGTAAGCAGCGCGGTGGATTTCGGGATCGGGTTGGCATTAGGGCGAACGGAGCTAACCGTACGCGCCGCAAGCTATTGCTGGGCCTGAGCCTGGCACTCAATTTGGGTATCCTCGGCTTCTTCAAGTACTTCAATTTCTTCTCGATAGCCTGCGCCGTGCGCTTCACATCGTCGGGGTGGCGAACGAATATTCCACGCTCGATATCATCCTGCCGCTCGGCATCAGCTTCTACACGCTGCAAACGCTCAGCTACACCATTGACGTCTACCGCCGGAAGATTGAGCCGACCCGCGATGCCGTCAGCTTTTTCGCCTACGTCAGTTTCTTTCCCCAGCTCGTGGCCGGACCCATCGAGCGGGCGGGCAACCTGATCCCCCAGTTTCAGCGCAAGCGGGTGTTTACCTACGAGCGGGCCGCCGACGGCTCGCGGCAGGTGCTGTGGGGCCTATTTAAAAAAATGGTCATCGCCAACAACCTGGCTCGGCTTCGTTTACGGTAACGTTGCCGATATTTCCCCTCGGAAAACGGTAGCACCCTTTTGCTGGTCGCCATTCTTGGCGGTATTCACTTCTACTGCGATTTTTCCGGCTATTCCGACATCGCCATCGGCACGGCCCGTATCCTGGGGTTCGACCTGATGAAGAATTTCGATTTCCCCTTGTTTGCCCGCAGCATTGCCGAATTCTGGCAAAAGTGGCACATCTCGCTCATTACCTGGTTTCGCGACTACCTGGTTTCCTTGCTCAAGGGATTTACCAAGCCCAAACTAATGCGCAACGTTCGTCATCGTGTTCTTCGTCACCGGTCTCTGGCACGGTGCTTCGCTGACCTTCATTATCTGGGGCCTGCTGAATGCTTTGCTCTTCGTCCCGATCATTTTGGTAAACGACGGCGAAAATTTCGTGGGCCGGTAGCTGCGGGCAGGTATTGCCCACGATGCAGGAAACCTACCAAATGGTGACAACCTACTCCGTCATTTATGCTGATCGGGGCGTTTTTTGTCTCACCGGGATTCGGGCATGCCGTACTAATCTGCAAAATTTTCTCTCCTTCCCTATTCACTTTGCCCAACGTACCCATCATCAAGGCGTTCGTCTTTATTTTCGTCTCCTGACCGTAGAATGGATCCAACGGAAAAAGAACACGGACTGGAATTACTGCCCGGAGAAGCGGGCCGGTATACGCTGGGGCGTTTACTTTCTACTCATCTTCAGCATCCTGATCTGGAGTGGCGAACGACTGAATTCGTTTACTTTCAATTTTAACCATGCGGACTTTCCTCCTCAAGATGGGCGCTTTCATCGCGATCGTACTGGTTTTTCTGCTGCTCGTGGAAATAAAGACCCGGCACGATGACCACTCGTACCTGCGATTGAAAGAAAGAGTACCTCGATAATCAGGCCGATAGCATAGAGGTTCTCATTGTGGGGCCGTCTCACCTCTTCCGGGCCATAGACCCCGGAAAGATCGACGCTGAATACCCTCTCGCTGGCGATCCCGAACAGTGCCTTCAATGTCGATTATGCGCTGTTCGGGTGGCCATGAAAAAACAGTTCGGCCCCGTTATGTGATCTTCGACCTTTCGCGGGGGTATTTGGAGAAGGAAAATAACGGCCCGCTGGTTCAACGAGCAAAAACTCCAGTATTACTTCGGGCTGCGGGAAGGCACTTTTGAACTGAGAAACTACTTTCTGGCCAATTACCCCCTCAGTGACGAGATCATCAATACCAAGCACCCCGCGATGTACAATAAATGGGGATTTAATGGTGATGATCCCGAAGAGCGAGGATAAATTCAAACGCATCAACTATGATGTCGAATTAGTAAAAAAATCAAAAGCACATCCAGAAACTCAGGCGGCAACTGCCTAACCATATCCATCCCGATGCACGTAAGCGCAACGTCGAGCGGCTTAAACAGGCCATCGAGCAGTGCCGCGCCATCGGTGCCAGGGTCATCCTCATCAATCCGCCCAAATTTTACCTCTATAACGACGCTTTCAAAGAAGTTTTCGGTGATCTGCGCGGCCCCATCCTCGATGAAGTGGTAGACGATAGCACCGTCTTCTACTGGAACATGGAGGAAATGGGCGAACGTGACCCGACCTACTTTTACAACTTGAGCCACATGAGCCTGAAGGGTGCCGAGTTAATGACGGCCGAGGTAAACCGGCGGCTGCTGGAAATGGACGGCCCTGGGTCGATGGAATAAAATTCAGACACGCTCTAATTCAAGGGTTCAGGCGGGGCGTGCCCCGGCCCGGTGGTCCGGGTCGGTCCCTTCCCGGCGCGCCTGACGGCTTGGCCCTGCGGGCTGTCGGCTCACGCCTCCACCGTCCAGGCACCTCACGCAATGGTTAGGCTGACCCGCAGAAACGGCCTGAAAACCGGTCCGTTTCCTTTCCTCCCTCCCGGAAATGAGTAATTTTGTCCTTTCGCAGGCAGCTTTTGTCCGGTTGGATCAAAGCCGCCACCAAATAATATTCCCATGAAGTACTTCATTCTAGCGACCGCCCTGACCCTCGGCTGCCTTTTTTCCTGCAAAACCCCGCAACCCACGGTGGAAGCCGAGCAGCCCGCCGCCGTGCAGGAAGCACCGGCCGAAGCCGCCGTAACGGAAGCGGCGGCACCCACTCCACCCCAGGAAATGTCCAAGGATCAGGATAAAATGGTCACGCAGTTGATCGACCAGTACGGTAATCAACTGAACCTCTCTTCCGATCAGCGCGACGAGATCACGAACCTGGCCGCCGGCTACGACCTGTTCGGCGGCAGCCAGGAGGAAAACCGCCAGGCTCGCCGCAGCCTGATTCGCCAGATCGAAGGCTCCGTACTTACGCCCGAGCAGGCCAAGCAAGCCAAGCAGATCCGCCAGTGGAAGCAGGGCGGCGGTAAGTAAAAGTTAGACACGCTCTTAAATCGGAAACCGCGTGAGGTGCCTGGAAGGGGCGACCCGTAAGGGACGCAGCCCGCAGGGCCGAGCAGTCCTGCGAGCCTGGAAGGGACCGACCCCGCCCGGTAGGAAGGGGGCACGCCCAATGAGTCCGGCCGACCCGTTTTGCCGCTACCTTATTTCAAGGAATCGTAGAGTCGCAGGTACTCCTCCAGGGACTGTTGCAGGGTAAAACGACGCGCCGGCCGGTGCGCGTAGTTCCCCCCGTGTGCCCGCACCAGGCAGTGGTAAAGGCAATCAACCGTCATTTCCTCCATTTCCAGGTAAGGGCCGCTAACTGTTTCCGGCAGCGCACCCCGGCCCGAAGAAACGATGGGTACACCGAGTGCAGCGGTTTCGGCCGCCACGAAGCAAAAACCCTCGCTATAGGATGGGATAACGACGCAGGAAGAGCCGGCGATCTGCCGGTACAATTCGTCGCGGCTCAGTTCGTGGCGGAGAATGACGTGCGGACCGAGGCCGAGTGCTTCGATCCGGTCGGTGATGCGGCGATACATGTCGGCCGGCGTGCGCGGGATGATGAGGACCAAACGGGCGGCGTGGTCTAGCCGACTGATGCGGACGGCAGCGGGGAGGAGCAGGTCCAGCCCCTTGGAAATGCCCAGGCGGCCGAAATAAGTGTAGGTGAAATTATCCGGTATTTGACGCGGATAGGTGGCGAAAACTTCGTATTCCAGTCCGTTATAAATCCGGCTGATCCGGCCGGCGGGGATCCCGTTTTCGAGCAGTGCCTGCCGCGTAAACTCGGAGACCGCGATGTAATGGTGAAAGGGGAGGCGGACGATGCCCTGCTCATAGAAGTAGAATCCGTAGCGTTGCCACCAACTGGTGTAAGGCAGGCGGAACCAGAGCCGCCCCCAGACCTCGTGGAAGGTGAGAATGACCTTTTTTCCGGTGATCTTGCCGGCCAGCCAGGCGGGCGGGGCGGCGTTATAAGTAGTGGTGTGAATGAGGTCGGCCCTGCGGGCCTCTCGAATAACGCGCGGCAGGGATAGCAGGGAAAAGAGAAAACGGTTGCCGCACTTGATACGAATGATACGGACGCCCCGGTAGTCTTCCTCCGCCGCCAGATCGGGGCGAAAACGGGTAGTGACCACGGTAACCGTTTTGCCTGCGGCGGCCAGTGATTCGGCGAGGGATTGGAAAAGGGTTTCCGCCCCGCCGATGTAGGGGTAGTAGTGTTCGACGACAAAAAGCAGGGTCATTTTGTCTCCTTTTCGTGGTCGCGCAGGGCCAATTGGCGCGTTAGCTCGGTGAGTTTGCGCTTCTGTTCCTTGATGAGGTTGTACATCATGAACTGGAGGTAAAGCAGGACGCCGATGCTGAGAAATATGACGGCGTTGACGTTGTCCTTAATGCCGAAAACTTCGGCTACGAGGTTGGAAATCTTATCCGGGATAAGGGCCAGCACGACGATGCCGACCCAGAAGGAGACGGAAAAAACCAGTTCCTTGAGCGTGATCTTCCCTTTGCGGTAACGAGAAATGAAACTGATGACGAAAACAATCGCCAGGATGGGTACGAATAACTGAAACCCCCGAATATGGTACAACATGGCTAAGGGTGTGAATGACGGAGTGAAAGATGCTGGAACCAGGATCCGCAGGGGAATGAATGTGGAGTTGGGTCGATCAGGAATTCACCCCCCGTGAACTACTTAAAAACAGTGTTCCATAAAATATTAAAAGCGGTGACGATACCGACTTGGAAATCCTGGCCCTTACTGATGGAGTAATCGGTATAAACGACCGTCGTAGGTGTTTCCTGGATACGAAGATGGGCTTTTTCCGCTTTGATGATCATCTCGCTGCAAAAGCCGAAGCCGTCGAGATGGAGATCGAGCCGCATAATGGCCCGCCGGTTGAGCAGACGCAGTCCGGACTGGGAATCTGAGTAGCTCTTTTTGCAGATGAGATTAGTCATCCGGTTGGCGATGAAATTGAAGAACACGCGGCTGCGGGGAATGTCGTCGTCCCGGTCCAGGAAGCGGCTGCCGATGACGAGATCGCAACTCGACTCGTTCATTTTTGCCAGCAGCCGCAGGATGTCGCGGGGATCGTGCTGGCCGTCGGAATCCATAAAAGCGATGTAGGGCCAGTTCATCTGGCGGGCCAGTTCGATCCCCGTTTGCGCCGCCGCGCCGGCCCCGCGATTGACCAGGTGGCTGACTACCCGCACGCCAAGCGAGGTAGCTACGGCTGCCGTGTCGTCGGTGCTGCCGTCGTTGATGATCACGACATTGGTAAAGCCCTCGCTGCGCAGTGCCTGGACCACGGCGGGAAGCTGGGCCGCCTCATTGTAGGCGGGAAGCAGGACGTGTATGTCACGGAAGGAAATCACTACGGATCATCTTATTTCGAACAGGGCAATATTGCCGGGATAAAGCGTCTGACCGGTCAGTCCCATTTTGGCGGGTGCCCGCTTACCGTTGGGCATCTTGATGGGTGCGGTAGCGGTGGGGTCGGCTACAAAATTGTCGGTAAGCAGTAAAGCGACTTTATCCGAATTGGTGAGCTGGTCGATGATGCGGTCGAACTTTTTGCGGAGGGTCTGCTCGGGCGAGGCGTCCACGCCGGCCGTGCGGAGGTCAAAGAAAATATACGTAAACCCCTGCGCCTTTAGCACGTCGAAGAACTGGCTGTCGTCATTCAGCTCGGCGGTAATGCGATCGAATTTGTCGAGTACCGGGTCGTTGTAGACGCGTACGTCATTGGCGGCGATGTGAAAACCGTAGTGGGTGTTGACGCGGTAGATCTTGGTCGATTCATCCGCATTCATGATCTCGATGGCTTCGGCCAGAATGGGGCTGTAACTATTGAGTACGTCCCGCTCCTTTACGGTTGGATTGGAAGCGTAATCGACGAACGGCCAGCGAAAAACGGTGTGCAATTCCGTGTCACCGGCAAAGGAAGAGGTGAAGTACTGAAAAGTAGTCAGGACCATGAACAGACCGATGGTTCCGCCGAAAAGCAGGCTGCTAAAGCGGGCGTCGGCCGGGCCCATGAACCGCTCGGGCCGGTTGAGCCAGTAGACGATCACGATCGGTAACAGCACGAAGATCGGCATCCCGTACCAGATGATGCCGTTGCCCATGATCCACCAGAGGAAGAGGTAGCCGAAGAGAAAACCGCAAAACGCTTTGAAGGACGGCGGTAAGCCGGCTAAGCGGTTTCGGATAAGTAAGTAGCCACCGGCACAGATCAGCAGTAGCAGTAGCAGCGTAACTACCAAAGGTACCCGGCTGCCCAGCCGGTAAAGGGGCGAGAGCAAATCGGCCAGCCAGGCGAGGGGCTGAATGGCGGTAAAGTAAAAAGAAGCAAAGAACGAGTCTCCGCCCCCGGCGTGAAAATTAAAGTAAGACGTCATGCCGGTCTGTAATCCCTCGGCATTAAAGGCGAACTGCGGCGTATGGTAGATCGAGACCAGGCAGCTAGCCAGCCAGACCAGTCCGGAGACCGCCAGCAACGCCCGCTGCCGGACGGGCCGAATATTTCGTTCATCGACAAAGAATAAGAGGGGCAACAGGGCCAGGAAAATAAATCCGATGGTCAGGTAGCGGCTTCCCGGCACGTTGTTGTTCATGGTAAGGTCGTAGGGGAGGGAGGTATAGAGCCAGCTGCCTTTTTCGTAACCCAGGTAGCGGGTGATCTCCTCACGGACGGCTTGGCTATTACGGCGGCCGGCGGCTGATTTTTCCGCCTCCGGCTCGGCGGCGGGCTGCTCCTGTTCCTGCTTGGCGAAGCGGGCGTAGGGGTTGCGCCCCGTAGCTGCCGCCGCCAGGGTTCGGGCAGATTGCAGGGGGGCGGTAAAGGTCCGGCCCAGCCAACTGGTTTCCCCGGCTCCCTCCTCCGTGGATAATTCCAGCGTGGGGCCGGCTTCCTTGCCCTCGATGAGGTGGCTGATTCGGAACGAGCCGTGTTCGGACAGGTGCTTGACGGCCCAGGGCGAATATGCCAGCAGGAACAGGGCCAGTACGATTGCGAATTGCTTAACGGAGACCGAGAGTATGGCGGGGCCGGTCATCCGCCAGGTCCGGTAGAACAAGCCGCCCGCCGTCAGCAGCGCGACTCCCGCCAGAATGGCGGCGGGTACCCGGCGCAGATCGAGGTAGCCGAACTTGTAAATACCGGTTGCCAAAATGAAGGTCAGGGCGATCAGAAATATGCCCGCCAGGTTCCATTTACCGCCCTGTACGTAGAACAGCCAGCAGGCCAGCCCCACCAGATAAAAGATGGCCGTGTACTTAATGCCGAAGGCGTAACCCGCCAGCCAACCCGCTACCATAACCGTGAAGGTACCGGCCGAGATGGACCACCGGCCGCCGAGGGTAAGGAGCGGAGGGCGATCGGCATTCGTAGGTTGAAGTAGCCCGCGCTGCGCCGCTTGCACCAGTAACGCGAGTCCGCTGAGCACGATGAACGTAAAGCCGAGGTCGATCTTTTCATCCACAATGCCGTGAAAGGCAAAATAGGGGGAAACGAAGGGGATGGCCGCCGCCAGCAGCGCGTAGGCCGGATCGAGCCAGTAGCGTGCGATCCGGTAGGTGATCAGCAGGCAAAAAACATTCATCAGGTGCGACAGGAGGATGGCTACGATCCGGCTGCCGAATAATACGTCGCCCGCCGCCATAATAACCGACCAGTTGAAAGCCTGCCCTCCGGCAGGCAGCCGGCCACCGTGGGCAATCAACTCACTAGTGTTGAGGTACAGGCCGCTGCCGTCGTAGCCGATGGGGAAGGTCTTGAAGGCCGCGATCCAGTTAAAGCCCAGTAGCGCGAACAGCAGTGTCAGTAATAAAGGTACCCACCATTTACCCATGCTGAATTGCTTCGGTCGCCACACGGTATCGATCAGGAAATCGCTGCCCGCCCGCCACTGCCAGGCCAGCAATCCGATGACCGGCGGCCAGAGCACCCAGGGCGTCAGCAGGCCGAATGAACCGAGGATGACCAGCCCGAAACCGAGCAGGCTACACCCCAGGGCAATGCTCACCAGCGGATAAATACCGGTCAGGTCCTCCCGCAGGCGGCTCAGGATCAGGTTGCCGGTAACGTAGGCCACGGCTGTCAGGAGTAGCAGGGCCGCTAGGAAAACGCTGCTGAATACCCAAAAATAGCCCACCCTGGTTACCAGCGAAAGCGGTGGCAAAAAGGATACTCCCGCAAAAGCAATCAACATTAGCGCGGCGCAGGCCTGCACGACTAAAAACAGCACCAGCCCTCGGTAGCCGACCGAGTAAGTCGCCGTTGGATCGGCCGCTAATTTACGGTGAACGAAAAAGCTCGCTCCCGCTCCGACCAAGGTAAAAATTGTCAGAACGCCCCAGTAGGGCACCCCCGCCAGCGAGCGGGTCAGGTAGGGATGGTGCGCCAGGTAATCCAGCACCACCCAGAGTACCCAGGCCACGCAGCCGGTTTTGGCGATCAGGGAAAGCAGGGTATTTTTTTGGGTCGCTATTCGTTCCAAGAGATAGTGGTTAATTTCACCGGCACGGGCTTATATCAGCCGATTCGATCATAAAGCTACGTATTATCTTCGTTGCCGCAAACCGTATGGTCAGCCGCATTCCCCCTAACCCCATCATGACCCTCCCCCGTAAGCGCATCATTTTTCTTGCCGCCTTTCTGATCTTCCTCGCGTGGTGGCTCTTCCTGGCCCTGCCGGGGCGGCTCTTCCGTACCCCGCCGGCCACCGTACTGGAAGACCGCGACGGTCGGTTACTCGGAGCCTACATCGCCGCCGACGGCCAGTGGCGCTTCCCCGCCGCCGATACCCTGCCCGTGCGGCTGGCTACTTGCATCACTGCCTTCGAGGATCGCCGCTTCTACCGACATCCCGGCATCGACGTTCGGGCCATCGGGCGGGCGGTAGTCCAAAATTGGCGGGCCGGCGGCGTGGTCTCCGGCGGCAGCACCATTAGTATGCAGGTTATTCGCCTGTCCAGGAGTAACCCGCCCCGCACGCTGTGGAGTAAATTACAGGAAGCACTGCTGGCCCCCCGCCTGGAACTACGCTACACCAAGGCCGAGATCATCAACTTTTGGGCTTCCAATGCGCCTTTCGGCGGTAATACCGTAGGGGTGGAGGCCGCCGCCTGGCGCTATTTCGGTCGGCCGCCCGACGACCTGAGTTGGGCCGAGGCCGCCACGCTGGCCGTCTTACCCAATGCCCCCGGACTACTGCACCCCGGCCGCAGCCGCGCCGCCCTGCGGGCCAAAAGGGATCGGCTGCTACAGTATCTTTCCGAGCAGGGGCTGCTGGACGAGACCGAACTCCAACTGGCCCGCGCCGAAATCCTGCCCGCCGCCCCGCGCGACCTGCCGCGCCTGGCCCCCCACCTGCTTCAGCGGCTACGTCTCACCCACGGCCCCGGCCGCTACCGCAGCAGCCTGGATGCCCACCTACAGGCCGCCGCTAACGAGATCGTTGCCCGCCACGCCGGCCGCCTGGCCGCTAATCTCGTCCACAACGCCGCCGCCCTGATCGTGGACGTGCGTACCGGCCGCACGGTTGCGTACGTGGGTAACGTACCCGATCTGGCGAATGAATACCGGCCCAATGTCGACATTGTTACCGCGCCCCGCAGCCCCGGTAGCTTACTCAAGCCCGCACTTTATGGCATGTCACTTTCCAGCGGTCTTATCCTGCCCGAAACCCTGTTACCCGACGTGCCCGTTACCTACGGCAATTTCAGCCCCGCCAATTTCAGCGCATCCTTTAGTGGTGCCGTTCCAGCCGATGACGCACTCACGCAGTCGCTGAACCTGCCCTTCGTGGAACTGTTACGCGACTACGGCATCCCCAATTTTCACCGCGATCTCCAGCAACAGGGGTTTCACCACCTTTACCGGCCGGCCGATGACTACGGGCTATCCCTGGTGCTCGGCGGCTGCGAAATCACGTTGGAAGAAGCAGTCGGCTGGTTTGCCGGTACCGCCCGCCGCGCCGGCAATTACTACGCCAACCAGGGGCGTATCGACCCCACCGACTACCGCCCGCCCACCTACCTCAGTGGCCGCGACACTTTGCTGGAACCGACTGCTCCGCCCGATCCGAACCTCGCTACCGGCCTGGAACCCGGTGCCGCCTGGTTCGTCCTGAATACCCTGACCGAACTCGAACGCCCCGATGAGGAAGGGAATTGGGAGCGGTTCAGCAGCGCGCAGCACCCCTCCTGGAAAACCGGCACCAGTTTCGGCTTCCGCGACGCCTGGGCGGTGGGTACAACCGGCCGCTATGCCGTCGGCGTATGGGTCGGTAATGCCGACGGCGAGGGGCGCCCCGGTCTGATCGGGGTACGGACGGCCGCACCCGTTTTCTTCGACCTTCTCCGCCAACTACCCGACCGCGCCCCCGCCGTACCGGAACAGCCCTGGGATGAGTGGCGCCGAATATCCGTCTGTACTCAAACCGGCCGTCCCGCCCGCCGGGCCTGCCCCGCACAGGACCGGTGGGTGCCCAAGGCGGGTCTGCGCACCGCCGCCTGCACCGCCCACGAATTCATCTACATCGACCCCGCCACCGCCCTGCGCGTTACCCAGGAGTGCGCGCCGGGACAGCTTCAGCAAACCACCGTTTTTCAGCTCCCGCCCCTCCAGGCCTTCTATTACCGTCGTAGCCACCCCACTTACGCTTCCGCCCCGGCCTGGGACCCGGCCTGCGCCGATACCGCACCCACTGATCGGCCCACCCTGCATTTCATAAACGTACGCCCCGGCGAGGTACTCCGTCCCGGTCGAGACCTGGACGGCACCACCAAATCCATTGTCTTTAACCTCGCTAATTCCCGACCGAAATCAATCGTCTACTGGCACCTCGACGGCCGTATCGTAGGCACCACCACGTCCTTTCACGCCATCAAGCTAACGACCACGCCCGGCCATCACTTGCTCACCGTCGTCGACGATTCGGGGGCGAGGATCAGCCACCAGTTTCGGATCGAGTAGGGGAGGGCCGCTTCTCCTCCGGCCGGATACATTAATCTCCGGGGATGAACGTAAAACCCTATCTTTGCGCCGATTTTTAGTATTCCAGCAAATAGTCGGTTACTCAATAATAGTTTTCGGGCTATGTAATCCCAACCCAAACCATGAAGGAAGACATCGTACAACAACGGGTAGAAGACGTGGCCTTGGTCATTGCGCCCCGCGAAAACGGCGCGGACGATGAAGTCTGGGACACCTACCTGATCAACCTGCGCGACGAGCCGATGCACAACGTGCTGGTCGCCTCCAAGGGCTACGGCCAGATTGAAGGCCGCACCAAATCGACCACCGTCCTGCGCCACTTTTTTGAGTTGGTCAAACCCTATTCCCTCATCAAGATCGAACCCATCCAGCGCGAGCTTTTCGCCCTCACTAACGAGTACTGGATCAGCTTTAACGAAGGTGAATACATGTTCGATAAGAAGTACGTTTTCGTTCCCGGTAGTATCTCCCCGGAAAACTTCACGCCCATCCCGTTGCTTAAGCGCGAGGGTATTATGATCCGGTAATCGGTAGTTCATAAGGTGTTATATCTACGCTTCATGTGATAACGAGTTTCTGCTTTGACGGGGCGTGTCCGTGCCGCTAAATCGCGGCACGGTCGGTCCCTTGCGGGCTTCGCTGTTCGCTCGGCACTGCGTGCGCTAACGCCCCTCCAGGCACCTCACGCAAAGAAAGCGATCGGGCAATCCATAATACCGGGAGGTTCATTCCCCTGTAACTATGGGAAACCGCGCCGCTCGGCGAAGAAAAATGAAAAAGAGGCGGGCACCCCACCGCAAATAAGGCCGTAACCGCAACGGGCCGCGATAAATACTATCTTTGCCCGTCCCATCTAAAGCGATCCCTCCATGGCCAAGCAGCCCCTGCGTAAAAAAGCAACTAGCAAGAAGCAACTTAACGACGGCCTGAGCCAACTGCTCGGCGGTTCCCGGCTGGACCAGGCACTGGAAGAACGGCCCGAAGACACCATCCGCGAACTGTCGCGTGACTTTGCCCGCATCCCCATGGAGCGCATCCAGCGCAACCCCGATCAGCCCCGCATCGACTTCGAGGAAGGCCCGTTGGAAGAACTAGCTAACAGTATCAAAACGCACGGCATTATTCAGCCATTGACATTGCGGCACCTGGGCGATGGCAATTACCAGATTATTAGCGGAGAGCGGCGGTTCCGCGCCAGCAAAATGGCGGGATTGACGGAAGTGCCGGCCTTTATCCGCGTGGCCAACGACCAGACCTTATTGGAAATGGCCCTGGTGGAAAACATCCAGCGCCGCGACCTGAACCCGATGGAAGTCGCCTACTCCTATTACCGGCTGGCCAATGAGTATAACCTGAAGCACGAGGAAGTCGCCGCCCGGGTGGGTAAGCAGCGTTCGACCGTTTCCAACTACTTCCGATTGCTGGAAGTGGTGCCCGATGTGGTATCCGCCATCAAGAACCGGAGCATCACCATGGGCGCGGCCAAGGCCATTGCCGGCATCAAGGACCACGACCTGCAAAAGGTATTCCTGGACGAGATTTTGCAGAACGACGACTGGAACGTTCGCCAGATCGAGAAGGCGGCGGATGGTTACAAGAAGAATAAATCCGCTAAAAAGACCAGCCGCCCCGGCGGTTTGAATGCCGACCAGGAACGGGTGCTCCAAACCTTCAAGGACTATTTCGGGGCCAAGGGTACCAAACTGGTCATTGAGGACAAGGACAGCGGCAAGGGCTACCTCCAGATTCCTTTCGCGGACTCCGAGCACCTGCACGAGATGTTCAAGGCGGTGGAAATTCTTTAAAACCTACCGGGTTTAATCTTTACTTAGTACTTCGGATGAACCGAAGGCCGCATCTTTGTGCCATGCCGATTCGATCGTTCCTTTTACTTGCTTTACTGCTTCTGTTCGGATTAACCGAACTGTTTGGCCAGGTACCGGACCAGCCCGTGGGCCTTGATACCCTGCAAGCACCGGGCCGGACCAAGCGGAGGGTAGCCAAGCAAGTGATAACACCCACCGATACCCTGATCGTGGCCCGCACGCTAACCGATAGCCTGAGCCACCGCCCGACCAAAGCACTGAAGTGGGCCATCATCCCCGGTGGGGGGCAGGTGTATAACGGCCGCTGGTGGAAAGTACCCCTGGTGTACGGCGCGCTGCTGGGGGCGGTTGGGGTAGCGGATTTTAACCAGACCAACTTCAAGCGTTTCGATAAAGCCCTGAAGGCCGAATGCTTCGGTGTGGGACCGACGGACGGTGTAGCCTGCATGCCCACCGACCACGAGTTTACCTCGCTGAACCTGAGCACGGCCAGCCTGGTCAGCATCCGCGACCGATTCGACAAGGGGCGGCAGGCCGCCTACATCGGAGTGGTCATTGTGTACCTCTTTCAGGGCATCGAGGCCTTTACCGATGCCCACCTGATGTCCTTCGATATGGAAGACGACATCGGGACCGTCCGCATCGAGCCGGTGCTGGATCCCTTCGGCGGCCAGTCGGCCCTGGGCCTGGTAGTGCCCCTGGGGAGCGGACGTAAACGGCGGCTGGAACAGCGAAAAGTGGACCATTTGGTACGATCAATTTCGGAGGCGGCGCGTTGATTGGAAAACAACGCGCTACTAATGGCCCTGACTGAATCCACGATGCTGCCGCTGGGCACACTCGCCCCCGAATTTTCCCTGCTTGATACCGTTTCCGGCAGCCACCTTTCATTTGACGACGTGAAGGGCGAGCGCGGCACCCTGCTTTTTTTCATCTGCAATCACTGTCCCTACGTCATCCACGTCAACGACGAACTGGTACGCCTGGCCGCCGATTATACCGAGCGGGGCATCGGCGTGGCGGCCATCAGTTCTAACGACGTGGGCAAGTACCCCATTGACTCACCGGACAACATGACGGCCTTTGCCGCCCGCTCGGGTTACACTTTCCCGTACCTCTACGACGAGACCCAGGACGTGGCCCGCGGCTACGATGCCGCCTGCACCCCCGATTTCTACGTCTTCGACGCCGCCGGCAAACTGGCCTACCGCGGCCGGTTGGATGACAGCCGCCCGAATAACGGCACTCCCCTCACCGGTGAAGACCTGCGGGCCGCGCTGGATGCCGTGCTGGCCGGCGAAGAGCCGGTGGAGCGGCAGTATCCGAGTATGGGGTGTGGGATCAAATGGAAGTGAGTTTAATCCTGGTATTCCCCCCTAGCCCCCCGAAGGGGGGGATGATGAATAATGACATTAATTGTTCGATTATTTCTCCCCCCTTCGGGGCGGCGGGGGGCAACCGCGTGAGGTGCCTGGCGGGTGGTCCACGAAGTGGGCAGTGCGCAGCACCGAGCGAACAGCGAAGCCCGGAAGGGACCGACCCCGGCCCCTGGCCGGGGGCACGCCCGAAAAAACATACTCTTTACTATATTTCCCAGCTAATTTATGACACTAAAGGACAACGTTAAATCGGCCGCCAACAAAGTCTCGCAGGAGGCGCGGCAATTGAGTGAATTGGTACGCAACCCGGCCAAAACGCTGGTGGACCGGCTGGAATGCTACGAGGACATTATCAGCATGGAGGTGGGCGATACGGGCCTGAGCCGTGCCAAGGTGATGGAGCGTGATTTTGACCTGCGGCAACTGTACGTGAAGTACGAAGGCGACAACCCGACGGGTACGCAGAAGGATCGGATCGCGTTTGCGCAAGTGTACGATGCGCTGCGGCGCGGCTATTCGCGGGTGGCCCTGGCGACTTGCGGTAATTACGGCGTGGCGGTGGCCCTGGCCGCCGATCTGGCCGGACTGGATTGCCAAGTCTACATCCCCGAAAATTACCATACCGAGCGGATCAGGGAGATGGAAGAATTGAACGCCACCATTGTGCGCCTGCCCGGCAGCTACGAGGATGTGGTGACGGCCAGTAGTGAGTTGGCGGCGGAACACGAGTGGTATGACGCTAATCCGGGCGGCGCGAATACGCCGATCCAGATCATGGCCTACTCGCAGATTGCCAAGGAAATCTATGACGAGCTGGGCGACGCCCCGGTTTACTGTGCGGTACCGGTCTCGAACGGGACGCTGCTGGCGGGTATTTACCGGGGTTTCGTGAGCCTGCACAAGCGGGGCAAGACCTCGCGGGTGCCCCACTTTATTGCGGCGTCTTCCTCGCGTAAGAATCCCATCGTGCAGTCCTTCCTGAAGGGCGAAACAACTTGCTCGGACCTGGACCCGACCACTATCCACGAAACGAAGGTGAACGAGCCGCTGATCAATTGGCACAGTTTTGACGGGGAGGAGGCGCTGTATGCCCTGCACCATTCGGAGGGCACCGCCTATAATGTGAGCGACAAAGACCTGCTAAAAATGGCCGCTTACCTGCACAAAAAAGAGGGCTACCGCGTACTGGCCGCATCTACGGCCGGGTTGGTGGGATTGATTCGCCTGCACGAGGCCGGGGCGCTAAAGCCGGACCGTTTCGTGGCGGTGCTGACGGCGCGGTACTAGTGGACTAACCTGTAAAATTCGTTACACTAAGTCGCCGGATTTTTTGTTTCAGGCGAGGCTTGGAAGACGCGTATAGCCGTAGCTACATAAGGATTTCCGTAACGAAGCCTGAGGCAAAAAAGACAAGACTTGGGTGTAACAGAACTTTCGGGTTGGTCCACTAGAGAAAATAACCATGCATTTCGTCAACTCCTACCTCGCCCGCACCCTTGCCGATCTGGCGGCAGATCATCACCTGCGCACCCTGCCGGGGGCGTGGGCGGGCGTTGATTTTCAATCGAACGATTACCTCGGATTCGGACGGGATGCGCTGTCGGTGGAACCGATTTTGGGCGCGGCCACCGGTTCCCGCCTGATCAGTGGCGACCGCGCTGAATACGGCGAAATTGAGGCCGGGATTGCCCGGCGGCACGGGGTGGGGGCGGCCCTGGTATTCAACAGCGGCTATGCGGCCAATACCGGTTTACTATCCAGTTTGCCCCGGCGGGGGGACACCATTCTGTACGATCAGCTGGTCCACGCCAGTATCCGCGACGGGATGCGGCTGAGCTACGGCGGCGGCCTATGGTTTTAGGCACAATGACCTGGAACAGTTGGCCGACCAACTGCAACGCTCCACTAGCGAGCGAACCTACGTAGTGATCGAAAGCCTCTATTCCATGGACGGCGATACCGCGCCCCTGGCCGCTATCGCTGATTTGTGCGATGAATACGAGGCCGCGCTCATCGTGGACGACGCCCATGCCTTCGGGGTGTACGGTACGGGAGGGGGAGGGCTGGTGGAAGCGGCCGGATTAGAACGGCGGGTTTTTGCGCGGGTCATCACCTTCGGCAAATCGTTGGCTCAGCCCGGAGCGGTCGTTCTCGGTAGTCCGAATTTGCGCACCTTCCTCATCAACCGCGCCCGGCCGTTTATTTACACTACCGCCCTGCCGCCCGCTGCCTGGGCCGGCATCCGTGCCGCTTACCTTCGTCTGGACCGGGAGCAAGCCACCCGCGCCGCCCGCCTGCACGAATTGATCGCTTACTTTCAGCGGGCTACTGCCGAGTTGGAATTACCCCGCCGTGACGGTCCCATCCAGGTCATTCCCCGCCCCGGCAACGCCGCCGTGGTTGAACTGGAAACTAAACTGCGCGCCGCCGGTCTGGGCGTAAAGGCCATTCGTCATCCCACCGTGGCGCGGGGCGAGGAACGGCTGCGGGTGTGCTTGCACGCCTTTAATACGGAAGCGGAGATCGATCGGTTGGTGAAGGAGTTGTTGGGGAGTAGGGGAGTGGAGTAGTGATTTCTTTCCCCCCCCAAACACACCGCCCCCCACCGACCGAAGTCAGTGGAGGGCGGCATATTTTCCGGTGAGATCAATGACCTCGGGCCGGTTTAGGCTTTACGTACGAGACCCATGACGAGGCTGATGGCCAGCAGGATCAGAAAGATGTAGAAGATGATCTTGGCGATCTCGGCGGCACCGTCGGCAATTCCGCCGAAACCGAAGAGGGCGGCGACAATGGCGACGACGAAGAAAATAATGGCATAACGTAACATGCTGAGGTTGTTTTGGTTGGTTAAAAACACTTTCGCGCAGGAAAGCGAAGCGTAGGAACTAACACCAGTGTAACTGCCTAAGCAATTGACAAATAGTTCATTCCTCGGTGTGTGCTCGCTTAATGTAACCCAGTATGACAATCTCGTGTTCGGCTGCGCACAATAATAATCGAAATGAAGCGTGACGCAAACAACCGGCCGTTACCCCACATTTAGCTAATATGACTACCAGCCCGACTTTCGATATTTCCTACGAGAACGTGGATTCTCCCTTCATCCGCTCCTGCTTCGAGGAGGCCGTGCGGGGCTATCCCGAAATGGGTCCCCACCGACTGATCTTGCGGCAGCACTCCATGGCTAAGCACAATATGCGGGCGCAACCCATCCTTGACGGTTCCATCCTGCGGCGCGCCCGGCGGGGTTTCCGGATCGAGATCAGTAACCACATCTCCTTTTCCGAGCACATTGACATGGACGAATTGCCGCGCGACGTGCTGGTCGGCTGGCTGGCGCACGAACTGGGCCACGTGAAGGACTACCTGACGCGTAGCATCGGCAACATGATTGCTTTCGGTATCGCCTACGCCACCATGCCCACCTTCGTGACGGGGGCCGAGCGGCGGGCCGATCTGTACGCGATCGAAGCGGGCTTTGCCCGGCAGATTCAGGCCACCAAGAAATACATCCTGTCACATTCCACCCTGCCCGATTCCTACAAGCAGAAAATAGAGCGGTACTACATGAGTCCCGATGAGGTGGCGCTACTGATCGAGCAGCAAGAGGAGATCGTCAGTTTTCACGACAAGGACGCGATCAAAGATTAGCCCGCTTGCTGATCTCCAGCATCCGGTCGATACTCTTCACGCCTTCGGTGATGACCCAGTCGGGCAGGGTGATCTCGGGCTGCTCGAACTCCATGCAGACGTACAGTTTTTCCAGCGTATTGCGCTTCATGTGCGGGCACTCGTTGCAGGCGCAGGTATTGGTGGGCGGGGCGGGGTAGAATATTTTGCCGGGGCTTTCCTTCTGCATCTGGTGGATGATGCCGGGTTCCGTGGCGACGATAAACTCCGTGGCCGCCGATTCGCGCGTGTAGCGCAGCAGGCTGCTGGTGCTGCCCACGTGATCGGCCGCGTCCAGGATGTGCGCCTCGCATTCGGGGTGGGCGATAAACCTGGCCTCCGGGTGGCGAATGCGCAGCTTGGTGATCTTTTCGTGGCTGAAAATCTCGTGCACCATGCAACTGCCGTTCCACAGCACCATGTCGCGGCCGGTTTCCTTCACCAGCCAGCGGCCCAGGTTAATGTCGGGCGCAAAAATGATCGGCTGATCGCGCGGAATGCTGTCGATCACGTGGCGGGCATTGGTGCTGGTGCAACAGATGTCGGTCAGCGTCTTCAGTTCGGCCGAGCAATTGATGTAGCTCACCACCACGTGGTCGGGGTACTTCTCCTTAAACTTCCGGAACACCGGCGCGGGGCAGCTATCGGCCAGACTGCAACCGGCCTTCAGGTCGGGCAGCAGCACTTTTTTCTGCGGCGAGAGCATTTTGGCCGTCTCGGCCATGAAGTGCACCCCCGCAAACACGATAATATCGGCATCCGTACTCGCCGCCTGCTGGCTCAGGCCCAGGCTGTCACCGATATAATCGGCAATATCCTGAATCTCCGATTCCTGGTAATAATGAGCCAGGATGACGGCATTGCGCTCCTTTTTCAGGCGGTTGATCTCGGCCGCCAGGTCGAGGGTGGGGTCCACGTCCACGTCCAGGAAACCCTTGCGGCGGAGGTTCTTTTGGGCTAATGCGATATCGACGGCCATATGCTTGTGCTTTACGTTTCGGAGGGATGGCGGGAGGGTTCGGTCCACCCGTTTGCGGCAAAGAAATACCTTTGTTCCCCAAAGAAACGGATTAGCCCGCACTTTAGTTTGTTTACTTTCTAAGTTAAGTACATGATCTCCGCCGAAACCCGCGCCTACCTCGAACTGCACGTCGCGGTTTTCCTCTGGGGCTTTACCGCCATCCTCGGCGACTGGATCGCGCTTTCCGCGCTCGTCCTCGTCTGGTGGCGGGTGTTCCTCACGCCGCTCAGCCTGCTGCCCTTCAGCCGCGTCAAGACGCTGCTGCAAGACGTCGGCCGCGCCCAGCTCCTCCGTTTTCTCGGCATCGGGGCCATCACCGGCCTGCACTGGCTCACCTTCTACGGGTCCATCAAACTGGCCAACGCCTCCATCGCGCTTATCTGCATGGCCACCACTTCCTTCTTCAGCAGCCTGCTGGAGCCGCTCCTCCTGCGCCGCCCCTTTCGCCCCCTGGACACGGCCGTCGGCCTGCTCATCCTGCCCGGCATCGTGCTTATCGTGCGCGGCACCGCCGCCTCGCTCAACCTCGGCATCGCGGTCGGCCTCGCCTCCGCCTTCCTGGCCGCCCTGTTCACCGTGCTCAACAAGAAATACATCGAGCGCACCGACCCCATCCGCATCACCTTCGTCGAAATGATCGGCGCCCTCGGCCTGCTCTCGCTCCTGCTCCCGTTTTTCCTCGCCCGCACCCCCGCCGCCCACTTCTGGCCCGCCCCGCAAGACTGGCTCCTCCTGCTCATCCTGGCCCTGGCCTGCACCACGTTCACCTTCGTGCTCAGCCTGCGCTCGCTGCGTCATCTCTCCGCATTTTCCGCCAACCTCACCGTCAACCTGGAGCCGGTCTACGGCATCCTGCTCGCCTATTTCCTCCTCAACGACGGCCGCGAACTCACGCCCCGCTTTTACCTCGGCGTGCTCATCGTGCTGGTGGCGGTGTTCAGCCATCCGGTCATTACGCGGGTCCTCAGGCGGCGCGTGGCCCGGGGCTGAGGAGGGTGGGCGTGCCCCCGTCCCTCCGCTACGCTGCGGGCCGGCGTCGGTCCCTTCCAGGCTCCCTGTTCGGTCGGCCCTGCGGGCTGCCGCTACGCGGACACCTTACAGGCACCTCACGCAAACACGCCGCTCAGGTCGAGGATCTTCACGTCCGAGCCGGCCGGCGCAGCCGGCTGGATGTGGTACGAGCACGTATAACCGATCACTTCTCGGACCTGGAGGTCCTCGACCTGAGCGACGTGTACGTGTGGCGTGTACGAACACCAATCGATCCCGATTTACTAGCCTATCTTGTGCTCCACCCCACCACCCATGACCTCCATCATCATTCCCTACCGCAACGCCGCCGCCACCCTCGACCGGGCGATCCGCTCCGTCCTGGCGCAGACGGAGATGGACTGGGAACTGCTGTTGGTAGACAACAAGTCGGTAGATAATGGGCCAAATATCGCCGCCGGCCGGCAAGCCCTTCACCCTACCCGCATCACCTGCCTGCGCGAAGACCGGCCTGGTGCGCCCCACGCCCGCAACCATGGACTGGCGGCCGCGCAAGGAGAATTCGTCCAGTTCCTGGATGCGGACGATGAGCTGTTGCCGGATAAACTGAGTCACCAACTCACCCTGGCGCGGGCGTACCCTACTGGACCCATCGGGGGCGGCTATTATTACCATGATCTAAAGGGCCGGATCACGAAAGTCACTCCCGGCGAGGAATCAATTTGGGTCAGTCTCATGGCCGGCCGGGTGGGTATTACCAGCAGCATGCTGTTTCGGCGCGATCAACTTACGGCCGTGGGCGGCTGGGATCCCACACTGGCGGGCAGTCAGGAATACGACCTGCTGTTGCGGTTGGCGCGGGCGGGGTTCCTGCCCCGGCCCGATCCGGCACTGCTAACGCGGGTACACCAGTTGGCGGGGTCCATCGGCCGGTCGGATCGGGGGGTTCAGTTGCGCGCCGTGTATGAATTGCGGGCGCGGGTATATGCATATCTGACTACGGAAGAAGCCATCATCTTCGGCCGGGAACAAACGAAGTTGGACTACCACCTCTTCAAATCCATCCGAGATTTAGGGGTGAGGGAAGGACTGCCCATTTTCCGCCGCCACTTCCCGGCCGGCTACCGGCTACCGCCCGCCGCGCCGATTGGGCGGCTTTACAAGGCTGCTTACCGGCTGGCGCGTTTTCGGGCGGCGGGCTGGGTGTGGGCCGGGTGGAAGCGGGTTAGCGAAAAATAAGCAAGCAAAGTAGCAGCGGCCTTTGCCCAAGTGTAACGGTGGATGATCCCGCTGTCATTAAGCGGTCAACGCAACAGATTTCCTACCTTCACGGCACCAAACTACTGCTCATGACGCTCGGTCAATTTTTCGAGGCCATGGCCGCCCAGCCGGCCTACCTGCTATTTTACTTTACCATTATTCCCTTCGCCGCCCTGCTCACCAACTGGATGGAGCGCGACGAGGGCCACCTGCCGCCCTGGAATTACCTGTACTCGGCCCTGATTTACCTGGTCAGCGTACCGGGCATTTTCGCCATTACCCTCAGCATCTACTTCTTCCTCTTCGAGCGGCGTAGCATCCTCGATACCGATCTGCTCACGCAGGTACTGCCCGTCATCAGCATGCTGGTCACGCTGTGGATCATCAAGACCAACGTTTCCCTGGCCCGCCTGCCCGGTTTCGATCGTTTGGGCGGCCTCGTCACCATGATCGCCGCGGCTCTGTCCGTGATGTGGATCATTGAGAAGACGCATATTTATGTCATCACTTTTTTGCCGTTCCAGTGGGCCTTGCTGATCTTGGCGGTACTGTTGCTGCTGATTCGCTACGGATGGAAACGGATCGCGCGTTAGTTGCTCCTTGCCTCTTCCCTGACCTGCCGGGTGATTTCCACGAACTCGGCCAGTGAGATATGCTCCGGGCGCCGCTCCATGAGGGGGCCGTTGAGGAGGGGGCTGTCTTTGATAACCACCGATTTCATGCTGTTGCGGAGCATCTTGCGCCGCTGGCCGAAGGCGGCCTTGACCACCCGGCGGAAGTCACTTTCCTCCTCGGCGGAGATGAGTGGTACGGCGCGGCGGACGCAGCGGATGACGGCCGATTGTACTCTGGGGGGTGGGTTGAAATTGCCGGGTGCCACGGAGAACAAGACTTCGACCTCATAAAATGCTTGTACCAGCACCCCGATCACGCCGTAGGTCTTGCTGCCCGGCCCGGCGGCGATCCGTTCAGCTACCTCTTTCTGGAACATACCGGCCGCCTCGGGGATGAGGTCGCGGTTTTCGATCATCTTGATCATGATCTGGCTGCTAATGTTGTAGGGGAAATTGCCGATCAGGCCGAAGGGCCGCTGGAATTCCCCGGCCAGGTCGATCTTCAGGAAATCAGCGGAAATCACGCGGCCGTCGAGTTGGGGGTAGTGCTCGGCCAGATAAGTAACCATGTCGCGATCGGCTTCCACGACCTTTAGAGCAAAGTCAGCCGATCGGTCCAGCAAGTGCTTGGTGAGCATCCCCTGGCCGGGGCCTACCTCGAGTACCTGGTCGTAGGCGTCAGTTAGTCGGAGTGCCCCGGCGATTTGCGCGGCATAGTGTTCGTTGGTCAGGAAATGCTGGCCGTAGGATTTTTTTGCGCGCAAGGAGATGAATTTTTTAAGTAAGGCAGTGGATGGACCGTGTCCGAGCCGTAATAAGTAGATGAAGCTAGCAGGGCGTAAATTACGGCTTTGCCGCCGGCTCGGACGGGGACGTCCTTAACCTTTAGACACGCTCTTAGCGTGAGGTGCCCGCAGGGGCGTTAGCGCACGCAGTGCCGAGCGCAAGCGAAGCCCGGAGGGGACCGACCCCGGCCTATGGCCGGGGGCACGCCCGTATCACCCGCTAACGAATGACCGCCAACCCACCCCAGACAGCCGCGCCGCCTAGTATCAGACTTAGCAAAACGTAAACCGCCGCAACCCCGATCTCGCCGCTGCGAATCAGGGTCAGGGTTTCGGCGGAGAAGGTGGAGAAGGTGGAAAACCCGCCGCAGAATCCCGTAAGAAGCAGCAGTCGAGCGCCCGTGGGCCAGCCGCCGCCGGGACGGGTGCCGTAAGCAAGGCCGAGACCGATGCCCAGGAGGGCGCAGGCCAGTAGGTTGGCGGCAAAGGTAGCCCACGGGAAGCCGCTACCCGAGTAGGGTACCAGTTTTACCAGTAAGTAGCGGCAAACGCTACCCAATCCACCGCCAAAAAAAACGTAGAAGAGGTTCATTCGGGCAGGCTGAGTTCGGGTTGCTTGCGTTTAGCGATCTTGTCGCGGGTAGTAAGGGCCAAGACAGCCAGATTGCGCTGAACGACCCGCCGGTGGAGGTAGTAAGTAAGGCCGGCCGCCACCGCGATCTCGATGAAAAGTAAGGTGTGGAGGCCGAGGTGACGGTCGAGTAGGAAGATGAGGCTGATGAGAAATACGTTGATTAGCAGCAGGATGCCGGTGGCCTTGAGGTGGGAATGGCCGTAGTCGATGAGCAGGTGGTGGATGTGGCGCCGATCGGGGGAAAAAGGGGAATGGCCGCGAAAAAGGCGGGTAATGAAGACGCGGGCCGTATCGAAGAGCGGCACGACAAGCACGGCTGCCGCCACGGCCACGGGGTGGCGAAAGGCGGCCGGATTACCCGGTGGAAGAGCCGCGCAACGGTCGATAAATTCGATGGCCAGGATGCCGCAAACGGTACCGACGATGAGCGAGCCGGTGTCGCCCATGAAGATGCGGGCGGGGGTGATGTTGTAGCGCAGGAAGGCCAGCAGCGCACCGGCCAGGGCAAGGGACAGCGTAGCAAGGGAGGAAGAACCGGTGACCAGGAACCAGCAGCCGAAGGTAACGCAGATGAGTGCCCCCACGCCGCCCGCCAGGCCGTTGATGCCGTCGATGAGGTTGAAGGAGTTGATGATGGTAAGCAGCACGAAGATGGTGAGGGCGAAAGCCAGCCAGGGCGGGAAGGCCGCCGAGGAGCCGCCGAGACCGTAAAGCCCTTCCAACACGATACCTGCCTTGGCGGTGAGGATGGCGGCGGCGGCGAGTTGCCCGATCAGTTTCTGGTGGGGACGCAGTGGTTCGATGTCGTCCTTGGCACCGATCATGAAGACGACCACGAGGCTACACAACACGTACTGTAACTCGGTAAATCCCGAGGAGGGAGCCAGTAATAGGAGGGAAAATAGCGTGCCTAAAAAAATGGGGATGCCGCCCAGGGAGGGGGTCAACTCGGTATGGCTGGATCGTTCGAGGGGAACGTCCATCAGTTGTTTCTTGCGGGCGATCCGGATGACGGCCGGCATGGAAATATAGACCAGCACGAATGCGGCCAGGAAACTGAGTAAAATGATGTGCATGGGAGAACCAGTTTTTCGGGGAAACTGGGGGTCGTACGAGGGAAGCGTCGTAAAGGTAACGCAAAAAACAGGCTCGGTGTGCATAATTTTACCCGTTCGCCTGACCCAATCGTGCATCGTAGGGGTAGCGTACTTCGGTAAGGTACAGCCCCTGGGGCGGGACGGAGAGGGCGCGGGCCAGCGGTTCTTGCCGGTCGAGGGAGCGGCGGACGCTCGCCAGGTCCAGTTTTCCCAGGGCCACGTTGAGGCACATGCCGACGATGAGGCGCACCATGCCGCGCAGGAAGCGGTTGGCCGCCACGTGGTAGTCGAAACGGTGAGGGCCGACGCGCACCCATTCGCTACGGAAAAGCGAGCAGCGCATGGTGTGGGCGTCGGATTTGGTTTTGCAGAAGGAGGCGAATTCCTCGTATTCCAGTAGCATGGCGGCGGCGGCCTGCAGCAATTCCTCGTCGATTAGCTCCAGTTGCGGAAAGTGGTAGACGGTGTCCGGCCGGAAGGGGTCTTTCTCGCCCGTGATCTCGTAGCGGTAGGCCCGGTAAGTGGCGTCGAAGCGGGCGTGGGATTCGGCCGGTACGGGAAGGAGGGAGCGTACGGCCAGGCCGGTGGGGAAGATGCGGTTGAGCCGACCGGCCAGCCGTTCGGGCGGTGTCTTTTCAATATCCAGGTGCGCCCAGTAGCTTTCGGCGTGGACGCCCGCGTCGGTGCGGCCGCAGCCGACTAGTTCTACTTCCTGGCGCAGCACCATGCTCAGGCCTTCCTGTATCGTCTGCTGTACGCTGACCGCGTTGGGCTGGATCTGCCAGCCGCTGTAATCGGCGCCGTTGTAGGCGAGGTGGAGGAAGTAGCGCACGGGGTGAAGGGCAATGAGTGAAGGAGTGAAGGACTGAATGAGTGACCTCGAAAACGGCTTTGCCGGATGGAGAAGCAGCGTGGCTTATGGGATGGTGCGTGAAAGAGACGGTATAGCGGAACTCCAGGCACTGAGGTTCAAACGCTCTGTCGGGGAAAGGCCGCTAAAAAATCGCCAATTGATTCCTCGTCGCCAGCCCCTCCTCCCTGATGGGTGGGATCAGTCGTTGCGGCACGTCCTGATCGGGCAGCAGGCGCTTAACGATCCGCAGGCGGTGGGTGTAGCGGCCGCTATCGAGGTTAAAAATGCCGAAGTGGTCGATGGCGTCGATTCGTACGTGTTCGTGGACGTGGAGGATCAGGCCGCCGGGCAGTAACAGGCCGCAGTGGGTGATCTCGCGCTTCACGTCGTCGAAGTAAGCGAGGTCGCCGGCCTGACTCTGGACCATGAAATCCACCGGCCGGCCGGCCATCACCTGCGCCGAGGCGTGGCGGGGCAAGGAATAACCGGCAATGGAATAGACGAGGCGCAGCAAATTGGCCCCGTCGATCCCCAGGGGCGTGCGGCCGCCGAGGCGGAAAGGCGCATACAGTAACTTGCGGGCGATTTTGATGAGCCGTTCGGCGGTCAGCTCCACGTCGCCGGGGCGGAGGGCCTGGCCGCTGTAGGAAAAGCGGTGCTGCCCCAGGCGCAGTTGCATTCCGTCGTAGTTCGGTAGCCGGCTACCCAGGACCACCGGAATGAGGTGCGTACTAGTTACCACGGGCTGGAAAAGGTCGAGCGCGAAAGCGGCCTGCGTGCGAAGGATATCGTACTCCACGGCCGAAACCGGCAGCAGTTGGCGGCCCAGTGCCCAGGCTTCAAAACCATCCTGCGGGGAGCGTACCAGCACCCACTGGGGGCCGTTGTGTTCGATAATTTCCACCAACTCGCCGAAGAGTAATTCGGAGGTCTGCACGGCCGCGCCCCCTGGCTTGTGGTAGAGGGCGACGCTGGTCAGGGGGCAGATGGCGTAGGGGCTTTCCGTCATTAGGGCCGCAAGATACGGCAAGGGATGCTAAGAACCCAAGAGCTTATTACCTTTGCGCCCATGCGGTTACTTCCCTTACTTATTCTCAGCCTCGTAGCGGCTATCTTGCTCTGGCTACGGTTTCCCGACTGGGTAGAGAGCCCGCCCGACCAAGTGATCGAAGCCTATGGCGACGGCTTCAAGGCCTACCATGCGATCCTCTACCACGCCGCCTACGACAGTACCTGGTCACATTATGAGGGGATGAACTACCCCTACGGCGAGCACGTGGTGCCGGGGGCGTCGCAACCGCTGCTGAGTAACAGCCTGCGCCTGGTTTCCGGTGGACCGGAGGTGGCGACCGACTTCTGGATCGTCCACTACAGCATGCTGTTCGGTATCTGGCTGGGCATCATTTTCCTGTTCTTGCTACTCTGCCGGCTGGACGTGAATGTTTGGTACGCGGCGGCCGTCAGTTTGATCCTCGGTTTCTTTACGCCGCAACTGGACCGCGTGATCGCCCACTACGGATTGTCGCACCCTGAAGTACTACCCGCCGTACTTTATTTTCTTCGCCGCTGGGACGAGCGGCCGCACTGGGCTTGGAGCCTGGCCGTGGCACTCTGCGTCTTCCTGTTTTCGCAGATCCACTTTTACTATTTCGCCATCCTCGCCTTTACCATCGGCAGCTTTTTGGCCGCCCGTTATTTACTATCCGGTCAGTGGAAACACTGGTGGCGGTACGGATGGCACCTTTTCCTGATGTTCGGCCTGCCGGCCATTTACTTTTTATCGTGGTTTGCCCTCACCGATCCCGTTACCGACCGCAATGACGCCCCCTGGGGCTTTTTCGCCTACCGGGCCTATCCGCAGGGCGTTTTCGCCAGTCTGGTCGAACCCCACTGGGCGTGGTTCAGTGAGCACGTCGTAAACATCCGGTCGGGCGATTTCGAGAGCCATGCCTACGTCGGCTTGGTGGCGATCGGCTACCTGGTCTACCTGACGGTACGCTGGGCGCGGCGACGCTTCGGTACCTGGGCCGTGGAGGCGGCTCCCGACGAACGTCTCTACCTGAACAGCCTGCTGCTGGCTTCCTTCGGCGTTCTGCTTTTTGCCTTCGGGCTGCCCTTCGTCGTGGTGGGTAAGGAAGCACTCCTGGAGTACACCGGTCCGTTGCGGCAATTTCGTTCGGTGGGCCGCTTCGCCTGGTTATTTTTCTACGCCGTTAACATTTGCGTCTTCTACGAACTGGGCCGCCGCGCCTGGGACAGATCCGTCAGCGGATCGGGGCGGGCGAAACTATTCGCCCTGGCCGCCCTGCTATTACTCGGGGGCGAGGCGTGGTTCTTCTGCACCAGCGTCAACTCCCGGCTCGACCCCATCGCGGAACTGGCGCAAGGCAACCGCTTTACCGACCTGCCCGAGATCGACTATTCCCGCTATCAGGCCATCGTACCGGTGCCCTACTTCAGCATCGGGTCCGATAACTTCTGGTGGGACCAGAGCGGCCTGGTTGCCCAGAAGACCTTTACCATCAGCCTCCAGACCGGCCTGCCGGTTACCGGTGCCATGCTCACCCGCACCTCCCTGCGGCAGACGCTCAAACAACTCCAGGCGGCTACCGAACCCTACGCCCCCGTCGCCTGGCTGGACGACCTGCCGAACAACAAACCCCTGCTCGTCGTCTACGATCCCGTTCGCTGGAACCAGTTCGGCGGCCACACCAACGCCTTCATCGAAGGGAGTACCCTCATCTACCGGGCCGACGAATACGAACTGTACGAGATGCCGCTTGCTTCCTTTAGCGAGCGCATTGCCGCCCGCGGCAGCCGCCTGGCCGGGCAACTGGACAGCCTGACCGTCTTCCGCACCGATCTGCCCTCGCCCGCTGCGGCGGGTCCGGCCGCCGACCGGGGGCGTACCTACCTCGCGGGTGTGGATTCCAGCGGCCGGCTCCCCGCCGACCTGATCTTCGAGAATTTTGCCGACCGGCCCGCCGGCAGTGCCGGACTCTATACGTCCACTTACTTCGAGGGGCGGATGGACGGCGTGAACCAGCTGCTGGATACCACCTATACCGTTTACGACAGCACTGCACTGGAACTCAGTTGCTGGTTCTTTATCGGCCGGGACCGCTTCGCCCGCACCGAGTTCTCCTGGTCGATCGAACGCGACGGACAGGTCATTCACTACCAACAACCTTCGGCCGGTTCCGTCACCAGGGTCTTCGATCCGCGGGACTGGATCCTTTTTCAGTTGGAATCTCCCGTACTACCACCGGGAAACTACCGGATTACATTCCGGGGGGCGTTCCCCCTGCTGGGCGGACAGCCGTTCCGGGTGGATGACGTACTTTTACGTCCGGTAGGGGTAGACCTCTACCGCGATCTGGGGCGGGTGGGCAACTCGCGCTCCGTCTGGTCCAACAACCGCACCTTTTCCCGCGTCAAAACAAACTGACCCCCGCTATGCAGGTATTTCGGCAGCTAACGGTGATCGACCCCGCCGGCCCCTTCCACGGTCGGACCGTCGACATTCACGTCGAAGCGGGGAAAATAGCGGCCATCGGGGAAGAACTGCCCGTGCCGAAGGGTAGCCTGGTATACACGGGCGGTGGCAGCCACGTCTCACCGGGCTGGCTGGATATCGGTCCCTACGTCGGAGACCCCGGCCGGGAAGAACGCGAAGACCTGACCAGCCTGGCGCAGGCCGCCGGGATAGGGGGGTACACTAGCTTAGCCATCCTGCCCAACACCCACCCGCCGGTGGCGGATAAAGCTTCGGTTCGTTATATTCGTACCCAATCGGGCGCGGAGGGCGTGGAACTGCTCCCGCTGGGAGCCATCAGCCAGGGAACGGCCGGTAAGGACCTGGCCGAACTCATTGATATGCACCGCGCCGGTGCCCCCGCATTCACGGACGGTAAAAAGCCCGTTGCCGACGCCGGACTCCTGCTCCGCGCCCTGGACTACGTGCGGACCTTCGACGGCGTGGTCATCAACCAGCCGCTTGACGGAAGCCTGGCCCCCGACGGTCAAATCCATGAGGGTATCGTGAGCACCCGCCTCGGCATGGTGGGCATCCCCGCCGTCAGCGAAACCCTGATGCTGGAGCGCGACCTGCGCCTGCTGGCCTACTCGGGCAGCCGCCTGCACGTCCACCTGCTCAGTACCGCCGAGGGCGTGGATCAGCTGCGCCGCGCCAAGGCCGCCGGCCTGCGGGTGACGGCCTCGGTAGCCGCACTCAACCTCGCCTTCACGGTAGCGGAACTAGCCGATTTCGACCCCAACTTTAAGGTATCCCCGCCGCTGCGCTCGGAGGAGGATCGTCTGGCCCTCATCGCCGGTCTGGCCGACGGGACCATCGACTGCGTTTGCTCCAACCACCAGCCCCGCGAGGTAGAAGCAAAGGCCCTGGAATTTCCCTACGCCGATTTTGGGGCGGCGGGCCTGGAAACCACGTTCGGCCTGGCCTGGCATACGCTTCGCAGATCACCTGCCCCTTCACCGCCTCATCGACGCTCTGACCGCCGCTCCCCGCCGCTCCCTCCGCCTGCCGGCCCTTCAGCTCGCGTCCGCTGCTCCGGCCACCTTCACCCTCTTCGATCCCGATCACGAATGGACCGTCGCACCTGCGCACCTGCGTTCCAAGTCCGGCAACAACCCGCTGATCGGCCGGCAACTTCGCGGTCTGCGCCACTGCCATCTTCGCCCAAAACCAGCTATGGAACCACTAGATCAGTCGTTCATCACCACGCCGGCCGAGCAGGTCCGCTCGCCATTCCCTGGACTACCGCCGCGTAGTCGGTTACGGTCTCCTGGTCGGCGGCATCACCGTTGCCTGGTTACTGGGTGCCTACCTCATCGGTCCGGATACTTTTCTGAATCGCGCCGTTTACTTCGCTACCTACGCCTTTTACCTCGTGGGTATGTACCGCGCCGCCGCCCCCGTCCGGTCGGAAAGCCTGCTGCCCTACGTGCGCCCCGCGCTGCTGGTATTTCGTTATCGCCAACGTGTGTTATTATCTGCTTTTTTACCTTCTTTTCTCCGATCCATCCTCCGCCCTCATTGAACGCCAGTGGGAACTCCTACAGGGTACCGATGCCGCTAAGTCCATGACCTGGAGCGATCTGGTGGTTACGGCGGGCGGCGCGTTCAAGTACTTCGTGCAGAGCATCATCGGCGGCGCACTGCTGGCGGTTCTGGTCGCATTCGGATTGTCTCGGCGCTAAATTTTTAGCAACGCGGGAAAATGCTCTGTCGCTCAGGTCGAGGACGTTTATGTCCGAGACGGCCGGCGCAGCCGGCTACCTGATGCGCGAGATATAAATGACTGCGTCTATTTTCTTGGTTAAATTTCACGGACTTAGTTTCCCATCGCGTGAGGTGCCCGAAGGGGCGTTAGCGCACGTAGTGCCGAGCGATAGCGAAGCCCGTAGGGGACCGACGCCGACCGCAAGGGAGGGGGCACGCCCAAAATGCCGCTCCCTAACATTCGCCCTTGCGCATCCGTTTGCAGCAATGCGGCCGAGCAGAAAAGGCCGGAAAACGCGTATGAAAGCCAGCAATACTCTAGCCCGATCCAGCAAAATGTTACTCCTCCTGGGACTCCTTTACGGGCTGCTGCCCCGCTACGCTGCCGCCCAACCCCCCGCAGATTCCCTCGACCTCTCCGCCGTCACCGTCTCCGCCTTTCCGCGAAGATGGCCGGCCCGACCGCACGGCGGCCGCCGTAGCCACCGTGACCGCTGCCCGCCTGCGTGCCCTGGATGAGTCCAGCCTACTGACGGCCCTCAACGAAGTGGCGGGGGTGCGGTTCGAGGAGCGGGCCTCCGGCAGCTACCGTATTTCGCTGCGGGGCAGCACGCTGCGGTCGCCCTTCGGGGTGCGCAACGTGAAGGTGTACTGGAACGGCCTGCCGCTGACCGAACCCGGCGGGGATACGCAATTGAATTTTCTGGACGCGGCTAACATCGCTGCGGTGGAGGTGATCAAAGGCCCGGCCGGTAGCCTGTACGGCGCGGGTACCGGCGGTGTGCTACGGCTGTGCAGCGGGCCGGACACCACGTTGACGGCCGCTACCGAGGGCGGCAGCTACGGCTACAACCGGCAGGAGGTGAGCGTGGGGAGGCAAGCAGGGGCTACCAACTACGGCCTGCGCCTGGCCCGTCAGGCCACCGATGGCTACCGCGACCACAGCGCGCTGGAGCGCGTGACCGCGCAGGCGAGCCTGCGCCAGCGGCTGTCCGACAGGCGGGAGCTGGAACTGCACGCCCTCTATACCGACCTGTTTTACCAGTTGCCGGGCGGCCTGAACCCCGAGCAGTTTGCCGAAAACCCGCGCCAGGCGCGGCCGGGCAGTGCCCGCACCCAGGCCGCCATCAACTACCGGAACCTGCTGCTGGGCGGCACCCACCGCACGGTGGGGCGGCGGCTGGTGCATACGATCTCCGCCTACGCCAGCGGCTTTTATTTCGATCATCCCTTCAACATCGACTACAAGCGCGAGACCAATCTGGCGGCCGGCGGGCGCACGGTGCTGGACTGGCAAACGGCCCCGGCCGGCCAACCGCTACTGCTGAGCGTAGGGGCGGAGTATCAAACGCAATTTCGTTTCGGGCAAAATTTCGGTAACGAGACCGGGGAGCCGACCGAGCTGAATTTCAGCGATGAGATCGGCAGCACCCACTATCTGCTTTTCGGTCAGGCCGTACAGCGGCTGGGCGATCGCTGGCGGCTGACCCTGGGCGCGAGCCTGAATCGACTGACCTATAAGGTAGACCGCACTTTCGATCTGGCGGGCAATACCGGCCGCACCCGCTCCGCTTTCCGGCCGGAGGTGGTGCCCCGCGTCGCCCTGGCGCACTTGCGCGACGACGTCACCTACTACGCGAGCATCAGCCGGGGTTTCTCTTCCCCGACCCTGGATGAGTTCCGCACCAACGAGGGCAGCCTGAACACGGACCTGGAGGCCGAGATCGGCACCAACTTCGAGGTCGGCTACCGCGCCACCCACGGCGGCGGCGGCCGCCTGCGTACCGAACTGATCGGCTACTATTTCCGCCTCCAGCAGTCGATCTCCAGTTTTGCCGACGCGGACGGGCGGCAGCTCTTCCGCAATGCCGGGGCCGTGGACCAACTCGGCCTCGAAGCCACGCTGGCCTACCGCATCATCGCCCGCCCCGCCGCCTGGCTCACTGCCCTGGACGGCCGCCTGGCCTACACCTACCAAAATTTTACCTACGCCGATTTCATCCGCGCCGGCACCGATGTGAGCGGCAACCGCCTGCCGGGATCGCCGCCCCACGCCGCCACCCTCACCCTGGACGCCGCCACCCGCCCCGGCTGGTACGCCCGCACCTCCTGGAATTTCACGGACGCCATCCCGCTCAACGACGAGGGCAGCGTGCAAGCGGAAGCCTTCCATTTAGTGCGCCTCCGCCTGGGCCGCGAAATCAGTTGGGGCCGGCGACGGCTGGACGTTTACGCGGGCGTCAATAACCTGCTGGACGAGCAAATGAGTTTCGGCAACGACCTCAATCCACAATTCGGCCGCCGCTATTTTCAGCCCGCGCCGCGGCGAAATTACGTGCTGGGGGCGCGGTTTATGCTCTAATCGACTTGGTGCTAAAACCTTTACAGCACCACCCGCCGCATCCGTTTCCCCAGCTCGCGCCACTGCCGCTCGAAGCCGGAATCGTCGCTTTTCAGCGCAATTTGCAGTGCTTGATAGGCCGCCGCCGAATCAGGGTTTCCGGCCGCTAACCGCATCAGGGTAGCCTGCCGCTCGGCCAGTAAGGTGTCGGTGCTATCAATAAGGCGTTGTAAATCGCCGCGCAGTTGTTCGTAGGTAGCATTTGCCGCCGCCAGCCGCGTTTGCTTGCGTTTTAAAACATTTCGGTGCGCCGCCTTTTCGGTCCCGGCAAGCTGTTCTTCGATGTGGGCTATTTCGGCCGCGTTTCGCTCTAGCAATGCCTCCAGACGCAATCGTTCACCGCGTAGCGGGGCCAGGCGTGCGTGTAGATCACGCAGGTGCAAAAAAATGCCCTGGGAAAGTGCTTCTAATGGAGACATATAAGTGGGGTAGGGGAGCGTCCGGTTGGTGCTATGATAAGGTGTGGCCTAATGGTTTGGTTTTGGGCGTGCCCCCGGCCATAGGCCGGGGGCGGCACCTTCCAGGCTCGCTGTTCGCTCGGTGCTGCGCACCCCACCGCTGCGCGGATGGGCCTTCCAGGCACCTCACGCGGGCGGTGCGCGACTTCCGGTTTTGCAAAGAATCGGCTCCCGATCTCCGGTCGAAGGAATAATGTGCGACGGGTTGTGATCCCCGGATCGCAAATGGATCAACCGCGAGAGCTTTTCTTCTTTTGGAAAAAAATCATCCGGAAGCCTAAGGACCGCGATCCCCGGATCGCGGAAACAGTCCCACGTAATGAACGCAATCAGGGACGGCCGAGCGGGACAATTTACGCATACGCGTGCCCGGCGTAGTCGTCGGGAACCCTTGTTGAGTGGGGTGCGGAACATCCGTCCTTGCGTGTGCCGACCAGAGGTGCCGGCATCCTTGGTTCGCGCGACCGGAGGTCACACACCGGGCGCGACGGATCTGTCACGCACCGGGAGAGACTAATTGCGTTGGGTAGGCGATACAAATTTCTCTTCGGCCTAAACTTTATCTCTGCCTAACTTTTCCTACATTTGTCGGAATTAGCGAATTTTCGCTGGAATACCTCCCCAGGGGGGTGGGTGCTGCGATCAGAGCAAAGGAATGAACGGAGTCGGGCGGATTCATTCTGCTGCGCTAGCCCCTGATTGCGTGAGGTGCCTGAAAGGGGCGGTCCCGCGAGGGCCGCAGCCCGCAGGGCCAAGCCGTCAGGCGCGCCTGGAAGGGACCGACGCCGGCCATTGGCCGGGGACACGCCCAAATACGCCTATTACATAAACAGTCGATTAAAATATCTACACCATACTATGACTACCACCACTCGAAGAATTAGACGCGCCGTAGTCCTCGGCTCCGGCGTCATGGGGTCGGGCATTGCCTGCCATTTTGCTAACATCGGCCTGGAAGTGCTGCTACTGGACATTCTGCCGCGCGACATGAAGGACGGCGAGAAGAACGCCCAGGTGCGCAATAGCGTAGCGGCGACGGCACTGGGCAAGGCCATAAAATCCCGCCCCGCGCCCCTGTACGATAATGCGTTCGCGAGCCGGATCGAGGTGGGCAACATGACCGACGATCTGGAGAAGATCAAGGATTACGACTGGATCATCGAGGTGGTGGTGGAGCGGCTGGATATTAAGCAGCAGGTGTTCGAAAACGTGGAAAAATACCGCCGGCCGGGAACGCTGGTGACGACGAACACGTCGGGCATTCCGATCCACCAGATTGCCGAGGGGCGCTCGGAGGATTTCCGCAAGCACTTCTGCGGCACGCACTTCTTTAACCCGCCGCGCTACCTGCGGCTGTTCGAGATCATCCCGGGGCCGGATACCGACCCGGAGGTGATCGAGTTTTTCCGCCACTACGGCAGCCTGTACCTGGGTAAGGTGCCGGTGCTGGCCAAGGATACGCCTGCTTTCATCGGTAACCGGATCGGGGTGTACTCGATGTCGAAGACCTACGCCGTAACCGACGAGCTGGGCCTGAAAATCAATACCGTGGATACGCTGACCGGTCCGCTGATCGGCCGGCCGAAGACGGGTACTTTCCGCCTGGGCGACCTGGTGGGCCACGACACCGGCGCGCACGTGATGACGGGCATCCGCACCAACGTGCCCGACGACGAGGCGGCCGCCGTGCTGGAAATTCCGCAGTACTTCCAGTTTCTGCTGGACAACAAATTCCTGGGCAACAAGACCGGCCAGGGTTTCTACAAAAAAACCACCGGGGCGGACGGGCAGCGCGAGATACTGTCACTGAACCTGAGCACGCTGGAATACGAAAAGAGCGAGCGCGAGGACCTGGAGAGCGTGAAGACGGGCAAACAGATCGACGACCTGCGCAAGCGCCTGCCCGCCCTGTTCAAGGCCGAGGATAAGGGCGGCCAACTGATCCGCCGCACCCTGGCGGGCCTGTTTGCCTACAGCGCCAACCGCATCCCCGAAATTTCCGACGACGTATACAGCATCGACGACGCCATGCGCGCCGGCTACGCCTGGGAACTGGGACCGTTCGAGTACTGGGACGCCGTGGGCGTGCAGGCCGGCATCGACGCGGCCGAGGCCGACGGTGCTACCATCGCCCCCTGGGTGAAAGAGATGGTGAAGGCCGGTCACGATTCGTTCTACAAGCGCGAGAACGGCAAACTGAAGTATTACGACTTGGCGAGCAAGACCTATAAGGTAAAGCCCGGCACCGAGCAGTTCATCATCCTGGACAACTACCGCGATAAGACGCCGGTCTTCCAGAATGCCGAGGTGACACTGCACGACATCGGCGACGGTATCCTGAACCTGGAATTTACCAGTCCGCACAACAGCATCGGCGAGGGCGTGCTGCGCGGCATGAACGAGAGCATCCAACTGGCCGAGGACCAGGGCTGGAATGGTCTGGTGATCGGCAACAACGGCACCAACTTCAGCGTGGGTGCTAACCTGATGATGATTGCCATGATGGCTTACCAGCAGGAGTGGGACGAGCTGAACCAGGCGGTACACCTCTTCCAGCAGACGACGATGCGCTGCCGCTACTCCGCCATTCCGGTGGTGGCGGCCACGCAGGGCTACGTATTCGGCGGCGGTTGCGAAACCCTGATGCACTGCGACGCTGCCGTGGCGGCTGCGGAGAGCTATATCGGTCTGGTGGAAGTCGGCATCGGGGTGATCCCCGGCGGCGGCGGCACCAAGGAGCTGGCCCTGCGTGCTTCGGATTCCTACTTCGAGGGCGACGTGCAGATCCCCACCCTGATCGAAAAATTCAAGACCATCGCGATGGCCAGCGTATCCACCTCGGCCTACGAGGCGTACAATTCCGGCCTGATGCTCCACTCCCGCGACAAGGTGGTGGTGAACAAGGACCTGGCCATTGCCGAGGCCAAGAAAGTGGCCCTGGAACTATACGGTGCCGGCTACACCCAGCCCGTGCCCCGCACGGACATTACGGTACTGGGCCGGGGCGGCCTGGCGGCCCTCTACGCGGCGGCCAACGAACTGGCGCGCGGTGGCTACGCTACCGAGCACGACATCAAGATCGCCCGCAAGGTGGCCTACGTGCTCTGCGGCGGTGATCTGACGGGTACGCCGCAGGTGAGCGAGCAATATTTGCTGGATATTGAGCGGGAGGCGTTCTTGCAGTTGTGCGGGGAGCAGAAGACGTTGGAGCGCATTCAGCATATGCTACAGACGAACAAGCCGCTGCGTAATTAGAAGTGGGTTAGCGTACTCGTCCCAAGTTCACGCGCCACCGAGAAAATCAAAATTACCAACATACGGCCGAAGGCCGGCGGCAACGCCGCAATCTAAAATACGTGGCGAAGCCACACACTTATGGAAGCATACATCATTTCCGGCTACCGATCCGCCGTTGGCAAAGCCAAGAAGGGCGGCTTCAAGAATTACCGATCCGATGACCTGGCGGTCGACGTGATCAAGTATATGTTCGCGCAGCACCCGGGCATCGACCCGCACATCGTGGACGACCTGATCGTGGGCTGCGCCAACCCCGAGGGGGAGCAAGGCCTGCAAATCGGCCGGCAGATCTCGCTGCGGGCACTGGGCAAGCCCGTGCCGGGCATGACCGTGAACCGTTACTGCGCTTCGGGCCTGGAGACGATCTCCATTGCCGTGGCGAAGATCAAGGCGGGCATGGGCCACTGCTACGTGGCGGGCGGCGCGGAAAGCATGAGCCAGATCCCGATGACGGGCTATAAATTGGCCCCTAGTTATAACGTGGCCCGCGATACGCCGGACTACGTGGTCTCGATGGGAATTACGGCCGAAGCCGTGGCCAAGAAATACAACATTACCCGCGAGGAAGCCGATGCCTTCAGCGTGCGCAGCCACGAGCGGGCGGCTGCGGCCATCGACGGTGGCCGGTTTGCCGACCAGATCGTACCGGTGGAAGTGCCCGAAGTGTTCGTGAAGGACGGCAAGCGGGTGGAAAGTAGCCATACCATGTCAGAGGACGAGGGCGTGCGGCGCGGTACGGACATGGCCGGACTGGGCCGCCTGCGGGCGGTGTTCCAGAAGGACGGCATCGTTACCGCCGGTAATTCCTCGCAGACTTCCGACGGCGTGGCCTTCACCATCGTGATGAGCGAGGAAATGGTGAAGCAACTGAACCTGGAGCCGATCGCGCGCATGGTAAGTTGCTCGGTCGGCGGTGTGGATCCGCTGTACATGGGTATCGGCCCGTGCGTGGCCATCCCCAAGGCACTGAAGCAAGCCGGCCTCCAGATCAAGGACATCGACCTGACGGAACTCAACGAAGCCTTTGCCACCCAGGCCCTGGCCGTGATCCGCGAGATCGGCCTCGACCCCGAATTGACCAACGTAAACGGCGGTGCCATCGCCCTGGGCCACCCCCTGGGTTGCACGGGGGCCAAGCTCTCCATCCAACTCCTCGCTGAGTTGAAGCGTCGCGATAAGCGCTACGGCATGGTGACGGCCTGCGTGGGCGGCGGGCAGGGCATTGCCGGTATTTATGAGCGGCTGTAGATCGGCCGGATAGAATTAGCACATGGAAAACCGATCCGTCGTTCGGCCCTCTGGGGCGGGCGGCGGATTTTTGTTTTTTACTCCGCCGTTCTCCCCACCAATCTAAACTCCCCCCGGTACACATCGTCCCGCTCCCCATCCTGATCCCAGTCCACCTTACCCGTCAGCGTCAGGCGGTTGCCGTTGAAGGCCGCGTGGTAGTGTGTCGTCTCATTCGGTTCGATGATGATGAGGGTATCGCCGTTCTCGTTCCACAGGCCGTTGGTGCGGTTGGTTTCCGCGCCGCCGGCCAGGCGGTGCAGGCGCACGAATTTATGGTCCTCGGTATAGACCGTGCGAGTGGGTTGCGCTCCGTAGCGCTGGATCCAGTCGTTCTCGCTGATCTGATCGGTGGCGGTGGTATCGCCGCCCAGGTAGGTGGGCATTTCAACTACCACATCGGTATTTTCCCAGGTGCCCAGTAGCTGGTCGGAGAGAAGAGGATTACCTGCTTCGGATGAAGGGTTTTCGTTATTTTCGCAGGCAAACAACAAGGTCAGCAGGGCAAGTAGGGTAAAAATGTAGCGCATCAATCGAATTTGTTCCGGGCAAAGGTAGCATTTGCCACCCGAAAAAAGATCGCGTAGCTTTGCCGCCATGCGCAGTTTAACGTCACTTCGGCCCGGCTACTTCTTGTTAGGCTGGTTTTTGCTCAACCTCCTCCAGGCCGGCCTCACGCCCATCGATGCCGACGAGGCTTACTACTGGATGTACGCGCAGCGCCTCGACTGGGGCTACTTCGACCACCCGCCCCTGGTGGCGCTCCTCGTCTCCATCGGCAAAGCCTGGCTACCGGGTTCCCTGGGGCTGCGTTTCGGCCACATCCTGCTGGGTACGGTCACCGTGGCCGGCCTCTGGCGGCTGGCCGGCCGGCCGCCGGCCGGGCCGGCGGCGGTGCTGCTCGCGCTCCTCATCTTCGCCCAGCCCATGCTCCAGGTCTACGGCTTCATCGCCACGCCCGACGGGCCGCTACTGGCCGGGGCCGTGCTGTTCTGGCTGGGCCTGCGGCGGTTCCTGCGCGCGCCCACGGCGACGAATGCGCTATTCTGGGGCGCGGCCATGGCTTTCATGATCTACGCCAAATACCACGGCATCCTCGTCATCGCCTTCACCGTCATCGCGCTGCCGCGCCTCTGGCGGCAGCCGTGGTTCTACCTGGCCGGCGCCTTCGGCGCGGCCCTCTACCTGCCACATTTATACTGGCAGTACCTACATGATTTTCCGTCTTTTCGCTACCACCTCTCCGGCCGCAACGACGTTTACCAGCTCAAGTACACCACCGGTTATTTACTCAACCAGTTGCTCATTTTCTGCCCGCTTTTTCTCTATCATTTCGCCAAAATTCTCTTCCCGCCACGCCCCCTGCCGGAGCACCGCGCCGAAGAACGGGCCATGTACTGGAATATTTTCGCCTTCCTGCTTTTTTTCCTCTACGGCTCCACCAACGGCCACACCGAAGCCCAGTGGACGGCCGTGCTCTGCATTCCGCTTACCGTGTTGCTCTACCGCCGCGCCCTGGCCAAACCGGCCTGGATGCGACAACTGCGCACCCTCGGCCTCGTCGCCGCCGGCCTTTTCCTCCTGGCCCGCCTCCTCCTCATCGCCCCTCGCGAGTGGCTGCCCTTTGACAAGCCCTTCGATAACGAACCCTGGGTCACCGACCTGGCCGAAGTCGCCGGGGACCGCCCCGTCATCTTTGAGAACAGCTACCGTACGCCCTCGCTCTATCGCTTCTACGCCGGTCGCCCCGCCTACACCTTCACCGATGTTTACTACCGCCCCAGTCAGTACGACCTCTGGGATGCCGACACCGTTTTCAACAATCGGCCCGCCCTCCTGGCCGGCAACCAGAGCTGGACCTGCGCCGTCTGCGATACCTTCCAGTCCGGCAAGGTGCAACTCAAGATCCGGGAGGTAACCCGCTTCCCGGTCATCAAATCGGTTCGCTTCCGCCTGGTTCGACATCCCGAATCGCTTCCGTCTTTCCTCCAGGATACCTCCGCAGCCTGGCGCATCGAGTACCAAAATCCCTACGATTACGCCATTCCGCTGCGGGGCGAAATCCCCTTGCAACTCTTCGGCATGCTCCAATTAGCGGATGACTGGGCTTACTGGTCGCTGCCCGTCATCATGCCGCCCGCGCTGGTGCCCACCGGAAATAATTGGGTGGCGCTGCCCGCCTTTCAGGGCGGTGACTTATCAGGTCACTTCCCCACTGACGCAACAACCTTTTTCCTCGGCCTGGCCTATGACGGTTTCCCGCCGCTCCGCAATCAGAGCGAGGGCATACCGGTAATGGATCAGGATTTTTGATGCGCCGTCCTGGTTTTATGGGCGTGTCGTCGTCCCTACCGGGCCGCCGCCGGTCCCTTCCAGGCGCGCCTGGCGGCTTGGCCCTGCGGGCTGCCCGCTAACGCGTGCCCCTTCCAGGCACCTCACGCGGGCGGCACGCGGTCGGTGCGTGACCTCCGGTCGCGCGGATGAAGGATGCCGGCACCTCTGGTCGACCCTACTCTTCAGGGTAGGGCGTTGATTCTGTTTAGATTTCCGGGGACAGTTTTTTGCCTCCTCTAGCCCTACTATAGTTTGAATTTTACACCACCTAAAACCATTCGCCATACCGGAACCCGTCAGGGTTTCAGCCCTGAAAGGGCGGCATAGATCAGCCCAGGGTGGAACCCTGGGCTTAACGCGTACCCCACGTAAACCGCCGCGCCCCCCGCCGGCGTTGCGAAGCAACGCCGGCGGGGGGCGCGGCGGGGATCCAGAGCAGCCTCCCCGTCCCAGGGTTTCACCCTGGGTTAGTCTATCTCGCCCCGTCAGGGCTTTGGCGGCAAAGCCGCCTGACTATTGGCAGTCTTTGCGATAACCGTGAGTTAAAAAAGACCTCCCAGCAGCAACAACTTCTCCTTCGGGGAGGTCGATCCGTCAGGATCGGGTGGGGAAAACACGCAACAGGAGCGGTGCAGCCGCAGCTAGAAGCAGCAACTCCTAAGGAATAAAATGTAACTCACGCGATCTGGTGATCGCGATCCTTTTTACGAAAAGTCATTCCGCTCGATCCCCATTTTGCGCATTTTCGACATGAGGGTGCGGCCGTTCAACTCCAGCAGTTTGGCGGCACCTTTGGGACCGGTGACGCGGCCGTGGGTACGACGCAGGGCTTCGAGGATGTACTCGCGCTGCATTTCCTCGAAGGGGAGGAAGCGGCCTTTTTTGCCGGATTTATCGGGGCCGCCGGCGCGGCGGAGAAGGTCGAAACTGGAAGCGAGGTCCAGCGTTTCGCCGCGGGTGACGATGACGGCCCGTTCCACGAGGTTGATGAGTTCGCGGACGTTGCCGGGAAAGTTGTACTGTTGTAAGCGGGTCATATCCTCCTGCGGAATGTGGGTAATGAGCTTGCCCATGCGGTCGGAGAGCTGCTTGGTGAAGTGCTTGATGAGGACCGGAATATCCTCGCGCCGCTCGCGCAGGGGCAGATTGTGGATAGGGAACACATTGAGTCGGTAGAACAAATCCTCGCGGAAGGTGCCGTCTTCCACCATTTGCTCCAGGTCGCGGTTGGTGGCGGCGACTACCCGCACGTCCACGGCAATATCCTTGGACGAGCCGACGCGCTGGATCTCGCCCTCCTGGAGTACGCGCAGCAGTTTGGATTGCATATCGAGGGGCAGCTCGCCGATTTCGTCGAGGAAGATGGTGCCCTTGTCGGCCATCTCGAATTTGCCGCGCTTCTGGGTGTAAGCACCGGTGAAGGAACCCTTTTCGTGACCGAATAGCTCGGATTCGATCAGGTTTTCCGGCAGGGCGGCACAGTTGACGCTGACCAGGGTATTGCCGGAGCGGGGGCTGAAGTTATGGATGGAACGGGCCAGTAGCTCCTTACCCGTGCCGGTCTCGCCGGTCAGCAGTACGGTGGCATCGGTGCCGGCCACCTGACCGATCTGACGAAGCACGGCCCGGTAGCGGGGGCTGACGGTAACGATGGAGTTGTTGTTAAACTTGGTGTCGATCTCCTCGCGCAGCACTTTGTTGCGGTCGCGCAGGCGCAGGCTCAGTTCTTCTACCTTTGCGGTAGAAATTTCTAACTCGCGTTCGCGTTTTTTAAGGTCAGTGATATCGCGGCACACGACGCAGAGTGTGGGGACGGCATTGACGAGCCTGATATCGTAGAAGTTTACATCCAGTGTAACGTCAGGCATCCCCTTTTGCCGAAAGATGTACGGTTGCCCCGCTTTTCCCGAATCACGATCCGCTAGCTGATCGATTTTCGGTTGGTCAGGAATTTGCAGACCGGGGAATATTTTTTTGAAGTGCTGATTTACGACGGGTTTTCCCAGCGATTTTTCCAGCGCTAGTTGCGCGGCCTCGTTGGTGTTACGAACGATCTGATACTCATCCAGCCAGATCACCCACTCCCGCAAGTTGTTAAGGGTAAGCGAGCGTAGTTCCAGCATGGTCTCCCGCTGTTGCTGCGAGGAGACATCGCGGGAAATAGCTACATTAAATTCCCGGTCGCCGATCTTCAGGTAAGACATGGATACTTCCACGGGAATCATGGAACCGTCCTTGCACCGCAGTTCGGTTTGCATCGTGATGCTCTTCTGCCGCCGGAGGGTGTCGTAGATATCGGCTCGTTGCTCTTGGTAGTCCGTATTGGAGAGCTGGTCAGGGTCGATACTGAGCAGTTCGTCATACGTATAGCCAGTGCGCTCACAGGCCCTGCTATTGGCATACTGAATGCCGTTTTCGTGACTGATGAAAAAGACCATATTGGAGGTATGGTCCAGGCTGAACCGCATCAACTGCTGGTCGATATCGGAGGCGGTAACGGCACTGGCCCGCAGGTTGACGATGGCCTGTTGGAGGGTGCCGAATAGTTTATAGACACTCAGTTCGCTCTGGTCCGCGTGAACGACGAGGCGAAAACGGGAGTAGACGGGTTCGGAGCCGATGGAAGATTTTTTTTGCAGGAAGACTTCGGTTTCAAAGTCATCGCCGTCGTGCATGGCACCGGCCACGGCTTCCTGGATAGCGGCGATGTCTTCTTTTTTCAGGCGGGGCAACAGCAGGTCGCGCACCATTTTCCAGTTGCTGCCGGTGGGGACTTCATCTTCCTCCAGTTCCACCAGCCGCCGCATTTGTTCGGAAAGGTGAACGGAGCGGTCGAGTAGATTAATTTCCCAGGAACCACTAATCAGGTAGTTCTCCGCTACGCGGAGCCAGTCCCAGGGCCGGCAAAACTCAACACGCGAGTAAAAGATAACCGCGCAGAAACGTTCTTCGCCCCAGCTAATCTGCCGAAGGTGATAAGTTACGGGAGCGTAGCGGTCTTCTCCGAAAATAAACAAAGCGTCGACTGGACCGATTACCGCTCCGTTTGCTTCCGATTGTTCCTTCCATAATTTCTTCCACGCCAGCAGGCTGTAATTAGGGTCTATCTCAAAATATGACCGACTGCGTAATTGGTTGAGGGAAGTTCCCAGTATCCGGGCAGCCTGCTCGTTGGCCAGCTTGACCCGCCCGCCCGCATCTATCCACAGCACGCCATCCCTCAGGTCGCCGAAGACCGAAGCGAGATTGTCCGTAGAAATGGAAGGGGAACGGGTCAAAAAGGAGGGATTGAAACTAGTGTGAAAAGCAAAGGTAGGGGTTTAGATCGAGAGGATTCATTAAATTTAATCAATTCGTGACCAACAAACTGTTGCCGAAAGCGGTCTGCGTAAGGTGCCCGGAGGGGCGGCCGTTGAGGCCGGGTGCGCAGCACCGAGCGAACAGCGAAGCCCGCAGGGGACCGACCCCGGCAGCAGCCGGGGGCACGCCCGAAAAATGCTTGGCATGAAAACACGCTGCGGGTAGGTATGGCAAGGGCGTGACTTACTTACGCCTTCGCACAATCGGCTGCCGGGGCTGGTTTGGGAAAGCGTAACATTACCACCCCACTTATGGCATTTCTCGGTACGATCGTGAAGACTTTACTGGAGGCTAAGCACGAATTGCTGCCCCAGGAACCCGTTAACCCCGCTAAGGCGCAGACCGATCAGTTGGTCACGCTGCTGCAAACCGCTCGCGATACGGCCTTTGGCAAGCACTTCGATTTTCAGGGAATGCTGGATAGCGGAATGCCCTATACCCTGTTTGCGCAGCGGGTACCGATCTATGATTATAACCGGATGTACGCCGACTGGTGGCGGCGGCAGCTACGAGAGGAGAACATTACCTGGCCGGGGATGCCGCCCTATTTCGCGCTGAGTAGCGGTACGACGGGAAAGAAGAGCAAGCGGATTCCGGTGACGGAGGATATGCTATCGTCCATTCAGTCGGTAGGCCGCTCGCAGGCCGAGTGCCTGGCCAACTTCGATCTGCCGGCCGACCTGTTCGAGAAAGACGTGCTGATGCTGAGTAGCTCGGCCGATCTGAAGGAAAAAGACGGCCACCTGGAAGGGGAAATCAGCGGAATTAATGTGAGTAATATGCCCGAATTTTTCCAGGGCTACTATAAACCGGGCATCGAGATTGCCAGTATTCCCGATTGGGAGGACCGCGTGGACGCCATTGCCGAGGCCGCGCCCGAGTGGGACGTGGCCGCGATTGCCGGTATCCCGTCGTGGGTGCAGATGATGCTGCGCCGGGTGATGGAGCGGCATAACCTGAAGACGATCCACGAAATTTGGCCTAACCTGGCTGTTTACACCACGGGGGGCGTGGCCTTTGCGCCCTACGCCGAGAGTTTTAACGCGATCCTGGAGCGGCCGATCATTGTGATGGATACCTACCTGGCCAGCGAGGGATTCTTTGCGTTCACGGCCCGGCCGGGCACCATGAGTATGCAACTGGCCCTGGATCACGGCATCTTTTACGAGTTTATCCCTTTCGACGGCCGGGGCTTTAGCCCGGAGGGCGAGCTACTGGAAAATCCGCTGACCCTACCGTTCGCGCTACTGGAGGAGAACCAGGATTACGCCCTCGTCATTTCCTCGCCCGCCGGTTCGTGGCGCTACATGATCGGCGATACGGTGCGCTTTACCGATCTGGAAAAGATGGAACTGGTCATTTCCGGCCGGACGAAGTACTTCCTTAACGTGGTGGGTAGCCAGCTTTCGGAAGAGAAGTTGAACGCCGCGATCGGTGCGTTGAACGAAAAATATTCGGATACCGGCTTAACGGTAAAGGAGTTCGGCGTGGCTGCCATTCGCCGCGAGGAAGATCAGGAGTACGTACACCAGTGGGTGCTGGGTACGGAGGACGATACGAGTACGGACGAGGTAAAGGTTGCCGAGTTTCTGGACACCAAACTGCGCGAGGTCAATAAAAACTATAATGTGGCCCGTAACAAGGCCCTAAAAGACGTTCGGGTGCGCCTGGTACCGGCCGATCGGCTGTATGCCTGGCTGGAAACTACCAAAAAGAAGGGCGGGCAGATCAAAATGCCTAAAGTGATGGGCGAGGAAAAGATGCTCGAACTGCTGGCGTTTCTCGACAAATAGATTCGCTGAATCCAGGTTTTCTGTTTCTTTAAGAGCGTGCTTGAATTTTTACTTCCTGATAATCGACTTACGGGTCGGGCCACTGTATGAGCATCGTGTGTCGGATTCATACGGGGCATTGTTTTGGTATTAGATTGGTCGGTGGTAACTTGATAGCTGAGGTGAACGAAGAGCGTGTCTAAATTTTTACTTCCTGATAACCAGGCATTTAAGAACCTGGCGTCGTAAAAACTGACTTACGTAACCCGCTATGCGCGTAAATTTTTATCTAGCCAGAACCTTAAATCATTGATCCTCAGTTCTTAAACATTTTAGACACGCTCTAAACAGGTATTCGATTCATCGACCGGCCTCCAATTTTTGGAGGAGTTTTTTATGAGAGTCGCTACCGGCCGGCCACTCAAAAAGCCCTATCTTTGGCGGCCCGTCGGCATACTCCGGCCAACTCAAAATCATTCCTTCCCATGGCCGATTTCCCCGACAAATCCACTCGTACCTCCGGCAAGAAGTCGCAGGGCAAGCAGCGCGGCGAGGATATGTCAGCCTACCTGTTCGGGACGCTGCCACCACAGGCCCCGCAATTGGAGGAGGCGGTGCTGAGTGCCATCATGTTGGAGAAGGAAGCCCTCACCAAGGTGGTGGACATCCTGCAACCGGAATCCTTTTACTCGGATGCACACCAGCAGGTGTACCGGGCCATGCAGCACTTGTTCGAACGCTCGCAGCCGATCGACCTACTGACCGTGGCCGAGGAACTGCGTAAGATGGATGCGCTGCAACTGGCCGGCGGCCCCGCTTACCTGGCGGAGTTGTCAAATAAGGTGAGCCAGTCGGCCAACATCGAGTACCACGCGCGGATCGTGGCCCAGAAATTTATCCAGCGCGAGCTGATTCGGGTCTCCAATGAAATCATTAAGAGTGCCTACGAGGATTCGACCGATGTGCTGGATTTGCTGGACGAGGCTGAAAAAGGGCTGTTTTCCATCGCCGAGCGGAATATGGGCCGCCAGGTTGATGACATGAGCAGTTTATCGAGTAAATTACTCAAAGAGCTGGAACGACTCAAGGATACCAAGGAGGGCCTCACCGGCCTGCCTACCGGTTTCACTGATCTGGATCGCCTCACCAGCGGCTTTCAGCGGTCCGATCTCATCATTATTGCCGCCCGCCCGGCCATGGGCAAGACCAGTTTCGTGCTCTCGCTGGCCAAGAACGCCGCCGTTGATTTCGAGCGGCCGGTCGCTTTTTTCAGCCTGGAGATGTCGAGCCTCCAGTTGGCTACCCGCATTGTCTCCCAGCAGGCCGAGATCGAGGGCAGCAAGATGCGCAGCGGTAAGTTCACCGAAGACGAATGGGGCCGCCTGCACGGGGCCATCGAACGGGTGGGCGATGCCAAGGTCTACATCGACGATACGCCCGCCATCAACGTTTTTGAGTTGCGGGCCAAGTGCCGCCGCCTCAAACTCCAGCACGATATTCAGCTCATCGTCATCGATTATCTCCAGCTCATGACCGGCGGCGGCGACAACAGCCGCGGCAACCGTGAACAGGAGGTGGGTGCCATCTCCCGTGCCCTCAAGGGCCTCGCCAAGGAACTGGATGTACCGGTGGTGGCCTTGGCGCAGCTCAGTCGTGCCGTGGAGGTGCGGGGCGGGGATAAAAGACCGCAGCTGAGTGATTTGCGTGAGTCAGGGTCGATCGAACAAGACGCGGATATCGTGATGTTCCTCTACCGGCCGGAATACTACCAGATCATGGAGGACCAGGAAGGGAACTCGAATAAGGGGGTGGCGGAAGTGATCGTGGCCAAGCACCGTCACGGGGCGACGGCCAATATTAAGCTGCGCTTCATTGATAAGTTTGCTCAGTTCTCTAATCTGGACGACCCGGATTTCAGTTTACTGCCCGCCGGTACGATTGACGGAGAGGATGCGCCCTACAGCGGTACGATCACGATCGGGTCAAAGATGAACGACGACGATATTCCGTTTTAGGGAAATTTCCGGGTCTTTCCTTCGCGTGAGGGGCCTGGAGGGCTTGGTGCGTAGCACGGAGCGATCAGCGAACCCCGGAAGGGACCGGCCTTGAGCCGTTAGGCGCAGGGACACGCCCTAAGCTAATTGCTCCCTCACTCAATCGCTCCCTGCCCGCCGTCCATTTAACGAAATTGCTATCTTTGCGCCCGCTGCCGAAAAGGTATCACCTACCTTGGAGCGGCCCACGAAGCGCGGCCCCTGCCGTTGCCGATAAATATGCCCACCACCGGCCCCAGCGGCCACCTAACCGATAGCACCATGGCCAGTACCTCCGATATTCGTAACGGCTTTTGTTTCAAGTACAACAATGACGTGGTTTCCGTCGTCGAGTTTCAGCATGTGAAACCCGGCAAGGGTGCCGCGTTCGTGCGGACGAAGATGAAGAGCCTCACTACCGGCCGTGTGCTGGATAATACTTTTCCTTCCGGTCATAAGATCGAGGAAGTGCGGGTGGAGCGGCACAAAATGCAGTACCTGTATAACGATGACATGGGTTACCACTTCATGAACTCGGAAACTTTCGAGCAGGCCCGCTTGGCGAAGGACCTCATCGACCGGCCCGGCCTGCTGAAGGAAGGCGCCGAAGTGGAAGTGCTGTTTTCCACGGAGAATAATACGGCCCTGACGCTGGACCTGCCGCAGTACGTGGAAATGGACATCACCTACACCGAACCCGGCGTGAAGGGCGATACGGCTACTAATACGCTGAAGCCCGCTACCGTTGAGACGGGCGAGGAAGTGCGTGTGCCATTGTTCGTGAACCAAGGTGACCGGATCAAGATTGACACGCGGACGGGTGCTTACGTGGAGCGGGTGAAGAAGTAGTCCGTTTAGCATCTCAGGTAGTTATCCTGCGGTGCATGGCGCGGCGAAACCGCTAAAATTGCTATCTTGTCACGGAACCAATCATTAGGTATGACCCTTAAGGAAATTCAGGAGCTAATTAAGCTGATCAACCGCACGGAACTGGCGGAATTTAAAATGAAATCGGGCGATTTCCAATTGCAGATTCGCTCGAAAGGCTACAATGAGGCGGCGGGCAAGGATAACCGCCAAATGGGCGGCCAGCCCAGCATCATCAATATGCCCGGTGGCGGAGTGCCGTCTTACGCACCGGCCCCCGCGGCCCCCGCGCCGGCTGCCCCCGCTGCCGCACCGTCCGCTAGTGCGCCGCCGGCCGCGCCGACCGCGAGCCAGGACTCGGAAGCCGGCCTGATCCCGGTGAAATCTCCGATGATCGGTACCTTTTACCGCTCTTCCTCACCCGACAAACCCGCCTACGCCAAGGTAGGAGATACCATTGCCGAGGGTGATACGGTTTGCATCATCGAAGCGATGAAGCTGTTTAACGAAATCGAGTCGGAGGTGAGCGGAAAGATCGTCAAAGTGATGATCGAAGATGCCCAGCCGGTCGAGTACGACCAAGTTCTTTTCCTCGTCGATCCTCGGGGGTAATCCCCTGGGTGCCTTTCAACCGCCAGCTATGTTTGAGAAAATACTGATTGCCAACCGCGGTGAGATTGCGCTGCGCGTGATCCGCACCTGCCGGGAAATGGGCATCAAGACCGTTGCCATCTATTCCACCGCCGACCGCGAGAGCCTCCACGTTCGTTTTGCCGACGAGGCGGTCTGTATCGGCCCGCCTCCTTCCTCGGAGTCGTATCTGGCGATCCCGAAGATTATGGCGGCGGTGGAGATCACCAATGCCGACGCGATCCATCCGGGCTACGGCTTTTTGTCGGAGAACGCCGATTTTGCCGAGGTCTGCGAGGAATACGGCATCAAATTCATCGGTCCTACGCCCGAGCATATGCGGCGGATGGGTGATAAGATATCCGCCAAGGAAACGATGATCGCGGCCGGCGTGCCGGTCATTCCCGGCTCGGAGGGCCTATTGAAGACATTCCAGGAAGGAATCGAGTTGGCCGAGGGAGTCGGTTACCCCGTTATCATTAAAGCCACGGCGGGTGGCGGTGGCAAGGGGATGCGCGTGATCTGGAAGCCCGAGGATTTCGAGGCGGCCTGGGATAGTGCCAAGCAGGAAGCCCGCGCCAGTTTCGGCAACGACGGCATCTACCTGGAGAAATTCATCGAGGAGCCGCGCCACATCGAGTTTCAGATTATCGGCGATCAGTTCGGCACCGTCGCTCACTTGTCGGAACGAGATTGTTCCATCCAGCGCCGGCATCAGAAGCTGGTGGAGGAATGCCCCTCGCCCTTCATGACGGATGAGCTACGCGAGGAAATGGGCGCTGCCGCCGTGGCTGCCGGTAAGGCGATCGGCTATGAAGGCGTGGGCACCATCGAGTTCCTGGTGGACAAGTACCGCAAGTTCTACTTCATGGAGATGAACACCCGTATCCAGGTGGAACACCCCGTGACGGAAGAAGTCATTGACCACGACCTGATCAAGGAGCAGATTTTGGTTGCGGCCGGCCACAAGATTAGTGGTAAGAATTACTTGCCAAAGGGCCACGCCATGGAATGCCGCATCAACGCGGAGGACCCCCGCCATAACTTTCGCCCCAGTCCGGGCAAGATCAACAGCTTCCACTCGGCCAAGGGCCACGGTGTGCGCGTGGATACGCATGTGTACGCGGGCTACACCATCCCGCCCTACTACGATAGCATGATCGCCAAGATCATCTGCCGCGCCCACACCCGTGAGGAGTGCATCCTGAAAATGGAGCGCGCCCTGGACGAGTTTATCATTGAGGGCGTACAGACGACCGTGCCTTTCCACCAGCGCCTGATGCGCCACCCCGATTTTCGGAGCGGGAATTTCGATACGAGCTTTTTGACGCATAATGATATAATGAAGGATTGAGGGGGGGGCTACTGGTTGTTTTTCCCCCTGCCCCCGAAGGGGGTTCTACTGGGGGTATCTTCAATCCTTAAACAGGTAACGGGCGACCTCCTTTCGGAGGCCGCCCGTCATCAATTCGCCCACTCATAAGCCGGATTCTGTTCGGGCCGTAGCCCGCTCCGTCATTTATCTAGCCCCACCGTCGCCGGTGGGGTCCATCTACCTACCCTCAGTGTTCGGGAAGCGACCGGGACGGCCGCCGCCCGTTCCGGGGAACGGGCGCACTGATGCTTGGTATTTCAGCCCGCGGGGTTTACCCCTCCGGTCCGTTGCCGGACCCGAGCGTGCGCTCTTACCGCACGTTTTCACCCTTACCCGCCGAAGCGGGCGGTATCGTTTTCTGTGGCACTTTCCGTACGCCGCGGAGGCCGAAACCCCCTTGGCGCCCCACCCGTTAGGTGGCGCGGCTCCCTACGCTGTCCGGACTTTCCTCACCCCCGCCACGGGGGCGGGGCCGCGACGGAGCGGTGGGCGAAGGGCCAAAGGTAGGCCGGGAAAAGTTAGTAGCGCGTGGGCGGGGGGAGCGGCGGGCGGATTATCTCCGATCAGCCGGATGAATACGGTAAGATCAACCGCTCTTTTTGACGTCGCCGTAGCCCATTTCGATCAGCAAATCGACCACCTTATCGCGGTGATTGCCCTGGACCATGATCTCGCCGTCCTTTACCGCGCCGCCGGTACCACATTTGGATTTGAGGGTTTTGCCGAGGTCTTTGAGATCGTCATCGGTGCCGGTGAAGCCGGTAACGAGGGTAACTTCCTTGCCGCGCCGCTGCTTGCGGTCGAGGAGAACGCGGAGGCGTTGCTCGGCGGGGGGTGGGGTAGGGGTTTCGTCGTTGTTATCGTCAAGACGAAAGTCGGGATCGGAGGAATAGACGAGGCCGCCGCGTTTGTTGTTCTTGGCCATAGCGGGAGGAGGATTGGTATAGGGGGATCAACCGGTGGCGGGCCGGTTTCGTTGCGTGAGGTGCCCGGAGGGGACGTGCGTAGCACCGAGGCGAATGCCGAAGCCCGCAGGGGACCGACGCCGGCCCGGCAGGGACGGGGGCACGCCCAAAAAACACGAACATGAGTAAAACAGCAGCCACTTACCAACCTAATTTTCATGCCCCATCGCAGGCAGACTGGCGGGAATGGCTACAGGAAAACCACGCGATCGAAAAATCGGTGTGGCTAATCATCTATAAAATGGATAGCGGTGTGGATAGTGTGTATTACGATGCGGCGGTGGACACAGCCTTGTGTTTCGGGTGGGTGGACAGCAGTGTTCGTAAGCGTGACGGGCAGAGTTACTGGCAGTATTTTTCTGCGCGTAACCCGAAGAGCAACTGGAGCCGGGTAAATAAGGAGAAAATTGCCCGCCTGGAGGCGGAGCATCGCCTGACGCCGGCGGGTGAGGAGATGGTGCGTCTGGCGAAGGAAAGCGGTACCTGGGATGCTTTGAATGAAGTGGAGGAGGGCGTGATACCGCCCGACCTAGGTGAGGAACTGGATCGCTACGAACTTGCCCGTAGCAACTTCGAGGCCTTTCCCCGCTCGGTAAAACGGGGCATTCTGGAATGGATACTCAACGCCAAACGGCCCGAAACGCGCGCCAAACGGGTTGCTGAAACGGCGCGAATGGCGCAAACTAACGAGCGGGCCAACCAATATGAGCGAAAATAGCGGCTATTTAATCTTATCCAGCCGCTTGTCCAGTTTTTTCTCCTGACCGTCCTCGTAGCCGTCGTGGTGCTCGATGATCTTGCCGGTGCCGTCTACGATAAATAGCTGAGGGATGGTAGTGAAGCCGAGGGCCTGCTGCAATTTACGGTTGGATTCCACCAGAATGGGGTAGGGCCACTGATGCTTTTGAACCAGTTGCGCCACGTTGTTGATCTGGTAGCCCTGATCCATGCTTATGGCCAGTACATTGGTGTTTTTCTCTTTTGTCCAGCTTTCGTAATAGGGCATCATGGCGTCGAGTTCCAGGTGACAGGGTTTGCACCAAGTGGCCCAGACGGCGATGACGGTGGTTTTGCCCGGTTCGAGGTGATCGCTTAGGAGCGAGGTCACTCCCTCGGGGTTACAGACTTCCATATCGGTAGGGAAATCGCGGCCGATCTGCGCGAAAGCGAGGGCGGGCAAAAGAAAGGCCAGGAGGGTGAAGCAAAGGAAGGAGCGCATGACAGGGGTTTTGTGGTAGGAGACGCAAACGAGCGGGCCAAAGATAAGGGTAACGCGGGCGATGGGGCTTTCTTGCAATGGAAAACTTAAATATGGCAGTAGCCTAGCTGTAAACCCACCATTTTCGGGGGCCGGGGCATCCTTAGTAGTAGCGTGGTTTTAAACTTTTCTCCCTCAAAATCAGCCATTCAGCAACTTGTAGGGGTAAACTTAGCGGCCATGTGGGCGCGAAGGGCTATCTTGTCCCTGTATTTTCGTAACATTGCAGCAAAACAAACCCGATAGATGCGAATCGTATTCAACATAGTGCTACTTCTGATCGCCGCCGGTCTGGCCTGGGCGCTCTATTCCAGTATCAGCGAGCCGATCGCGTTCAATAACGTGCGCACCCTGCGGGAGGCCGCCGTTTCTAAAAAACTGGAGAAAGTCCGCGACGCGCAGGAGATCTACCGCGATGTCACCGGTAACTACGCTCCCCGTTTCGACACCCTGATCCAGGTATTAAAGTCCGGTAAGGTGCGGAGCATTCGGGTAAACGGTGACCCCGATGACGCCAATTTCACCGGCGTAATCACTTATGACACGACCTACTCGCCCGCCATCGACGAGATCAACCGCTTGAAGATCAACCTGGATTCGCTGGCTTACGTACCCTATACGGACGGTGCCGTTTTCGAGATCGCAGCCGATACCATCACCTACCAGTCCACCCCCGGCGTGCCCGTGGTGGAAGTAGGCGTAGTGCGCAACAAATTCATGTCGGGCTATGGCAAGCGTTTTGCCCGCTACGACCCCCGCTATGACCCGAATAGCGTGATCAAATTCGGTGACCTCCAGAAGCCAAACCTGTCCGGCAATTGGGAGTAATCAAGTACGACATACGCGAATCCGCATTCCGGCGTGGTCGGGCGGAATTCTATGAACTGTCCATCCTGCTGGGGATGGACAGTTTTGCGTATGTGGTCAAGGATACGGCTACCGATGAAGTGGTCGCGTTTCGGTCCGTCGATCTCCAAACCGATGACCTGAGCCAGTGGTCCACTACCTTTTCCGCGCTGGTCAGCGATGACGAGTTATTACGGCTCAATCTATTCCGCTCTACGCGGGTGGCCGTGCTGACGCCCCGCTTCACCCTGGTGCCCGGCCGCCTCTACGACCCCGGTGCCACCCGCGAATACCTGGAGCAACTCACCACCCTTTCCCTGGAAGACAAGGTACGGGCCGACGAGCCGGAAGAACTAGCGGTTCGCCTGGTTTTCGCCATCGCCGCCGAACGCATGGAGGTAATTCAGCACCGCCTGTTGCCACGCCACGTGCGCCACCTGGCCACCACGCTCCTGCCCCGCTGGGCCGCCCTCACCGGCGGTGCGCACGGCAGTCGCGGCATCTTCGTCCTGCTCCGCAATCACCGATTACTGGTGGCCGCCTGCCAGGGTGGTAAGGTGTTGATGGCCAATGTATTTGATACGCCAACGGCCGACGACGTCCTCTATTATACCCTTCTCGCATACCGCCAAACGGGTCTACCGCCCCACACCGTCCCCCTATTCCTCTGCGGCGAAATCATGCGCGAATCCGAGGTCTACCGCCGGATTTTTACCTACGTCGAAGACATCCGCTTCCTCGCCCCACCCGCCGGCACCGGCACCCTGGGACCGGAGCTGTCAAAACTGCCGGGGCATCTGTTTTATGATCTCCTGGCGATTATAAGATAAGGTTTAAGGGCGCCCTGGCACCGGCTAGCGCCCGCCGCTGTCGGTCCCTTCCGGGCTTCGCTGATCGCTCGGCACTGCGTGCGCTAACGCCCCTCCAGGCACCTCACGCGTCATTACCAACTAGAATGCTACGTACTACGTACTAAAACAAGCGGCTCCGCCGCTTTTTACCATGCGAATCATCGGAGGAGAATTTAAAGGCCGTCGCTTCCACCCGCCGGCAGATAAATGGCCCACCCGGCCCACGACCGACTACGCCAAGGAAGGGCTATTCAATATCCTGCTCAACCGGCTGGATTTCGCCCAGTTGCGGGTACTCGACCTGTTCGGCGGTACCGGCAGTCACGACTATGAGTTTATCTCCCGTGGTTGCAAGGACGTTACCTACGTGGACCAACACGGTCCGGCGGTGGCCTTCGTCAAAAAGACGGCTAAACTGCTGGAGGTGGAGGACGAACTAACCATCGTAAGGTCGGATGTATTCAAGTTTATCCCCCGCGCCCAGCAACCCTACGGTTACATCTTTGCCGGGCCGCCCTACCCGCTGACGAATATACCGGAGATACCAGACCTGATATTCGCGCATGAGCTGCTCCTGCCCGGCGGCCTGTTCGTGCTGGAACATAACCCGCATCACGATTTTTCCGCCCACCCCCGCCTGACCGATGTACGGAATTACGGCAAAACGATTTTCAGCTTTTTCGAGCCGGAAGTCCTTATCACTGACGGAACGGCCGTTGAAGAAGAGTAAGTGGTAGGGGTGGATTTTACGGTTACAGCGGGTGGATTTGATAAAAGTACTATCTTAGTGCATTCCTTCCGACCTCCATCATGGGTTCCCCCCTGCGTTATTGACTGAATCAGAAGACGACCGACCCACCCCCACGCTACCTTCTACTGTCCGGTAACCGGCAATTAGTAGAATAGCAGCCTATCTTTTATTCGTTCCTCCAATCCATTGCCGATATTGAGTCCACTTCCCCGGATTTCAGTCGCCCGTCAAAACGCCGTCGTATGAGCTTACGCTTTACCCGTAGTCTAGTTATAGTCGCCTTCTTCGTCACCCTTTTCTCGCCCCGCTACCTGAGTGCCCAGATGGAGGTGACCAACGGTCCTCCTTATACTCCGGTAGGCCTGATCGAGAATGTATTTCTGGGAGATGGTGTAGAAGTCATCAGCGTGAATTACCAGGGCGATGCCCGTTCGGTGGCCTACTTCAAAGATGCCATGCCCTTTATCGGTATGGACCGGGGCGTACTCATGACGACCGGCAATACGCAGGGAAGCGCGGGTAACATCGGCGTGGATAACGTTGGTAATGACCAGATGAGCATCCCCCTCGGTACCAACTTCTCCGATCCAGACCTGGAAGACATTGCCGGCACCCAGGATGTTAATGATATTACCACTTTCACCATTACCTTCCGTCCCTACGGAGATACGCTTCGATTTAACTATTCCTTCGCCTCCGAGGAATATCCGGAGTACGTGTGTAGTAACTTCAACGATATCTTCGGCTTCTTCATCAGCGGTCCCGGTATCAACGGACCCTTCGCTGATAATGCGCAAAACATTGCGCTGATTCCCGGCACCAATCTACCCGTGCGGATCAATAACGTCAATTCCGGTACGGTCGGAAATAACGGCACCGCCGATAACTGCGCACCACCCGATGGGTCACTGGCCTTTAGTAGTTTCTACGTAAATAATGATGGAAGCAACCAGCAGCCCGTTTTCGACGGCTTTACTAGAGTACTCCAGGCGGAAGCCATCGTACAACCCTGCCAGGTATATACCATTAAACTGGTCATTGCCGATGTGGGCGACGGTGCGTTCGATTCCGGCGTGTTCCTCCAGGCAAAATCTTTCGGCGGAAACTCCGTCGATCTGGCATTTCAGGGTCTGGCCGTGGATGGTACTATGGCGGAGGGCTGCCGTAGTTCGCAGATCGTTTTTTCCACACCCGCGCCGGTACTGGATAGCCTGCTGCTGGATACCGAAATCCTGGGCACTGCAACTCCCGGTGTGGATTATGTCACCCTGCCCGATAGCATCTGGATCCCCCGCGGCGATAGTGTCGTGATCATCGAGGTGGAAGTATTCGAAGATAACATCGTAGAAGGGGAGGAAACCATTGATATCGTGGTACAGATCAACCCCTGTATTCGCGATACCTTCACGATCCGAATCAAGGAAAACGAATTGGTCCCGCCAAACTTACTGATGGACGCCACGGTCTGTCCCGGAGATACGGTACCGGTAAATGCCACCTTGCCCGTCGTATTTCCCGAGCCGCCCCGATTTGTGCAGAACGAGCAGATTAACATCAATATCTTCGGAGGCACCTTTAATTCTTACCTCAACGTTTCCGGCGTTATCCCGGAGCAACTGGGGCCGGGCGTGATCCGCTCCATCTGCATTGATAACCTGGAACACCGCTGGATCGACGACCTGGATATTTTCCTCATCGGCCCTGACGGCCAGATCCTGGAATTAACTACCGATAACGGCGCGGACGGCGGCAACGGCTTCGGCTGGGAAGCCTACCTGGGAACCTGTTTTACCGAAACGGCCACAAATCCCATTACCGGTCCCGGCAATTTCGCGCCGGCCAGTTTCGTCCCCTTTACCGGTAACTGGATGCCCGAGGGTGTGTTCTCCGACATCTACGACGGTAACTACGACACCAACGGAACCTGGGAACTGCGCGTCATCGACGATAGCTTCGGCGGCATCGGTGACCTGTACGAGTGGTCCATCACCTTCGAACCGATCTACGAGATCAATTACCTCTGGACGGATAGCACCCGTGCCCTCTGCCCCGATTGCCCGGAGACCTCGCTGGTCCCGCTCACGGAGGGTTACTACCCCGTAATAGCCGAAGACAGCTACGGTTGTACGGTAACCGATTCCGTACTGATTAATTTTACCTCGAATCCACCCAGCCCCCTGCCGGTGTGTGGGGAGGTAAGTGATACCACCATCCAGATCACCTGGGATGCCGTACCCGGTGCCCTGTCCTACCAGGTTCGTATCGACACCGGCGACTGGGTTGTCCTGGATGCCGCTACCTTTGATTATACTTTCGAGAACCTACCGAACGATTCGCTGCTGACCTTCTTCATCCGTGCCATTTTCAACGAGTGTCCCTCCATTCCTGAACAAGTGCAGTGCATGACCCTGCCCTGTGTACCGCCTACCTTTGATGTAACGATCACTGACGTAAGGTGTAAAGACGATACGAATGGCAGCATTCTGCTGGAAGCAACCGGGCCTAGGGGTCCGTTTACTTTCTTCCGTAACGGCGTTCAGCTCACCAATCCGTTAGTTTCAAATCTGGCACCGGGTTACTTTACCTTCCGAGTAGTAAATAGCATCGGCTGCGAAACCATCGACAGTTTCCTGATCGGGGAACCCGAACAGTTCACCATCTCCGTTGCGGTGATGGAGGAACTCGACTGCGACGGCCAGAATGGTAGCCTGGTCGCCTTGCCCGTGGGTGGTACGCCCGGCTATACCTATACTTGGGTGGGCGCGGGCAGCACCGATAGTATCGTTACTGGACTGGGGGCTAATTTCTATCCTTTGACCGCACGCGATGCCAATAATTGCATGGCTTCTTCCTTTTTTCAGCTCGATGCCGAACCGCCACTCATAGTTAGTTTAAGTACTACCATTCAGGGATGCACCGGTGCGGCGGACGGTACCGTCACGGTTATGACGCAGGGCGGCGTACCTGGGTATACGTACCAATGGAGCGATCCTGTCATCGGGAATACCCCTACGGCGACAAACCTGGTCTCCGGTACCTACCAACTGACCATTAGCGATGCAGGGAACTGCGTAAAGGATACCATGGTCTTCGTGGATCGCGAGTCCGACATCCGTCTCAGTGCCCAGACGCAGGACGTAAGTTGCTTCGAGGGTTCTAGCGGTGCCATTGACGTGACCGTACAGGTGGGTAGCGCCCCCTACACCTTTAGCTGGAACGGCCAGAACGTGCCGGGCGGTGATCTCCAGAATATCCCCACGGGTAACTACCAGTTACAACTCCAGGACCAGCGGAACTGCATCTTCGACACCCTTATTTTCGTGGACCAGCCGAGCCGACTATTCGCGACGGTCGAGATTGATAACGTCGCTTGCGGCGGGCAGGCTACCGGTGCCATCGACCTGACCACCGGCGGCGGTACCGGCCCCTATACCTTTAGCTGGACTAACGGTCCGGCAACGGCTGACTTGAATCAGTTGCTCTCCGGTACCTACAACGTTGCGATCCGCGATGACAATAACTGCCCCCTGGACACTTCCTTTTTCGTGCCGGAAAATCCACAGATGGTTGCCACCTTTACCATCGACCCCGCCGATTGCTTCGAGCGGGCCGACGGAGCGGCTTTCGTAGCGATCCAGAATGGCGTGCCGCCCTATTCCTTTAATTGGAGTCAGGGTAGTACCGAAAATAGTCTACTTAATGTACTGGGCGGTGACTACGGATTGGCTGTAACCGACGCCTTCGGTTGTCGCATCGATACCAGTGTAACCATCGGCCGGCCGGACCGGCTTGAGATCGCCGTATCGGCGGAAGACATTCGCTGCCACGACGAAGACAACGGCATCATCCGACTGACCGGCAGCGGCGGCACACCCGGCTATCAGTACCGACTGGACGGTACGACTTACGGTAGTGTGAATGCATTCCTGCAGTTGGCCGCCGGAAATTACGCCGTCAGTATCCGGGATGCCAAGGGCTGCGTAGCCGGGGTACGCGATATCGTCATCGCCAACCCCGAGCCGCTGGAACTGGAATTGGGCGAAAACTTCAACCTGGTTTATGGAGACAGCATTCAACTACCGTTCCTGCTTACCGGCGGCGTACCCGACTTCACCTACCAGTGGACGGGTGCCGACAGTCTGGTCATCGAATGTGCCGAATGCCCCGACTCGTGGCTGAAGCCGGCCAATCAGACCACCTTTTTCCTGCGGGTAGTGGACGCGAGCGATTGCATCGTGGAGGACCTGATCACTATCTTCGTTGACAAAAATTTCATCATCGCCGTACCGACCGGCTTCACGCCCAATGGCGACCTGAGTAACGACCGACTGATCCTCCACGGCCGTCCGGGCATCGAGGTGCTATCCTTCAGCGTTTTTGACCGCTGGGGCGAAATGGTCTGGCAGGCTACCGATTTTCCGGTCAACTCCGCGAATACCGATGACAGTTGGGACGGAAATTTCCGCGAGGAACCGCTCAATGGGGGTACTTACCTCTGGCAGGCGGAGGTTCGCTACGAAGATGGAACGACCGAGCGCCACTCCGGCCAAACCACGTTGCTACGGTAAATTGGCGGGGGCCATGTACCTTTGCCGGTCATGAAAATGATCGTAGTAAAAGTGGGTACTAACGTCCTGTCGCGTCCCGACGGGCGGCTGGACGTCACCAATATCAGCCGGTTGGTAGATGAGATCGCCGCGCTCAAGCAGGGCGGGGTTTCCGTCGTACTGGTTTCCTCCGGTGCGGTAGGGGCGGGCCGCGAACTGCTGCCGACGGCCGATAAGCTGGACGATGTGGTGCGGCGGCAGATGCTGTCCGCAATCGGTCAGCCGCGGCTGATGGAACTCTACCGCCAGCTCTTCGGCGGCCACGGCTTGCTCTGCGCCCAGGTGCTGGCCACGCGCGGGGATTTCCGTGACCGGCAGCATTACCTCAATATGCGCAACTGCTTCACCGGCCTGCTCCACGACCGGGTGCTACCGGTGGTGAACGAGAACGACGTAGTGGCCGTGACCGAACTGATGTTCACCGACAATGACGAACTGGCCGGTCTGGTCGCCGGGATGCTGGAGGCCGATGCCTTGCTGATCCTTAGCACCGTAGCCGGTCTCTACGACGGCCCGCCCGACGACCCCGCTTCACGCCTGATCGAGCGGGTCGACCCCGATGACGAAACCATTGCGGCCCGCTATGTGCAAGCCGGTACCTCTTCGTTCGGCCGGGGTGGGATGGAAACAAAATTGCGCATGGCCCAGCGTACCGCCCGCCTCGGTACCGATGTCTATTTGGGAGACGGCCGCTGCGCCGGCCTACTGACGGAACTGGTGGCGGGCAATTTTCACGGCACCCACGTGCCGGCGGGCGAGGAGCGCGTATCGGGCGTCAAGCGGTTCCTGGCCCAGCGCCCCACGGCCCGGGCGGGCGTAACCGTTAACGCCGGTGCCGCCACCGAGCTACGTAACCCGGAGCGCGTAAGTAGCCTCCTGCCCGTGGGCGTGACCGCCGTGGCGGGTGATTTTACGAAAGGCGAGGTTATCCGCATCACCGGTCCGGATGGGGAAACAGTCGGCCTGGGCTTGGCCCAGTACGATAGCGGAACGGCCCGCGCCGTTCTGGGCAGGCGCGGCGAGCGGCCGCTGGTGCACTACGATTATTTGTGGATCGGGTAGATAGTGGCTTCCGACGACCACATCGGGCATGGATGGATCCCGACGACCACGTCGGGCACGCGAATGCATAACTTGTTCCGTTCGGCCGTCCTATTCTCCTATTGAACGTCGCTGAGTTCCGCGGTCTGGGGATCGCGATCCTTATGCTAGGACAGTTTTGTTTCGATGAATACATTTCCGCGATCTGGGGATCGCGACCCTTGTGCTAGGGGGTATTATTTATTTTACTCCTGCATACTACTCCGTGCCGGCCGGACCGGACAAATTCAGTGCCGGCCAGTGGGCCGGCGGCGGGGCCGTTACGAATTGCCGCTCGCCGGATTGTGGGTCGGTAAAGGCGAGGGAATAGGCGTGGAGGGCGATGCCGGAATCGGCATCCCAGGGGAATGTGTCTCCGTAAGTGGCATCACCGGCGATGGGGGAACCGACGGCGGCCAATTGAGCGCGAATCTGATGGTAGCGACCGGTATGGGGACGGATGAGGTAGGCGTGCAGGGAAGAATTTCCCGCAGGGGGCGGCAGTGCTTCGTAATCGAGGACGGCTTCGCGGGCACCGCCGCCGGGGCGGGTAGCGACGTGGGCGCGGTGATTGAGGCTGTCTTTCAGGAGGTAGTGCAGCAGGCGGCCCTTTGCATCAGGCAGGGGAGTGCGGGTGAGGGCGAGATAGGTTTTGCGCACCTCGCGGCGGGAGAACTGGCCCTGCAGATCGACCAGCGCGGTCTTTCGTTTGGCGAGGAGGACCAGTCCGCTAGTGGGCCGGTCTAGCCGGTGGATGATGCCGATGTAAGGAACTTTCGTGGCACCGGGGCGGCGGGTGTGTTCCACGGCCCAGTCCTGCACGCTAGGATAGTGCGGCAGGTGTTCGACGTTGAGGCCGCTGGGTTTAGCAACGGCGAGGAGCCAGGGGGTAGTGAAAAGGGGGGTAGGATGTCTGATGTCTGATGTAAGATGTATGGTGTATGATTTGTTATGTTTACCATATAACGTGAAAACAAATCAACCCACAAAATACCGTGGAGACGCGACACCTAGCGTCTCCGAGCGGCATTGCCGTTCGGAAGTACAATGTCAGATGTGCGATGTTTGCCCGTATGGCGTACGCCGCTCAGGTCGAGCGACTTCCAGGTCCGAGCAGGGCGGCAAAGCCACTCGCCCGCGCTGCGAGCACGTGTCACGGACCACTTCTCGGACGTGGACGTCCTCGACCTGAGCGACGTATTTGCGTGATGCTGCGAGCACGTGTCACGGACCACTTCTCGGACGTGGACGTCCTCGACCTGAGCGACGTATTTGCGTGATGCTGCGAGCACTTCTCGGACGTGGACGTCCTCGACCTGAGCGACGTTCGTGATCACGGCACCACTTTTCGGACGTGGACGTCCTCGATCTGAGCGACGTATTTGCGTGATGCTGCGAGCACGTGTCACGGACCACTTCTCGGACGTGGATGTCCTCTACCTGAGCGACGTGTTCGCGTGAGGTGCCTGGAGGGTGACGACCGCAGGGAGGCAGTGCGCAGCACCGAGCGAACAGCGAAGCCCGGAAGGGACCGACCCCGTTTCCGCGTTAGCGGAACGGGGGCACGCCCAGCGTATTCAATTAGCGGTAATCCGTTACTGAAATCCGAGGGTGCGCGTGTAAATGCTGTTGCGTAGTGAATCACGGGCCTCGCCGGCCTGGAGGTTAATGCCCTGGACGACATCGACCGCTCGGCTGGTGACGATGCCGCGGCCGCCGGTGACGTTGGTGTAGGCGGGGATGGCCTGGGAGGACGTGATACCCGCATTGGCACCGGCGACCTGAAGGAGGCTTTCGATCTCGGAACCGACGGCGGTAACCTGAAAATCTATGCCGTCGAGGAGGCGGAAAACACCATTTTTAGGCTGGAGGTTGTTGCCGAGGAACTGGTAAAACGACTCGTTGGGGATGGCGATGCGAACGGTGCGCGAATCGGCTTCCTCACGTACATAGGCGTTATTGATGACCCACTCCAGGGTGACGTTTTGGTTCTGGCCGGGGTTATCGGGGAAAACCTCGCGAATCTGGAAATAGAGGCGCAGATCGAATACGCGGGCCTGGGGACCGGCATCCCAGCGGACGGTGGTGGCGCGGCTATAATCGCGGGTGTTGACGAAAGGATCGGTCTCGGTGGGTACCTGGATGGTGATGGGTTCCAGGATGGTAGTAACGGCCTCAGCGGGTACTTCGTCGGGCCGTTCGATGACGAGGCGGACGCTGCCGCCGCCGTTAAGGGCGAATTGGTCGTTGGTAAAGCTATAGAGCACGTTGGGCTGCTCGGCGAAAGTACCGGGAATACGGTCGAGCATGAAATCCTGGCCGTTGACGCGCTCGAGTTGGGTGCGCCCGCCACCGTCGGTGCGCTCGATGAAGACGCTCGCCCGGTCGGGACCATAGTAGATAGAATCGGCGATGCGGGCGATGGCCAGGGCGTCGCCGCCGGGTTCGAGGAAGGCCTTCTGCACGCGGACGAACTGGCGCGCGGCACCTGATTCGAGGTAGGCGTAAGCGACAGGGAGGTCCTGGTAGTCGGCTTCGAGTTGGAAGTCATCGCGGCAGGCGGTGAACAGACAAACGGCGAGCAGGAGGAGGGCGGACAGGTTCTTCATTCGGTTGGGGAGCTTGGAAAACGCGAAGGTAAGGGATTAGCGCGGATAGCGGGTAGGGCAAATGCTGATTTTGGTGGGGAGGTTACAGAAAAGCTAACGCAAAATTCGCAACGCTCCCGGCCGGCCCTTCGACCCGTCCGAACGGTCAACCGCCCCTCCCGCCCCTCAAAACCGCCGCGCCACCCGCACCGTCAACCGCTGATAGTTGATCCGCCGCTCCGTGGATCCTCTCCGCCAGGGGTTTTCCCAGCGGTAGTCGATCCGTACGAAGCGGTAGCCGAGGTCGAGCAGAAGATTGCGGTCGCGGTTCAGGAACACGCCCAGGCCGGGGTGATAGAGCAGGTGGATGCCCTTCCGCTCCACGCTCGACAGGCCGATGCCGGGGCTGCCGGCGGGGCCGGCTTCGAGTTGAAGGAACAGGGACTGGCCGAGTCGGTAGCGCCCCCGCAGGGTGAGGGCCGCGAGGTCGCGGCCCTTATTGGCCAGGTCGAGGGTGCCGACGATCAGGCCGGGACCGAAGTCGAATCGGCCTCGCCGCCAGCTGAAGTGGTATTCGGCCGTGACGCCCAGGGGGACATAGCGTTCCTGCTCGGACCCAACGGCGTTATTTCCGAAGTGATCCTCTCTGCGGCCGAAGAGCTGCGCCACGGATACCTCGTGCTGGAAGGACGCGTGCTTTCCGCACTTCCGAAATGGGAACCGGAATCGCCGAGCTGTCGGAGCTGCGCCCGCAGCGGTGCGGCGACGCGACCGACAGGAGGAGCAGAAAACACCGCACCGGGGGCGAAACGCCCCCGGTGCGGAATAATAGAAGTTGTGCCGATCATCAATTGCAGATTTCCAGGTGACTCTTCGCCGTCAGTGCGCCGGCGTCCGTATAGTCATACTGGTAAATGCCGGCACTACCCTTGCCGAAAACGATCAGTTCGTTCTGGTTTTCCAACGGGATAACGTCCCAGGCGGCTACGCCGCGATCCTGCTCGATCAGGTTGCCCACCAGGCCGTTATCGAGGAGGTCGAAGACCAGCAGCCCCTGGTCGTCGGCGCAGAGGAAGAGCATACCGTCCGCCAGGCCGAGGCCGTGGCTCGATTCCAGCGGCAATCACCTGCCGGGAAATAGGTTGGCGGGGGTTGCTGATGTCGATCACCTCCAACTGGTCCCGCGCCTGGACGCTACAATCGCTGTCGGCCCAGATCGTGACGTAGGCCCGGTTGCCGCGCACCACCACGGGGTCGCAGGCCCGGACGTGCGTGAAGGTGGACAGGTACTCCGGGTTGAGCGGGTCGGTGGCCCGCAGGATGTGCATGCCGTTATTAGCCCCCACGAAGAGCAAGTCACCCTGCGGGAAAATCGTCTCGATGCCCCAGCCCAGGTTCACCATCCCGGCCCGCTCGGGGCGGGTGGGATCCTGCAAGCCGAAGGCGGTCAGGTTTTGGTCCTCCACCGTGTAAAGCGTACTATTGGCGATGGTAAAGCGGGCCAAACTGCCGCCGACTCCGACAACATCCGGTTGGTTGACGTTGCGCACGCCACTACTGCGGTATTGGTTCGAACTGGTTAATAGCTAAACAATACGTCACCCTCGAACCAGCCGCCGCCCCCAGATATTCGGGGCACCTCATCGCAGCTGCGGGTAACGGTCTCGGCGCGCAGTTCGTAGCGGATAATGTGCTGGCCGTTAGCCCCACGCCGGCAAACACGGAACTGGCGTCAAACACGTCCAGCGTCCGGTGCAGGAACTGTGGCTCGCGCGGGTTATCCAGGCTGAAGGTCAGGATGTCCAGGTAACTGGCTGATGTACAGCACGTTATTGCGCACCGCCAGTCCCCGGCCGCCGGGCATGGAGATAAAACCGATGGGCGTGGGGTTGGCATTATTGCTGTTGTCGATCAGGTGCAGGCCGGCACCGGCGTCCACCACCAGCAGCAGGTCACCGTAGACATAAAAACCGCTGGGTTCGCAAACGTCGCGTGCCTCGTCCAGCTCGAAATTGTCGGTCCGCCACTCGGCATCGCTAATCGACACGGCGTCATACACGTAGAAGGTCTGCTCTTCCTCGCAGCGGTCTTCCAGGCAGGAGGTAAGCAGGAACGCCAACGGCGCGGCGAGCAGCAGGGAAAGCAGGGGAAATAGTAAGCGTTGTTGCATGGCAAGGAGGGTGTTGTTTTTTAGCTAGACGGGGGGAAGGCAGGGAAGGGTTGGCGGGGGGGAGGAATTTTTTTTTGGGCGGCGCGGTACGCGACCTCCGGTCGCGCGAAACAAGGATGCCGCCACCTCCGGTCGGCAACTACATAAGAGCGTGTCTAAATTTTTACTTCCTGAGAACCAAGCATTTAAGAACCTGGCGTCATAAAAACTGACTTACGTAACCCGCTATGCGCGCAAGTTTTTATCTAGCTATAACCTTAAATCATTGATCCTCAGTTCTTAAAAATTTTATACACGCTCTAAGAGCGGACACAACAACTGCACCCTACTCAACTCAGCAACAACTCCAACCGCTCCTTAACCGCCGGCCAGCCGGGCCACTCGCGGTCGAGCAGTTCGTAGAACGCCCGCGAGTGGCTGAAGTGCCGCAGGTGACAGAGTTCGTGTACGATCACGTATTCGATGCACGCCCGCGGGGCTTTGATGAGTTCCAGGTTGAGGGTAATGGTGCCCGAACGGCGGCAGGTGCCCCAGCGATTGGTGAGCCAGCGTTGGCGCAGCTCTACCGGACCGTCGTAGTAGCGGCGCGCGGCCGGCAGGCGTTCGGCCAGCAGCAGGGGGAAGTGGTGGGCCGCCCGCGCCGCGTACCAGTCGTGTAGCAGCCGGCGCGATAGCTCGGTGTCCTCCGGGTCGGGCGTGCGCAGGTGGAAGTAACCGCCGCCGAGTTTGACGCCGGCCACCGCACCGGCGGCCACCCGCTCTACCTTGAGCCGGTAGCGTTTGCCGAGGTAGTAGTGGCCCTCACCGCTCACGAATTGCCGATCGCTGGTGCGGGGACGGAAGGACAGGAAAAAATCCTGCTGCCGCCTGATCCAGGCCGCCTTGCCGAGTAGCTTTTCCCGGATAGCCGGCCTACCCGTACCCACCGGAGCCACCACGGCCACCGCGCCGTCGGGGTGTACCCGGATGCCGAGGGTCCTGCGCTCGGCGAAGGTCAGTTCGTAGTCGATGACGGTGGTGCCGTACTGGAGTTGCTCTACCATTACCGGTACTTTTCCAGCGCAACGCGCAGGCAGCGCCGGACCAGCACCTCGATGGTTTCCCAGTCGGCGGGCCGGTCGTATTTGGTGAGCAGTTCGTAGACCTCGTCACCCAGCGCCAGTTCGATCCGGCCGGTGATGTCGCTGTTCTTGTGCCAGTCGACGAGCTTGATGCCATCCAGGTGGATCTGCTCCCGTACTACCCGGTCGACGGCCAGGCCGACTTCCTCGTGGAAGGTCGTTTTCGCCAGTTCCGGGGCGGGAAAGGTGTCCCGGCTAAAATCGTAGAAGGTGACGGCCGATTCATTGCCCCGCAGGGCCTCCGGCACGTCGTCCTGGCGGCCGTTGAAGAAACGGTCTTCCAGGTCCCTGATCTTGCGCAGGGCCTCGGCCTCGCCGATGCGGCGGGCGTGGTAGGCGGCGATGGTCTCCTTGATCAGGTCGGCCAGCTTTTTGTAGTAGATCGGGTCTTCCTCCATTTTGAGGTTGATCGCCTTGGTGGTCCGGCTGGCGATGTGGTCGGCCCGCGCCCCGTCGTTGGTGATGCCGGCCAGCACGGCCTCGCGCTCCTGCTGGTTGAACACGTCCACCAGTTCGGTGATCCGCAGGGTTTCGCCCACGGTGGTGATGTGCTTGTCGATCAGCCGCTGGATCTGCGGCTCGTACTCGCGGTAGCTCAGTTCGTCGTTGTAGCGGTGCTTGACGGCCTGCCGTAGTTTCAGGAAGGAACCGAGGTCCTTGCGGTAGGTATTCACCTTTTTTTGCGGGGTGTCGTTGTTAAACTCCACCGAGGAAAGGGCCATCTTAAATAGCCGCGCAAAGGCACTCAGCTTTTCGTAGAATTTATCCCGCCGGTCCTGCGGGGCCAGGAATTCCTGGAAGACCGCCGCCTCCACGGTGCGGTCGGCCATGGTTTTGAATATCTCCCACACTTCGGCGTGGGCCTGCGGCAGCTTAGCGATCTCCTCGCGGATGTTGGTCAGTGCCCCGGCGATGTCCTCGGCCTCGAAGCCCTCCAGGTTGGTGTAGGTCTCCAGGGCGCTATCGAGGTTGCCCAGGTTACCGTAGTAGTCGATGATGTAGCCGTAGTCCTTGCCGGGGTAGACGCGGTTGACCCGCGCGATGGCCTGCAGTAAGGTATGCTCTTTAAGCGACCGGCAGAGGTAGAGCACCGTGTTGGCCGGGGCGTCGAAACCGGTCAGTAGCTTGGCCACTACGATCAGGATCTCGGGTTCCTCGCGCTTCTTGAAGTCGCCGATGACCGCTTCCTCGAACTTCTTCTGGTCGCCGTACTTGTCCTGCATGGCGGCAAAGTAGCGGTCCTCGAAATCGCGGTCCTCGTCCGCGTCGTAAAAGCCGTCCTCGTGGTTCTCCCGCTGATCGGAGCGGGTGACCACCACCTCGCTGGTGACCTTGCCGATCTGGTCGAGGTACTTTTTGTACAGCAGCGCGGTTTTCACGCGCGGGGCCACCAGTTGCGCCTTGGGCTTGTAGGTATCGTTGTGGGTCTGGAAAAAATCCTCGTAGTGGCGGCTGATGTCCCAGGCGCGGGCCTCCACTACCTGGTCGGCGCGGTTGAGGTGGTCCTCGGTGTTGAATTTCTTCTTCAGTTGCTGCTTGCCGTACTCGGGCAATGGCTCGGAAACGCGGTCGAAGTAACGGTTGATGGGGTCTTCGTTGACCGTAATGTGGTTGTGCCGCCCCTCGTAGAGCAGCGGCACCACGGCCCCGTCGGCCACCGCGTCGGCCACGGTGTAGGGCAGGCCGATGTAATCGCCGAATTTGGTGTCGGTCCGCTTCTCCTTTTTCATCAGCGGCGTACCGGTAAAGGCGATGAAGCAGGCCCGGGGGAAAACCCGCTGCATGCTGACGTTGAAAGTGCCGTACTGCGTGCGGTGCCCCTCGTCGATGAGCACGAAGATGTCAGGGTCGTCGAACGGCTCCTTGATCTGCCGCACCGCCGCCTCGAATTTGTTGATGATGGTGGTGATCACCCGCCCGCCGTCGCTTTCCAGCAGGGCGGTCAGGTCGCTGCCGGATTTGGCCTGCGCCACTTCCACGTCGCACTTGGTAAAGGTGCCGGCGATCTGGTCGTCCAGGTCCACGCGGTCGGTAACCAGGATGATGCGGGGGTTGGGAATCCCCGGCCGGCCGATCAGGGCCTGGGCCAGCATCACCATCGTCAACGATTTGCCGCTGCCCTGGGTGTGCCAGACCGTGCCGCCGCGCCGGCTGCCGTCGGGCTGGAACTGGCTGACGCGCTCCAGCGCGTCGCGCACGGCGAAGAACTGCTGGTAACGGGCCACTTTCTTGGTGCCGCCGTCGAAGAGGGTGTAGTTACGGATCAGGTCCAGCAGCCGCTCGGGGCGGCAGAGGGAGTAGACCAGCTCGTCCTGCACGGTGGGCGGGCGCACCGATTCGTCCAGCGCGTCGAAGTAGCGGCGGGCGTAGTGAAAACCGAAACCGCGCTCGGAGAACAGCGACTGTTTCTGCTCGTCACTCAGCACCCGGTTCTTCAGTTCCCGCAACTGCGCGCGGTCGCGCTCGGCGGCGGCCTTGGAGGGATAGCGTTCCTTCCAGACCGACCAGTATTTCTTGCCCGTGCCCGTGGTGGCGTACTTGGCGGCGTTATCCGCCAGGGCCAGCAGCAGGGCGCTGTAGACGTAGAGGTCGCGGATGCCGTCGCTCTTGAAATTACGCACCTGCTGCTCCACGGCCAGGTCCACCGGCGGGGTGGTGCCCGTCAGGGCGGGACTCTTGCATTCGATAACCACCAGCGGGATGCCGTTCACGAACAGCAGCACGTCCGGCCGGTAGGTGGTGGCCGGGCCGCTGCGCGTGACGGGAAACTCCTCGGTCACGTGAAACACGTTATTCTCCGGCCGCAGCCAATCGATGTAGTGCAGGGTATGGCTCTTCTTGTCGCCGTCGATGCGCTGCTCGAAGCTCTTGCCCAGCGTCAGCAGTTCGTAGAGGTAGCTGTTGGCCTCCAGGAATCCCAGTTGCGTGGGCAGCTCCCGCAGGGCGCGCACCGCGCCGTCCAGGTTGGCGTCCGAAAACGCGTGGACCTCCCCCCGCCGCGCGATGGCGTTGATGTCCGCCAGCCGCTCGCGCAGCACGCTTTCCAGCAGCACCGCCGATTTGCGCCCGCCCCGCAGCCGGTCCGCCTCGGCGGGCGGCAGGTAGGTGTAGCCCAGGTTGATGAGCAGTTGCAGGGCCGGTAGTTGGGAGACGTGGTCCTCCCGGAAGCTGGGCGTCATCATGCGAACAGGCGTTTTTGGCCGGTGAGGAGTTGTTGCATCAGGCCGCGTTTCTGGGTTTCTAGGGTGGCTAGTTTTTCTTTATAAAGGGATATTTCTGCTTGAATAGAACCGATTACTTTACCTACTGCTATTTGCTCAAGCATAGAAGGGAGAAAAATTTTCAGCGAGGAAAACTCTTTATAGCTGATTTGCTTCCCGTCCCGGATTCCATAAATAATAGAATTCAAACGATTAATAAATGTTTGTGTCTTGAAATACTCAGTAAAGAAAACAGAGTTTGTTTCTTCCGTTCCACGAAGGACCGTATAAGCAGGACTAACAAGCCCCGTATAATTAGAAAATTCGATGCCGCCCTGAAACGATCTTAAGGAGATAACGAAGTCTCCTTGAGTCACCTTCTTATAACTACTGAGGCTGGATTTGTCATATTTAATATCTATCCCAACCTCACTTCTCGGGATAACACCTCTTTCTTGCGTGGCTGACAAGACTTCAAATTCGCCGTCGTGTTTTTTATCGCTGATGCTTGTAAATAAACGCCCTGCCCTAAATTCCTTCCACTCCCCCCCAAACCCCGGCAACCTCACCTCCCCCGTCAGCAGCCGCTGCATGAGTCCTTTTTTGCGGGTTTCGAGTTGTTCGAGGAGGTTGCGGGTGGTGGTGATGGCTTGGTCCCAGGTGGTGAGGCAGGTGGCGATGCGGGTTTGTTCGGGGAGGGGGGAAGGGGGATTGGTAGCGAAAGGGCAATGATGATTTAGAAATATTCTTCATACTTCCACTTGACCCTGTCGTTTCTAAATTGAACCTTTCCATTCGCTCTCAAGACCTATCTAGTTGACTAGAGTTCTAAATACAAATTGAACAGTTAAGCTAATTATTTGACTTCGAATTGATTCCATTTGCCATATATTTACCAATAGGAATTAGATCGGTGTACGTCTTATGTATATACGCACTTGCGCCTACCAAATCGGGTGTATTTGCCCGACTACTAATGATATGATTTATTTTCGGATTTGTCTTAACACGGGTTATGTCTTTGGGAATAACTGTTTTGTATGCTTCTTCATCAAAAACACCATAAGTTACTGCACTAACTTTCAGAACACCGATTTCGCCTTCCACTTTTCTTGTATCCTCACCATTGACACTAACTCCCGATTCAAATCGGTGGATTATCTCCTTCAACCTAACCACCTCCCACTCCACCGGTAGCCATCCGAGTTTCGTGAGGTGGTAGCCGGGGCGTGCGGGCGGGCATTTTAGATTCCGGTTCTCGGTTTTTGGTTTTTGATTTGGGGCAGTGGTTGTTAATTTTTGGGGTGGGATGGGGGTGATCTACCCCCGGCCCTCTACCAGAGGGGTCGGGTTGGTTGCCAGTTGGTTCGGGGAAGCCGGTTTCTGAGATTGAACTTGACAGCAGGGTACGTTGCAAACAAATCGTTCAGGTGGACAGTCGAAGCGGTTGCCGGGGCTGATTGAACTGGACGGAGATAGGCCATCTTGGAAAACTGTATGTAAGCGCTTTGCTTACTGATATGAGCTACATCGATCCACAAACCGGCTAGCGTAGGTGGAGCACCGGCGTTCCGGCGATGGTACGCTGAAAAAGACGGTTATGATGGGCGGCGATGTTGCGGACAATGGAGATACCGTGCCGCCAGTTTTCCAGGTATCTGTTCGGGGACGGTGATGGCAGGCTTACTGTAGATCATACCCCCTTAAAATTAAAGGACCCGCTTCGCAGACCCCGGGAGGAAAGCTTGGCGGGTACGGCCCACTCATAAGCCGAAGCTATTGCAGTAGGCAATGACCGGTCCTGGGACACTGTGCTGGTGGGAAGTATGACCGGTACTGTCGCTACAAAAGTAGGTCTTGAGTTCATGTGGTGCAAATTTATTTGTGTTTTTGGATTTTTCGTTAGCGGAATCATTTACAGACTTTTCAGCTCGTCCGCCAGTTCGTCTTCACCATACTGGAAAATGGAAACATCGTACTGGCCAACTATTTGAATAAATTTTTTTTGGAAATACCAGCAATCTCGGCCGCTTGCCCGGAAGATATCAGTCCGCGATCAAACAACTTGGCCGCTAGGTTCATCGTGATCTCAAAGGAAGAGAGTCGCTATACTGTTGGGAATTAGAAGTTGAGTAGTCATGTGGAGGTGTTTGTGGTGAAGTGGCTATTGTCAAGCAGGAGTAAACATTTCGATAAGGCAACTTAGCGCTCTAAAACCCTAACTTCTCCATATACCCCGCCAACTCCGCCTCCACCCGGCCCAGCTCCTCCTTCAACTCCCCAATCCGCACCTGAGTAGCCCCAATATCCACCGGCTCCTCCTCCTCGAAAGTGTCCACGTAGCGGGGGATGTTGAGGTTGTAGTCGTTCTCGGCGATCTCCGCGCGGGTGGCGAGGTAGGAGTATTTGTCCTGGGTGATGCGCTCGCGGTAGGTATCGAAGATGACGCTGATGTGCTCGTCGTTGAGCTTGTTCTGGTTCTTGCCCGACTCGTAGTCCGCGCTCGCGTCCACGAAGATCACGTCCTCGGTTTCCTTCGCCTTATCGAAGATCAGGATGGCGGCCGGTATGCCCGTGCCGTAAAACAGGTTGGCCGGCAGCCCGATCACCGCGCTCAGCAGATTATCCTCGATCAGTTGCTGCCGGATCTTCCCCTCCGCCCCGCCCCGGAACAGCACCCCGTGGGGCACCACCACGCCCGCGCGGCCGTGCGCGTTCAGCGTCTCTATCATGTGCGTAATGAAGGCATAATCCCCCTTACTCTTCGGCGGCACGCCCCGGTGAAACCGGTTGTAGCGGTCCTGCGCCGCGTCCTCCGCGCCCCACTTGTCCAGGCTAAACGGCGGATTGGCCACCACCACGTCAAAGGTCATCAGGCCGTCGTTCTCCAGCAGTTTCGGGTTATTGATCGTGTCACCCCACTCGATCGTCGCGCTGTCCATGCCGTGCAAAAACATATTCATCCGCGCCAGTGCCCAGGTGCTGCCGTTCGCCTCCTGCCCGTACAGGCTCACATTGGCGTTGCCCACCTCCCGCGCCGTCTTCAGCAGCAACGACCCCGACCCGCAGGTCGGGTCGCAGATCCGGTGCCCGGCCTCCGGCTCCACCAGCTTCGCCAGCAAACTCGACACCTGGCCCGGCGTATAAAACTCCCCGGCCTTCTTGCCCGCGTCACTCGCAAACCGCTCGATCAGAAACTCGTACGCATCCCCGATCACGTCATTACCCGCCAGGTTGCTCGGCCGCAGGTCCAGCGGCGCAAAGTCGTTCAGCAAATTACGCAGCCGCCGGTTGCGGTCCTTCGGCTGCCCCAGGTTGGCCTGGTTCGCAAAGTCGATGTTCCGAAACACCCCCGCCAGCTTCTCCCGGTTCGCCTCCTCTATCTGCTCCAGCGCAATATTGATCAGCTCGCCCAGGTCCTTATTCAGCCGCTCCCCGCCCGCCGTTGCCACCTCCGTAAACGGCTGGTTCCGCTGCTCATGCAGGTAATCGAAAGTCGCCGTCTCCGGCACCTGAAACCGCTCCAGCGCCATCGCGCGGTCCACCCGCTTGGCATCGTCCTTATACTTCTTCGCATAGCCCTCCCGCTTCTCCCGCAGCACGTCGCTCAGGTACTTCACAAACAGCATCGTCAAAATATAGTCCTTATACTGGGTCGCGTCAATCGTACCGCGAAACGTATCGCACGCCTTCCAGACCTGCGCGTTAATGGTGTCTTGGCTCAGTGCCATGGTATTGTATTTTTCAGAGTCAGCGCCCCCACGGAGCGGGTGCCCAAGGTACGGCACGCCCGGCAAATTAGCGGCAGCGGAGGTGAAAAGGGGCGGGTTTCCTGGGCGTGCCCCCGCCTCAACGGCGGGGTCGGGCCCTTCCCCGCGCGCCTGGCGGCTTGGCCCTCCGGGCTCCGGCCCCCAACGACGGTCATTGCTAACCGTTAGCCGTTATTCCGGGGGCCGGCCGGTCCAGGCCCCTCACGCGGGGGGGGCGCGTCGGCACGGCTATTGCTCAACGATACAATCGGCCCCCGACGACCACGTCGGGTACGCGGATGCGTAAATTGTCGCGCTTGGCCATCCCTACTTGCGCGATCCGGTGATCGCGACCCATGCGTGATTTCCGCGATCCTGGTTACGATTGGGGTTCGGCCCACCCGCGTGAGGCACCTGGAAGGTGACGAGCGTAGCGAGGCAGTGCGCAGCACCGACCGCCAGGGAGCCTGGAAGACGCCGACCCCGCGCCTGCCGCGGCAGGCGCGGGGGCACGCCCAAAACCGGTCGCCGATAGATAAATAGCCCCCCACCGCCCCGCCAAGCGGACTTTCCCACTAAATAGTTTTCAACGGATTTTACGTAGAACCGATCTAAATAAGAACGACAAAGACCCACAAGTTTGTTAAAGAATTGTCACGGGAGTATCTTTGCGGCAATGAAGCGGTGGGCTGTTTGCCTCCGTTTTGCAACAAGTTAAAGGTCAACTGACAATGATAGATAGGACCGTATTACCCCGCTTTTTCTTCCTAACCTGGCTCGTACTCTGCCTGGCCGTGATGGGCTTTGCTCAGGAGCCGGCCGAGGTGACTACCGCCGCCGATGCCGATCAGCCCGGCGTGATCGTGGACACCGCACCGGCCGAGGCCGGTGATGCGGGCACCGATGGTGCCGGCGACCCCAATGCGGGTAAGGCCATCTTCCGTAGTAATTGCGCCAGCTGCCACGCCGGCAACATGGTGGTCAACGCCACCGGCCCCGCCCTGGCGGGCCTGGAAGAACGCTGGGCCGCTTACCCCCGCGAAGATCTCTATAAGTGGATCCGTAACTCGCAGGCCCTGATCCAGACGGGGCAACCCCGCGCCGTGGAGTTGTGGGAGCAGTACGGCCCTGCCATCATGAGTAATTTCAACGGCCTGAGCGATCAGGACATTGAAAATACGATCGCTTACGTCAATTTTGTCGTGGCGGGTGGTGATAAGGTGGCTACTACTACTGAGATTGGCGGCGTTCCCGTTGAGACGGAAACGGACAATACCTTTCTCTTCATTATCCTCGGTCTGGTGCTACTGGCCCTGGCGGTGGTGCTGGCACGCGTGTCATCTAACCTGAGCTATATGGTGGCTACCCGCGAGGGTAATGCCCCCGCCGAGCGCAAGACGCTGCTGGACCTGCTGACCAGCAAGGGCATCATTGCTTTCGTGATTTTCGCGGCCGTTGTGATCGGCGGATTCAAGACGGTCAATAACGCCATTGCGATGGGCCGCCAGCAGGATTACTCACCCGAGCAGCCGATCAAATTCGAACACTCCGTGCACTCCGGTATCCATAAGATCGAATGCCAGTACTGCCACGATGGTGCCCGCCGCTCAAAGCATTCCGTCATCCCCGCCGTGAATACCTGCATGAACTGCCACCGCGCCATTAAGGTCGGTTCGCAATACGGTACGGCCGAGTTGACCAAGATCTACGCCGCCATCGGTTATGACCCGACGACGGACAAGTACATCGACGACTATGAGAACATGAATGATGAGGACGTTAAGCCCATCTTCGAGAAGTGGATCGCCGATAACTATATTAAGGAGCGCGACGCGGAAGGCAAGGACTACGACGACGTAGAGGACGTGGTGGACGAGCAGATCAACGGTTTGTACACGGCCCTGTCGGCCAACGACGTGACCGAGTCCTACAACAAACTGGCCGGACCGATCGAGTGGGTGCGGATCCACAACCTGCCCGACCACGTTTACTTCAACCACGCCCAGCACGTAACGGTGGGCCAGTTGGAGTGCCAGAACTGTCACGGTCCCATCCAGGAAATGGAGAAGGTCTACCAGTACTCGCCCCTCAGCATGGGCTGGTGCATCAACTGTCACCGCCAAACGGAGGTGAAGTTTAAGGACAACGACTACTACCAGGCCTACGAGAACTACCACGAGCAAATTCAGGCCGGTGAGCGGACCGCCGTGACCGTGGAAGACGTGGGCGGACTGAACTGCCAGCGCTGCCACTACTAATTGAACGAACCTCTTTTCCCCGCTGGGGAAACGACTCTATATATAAGGTCTACTCCTTTCCAGCGAGACCTGCTCCTACGGGAGACCAGGGAAAGGAAAAACAAAGCTGAATGAACAAGCAGAACGACATCTGGATCGGAACGGATCAACTAGCCAACAGCGAGGATTACGTCACCCGTCAGAACGAAGAATTCGAGGATAAGCCCCTCCCCATCGGCGATTCCCGCCTGGAGGCCAGCCGCCGCGATTTTTTGAAGTACCTCGGTTTCGGAATCGGTGCGGCGACCATCGCCTCGTGCGAGATTCCCGTGCGTAAGGCGATCCCTTACGTGGTTAAGCCCGATACCATCGTTCCCGGCGTCGCCTCCTACTTCGCGTCTACCTTCGCGCAGGGCGGTGATTACTGCCCCGTACTGGTGAAGACCCGCGATGGCCGTCCGATCAAAGTGGAGGGCAACAGTTTTAGCCCCATCACCAAGGGCGGCACCAGTGCCCGCGCCCAGGCGTCGGTACTGAGCCTGTACGACACCAGCCGCTACGACGGCCCCTATCGGCTGGATGCCGGCCGCGCCGTGCGCCGCAAGAACGCTGACGAGGAGACCCGCGCCTGGCAGGTGATCGACCGCGAAATCCGGGAGAGCCTGAAGTCAGGCGGCCGCGTCCGCCTGGTGAGCCACACCGAGATGAGTCCCTCACTGAAAATGGCCGTGCAGGAATTCAAGACCGCCTACCCGCAGGCCGTGTTCGTGCAGTACGACCCCGTGTCGGCCGCCGCCCTGCTGGATGCCAACCAGCGCAGCTTCGGCGTCCGCGCCATCCCGAGCTACCGCTTCGACAAGGCCGACCTGATCGTCGGTATCGAATGTGATTTCCTGGGTACCTGGGTATCGCCCATCGAGTATGCCACGCAGTACGGCCGGACGCGTAAGATCACGGCAGCCAAGAAAACGATCTCGCGCCACGTGCAGATCGAGGGGCACATGAGCATGACCGGCTCTAATGCGGACAACCGCATCCTGGTAAAACCCTCCGAGCAGGGTGCCGCCGTGATGGCCCTGTACAATAAGATCGTGGGTGGTGGTAGCTCCGTCAACCTGCCCGCCGCCACGGCCGGCAAGCTGGACCGGCTGGCCGCCCAACTACAGGCCGCCCGCGGCAAGGCCCTGGTGGTCTGCGGCAGCAACAACCTGACCGAACAACTGATGGTGAATGCCATCAACAACGCCCTGGGCAGCTACGGCACGACGATCGAAACCGATCGGATGTCGCTCCAGCGGCAGGGTAGCGACCAGGACCTGGCCCGCCTGGTGGGCGAGATGGAGGCCGGCAGCGTGGATTGCCTGATCGTGATGGACGGGGCCAACCCCGCCTACGATACGCCCCTGGCACAGCGGTTCATTGCCGCCGCCGGAAAAGTGCGGACCAAGATCAGCATGAGCGGCGTGCCCAACGAAACGGCCCTGCTCTGCAACTACCTGACGCCCAATCACCATTATTTGGAGAGCTGGAGCGACATCGAGGCCAAGCAAGGAAGCTACACCCTGGTGCAGCCGACGATTATGCCGATCTTCCAGACGGTCGGCAAAGCCGGTACCCGTCAGCAGGGAGCCAGCTTGCTGGTCTGGGCCGAAAGCGACCGCTACAATACGGAAGCCGAGCAGCCCTACCTCAATTACCTGCAGGACAACTGGCGCTCCACCGCTTTCGGACAGCAGAGTAAGTACGCGACCTTCGCGGCTTACTGGGATAGTGCGCTACACGACGGCGTCCGTATCCTGCCCGCCACGGGAGGCATCAACGACTTCGGTATCGGCTACGCCGGTGGATCGCGGTCGACGGCCGCAACGACCGGCACGACGGCACAGGATTCCACCGCCATCGTAGGCGGAACCCCGGCCGTCACTACCGTGCGCCGCTATAACGCCAACGGCCTGAGTGGGGCACGCGGCGTCCGGGCTACGGCAGCGGCCGAGACCAAAGAAATTACTTTCTACGAGACCGTCAACATCGGTAACGGCAGCTACGCCGGCAACCCCTGGTTGCAGGAGATGCCCGATCCCGTGCTGCGGACCGTATGGGGCAACTACCTGTCCATTCCCGTGGGGTGGGAAGGCGGCAACGACTACGTTGCCTACAACAACCTCAGCCCCGAGGAATACAAGGGCAAGGCCGACAAAGTAGAGGTATCCCTGGGTGGCGACCTGCCGATGCAGGTGGCTACGGCCGTGCGCCAGTTCGGCCAGCAGCCCGGCACTTTTGCCATCGCGTTGGGCTACGGCCGCGGTGTGACCGGTGTACAGGGTCGCCAATTGGGCAGCGGGATCGGTATTAATGTCTATCCCTGGCTGAGCATCGACGAAGACGGCTACGTACAGTATTATGCCGTGAATGCCGAGGTGTCGGAAGCCGTAGACGTGGAGGAGGAATTTGCCAGCGTGCAGTACCACCATACCATGGGCCTGACCGCCCGTGACGAGCAGGGCGCCGTGCTCTATTATAATGAAAAAACGGGCGATACCGAAAACATCGCCGGCAAGCTGACCGAAGAGCAACAGCAGTACCTGAAGCCCTTTAACGTGGACGAGAAGACCGTGATGGCCCTCGGTTCCGGTTTCCAGGGCGGATTGGTGGATCGTTCGATCATTTACAATGGCCACGTCGACGAGTTGCCCCAGTTGATGGAGCACATCAGTGAGAAGCGGGCCGAGGCCATGCACCTCAACGATGCAACGCTTTACCCCTACGACGAGTACGTAGACGACATCTACAGCCAGGGTCACTGGTGGGCGATGCACGTAGACCTGAACGCCTGCATCGGTTGCGGTGCCTGCGAGGTAGCCTGCGTGGCCGAGAACAATGTTCCGGTAGTGGGTAAGTACGAGGTATTCCGCCACCACGAAATGAAGTGGCTGCGGATCGACCGCTACTACTACGGCGACTACGAGAATCCCAAGACGGTCTACCAGCCGATGATGTGCCAGCACTGCGACAACGCACCCTGCGAGAACGTCTGTCCGGTAGCGGCCACGCCCCACAGTGACGAGGGACTGAACCAGATGACCTACAACCGCTGCATCGGTACCCGCTACTGCGCGAACAACTGTCCCTATAAAGTCCGCCGCTTCAACTGGCTGGACTACACCACGGGCGATATGTTCTCCAGCAACGAGCCGTTGGTAAACGGCGAGGAACTAGCCTTCGGCGCGGATAACCTGACGCGGATGGTACTGAACCCCGACGTGACCGTCCGCTCACGCGGCGTGATCGAGAAGTGTTCTTTCTGTACGCAGCGGTTGCAGATGGGTAAGCTCCAGGCCAAGGTCGAGAAGCGCGCCCTGCGCGATACCGATGTACGGACGGCCTGCCAGACGGCCTGCCCCACCGGTGCGATCACCTTCGGTGACCGCAACAACCGCCAGGGCGAGGTAGCCGCGCAGATCGAGAATCCGCTCAACTACCTGGTCTTGGAAGAAACGAACGTTCAGCCATCGGTCTTCTACGCGGCCCGCGTCCATAACTCCAGCGAGGAATTGGCCGTCTAAATCAACTATTCCCGCTTCCGATGCGGCCCCGACGGCCGGGTCGGAAGCGGTAAATTATACGATCGCCTGCGGGCGGTTTGACTTTCGCAAAAGGAATTGCACATGAGTTCACCCATATCTCCCATCCGGGAACCCCTGATCGAGGGTGGTAAGACCTACCACCAGATCACGGAAGACATCTGCTCGCCGACCGAGCAAACACCGGGGCCTACCTGGGTTGTCGCCTTTATCATTTCGGTGATGTGCCTGGGGCTATTCGCCTTTTCGGTCGCCTGGACGATCTGGGTCGGCATTGGTTCCTGGAACCTGAACCGCACCATTAACTGGGGCTGGGACATTACCAACTTCGTGTGGTGGGTAGGTATCGGTCACGCCGGTACGCTGATCTCGGCCATCCTCCTGCTGTTCCGTCAGAAATGGCGGACGGGCGTTAACCGAGCGGCGGAGGCCATGACTATTTTCGCGGTGATGTGTGCGGGCCAGTTCCCGCTCATTCACATGGGCCGTCTGTGGCTGGCGTTCTTCATCTTCCCCTATCCCAATACGCGGGGACCGCTGTGGGTGAACTTTAACTCGCCGCTGCTCTGGGACGTATTTGCCATCTCGACCTACTTCACCGTATCCTTGTTGTTTTGGTATACCGGTCTGGTGCCCGATTTTGCCACGGTGCGGGACCGGGCCACGGGTTTCCGGCGCAAGATCTACAGCGTGATCTCCTTCGGGTGGACGGGATCGGCCAAGCACTGGCAGCGGTGGGAGAGCCTCTCGCTGGTACTGGCCGGACTGGCCACGCCGCTGGTACTTTCGGTACACACCATCGTTTCCTTTGACTTTGCCACTTCGGTTATTCCGGGCTGGCACACTACGATCTTTCCTCCCTACTTTGTAGCGGGGGCCATTTTCTCGGGTTTCGCGATGGTGCAGACCCTGATGCTGATCACGCGCAAGGTGCTGAACCTGAAGCAGTACATTACGCTTCAGCACATCGAGTCGATGAACAAGGTAATCCTGGCCACCGGTTCATTGGTGGGCGTGGCTTACCTGACCGAGCTATTCATTGCCTGGTACTCGGGTTACGTCTACGAGCAGTTTGCTTTCATGAACCGCGTGATGGGCCCTTACTACTGGAGCTACATCGGAATGATGCTCTGTAACGTACTATCGCCCCAGATTTTCTGGAGCAAGAAGATCCGGCGCAGTATTTTCTGGACCTTCTTTATGTCGATCTTCATCAACATCGGGATGTGGTTCGAGCGTTTCGTGATCATTTCCACCACGCTGGCACGGGACTACCTGCCTTCGAGCTGGAGCTACTACGTGCCGACCTGGGTAGAGATTTGCATCTTTATCGGTACGTTGGGACTGTTTTTTACCCTCTTCCTCATCTTTACCAGGGTAGCCCCGGTAGTAGCAATCGCGGAAGTGAAGAGTATCCTGAAGTCGGCCGGCGACCAGTACATCGGTCACGGTGCCCACCACGGTACGGTAGTGCCGACCAACAAGGGCAGCATTGCCGCCGGCGGAACGGTGGACATCGACAACGAGACCGGCCAGAACCGCGACCACTAACCGAGCATTACCAAAAAGAAGAAACATGGCACACTTAGCCGTTGAACAATACGCCTTCGATACCGCGCACAAGGAGATCCTCTTCGGCCTGTACGACGACGAGCAGGTAATGCTGGATGCCGTGCGAGCGGCCAACGCGGCGCACCTGGACATCTACGACGTGTACACCCCCTTCCCCGTGCACGGTTTGGACCCCCTGCTGGGCCTGGAGGAAAGCCGTCTGCACCAGGCGGGCTTCGTCTACGGCGCACTGGGTACGGCCACCGCCTTCGGGGTGATGACCTGGATCTTTACCCGTGACTGGCCGATTATTTTCGGTGGCAAGCCCTACTGGTCGGTACCGGCCTTTATGCCGATCACCTTCGAGTTGACCGTTTTATTTGCGGCCGTGGGTATGGTAACGACTTTTTACATCATCTGCGGCTTGGGACCGGGCGCGGCACCGCCCCGCCTGCACGACCGGATCACGGACGATAAGTTCTGCGTAGCTTTTGACGTATCCGGTCTGGATACGGACGAAAAGAATAAACTGAATGATTACTTCAGCCAGACGGGTGCCGGATTCGTGGATACCAAAAAGATTCCGGTCTAGCAGCTTAAGCCGCCCGGACAAGCGCTGGGAGTGGGCCGACCGCAAGGGAGGAGCCCGCAGGGCCGAGCGAACAGCGAGCCACGGACACAGCGACCGCGAGCGGTAGCGAGGGGATGGCCCCGAAAAAAACGCCCCCGACAACTTTTAGAACAACACCCCACCGAGCGAGCGGGGTACATTGGAGCGAAAATGAATACGATTATTAAATGGACCTTGTTGTCACTGTTGGCGATCGCCCTGACGGCCTGCGGAGAACCCGGCGGCGAGGAGACAGGCAGTGAGTATATGCCGGACATGGCGCACTCGCTAGCCTACGATGCCAACTTGTACGAGAGCTATTACTACAATACGTTCGATAACGAGTCGGTGGTAGCGAAATCTAAGTTGGCCTACCCCAAGTATACCGTGCATGGCACCGTGCCCCGCGGCTATGCGGGCGTGGAGCTGGCCAATGGCGACCTGGCCGGCATGGTGGACGAAGTGGATGGACGGATGAGTCCCGGCATGCGGATGATGGAGGAGCTGACGCGCCCCACGCGTCCTAATGCAATAGCCGTGCCGATGAACGGCCACGCCCCCTACTACTACCTGGACACGGAGGAAGAACGCCTGCGGGCCGAGGCCGAACTGACGGATAACCCCTTCCCGATCACGGAGAAGGGACTGGCCAAGGGCAAACTGGTCTACGACCTGTTTTGCGCTATTTGCCACGGTGAGAAAGGAAACGGTCTGGGATACATCTACGATACCGATCAGAACCCCCAGGCGAAGTATCCCCTGGCCCCGGCCAATTTCCTGAACGAGCAGTTTCTGGCTGCCGGTAACGGCCGCTACTACCACGCCATTATGTACGGCAAGAATGCGATGGGTGCCTACGCTGACAAGATGAGCTATGAGGAGCGCTGGCAGGTGATTCACTACATCCGGGCACTGCAGGCCAAGGAAACCAAGTTGGTGTATGATATGAATGCCAATACGCTGAACCCCGTGTTCGGTACGCCCGGCGGCCAGTTGGGCATGGTAGCCCAGCGGACGCCGCAGGAAGAAACCGGTGCCGACGCGGCACCCGCCTCGCAGGGTGGTGCTACCGCCTCGCCGGACCAGACTGCCCCCACGAGCGGAAGCAACGGTGCAACCGACGCCACTACCCCCGCGCCCACCACCTCGGGTGAGGGCAACGCCCCGCGCAAGCGCAAATAACGACTTGGGCGGCCCCGCCGGGGCCGCCGACCAACCGAACTAACTAAGCAAGAACCCCTCCCACTCATGGAGCAATTTATATTTTCCAGCCGGGCCAAGTTGACGACGGGCGTGATGATGGCCGTCGGCCTGATCTGCCTGGTGCTGACTTACTTCCTGTACGCCGAGTACCACCACGCGCGCTTCTGGTCGAATTACCTGCACAACACGGTCTTCTTTCTGGGGCTGGGCTTTACGGCCCTCTTCGCGATGGCCGCCTTCACGACCGCCTACGCGGGCTGGTACGTGGTGATGAAGCGGGTGTGGGAAGCCATGTCGCTGTGGCTACTACCGGCCCTGGTGCTGATGGGTGTCATTATGGTAGCCCTGGTGTTGCACAGTACCCACCTGTATCACTGGAACGACGCGGAAGCCGTGGCGAACGACACCATCCTGACGCACAAGTCCGGGTTCCTGAATATCTACTGGTACATCGGCGGCACGATCATTTTCGGCGGCCTGTGGTACTTTTTCGCCGACAAGATGCGCAGCCTGAGCGTGGGCGAGGACGATAATGCCGTGGGTGACTACCGCAACCACCGCATTTATAAGCGGTACGCGGCGGCCTTTCTGCCCATTGCCGGTTTTACCAGTGCCTTTATGATCTGGCTGTGGGTGATGTCGCTGGATGCCCACTGGTACTCGACCATGTTCGCGTGGTACGCCACGGCTTCCTGGTTTGTTTCCATGATCGCACTGACGATCATGATGCTGATCTACCTGAAGAGCCGCGGCTACTTCCCGAACGTGACCGACGAACACCTGCACGATTTGGGCAAGTACCTGTTTGCCTTCTCCATCTTCTGGGCCTACCTCTGGTTCTCGCAGTATATGCTGATCTGGTACGCCAACGTGGGGGAAGAAACGATCTACTTCCGCGAGCGACTGGACAATTACCGGGTGCTCTTCTACGGTATCTTGCTCATCAACCTGCTGCTGCCGTTCATCATCCTGATGAGCAACAAGAACAAGCGCAAGTACGGTACGCTGTTCTTCGCCGCGCTCTTTGTTTTCGTGGGCCACTGGGTCGACTTTTTCCAGATGATCAAGCCCGCCGTTGCCCTGTCCATCCGCGAGCACAACGAACACGTACACGGCGACGAGCACGGCATGGCCGGACACGGCGACGAGCATACGATCGAAGCCCACGGCGAGGACCACGACATGACGACAGCCGCCCACGACGAGGCGCACGCTAGTGGCGAAGCCCATTCTCACGGTGCCGGCGAGGAACATACCCACGTTGCCGGAGATCATTTGGACAGCGATACCGAGGGACACAGCACCGATCATGCTTCTGACCCCGCCCTGTTGGCGATGTCGGAAGACCACGCGCACGACCAAAACTACCACGGCGAATAAGCAGCCGAGGATAACGATGGCTACGACCCCGTGGACCGCAGCCACGTCAGCGGCGGCAAATCGGAGGCGGAGCAAGATATGTCCGTGCTGCCCATCGACCGTTCCGGTATGGAAGAACGGCCCGTATCCGCGCTGGCCGGTCAGTACCGGGTAAATGATGGAGATGAAGAAGAAGATGCTCACGGTGAGGTAATCGTGCCCTTCAAGGCCGGATATACCCTGCCGGGTTTCCTGGAGATCGGTACATTTATCGGTTTCCTCGGTGGCTTCCTCTTCTTCGTGCTGAGCAAGTTGCAGCACTCCGCCTTGCGTCCGAAGAACGATCCCTACCTGGTGGAGAGCGAGCATCACCACGTGTAAGATTGTGGGGATAGGGTGTTTTGGGGCCATCCCCGCGCTAAGGCGCGGGGTCGCTGCGTCCGGGGCTCCGTTTCACTACGGCCGCTAACGCGTCTCGCTCCCTGCGGTCGCGCCCCCTCCCATCGCTTGTCCGGTGGGAGCGAAATGTTTTGTCTGGATTAAATCTAAATAAGGTGCACGTAGCTGACCAAACGTGCTCCAAATTGTTGCATACGTGTATCTTTGGGAGGAATCCCGGATTGGGGCCATCACTGAATTTTGGCCCGCTAAATGAACTTGGAAATGACCACATTACTGGTACTACTTTGCGTTGCTCTCGTGATCATCATTACCGTACAGATCGGTAAGGTGACGGAGTTGGCGTCTAAGCTACGGGGAGAAGAAGAAGCACAAGCGCGTTCTACCAACACCGTCGGTCGTTCGATGATGCTGTTTATGATCGGTTTCCTGATCCTGACGGCCGTTTCGATGCTGTACTACAAGAACTGGTTTCTCGGCTACGGTCCCCACGAATCGGCTTCCGAGCATGGTAGCCTGATCGACGATACCTTCGCGCTGACGTTCTTTTTCACCTACATCGTGTTCGTGATCACGCACGTATTCTTGTTTTACTATGCCTACCGCTACCGCTACAACAAGAACCGTCGCGCACGTTTTATCTCTCACAACAACACGATCGAGATCGTCTGGACGGTGATTCCCGCCGTAGTAATGACCTTTTTGGTCGTCGGTGGACTGGATGCGTGGAACGAGATCATGGGTGATGTAGCCGGCAAGGACCAGGAATTCATGGAGATCGAGGCCACGGGCTACCAGTTTGCCTGGGAGCTGCGCTACCCCGGACCCGACGGAAAACTCGGTCGCCGCGATTTTCGCATGATCACGGGTGTAAACAACTTGGGTCAGGACTGGACGGACGAGAAGAACCACGATGATTTCAAGCCGGCCGAGCTGGTACTCCCCGTAGGCAAGAAAGTCCGCGTGCGGATCATGGCCCGTGACGTGCTGCACGATTTTTACCTGCCACACTTCCGCGTTAAAATGGATGCCGTGCCGGGTATCCCGACTTACTTTGTCTTCACGCCCGAGAAAACCACCGAAGAGTACCGCACCGAGCTGGCCAAGTACCCGGAGTACCAGCAAATCGACCCCAAAGACGACGATGGCCGGCAATTATGGGAGACCTTCGAGTATGAGTTGGCCTGTGCCGAACTCTGCGGCATCGGTCACTTTTCGATGCGTAAAGTGGTGCGTATCGTAACGCAGGAAGAATATGAAAAATGGCTACTGGAAGACGCTCAGAAGTCAACGTATTTCACGAGCATTCGCGGTACGGAATTCGATCCTTTACAGGGCGAGTTACTCCAATCGGAGATCAAGCTGCGGAGCCAGGAGTTCAACACCAAGGTAACGGCCGCACTGGCCACGCCGGAAGTGGATGACGATGTGGTGGTACTGGATTACGTGACTTTCGAGACCGGTTTGGCTACATTGACTCCTCTATCACGCTACCAGTTGGACGACGTGGTGGAATTTCTGGCCGGCAATCCTTCGATCAATATCCTCCTGGGCGGCCATACGGACAGCACCGGAGATGCGGCGGCCAACATGGCACTATCCGCCGGCCGGGCCGCTTCGGTACGGAACTACCTGCTGGAAAACGGCGTGGCAACCAATCGGATGCAGGCACAGGGCTTCGGTTCCACTAAGCCGATCGCGCCCGGAGACACGGAAGAAGGCCGGCAGCAGAATCGCCGCACGGATTTCACCCTGATCCGCACGACAGTACCTACCACACCCGCTGATTCGATCGGCGTGAGCATGGAAACAGAATAGGTACGTCGATCAGCCGTCAAATACGGCTTTTCGGTGAACCAGACCCCTTGCGGGGCATTGAATAAGTTGAGGCATTAGTAACTAAGATACTTTTAAACTACCATTCGGCGATGGCGAACACAGCGATTACATTAGCTCCCGATTTAACGGACGAGGTCCTGATCAAGGAGTTTGGATACGACGATCATTTTCATGAACATCATCATGGGGATAAGTACCAGACGAACTTTATCACGCACTACATTTTCAGCCAGGATCACAAGATGATCGCCAAGCAATTCCTGATTACGGGAATGATGTGGGCGATCATCGGTGCCGCCATGTCGCTGGTCTTCCGGATGCAACTCGGTTTTCCCGAGGAGAGTCTGGCTTGGCTGGAACCCGTACTGGGTAAGTGGATCCAGGTGAATGACGGCGTAGGTAAACTGTCGCAAGACTTTTACTACGCCCTGGTTACCATGCACGGTACCATCCTGGTGTTCTTTGTACTGACGGCCGGCCTGAGCGGTACGTTTTCCAACCTGCTCATTCCGTTGATGATCGGTGCCCGTGATATGGCATCGCCATTACTGAATATGCTGTCTTACTGGTTCTTCTTCATGTCAGGAACCATCATGTTCGCCTCGCTCTTCCTGAGCACCGGCCCGTTCGCCGGGGGCTGGGTGGCTTACCCACCGCTTTCCGCACTACCCCAGGCCATGAGCGGCTCGGGCGCGGGTATGACGTTATGGACGGTTTCGCTGGTCCTTTTCGTTGTTTCCGTACTGTTAGGTGGTATCAACTATATTACCACCGTACTGAACCTGCGTACCAAGGGAATGTCTATGTGGCGCCTGCCACTGCCGATCTGGGCGTTTTTCGTAACGGCCATTCTCGGTCTGCTGTCTTTCCCCGTACTGGTATCGGCATTCTTCCTGATGATGTGCGACCGTACCCTGGGTACGAGTTTCTACCTCAGTGAGATCTACATCGGCGGTCAGGCTCTCGAACACGTCGGCGGTAGCCCCATCCTGTACCAGCACTTGTTCTGGTTCCTGGGCCACCCCGAGGTGTACATCATTATCCTGCCCGCTTTCGGTATCGTATCGGAAGTGCTGTCGGTCCATTCCCGCAAGCCGATCTTCGGCTACAAGGCCATGGTATATTCTATTTTGGCCATTGCGTTCCTGAGCTTTATTGTCTGGGCGCACCATATGTTCATGTCGGGCGTAAACCCCTTCATCTCGAACTTCTTCGTGATCTTCACGCTGATCATTGCCGTTCCCTCGGCCGTGAAGGTGTTCAACTGGATCGCTACGCTCTACGGCGGTAACATCCGCTTCAACCCCGCCTCCATGTTCGGCATCGGCTTCGTGTCGATGTTCATCTCGGGCGGTCTGACGGGTATCTTCCTGGGTAACTCCACGATCGACATCCAGATGCACGATACTTATTTCGTGGTAGCTCACTTTCACATCGTGATGGGTGTAGCGGCTTTCTTCGGCATGTTCGCGGGAATCTATCACTGGTTCCCCAAACTGTACGGTCGTCACATGAACGATATGCTGGGCAAGATCCACTTTTGGGGTACCATCATCGGTGCCTACTGCGTGTTCTGGCCCATGCACTACCTGGGTATGGCCGGCGTTCCGCGCCGCTACTATGCCTTCGATGTGTACAAGACCTTCTCGCACTTCGATGACATCAATAAGTTTATCACTGTCGCGGCGATTGTATCGTTTATTTTCCAGCTTATCTTCGTGGTCAATTTCTTCCTGAGTATCTGGAAGGGCCGCAAGATGACCTCGAAAAATCCCTACGGTGCTAATACCCTGGAGTGGACGACCCCCATCGACACCGGTCACGGTAACTGGCCCGGCAAACTCCCTGCCGTTCAGCGGTGGGCCTACGACTATGGCAAAGACGGCCGCGAGTTTATCCCGCAGCATATGCCGATGACCGAGGGTGAGACCGAACTTCACTAACGATTGATTTATCCCCCGCGGGATACTAACTCACTAACTACGGGGGAAGGCTGCCAGCGGCGGTCTTCCCCCAAGTTTTTAACGCATGGCAAACAGCGAGATCAAGGAGGGTACACTGAGTGCTTCCGTAGCAGCGGATAAGCCGACTAGTCGACTGCGCGATCTAGCGCAGTTGACCAAGTTGCGGTTATCGGCCACGGTCGTTCTGTCCAGTGTACTAGCCTACCTGATCGCACAGACGGATACGGTTAACTGGTACCCCTTACTTATACTGACGCTGGGAGGTCTTTTCACCACCGCCGCCGCTAATAGCCTTAATGAGGTACTGGAAAAGGATTACGACCGGCAAATGAAACGCACGGCCGACCGTCCCCTGGCTACCGGCCGGATGACAACGGCCGAGGCGGTCCTATTAGCGGGTTTGTGGGCACTGATCGGCATCAGCCTATTGGCCCTCTTCAATCCGTGGACGGCCTTTCTGGGTACGTTCTCCCTGGTCAGCTATGCCTTTGTGTATACGCCCCTCAAACGGGTGCACCACAGCGCGGTTTGGGTGGGGGCCATTCCGGGTGCCTTACCCGTACTCATCGGCTGCGCGGCCGCGCAGGGAGGGATCACTAATCTGGGACTAACGCTGTTCGCCATTCAGTTTTTCTGGCAGTTGCCCCACTTCCAGGCCATCGGCTTCCTCGGTTTCGAGGACTACCGCCGGGCCGGTTTTCGCATCGTTCCGCAGGACGCGGACGGCGAGTTACGTACGCGCGTTCTGGCCCTTAGTGCCGTGGGCGCGGCGGTACTGCTGCTACCACTGTCTTTCGGCCCCTGGTGGCTGGGGCACACCGGCCTGATATCAGGGATTTGCGTAGGGATTATCAGCCTGATTTTCCTGGTGCTAGCAATTCGTTTTCTTCGTCGCACCGAGCGCAGTACTGCCCTGGCGGTCATGTTTTTCTCCTTTGCTTATATCCCGTTGACCTTTACCCTCTTCTGGTTCGACCAGCTTTAAAATAAGTGCAACCATGAACAACTACAACGATGTCCTGGACCTGAAGGGACAAGTACCGGAGGCGGATTACCGCCGCTCGAAAATTCACCCCAAAAAACTGGCCCTCTGGCTATCGCTGGCTAGCATCGTCATGATGTTTACCGCTTTGACCAGTGCGTACATCGTGCGAATGGCCGCCGGCAACTGGTTGGAATTTTCCATTCCCAATATTTTTTACTGGAACACGGGCGTCATCGTCCTGAGCAGTGTCACGTTCCACGCCGCCTACATCGCATTCAAGCGGGGGGCTGAGGGTCTGTTTCGATTATTGTTGGGAGCTACCTTTATCCTCGGCATCGGCTTCGTCGTGCTCCAGGTCATGGGTTGGCTACAACTGGTAGACGCCGGCGTACCCCTGGGTACTAATCCTTCGGGCGATTTTGTTTACGCCATCAGTGCCATGCATGCCGCGCACATCATCGTCGGGGTCGCCATCCTGGCGGTCTGCCTGGTAGCGGCATTCGTGCTGCCTTTTCGCCGTACGCCGGCCCGCCAACTACGCCTCGAACTCAGCCTCACTTACTGGCATTTCGTGGATGCGCTGTGGCTTTATTTGATCATCTTTCTTAGTTACCAACGATAAGTACTATTTTTGCGGCGCGCTGGGAAAGCCACGGCATTCCAGCGCAGCCGAGTTCTAATTCAGCCAACTCATACTAGACCGAAAATGGAGAATACCGAAATCATTCTGGAAGACGAAAAAGTAGAAGCATACAGTGCTTGGAACGGTGCCGAGTCGCCCTTTCAAACCAGTTATGGCAAATTGATGATGTGGTACTTCCTGCTATCGGATGCCTTCACCTTTGCCGGTTTTTTGATCGCCTACGGTGCCCTGCGTTTCAGCAGCGCCACCTGGCCGGTGCCGGACTTCGTGTTCTCCACCGCCCCCTTCGGCGTTCACGGCATGCCGCTTATCTTCGTGACATTCATGTCTTTCCTGCTCATCATCAGTTCCGTCACGATGGTGCGGGGCGTGCAGGAAGGTCACCGCGAAAATAAGCGCGGCGTGGTATTCTGGATGTTACTGACCATTTTGGGCGGTGCCGGCTTCCTGGGCTGCCAGGCCTGGGAGTGGAACAACCTGATCAACACCGAGAGCATGACGGTGCTGCGTAACCCCTTTGGTACCCACACCGTAGACGGCACCTACCTACAGCCCGACGGCAGCGTGTCGGAAGGCGAAACGTTCAAATCAGGGGAGTCATACCTCATTCACGCCGTCGGTGCCGACCATGGTGGAGAGGAAGCGGCCGGTGAGCACGATGCCGAAGAGCATCCGGGTGCAGCCCCGCATTACACCTACGAAGAAGCGGTGGGTGATTACCCCGGCTACACCGTAGCGGAAAACAGCGGCAAGAAATTCGTAATGCGTAAATTCCGCGCCGCCGGCGAGGATGGCGTCGGTACGATCCAGACACAGGAATTCGGCCCCCAGGCCTTTGGTGCGCTCTTTTTCGGCATCACCGGTTTTCACGGTTTCCACGTATTTTCGGGCGTTATTTTTCTGACCATCATCATGATCAATGCCGGCGGCGGTGTATACGCCGGTCGCAAAAATGGCTACGAAATGGTGGAAAAAATCGGCCTTTACTGGCACTTTGTAGACTTGGTCTGGGTCTTCGTTTTCCTGGTATTTTACCTCCTCTAGGGGTGCCGTATTTTCTTTCAACTAATTAGACTTAACAGCGTCCCTCACCCGTGGGATGCCACAACATAGCAAGCATGGCCGATCACGTTTCCTACGAAGATTCCATCAAGAGCGTCTATAAAGGACTGCTCCTGTTAGCCGTCGTTACCCTCATCGAAGTATTTCTGTCCCTGCTGGGCAAGGGCTACGTCATTCCCGGTGCCGAAGATTGGCGCGTGGTCATTTACGCGGTCGGCCTGGGCATTATCGGCCTGTCGATCTACAAAGCCTATTTCATCATCTTCGAGTTCATGCACATGCGCTACGAAGTGAAGACCCTGGCCATGAGTGTACTCCTACCGGTTATCCTGTTGGTATGGGCACTGGTCGCTTTCTTCCAGGAGGGTGATTTCTGGAAAGACCGCCGTCAGCAGATCAAAGAGTTCGATGCCCGACAGGTAGAACCTACGGAAGTAGGCGATCGCTACGATCCGAGTACGATCGAGTTGCAGCCGCTTGGGTAGTACTTGGTACGTAGTATGTAGCACTTTTGCATGGTAGGTAGAAGTACACGTACAATCTCCCCGGGCGTGTCCCCGTCCCTAACGGGCCGGGGTCGGTTCCTTCCAGGCGCGGCTATCGCCTTGGCCCTGCGGGCTGTCGGTTTACACCGCCCCCTTCCAGGCACCTCACGCGGTTTCCCCTACCGGTCCCTCCAAAGGTAAAGAGGTCTTCTGCCGGCCTACCCAAGACAGAGGAGTAAGTCCCCCCGCCTGCGCTGTTTCCATCATCACGATACTTTCCCTAAGCCAGCCTATCTCCGCCGATGATCGAACACCTGCCGCAACACATCGAAGCCCTGGTTTTTACCTCCACCGAACCGATCGGCCTGGAAGACATCCAGGACTGCCTGACGGAAGCCTTCGGTCTGGAAATGCCGTTGGAAAAACTGGAAGAGGCCGTCGCTTGGCTGCGCAACCGCTACAACCACACCGATTTTTCTTTCGAGTTAGTAGAAATAGCGGGCGGCCTCCAGTTCATGACCAAGGGGGCCTACCACAATACGGTTGGTACCTACCTGAGGCAAAACACCACCAAGCGTCTCTCCCGCTCCGCACTGGAGACCCTTTCCATTATCGCCTACAAGCAGCCCGTCACCCGCAGCGAGATGGAAAAGATCCGGGGCGTCAGTTGTGACTACGCCCTCCAGAAATTATTGGAAAAAGAGTTGGTTTCCATCTCCGGTCGGGCCGATACGGTAGGCAAGCCCCTGCTGTACGCCACCAGTCCGAAATTCATGGATTATTTCGGCCTCCGCAATATGGAGGACCTCCCCACGCCCAAGGAATTCAAACTGCCCGAAAATACGATCGGGGCACCGGAGGCGATGGAAGAAGAGGTAACCCAAGAGGAAGAGTAGCGACGCGATAACTCGCGTCTCCAAACGGCGACAGCCGTTTGGATGTACGATGTCTGATGTACGATGTCTGATTTTTGATGTTGGCGCGTGTTTCGTGGGTTCCACCCCCGGCCCTCGCCCACACCTTCCAGGTACTACGATTGGTCGCCCACACCTCCCAGGTACTACGATTTTGGTAAACCAAAACGTAGATACCTTGGAGGAGGAGCTTGCGTGGATGGGAGCCTATTTCCCATCGCTCCTTCCAGGTACCATTTTGCGGAGCAAAATGGTACCTGGAAGGAGCGATGGATTAAGGGAGAGGGCTAATGTTTCTTACTTTGCGGCTTCGCCGCAACTGTTAGAAACCCTCTTTTAAGGAGAGGAGAAATTCGGCTTGCCGAATCGGGTGAGGGCGTGTACGCGTAGGCTGATCGAAAGTACTAAACTCCGAGGAGCCTGCGACGATCACCGCAGGTAAATACCAGCGGCAACGCCGCCTAATAAAATACGCGGCAACGCCGCCGCCGCCGCCGCCCGCGTGAGGTGCCCGCAGGGGCGTTAGCGCACGCAGTGCCGAGCGATCAGCGAAGCCCGGAGGGGACCGCCCCCGGCTCCCCGCAGGGGCCGGGGGCACGCCCAAATAACGCACCGCCATTGCATCCTCCACCGCCCGGAAAACGTTAGGAGCGCATGGCTAGATTACGTAACCTATTCGGTGCCGCCCGCAAGAACAAACGACAGCTGCTTACCGCTTACTTACCTGCGGAATGGCCGGCCCTGGAACCCCGCCGGGCCACGGGAAGACCGGGCGATGACGTGGGCGCACTGATAGACACCTACTTCAAGGAGCACCCGGAAATGGGGTTGGTGGTGGAGCAGCCGTTTTATGTGAAACTGACGGATGACCAGCCGTTTGTCATTCCCCTGACGATGCGGGACCGGGAGGGTCTGCTGTACGGTGTCTTTGCGAGTTACACGGAGCAGGATGCGCTACGATACGCTTATTTTCGTGATTTTCTGGTAACGGAACCGGGCTGGGGCGGCACGATGTGCCTATCGGTGCATCCGATACCAGAGAAGGCACCGGCGGCCGACCCGGCGGAGGAATCACTGAATTTCGTCCACTTTTTCCGAATCGAGCAGGAGATGGATGTTCCGGAGGGGAACTACGCGCTGTGGTGGCCGACGGAAGACGAGCCTTTTTTGGCGTCTTCGGAAGAATGGTCGGTCATGGAAGAGATCCAGGTGCAGGCGGATGGATTTAATTCGGTCGTCGCCTCGCTGCTACTGGGGGGCTGGCAAGGCATAAAATTAGAGGGCCGTGCTTCATTACCGCGCGAGGGGATGGAAGTTCCGATTCACGGACCGGAAAATAAGGTGCTGGTCGTGTCTTTCAGTGAGCGGCGGGGAATTCAATTCTTGTGCCCTATCGAGCGGGTGGACTATACGTATCGCCGCCGACTACAGAATTTCTACCTCGATTTCGTGCGAACCGCCATGATCGCCACTCGGGAAGTGGATGCCAATTTGCCGCGAGACCCGTTTCCGGAAGACGGCCCCACCGCCCTGGAGTGGATGCGGGAATTGAAACACCGCCTGCTGACCCAGCACGGCGGAGTGTCCATCATAATGCCGTTTCAGACGGAGAACGCCCCGCCGCTACAGGCACCCGGCGAATCGTTTCCGGGGGTGCCCTCGCTCGAACCGAATGGGGTGTATCCCCGCCTGATCCACCGCCGCGACACACAGGATAGTACCATTATCCGCGTGGCGCATTCCTACGACCAGACCGATGGAAAAGGAACCATCTACCTGCCATTTATCGGCGATCTGGTGATCAGCTTTGCGATGGATTACGGCAGGTACTTTACCTACCTGAGCAGAGCGGATGCCAGGGACTTGGGCCTGACCAGTGATGAAGAGCTACTGACCGCAGCCATTGAAAACATGACCCAGCAGGCGATACGGTCGCTGCGGGTTGAAACGCTGGAAAACGAAACCGCTTCGATTGAAGCGGACGGTAATTTCGAGGCCTGCCTGATGCTGGACGAGGAATTCTGGCGTGAAATGGAGGATGAGATGGGGGAGGACCTGATCGTAGCCGTCCCTTGTCGGGGCAGTTTGCTGGTCAATCGCCTCTACCGGGAAGGAGCGGTGGATACCCTGCGGGAATACATCGATCAATACCAGCGGGAAGCACATTCACCCGTACTTAGCCGCGAGGTATATCACCGGGTGGGGTCGGGGAGTTGGCGCATTATCGACTGAAGCGCGGCTTGTTCGTCTGCCAGCCAGTCCGCTACTTTCGTGTCGATCAGGGTAAAGCCCCGTTGGCGCAATTGTTCCAGGGTACGGGCTGCCGGTAAGGGAGCGGAGGTCCGTTCGGGATCGAGGTAGCCGGAGGTAGTGATGACTACGCCGGCTTTTCCCTTCAGGAGGTGCAGGGGCAGGAAAATTTCATCTTTTTCCCAGGTATTAAAATGACAGCTAGCTCCATTCCAGTGATGGGCCACGGTACGGCCGACCACTTCCAGGAAAGGGTGGGGGAGGAGTGGTGCGCATCCACTGCGGTGAGCCACTTCCCGCCGGATGGCATTCCAACCGCCGTAATCATCCTCGGCGAGTGCCTCAACGGAGCGGGCCAGGACGGCGTAGATGAAGTCGGCCTGCCAGCCGTCGCTTAGTAACCAAGCCGTTAGCTGGGCGGGAGAGGCACTATTCAGGAAATGGACGGCTGTGGCGGGATCGCCCAGGATGCGCGGAAAAAGGCCGACGAAAGAAGGGTCGATACGTTCCGTGCCGGGTGGCAAATAGAGCAAATAGCCGGAGGCGGCTGGTAATTCGGCCGGTGGTTCGGCTAATGACAGGGCGAGTAGGTCCGGGTACCTGTTTTTCAGCGAAGTAAGTCGGTCCGCAAAATCTGCTGCTGCTAACTCTTCTGCCTGGTGCCAAGGAATAATCCGGGTAGGCGGCGCGGGTTGGAGTTGTGTCAGCGCGGACCAAAAATCGCCGCGCCCGGAAGTAGCCTCGTTACGCAGGCCGGCGGTGCTGGAAAGATCGGCCGTCCAGTGGAAGCGTTCCTTTTTGGCCCAGGCAGCCGACCAGCCGGCGGGCGTGGGTCCGTCTAGTTGAATGATCAATCCGAAAGGAATGGCGGAGAGGGCCAGGTGATCGGCCGCCGCCGATTCCACGAGCATGATCGGGTAGCGATCGGCCAGGTCGGCGGGGCGATTGCGCCACCAGGTACGCCAGTCGCCGGCGGCAACTACCGGTCCGGCGGCTCGGTTAGTCCGGGCGGCCCGTTCCCGCCACTCGGAGCGGATGGTATGGATGAGATCGGCGCGGGCGATTTCCAGTCGGTCGAGTGAAGGTGGGTCTGCGGGCGGCGTCAGGTAGGGGAGGCGGACCAATTGTTGCTCGCGGTTCCAGCGCTGGTACTGTTCGGACCAGTCGATTTCCGGCACCGCCATCAAGGGGCGGATCAGGCGGCGCAGGCGGGCGGGGAGGGCGAACCACTGCCGCTGCCAGCGAAAGGCGGGCGCAAAATCGGCCGGAAGTGCCCGGGTATCGCGCAGGCGGTCGAGCAGTTGTTCGAGGAGCCGTGCCCGACGTGGCGTAGTGGCGGCTTCCTGCGTGAAGGGACGCTGGTAGAGGCCGCTTTCGTTGAGGGCGGCAATAAGTTCTTCCAGGTCGGCTTCTCCGGTACGGAGGGTAGCGGCCAGACCGAGCGGCTCGGCCACGGTCTGGGCATTGAGTCGGCCGGACTCCTCATTAATGCGGCGGGGGAGATCATCGCGCCAGCGCGTGAGGGCGGTGAAGTAATCGGCTGCCGTGTCCCGTAGGAAAACGTAATCTATTTTAGTCGCTGCACCGTCGGGCCACGTATAGGGAAACAAATCGGTTTCGATATGTAAGTCAGCCAGGCGATCCAGTGCCTGCTGCCGCTCGGCGACGGCTTTTTTGTAGCGTGCGAGTTCACCCGGCGACCGCCCTGCCCCCGCTCCCTGGATAAATTCGGTCTCGAAGATCGCCCATTCACGCTGCCACTCGTCCCGCGCCGCCAAAACGGGTTGTAACTGACGTTCGTAATATCGCCGTGCCCCCGTACCGAAGGCCGCTAGTTGATCCTGGATGCGAATATAGAGCGACAGGGCCGCAGCCTCGAAACGATCCACTAGTTCGAGGACGAAATCGGCGGCCTCCCGCTCATCCTGGTAGCCGAAAATGCCACGGTTCAATTCGTTCAGCGCGGGCGGGATACGACCCAGGCGGCGGTAGGCCCGCTGCACGTCGCGGATCACACCGATCGTTGCGGTCTCGGTCTCGGCGGAAACGTCCGGTGGCAGGTCATCTACACCTCCGAGTAGCGAAAGCGGCGCGCGACCCCGGGCCGCCAGCAGCATCCCCCCGGCCCGGTCGTGATAACTACGTACCCTGGAACGCCGGTCCGCCAGCGTCGCGATTATCTCGGCTAATTGTGCGGGGGTATTTTCCGCTGTTTTATTATCCCCCGGAACGGGCCGGCGTGATTCGTTGAGTAGCTGCCGCTCTTCGGGGGTACCCCTATAGGTGAGCGTGAGGTCTGCTAGTTCATTGTCCCGGAGGGCGGATAGCAGGAGATCCCGGTCCTGTGAAAAATGATAGAAAACGAGTACCGGCTGCTGCCCGATCAGGGTTTCAACCAGCGGGCCGAGGCAGGCCGAGGCCGCGTCTCCACCCCGCAATTGCCTGACGGCAGCCGCCGGTTCGGGCCGCGAATCAGGAGGGAGGCCGGAAACGGATAAATTCGTCCATAGTTCCGCCGCCACCACTCGTGATTCAGGAACGGAGCGGGAGAGTGAAGCGAAGGAATCGATGGGAAATCGGGCCATTGAGGAGAGTAAATGAAGAAACGGTAAAGCGTCAGAAAAGCCTACCTGACTGGTTAGAGCGTGGCTAAAATTTTTAAGAACTAAGGATCAATGATTCGCTTCGCGGCTACTTCGTGGTTAAGGTTCCGGCTAGATAAAAACTTGCGCGCATAGCGGGTTACGTAAGTCAGTTTTTATGACGCCAGGTTCTTAAATACTTGGTTCTCAGGAAGTAAAAATTTAGACACGCTCTTAATCCCTGACCAACTCGCCGTTCTTATAGTTGTATTCGATCTGTACGCTGCCGTCCTCATTATAGTAACGCATGACACCGTCCTGCTTACCATTGGTGTAATTTACTTCCTTCTTTAGGTTGCCGTTGCGGTAGTCGTATTCCAGGTACCGACCATCCAGCTCACCGTTATTGTAGTGAGCGATGATCTCGGGCCGTTCCAGTTTGTACTTTCCCCAGGCACCGTGTAATTTGTTTTGGCGATAGTTAGCCAGTAGGCTCACTCGGCCCCGGCTATCAATATCCAGGTAGGGGCCTTCCTGACGCCCCCGCTCGTCATAGGTGACGATCTTCACCGGCATCTCGCCGGTCGCATCGTAGGTGGTCCACGAACCCGTTTTCATGTTTTTTATCAGGTAACCGGTTTCCACGGCTACACCATCCGCGTTCAGGCGGCGGACACTAGTTACTTCGGTACCGGCTAATTCACTTAACTCATAATCGGAGACATTGACCGTCGCCGCATCGGACGGAGCACTAAAAGAAGCGGTTTCGCCGTCCTCCGCCGGTGCGGCGGATTGCTCGCAGCCGGAAAGAAGTAGCAGGAGTAGCGAAAGCAGACAGGCCGAGTAATTCCTAACGTTCATGACGGGTTATTTCCGGCAAAGATAGCGTACGCTTCCCAGACCTCAAACCAGGGCGATCGGAGCGGCCAGCAACTCGTCGGGTATCCCGAAGGCGGCCGTTAGGCCCGCCGCTTCGGGTCGTACCTCGGCGCAGAGCACGTCCACGGCTTTGCGCACGGCCTTGCTTTTCGGGCTGGCAATGTAGCCCTGTTCCAGGTACCAGCCCCGGTGGCCCTCAATGGTATGCAAGGCATAAAGTTGGCACAATTTATTCAAAATAGCGCGTTCGCTACCTTCGGGCAGTCGTTCCACGGCAGCGCGGAACTGGTCCAGCACCAGTACTTCCACGTAGGCTTCGGCGGCCGTCATCATGTGCGTCTGGCAGCGGAGGCCCGCCTCGTAGGCACTCAGGCCGTCCTTGATGTAGGCCCGCAGCCGCTGGGCCAGCGAAGAGGTCAATCGCCGCGACCGAAATTGAAAGGCCGTCTGATAAAAATCCGGGTGCGTCAGGTGGGCGCGGTCGGTCTGGCGGACGGCCACCGGATTCTGCTCCGTCACTACGGTAGAGATCCGGCGGCCCAGGTAACGCAGCACGGCCAAGTTGCCGTCTTCCTGGAACTGCTTACGAAAATCGGAGAGAATTCCTTTGGCCAGCAACTGCATTAAGACCGTATTGTCCCCCTCGAAGGTGGTAAAGATGTCGGTATCCGCCCGCAGGTCGGCCAGGCGGTTTTCGGCCAGGTAACCCTTGCCGCCCGTGGCCTCGCGGCATTCCTGGATGGTGTCGCTGGTGAACCAGGTGGCGTAGGCCTTCATGCCGGCGGCCAGGCTCTCGATCTCGCGCATGTCCTCTTCCGTGCGGTTGACGTAGCGGTCCAGCAGGTAATCCAGCGCAAACTGCAGGGCGTAGGTTTTCGCCAGACGCGGCAGCAACCGCCGCTGCTGATTGGGGTAATCCAGGATCAGCGTCTCGGGGTCGGTGCTGGTGGCCGCGAACTGTCGCCGCTTCAGGCCGTAGCGGATGGCGATGGTCAGCGCGGCCTTGGTGGCACTCAGTCCGGCGCGGGGCACCATTACCCGGCCGCCCACCAGGGTGCCCAGCATGGTGAAGAAGCGCCGCGAGGGGTTTTCGATGGTACTGTGGTAAGCACCGTCTTCCCCGACTCCTCCGAAGCGATCCAGCAGTTCCGTGCGCGGCACGCGCACGTGCGTAAACCAGATACGGCCGTTATCCACACCGTTTAACCCCAATTTATAGCCATTGTCCTCCACCCGGATTCCGGGCAGGGTGTGGTGGTTCTCATCGCGTAGTGGCACCACGATAGCGTGTACGCCGTGATTCTCTCCGTTCACGATCAACTGCGCAAACACGGCCGCCGCCTGCGCGTGCATGGCATTACCGATGTACTCCTTGCCTGCCTCGCGGCTGGGCGAGTGGATCTCGATCTCATCGGTTTCCGGCAAGTAAGTAGCCGTGGTTTCCAGCCCGCGCACGTTCGAGCCGTGGCCGGTCTCGGTCATGGCAAAGCAGCCCGCCAAGTCCAATCTCCCGGTGGCGGACAGGTACTTGCGGTGGTGGTATTCGGTACCCAGGTTGGCCACCGCCCCACCCCAGAGACCGAATTGCACGCCGAACTTAATGGTCATGCTGATGTCGCGGTAGGCCGTCATCTCGAATACGGTGGCGTAGGCACCCGTGTCATTTTTACCACCGTACGCCTCCGGAAAGGCCAGCGCGGCGTAACCGCGCCGGGCCAGTTCACTGCACCAGTCCAGCACCAGTTCGCGGTATTCCTCCTTGATGCGGGGTGCTTTACGATCGAAGGGCGGCTTGGTTAGTAACTTTCGCATTTCATCCGCCATCCCGGCATAGGGAGCGTCCAGTATTTTCCGTAACTCGTCGGACGAAAAACTAGCCCGTGCCAACTCGTCGCGCAGTTGCAGCCGCTGGTCATAATTAGGGTAGAGCGTGCGCATCACGGTAGGCGAGATGGCCCCCATTTCTCGCTCGATCGCCTCCAGGGCGGGGCGGTACGCTTCCCAGTCGGGCGCGGCCTCGTCATTTCCGCTCCGGCCCAGGTAGATGCCCAGTGCACTCAGGCGGGGCAGTTCGTCCGATTCCACGCCCGCCGCCGCGCGGCGGCTTTCAATCTCCCACTGCTTAAAGAGTTCCCGGTCGGGCGGCGTAGCCGGATCGCTCCAGTAGGCCAGGATACGCCGCTCGTCCTGAGTTAAAAAGTCGAATTCCGCTGCCCGTTCCCGCAGTGCCCGCACTTCGGTCGCCGTCAGCCGCCGGTCCGACCAGGCAGCGTACAAAAAGGGGAGAAATACCCGGATACCGGGCGTGGACGGGGTGACGGGTGGTGTTTTGCCCATGATAGCAGGTGGCATGACGTGATCGAAGCGAGATGTTCGCTACGTTATCAACTCCCCTGTTTAGAGAATTGTTATCGGGCTGGACCGGTTCGGGCTTATTTTACGTAGTGGGGAGGGTACGCGCCTATTCCCGCGCCGCAAATAATTGTACCCACCAGGTTTCCACGCTTCCGGCTCCGAAATACTTGTATTCCGGCGACAGCATTCGCGAGCAGGAACCCGCATCGCGAATCCATTGCTCCATCATTTCTTCATCGGTCAGGATCCACCAGCCCACGTTTTCACCCACCAACGAGGCAGGGAATCCGGCGGCCCGCACCCGCTCCGTCGGGTCATCCCCGTTGCTGCTCGTGTGCGTGATCTCGCCCTGGGCCCGCATATCCAGCGCATGGCCCCTGGCAATCCGGCTCAGTTGGCTCGACAGCTGTAGTGGCGGCACGGGCTGTAAAAACGAACTGCCGCAAGCGCAGCCCTTGGCCCGCAACTCATTGATGTGGGCCAGCATATCACGCTCAATCACGCCCGTCCGCTCACCCGAGAAATCCCGGTTACACTCCGGCTGCGGAATTTCCGGCCCGATCCGCTCGCCCATCGGCGGGTCGGCACAGGCACTCAGTAGTACTAAAAGCAGTGCGGTATACCAGTAAGCGTACGTCATAACAGCGGGGTTGTTCTCCTAAGGTACGGGTTTTCCGGGCGGTTTGGTTTTGGGGCGGCGTTTAGCACCCGCTGCTTTGTCAGTCAGCAAGTTGGCGAGAAGGCGGCTTGTTGGGCGTGTCCCGGCCCCCCGGCCGGGGCCACGCCCAAAAAACCACGCCCCACCAAACAAACACCCGCTGCGCGTTGCTTACCTTGCGCCCTCAATTTTGACGCACACCCGCACATACCCCACGCATGGCCAAACTGAAGCTACCCCGACGACGCACCTACCTGCCCGAACCCGACCATGTGGACGTGGTGGACGTGGTGGGCACCAACCGCTACCCGGACGTGTACGCGCTATTGCACACCGAGCGCGTGGAGGGCGCGCGGCGCGACGGAGAACACCGTTATATTTACTACGGCGGACCGGGTGCAACTGCGGATCGAGATTCTGGGGCGACCGGCTGTGGCGGTTTCGGTATAGCCTGGACCGGCCGGGTGATGATTTCAGCTACGTGCTGGTGGAAGGGCTGGAGCCGGAAGAGACGGAAATCGGCCTGGAAGAAGTTGCGGAAACGATAACGATTACTACCCCGAATCTGAGCTGCACGGTGCAGCGGGCCGATGGTAAACTGACGCTGACCGAGCGGGCCGGTGGCCGGGAGGTGCACGCGCAGACCGCGCCCTTTCAGGCGCGGGAGACGTTGCTGGAGGGGCAGAACCAGATGCTGCTGGAAGTGGATGCCGCGCAGGGCGAGGCGTTTTACGGCCTGGGAGACAAGGCGTGGGACAACAACCTGCGGGGGAAGCAATTCGAGAACTGGTGCGAGGACTCGTTCGCCTACGGGCGGCATAGCAGCAAACTGTACCGGGCGATCCCGTTTTACTACGGTCTGCGCGAGGGGCTGGGATACGGGTTGTTTCTGAATAATACCCGGCGCAGCCACTTTGATTTCGATAGCTATAACGACAGCAAAACCAGGGTGTGGACCGACGGGGGGGAGTTCGATTATTTCTTTATGTACGGGCCGGGCCTGAACGAGGTGGCCGCCGCCTACCACCACCTGACGGGCGTGCCGGAGCTGCCGCCGCTGTGGGCGCTGGGTTTTCACCAGTGCCGCTGGAGCTACTACCCCGAGGAGCGGGTACGGGAACTGGCGCAAACGTTCCGGGAAAAGCAAATACCCTGCGATGCCATTTACCTGGATATCGACTATATGGACGGCTACCGCTGCTTTACCTGGAATAAGGAGTACTTCCCCGACCCCGCCAAAATGATCGGCGACCTACGGGAGGACGGCTTCCATACGGTGGTGATGATCGACCCGGGTATCCGGGTGGATGACGACTATGCGGTATATACCGAAGGCATGGAAAAAGATGCGTTCTGCCACCGCGCCACCGGCGAGCCGATGGTAGGCCCCGTATGGCCACCGAAGTGCGTGTGGCCCGACTATACCGCGCCCGACGTACGCGAGTGGTGGGGCGGCCTGTATGAGGGCTTATATAATGACGACGGCGTGAGCGGGTTCTGGAACGATATGAACGAGCCGGCCATGTTCAAGGTGAACCGGGGCACCTTCCCGGACGACGTGCGGCACGATTTCGACGGCCTGGGAACCAGTCATGGCGAAGCGCACAATATTTACGGCATGCAAATGAGCCGCGCCAGCACCGAGGGCCTGAAGCAACTGCAACCCGGCAAGCGCCCGTTTCTGCTGACGCGGGCCAGCTTTAGCGGCGGCCAGCGCTACGCCGCGCTGTGGACGGGCGACAACATTGCCAGTTGGGAGCACCTGCGGCTGGCCATGAGCCAGTGTGTGCGGCTGAGCATCAGTGGCTTCAGTTTCGTGGGTTCCGACATCGGCGGCTTTGTGGACGACCCCGGCGGCGAGCTGCTGACCCGCTGGCTGCAACTGGCCGTTTTTCACCCCCTGATGCGCATCCACTCGATGGGCAACAATACCGACGGTGCGGCAGAGGCCGAGGCCGACGAGGTGAAACAAGCCGAAAAAGAGAACCGTCAGGACCAGGAACCCTGGGCCTATGGCGAGGAGTTTACGCCCCACACCCGCGCGGCCATCCAGTGGCGTTACCGCCTGCTACCCCATCTCTATACCGCTTTCGAGCGGCACCTGGCCACCGGCATCCCACTGCTGCGCCCCCTGGCCTTTGCCGACCAGGCGGACCCCGGCTGCTGGAAGGACGAGGAAAGCTTCCTTTTCGGCGATCACTTCCTGGTCAGCCCGATGCTGAAAAAGGGCGGCAAAACCAAGCGCGTGTACCTGCCCGCCGGCCAGTGGTACAATTATGACACCGGCAAGCTGCTGGAGGGTGGCCGCTCGGTGCGCGTCAAAGCAGGTCTGCGCGTGATGCCCACCTTCGTCCGCGCCGGTACCATCCTACCCGAGGCCCCCCTGACCCAGTGTACGGATGAGCTGATCGGGGTGGAGGAACTGATCCTGAAAATCTACTACGCCGAGGAAGGCGAGGGCCGCCTGTTCTGGGATGCCGGCGAGGGCTACGGCTACCAGGTAGACCAGGCCCTGCAAGCCGATTACCGCCTGGACGGCCGCAGCCCCGGCAAGTTGTCCCTGACCCAGGAAGTGGCCCCCGGCAGTTTTACGCCCGCCGTAAAAACCTACCGCCTATTGTTTTACGGCCTGCCCTTTTTGCCCAACCACATCACAATCGACGGCCGGGAGGTGAACCCGATCTTCAACCCCGATACAATCGAGGTGACGGTGCCGGTGGGCTTTGGGGAGGTGTCAATGAGTGAATGAGTGAACGGAGAGCGGCGTTGGTGGTACTTTGGTAGGCGGCGTTGTCGCTGGTACTTTAGTATTCAGCCTACGCGTACACGCCCTCACCCGATTCGGCAAGCCGAATTTTCCCTCTCCTAAGGAGAGGGTTTTTAACAGTTGCGGCGAAGCCGCAAAGTAAGAAACATTAGCCCTCTCCCTTAATCCATCGACACCTTCCAGGTACCATTTTGCTCCGCAAAATGGTACCTGGAAGGAGCGATAGGAAATAGGCTCCCATCCATGCGAGTTCCTCCTCCAAGGTATCTACGTTTTGGTTTACCAAAATCGTAGTACCTGGGAGGTGTGAGCGAGGGCCGGGGGTGGGCCCCACGAAACACGCGCCCACATCAAAGATCAGACATCCCACATAAGACATCCCACATCAGACAATTCATCCAAACGGCTGTCGCCGTTTGGAGACGCGAGGTATTGCGTCTCTACTAAAAAACGTTACCTTACCCTACCAAAACACGACCATGCATAAATCTTTCCTTTTCCTTCTCTTCCTGATCCTTCTCTCCACCTCCGCCCAGACGCTACGGGCGGGTGACGGCATGTGGCTGCCGCTACTGCTGGAGCAACTGAACGAGGCCGAAATGCGCGGCATGGGCATGAAAATGACCGCCGAGGACATCTACAGCGTAAACAAGGGCAGCCTGAAGGATGCCATCGTGCACTTCGGGGGCTTCTGTACGGGCGAGGTCATTTCCGACCAGGGGCTGGTGCTGACCAACCACCACTGCGGCTACGGCAGCATCCAGTCGCACTCGACGCTGGAGAACAACTACCTAGAAGACGGATTCTGGGCGGCCGACCGGGAAAAGGAACGGCCCAACCCCGGCTTGTTCGTCACCTTTATCGTGCGGATGGAGGACGTGACATCCGGCATGCTGCGGGGCGTGGAGGAAAACATGGGTGCCCGTGAGCGGCAGAGCATCGTGGATAAGAACATGGCCGACGTGCTGGCCGCCATCGCGCACGAGGAACACGAGGACGTGATGATCAAGCCCTTTTTCGAGGGCAACCAGTACTTCGCCTTCGTTACCGAGACCTACTACGACGTGCGCCTGGTGGGTGCGCCGCCCAGCAGTATCGGCAAGTTCGGTGCCGATACCGATAACTGGGAGTGGCCCCGCCACACCGGCGATTTCTCGCTCTTTCGCATCTACGCCGGTCCCGACGGCAAGCCCGCCGAATACAGCACGGACAATGTGCCCCTGAAACCGCGCCACCACCTGCCCGTCAGCACCGCCGGGGTGAAGGAAGGCGATTTTACCCTGGTCTTCGGCTTTCCGGGCCGCACCGAATCCTACCTGCCCGCCGCGGCCGTCAAGCAGCGGGCGGAGGTCATCAACCCCATCCGCATCGGTATCCGTGACAGCAGCCTGGCCGTGATCGACGCCGCCATGCGCCGCGATGCCCAGATCAAGATCGACTACGCGAGCAAGCAGTCGCGGATCGCCAATAGCTGGAAAAAGTGGAAGGGCGAAAGCCTCGGCATCGCCCAGACCGGGGCCGTGGCCATCAAGCGCCGCCGGGAGGTGGATTTTCAGCAACGGCTCAATACCGAAGACCGCAAGGAACTCTACGGCGAGGTACTGGGACAAATGGAACAGGCGTATAATTTGCTGGAACCCTACGCCGTCAGTCAGGCCTACATCTACGAGATCGGCAACTACAACATCGACCTCTTCCGCCTGGCCAACCGGCTGGAGCGTTACGTCCGCATCCAGGAGGCTCAGGGCGACAGTGCCCTGCTGGCCCGCGCCCCCGGCATGGTGGACTACATCAACGATTTTTACGCTGGTTACCACCCCGAGGTGGACCGCGCCATTACCGAAAAACTGCTGCCCATTTACTTCCAACGGGTTGCCGAAAAACACCAGTCGCAGTACGCCCGCGACCAGCGGGAGTTTGCCGGCGGCACCCGCGCCCTGGTGGACCACCTGTTCACCAAGAGCTTTTTGGTGCAGGCCGAGCAAGTAAAAAAACTGGCCGCCGCCGATCCCATCGCCCTCCTCAACCAGCTCAAGGGCGACCCCGCCTACCAGTTCGCCACCGACATCCTGCGCACCGCCGACAAGGAGGTGAGCAAAAACTATAACCAGTATCAGGAACGGATCGACGGCCTGCAAACCCGCTACATGGCCGGCCTGATGGAAGTATTCGACAAGAAACGTTTCTACCCCGATGCCAACAGCACCATGCGCGTCAGTTACGGCCTGGTGGAAGGCTACACCCCCGCGCCCGGCAAGACCTACGACTACGCCACTTACCTCGACGGCGTCGTGGCCAAATACCAACCGGGTGACTACGAATTCGACCTGCCTAAAAAGCTCCTCGAACTCCACGCCGCCAAGGATTACGGTCCCTACGCCGACGCCGAGGGCCGGATGCCCGTCTGCTTTCTCGGCAGCAACCACACCACCGGCGGCAACAGCGGCAGCCCCGCCATCGACGCCCGCGGCCGCCTGGTGGGCCTCAATTTCGACCGCGTCTGGGAAGGCACCATGAGCGACATTTACTACGACCGCTCCATCTGCCGCAACATCATGGTCGATATGCGCTACGTCCTTTTCATCATCGACAAACTGGGCGGCGCCAAGCACCTGGTGGACGAGATGAGCCTGGTGGAATAGGCGGCTCGGGGGCTTCGCCCGTACTTTAGTAGGACGCTGCGCGTCTGGTAATTACCTGCGGTGATCGTCGCAAGCTCCTCGGAGTTTGGTACTTTAGCATCCAGCCTACGCGTACACGGGGGGGGCACTGCGCGTCTGTTATTTTGTTGCATTGAATTAGCCACGCATCGGCTACGTACTACCAACTACGTACTACAATACTAGTAATCCGGGCGTGCCACCGGCCTAACGGCCGCTGTCGGTCCCTTCCGGGCTTCGCTGACCGCTCGGCACTTCGTGCGCTAACGCCCCTCCAGGCACCTCACGCACACGTCGCTCAGGTGGAGGACCTCCCGGTCCGAGCCGGGCGGCGCAGCCGGCCGGATGTGGTGCGGGCCGCGTAGGCCAGTCTACGTCTCGGACGTAGACGTCCTCGACCTGAGCGGCGTGTACGGCGGCGTGTACGGCTGGATGTGGTGCGGGCCGTGTAGGCCAGTTACGTCTCGGACGTAGACGTCCTCGACCTGAGCGGCGTGTACGGGCGGCGCAGCCGGCCGGATGCCGCGTACGGCTGGATGTGGTGCGGGCCGCGTAGGCCAGTCTACGTCTCGGACGTAGACGTCCTCGACCTGAGCGGCGTGTACGGGCGGCGCGTACGGCCGGATGTGGTGCGGGCCGCGTAGGCCAGTCTACGTCTCGGACGTAGAGGTCCTCGACCTGAGCGGCGTGTACGACGAGCCGCTGCTATAATTTTACATTCCCTTCCATTCGCGAAGAGATTCCGCCCTACCTTCGCGGGCTAATTTACTTCCTCCTTAGCTGACTATCCCATGTGGCGATCGTTCCTTTTCCTGGTAGTGGTGTCGTTGATCGGTTTATTCCTATTCGGTCAAAACAGATCGGTGGACCGGACGGCCGTGGCCGCCGGGGTGGTGGAATCGAATTTACCGCAAAAGCTGGAGGGTGGCGGGACTTACTCCTCTTCTTCGGTCAGGCAGGCAGGGGACCCGCGTGAGGTGACCGGAGGGCCTGGTGCGTCAGCACGGAGCGATCAGCGAACCCCGGAGGGGACCGACCCCGGTCCCGTCAGGGCCGGGGGCACGCCCGAAACCACTAACGATCAGCCGGAAAATTACCCCGTTTACTCCTCTCCCCTGCGCGGAGAACCGCTGATAACCGGCACCTTCGGCGAGTTGCGGGCCAACCATTTTCATGCGGGACTGGACCTGCGCGGTGCCGTGGGTACGCCCGTCTATGCGGTAGGCGCGGGCCATGTGAGCCGGATCAAAATTCAGGCGGGAGGCTACGGGCAGGCCATTTATGTACGGCATCCGGAGGGTTATTCGTCGGTGTATGCGCACCTGGACCGGCTGGCCGAACCGCTGCGGGAGTACGTGCGCAGCGCGCAGTACCAGCGCGAGGAATTTGCCGTGGATTTGCGCCCCGATCCCGCCCGTTTTCCGGTGGCACGGGGCGAGCAGATCGGCGTGGTGGGCGACCGCGGTTACAGTTTCGGGCCGCACCTGCACTTCGAGATGCGGGGCGACGACGAGGACGAGGCCCTGAATCCCTTATTGTTCGGTATTCGGGTGGCGGACACGAAGGCACCGGATATCCGGGAGGTTTTGCTGTACGAAATGGATGAGTCCGGCCGCAAGATCGGCGAGCAAAACCTGAAACTTTGGGCCGACGGGCCGAACCGCAAACGCGTGGCCGACACCGTCTATACTAGTGCCCCGCTGGTGGGGCTGGAACTGAAAGCCTACGACAAACAGGACAAACTGAACAACTGGAACGGTATTTATTCCGTGCGCCTGTTTGCTGACCGGGACTCGGTGGCTCGCTTTGGTTACCGGTTTAGCAAGGTGCACTACGAAGACACCCGCTACCTGAATAGCCACGTGGATTATGCGGCCTACAGCCTGCGGAATACCTGGTTTCACCGGGTTTTTCGGCAGCCGGGCAACCTGCTACGTCTCTATCAGGGCGCGAGTAACGGCACGTTGCCGCTGACCGTGGATCAGTACCGCGATCTGCTGCTGGAAGTGGGGGACTATGCCGGCAATACGGCTTCTGCCCGGCTGACCGTGAAACGCCGGCCGGCCCCGGCCGGGGAACTATTGCCCGCGCCGCCGCCCTACCAATATTTTCTGCCCTGGGGCGAGGCCAGTCTGATCGACGACGGTCGGGTACGTTTGCTGTTTCCGGCCGGCACCATTTATGAAAACCTTTACCTGAATTATCAGACCGTGGAAGACCGTTCGGAAAGCGTTTTTTCCATTGTGGCACAGGTGCATCGGGCGGGCGTACCGCTGCACAAGTATGCGGAGATAGCCCTGACCCCCGCTGACAACCTACCGGAATATCTGCGTGCCAAAGCCGTGGTGGCCCGCTGTCGTCCCGGCGGCGGGTATGTCAGCTACGGCGGCAACTGGCGTTCGGACGGCCGCCTGCACAGCGAGTTCCGCGATTTTGGGGATTACTGTATCACCATCGATACCGTGGCCCCGACGATCCGGGCCGAGACGTTCCGGGAAAATCTGCGCGGCGCGGCCGGTTTCTCGTTCAAATTGCGGGACAATATGCCCACCTCCGGCCCCGCCGGTGATCTGCGTTACCGTGCCCGCGTTGACGGCCGCTGGATTCTGCTGGAATACGATCTGAAAAACGCCCGCCTTTTCCACGAATTCGATGGCAGCATCCCCGCCGGCCGCCATGAGTTGGTCATCGAAGCTACCGACGACCGGGAGAACACGGGGCGGTTCGTGGGGGCGTTTGTGCGGTAAAAAACAGGCGGGCTGCGATTCACTTATTTAATTAAGCGGTCGATATTTTTCCAGCTGATCAGGTGTCCGGAATCTGCTTCCCAGTTATTGTCGGCACCGTAAATTACGGCGGCGGTATCCAGCGGAACATCGGCAATTTCAGCGAACCAGTCCAGATGCTTAAAGTAGTCGCTGCGGTAGGTGGTGCCTGATTTGATCTCGATGGGCCGAAGCGTCAATCCATGATCCAGGATCATATCTATTTCGCGCTGGTTGCTATCGCGCCAGAAATAGAAGGGGGGACGGTTACCCTGATTGTAATAGGCTTTAGCCACTTCATTGTAAACGAAGTTTTCGAAAATAGCTCCCCGTTGGTAATAATTTTGTAGTGCCTCGGCGGAATTAATTCGGAGTAGCGAACAGGCCAAACCGGTATCTCTGAAATATAGTTTAGGAGACTTGACAATCCTCTTTTTGAAATTTTTATAGTAGGGTTGGACTTGGTAGATAACGTAAGAGGTTTCTAAAACTGACAGCCAGGAGTTGACGGTTGACCTCGATATCCCGGCAGCATCGGCCAAGGTGTTTTGATTGATCGTTTGCCCGATGAAACCGGCACAGATGCCTAAGAAACGAGCGAAAGTGCCCAGGTTACCGATATTTTTTATTTGGCGTACGTCACGCTGTACGTAGGTTTCCAGATAGTTTTGGTAAAAGCGTTTTGGATCAAGGTCACGGTCATAAATGCGGGGGTATCCGCCGGCCCACATTAATTCATCCAAGCTAAATTCTCGATCAACCCCCATGCTTATTTCGGAGTAGGAGAGGGGGTGCAGATAAAATATAGCCGTTCTGCCCGCCAGGGTTTGGCTCACGCTTTCCATCATCAACATATTGTGAGAGCCACTGAGTACGAAACAAGCGTCACGGTCCTCATCCACGATCCCCTGGATATAGGACAGCATTTCCGGATAACGCTGCACTTCATCCAGCACCATTCGGTGACCATGAGTAGCGAACAAATTTCGTGGATCACGCTCAATCTGCTTGCGAACGTCCGGGTTCTCAAATGAAAAGTAGGGAAGGTCAGCGAAGAGATTTTTGATCAAGGTAGTTTTACCGCTTTGACGAGGTCCGGTAATTGTCAGTACGGAATACTTGCCGATCTGCTCACGAATTATCGGCTCGATTTGCCTTGCAATCATGATTTTCTTTGCAATATAGTCATTTTAGTGCGCAATTTGCATAAAATTCTATGCAAATTGTATAGTAGACTATACCATCTGCATAGAAATTCATGCAAATGGTATAGTCAATTCGGACAGCTCAACCCGAAATAACTGCCTACTCCTTCACGAACCGGACCCGGTTCCACTCCCGTTGATTGCTGACCAACAGGTAGTAAATGCCTGACGGTAAGCGGCTGACATCGATGGGTTGCCGGTGTAGCTTGCCACTGACGGCTGCCCGGCCTGCGGCATTGTAGATAGTGTATTCGGTCCAGGGCCGGTCAGAAGAAACGATGCGGAGTTGGCTGCTAGCGGGGTTGGGGTAGACCAGGAGTTCCTGACGGGAGAGGGGCAGATCGCGGGTGGGCGAGGTGAGATCGAGTTGAAATTGCTGGAAGAACTGCCAGATGGTAGCACTGGCGTTGAAATCCTGGTTGGTGGAACCGATAATGATGCCCGATCCCGGCCAGGTGTGTCCGCCGCCGGTGATCTTGATGAGGGAAACCGCACTACCTGCCGCGCAACCGGGGTAATCGAATCGTTCGGCGGTGCTGCCGTCGTTGGGGGCGGTATTCGGCAGGGGGATGCCATCCGGCATATTGCCGCAGCCGTTGTTGTCCGCCCAGAAATTAACGGTGGTTTCCACGGGTACGTTCACGTTGGGGGTGCCGTTGTAGGGGACCACATCATCGGCCGTTCCGTGGATTTCGAGGATGGGTACCGGGCGACCGGGTTCACACTGGGGCAAGTAGCCGGAAAACATCCCGCCGGTGACCGAAGCGATGGCGGCAATGCGATCATTTAATTCGCAGGCTAACCGGTAACTCATAAAGCCGCCGTTGGACATCCCGCAGGAGTAGACGCGGGTGGTGTCGATGCCGTAGTTTTCCGCCAGTTCCTGGATGAGGTTTTCGATAAATCCTACGTCATCGGCGGTGCTGCCGAAGGACCAGCCTACGTTCCAGGCGTTACTGAGCCATTGGGGTAGCAGACGATAAAACCCGCCGTATCGGCTATCGTACTCATGCCGGAATAGAATTCCTGCTGTAAGGCGTCGGAGGTGAAACCGTGCAGGTTGAAAACCAGGGGGTATTCCTGATTGGCCGAGTAGCCGGTGGGCAGATGCAGGCGGTAGTTGCGTTGCAAGCCGTCGTGCAGCAGGGTGCCGGTGGTGGTTTGGGCGGTAAGGGCGGAAGTCAGGAAAAAGAGGGCGCTGAGAAAGAAGAGCGTGCGGAGGGCGGTCATGAAGAATCGTATTTCTACCCTAACCGCCGGCTGGGCGGCGGGGTTGAGAAACGACTGCCCATAAGATATCAGGAGGCTGCAATGACTTTGGTGACTTCCTCCTCACTGAGGTTTACCACGGTAGCGATCATAGCGGCGGGGATACCGTTTTGGTGCATGGAAGATATAACTTACGAGTTACCTCACTACTGCTGTCTCGACAGCTTCCTTCACCGCTATTTTCACCGCCTTCTCCACTGCTTTGGTAACAATGCCCCGGGCATCCTGCTCGCGCATGCCCTGGTAGATGTAGGCATCGTATTCTTCTTTGGTCCAGTTGTGGCGGGCGGCTTCGGTGTAGGCTTCTTTTAGTCCCTCATCGTCTACCTCGGTGGGGATCATTTCGAGGGTCTTGGCATTTTTTAGAAAATAGGCCCATTTGTCGATGACGCTCACCAGTTCCTCCGCTTTTTTGTTGAATTTTGGTAGCTCGATGAAGCGAAATTGCAGGTCACTGAATTTGCATTCGCCCGTGTCGCGGTCCTGGATGATGTGGGTGGAGAGGTAGTTTTCACCCTCGAAGAAATTGAAGCCGAGCACGCCGATAAAGTAGACCGGGCGCAGTTCGGGATAATCCTCGCCGATGATGATCTGCCCCGCATAGTCCTTGCAGGTGTAATACAGGACCCGCTTCTCGAATCCGTTGGGGTCGGCGATCTGCATCTCGATGATGAAGGTCTCCCCTTTTTCGTCTTTGGCCTTCACGTCGATGATGGAAGCCTTTTCCCCGATGATGCGCGGCAACTGGTAGGGGTTGAGTAGCGTCACCTCCGCGATGCGGTCCGGCCCTTCCAGACCAAGCACGGCGTTGAGGAACGATATCAGGATGACCGTTTTCTGTTCGTTGCCGAAGATTTTACGGAAGGCAACATCGTTGGTGACGTCTACGAAGGTCATGTGGGTTGTTTGGTTAAAGATAGGGGTTTTGGAGCGACAACTACCTAAGCTACTTACTCAACACCGGCCCGCCCCTGACCGTTGCATTTCAAAATAAACGATCATGTCCCGCGCTTTTGTCAAAGAATCCGACCAGGAAGAAGCCCCCGTTATCCCGCCACGTGCCGCGCTGCCGGCCGGGGTCACCAATTATGTTACGCCCACCGGCCTGCGGTTGCTGGCGGAAGAGGAAGCCGAACTGAAAAAGCAAGCGGCCGAACTCTCGCACGCCGAAGACGATGAGCAGCGCCGTGCCCTTACGGTCATCAATGGCAAACTGGCCCTGCTGGCCCCCCGCCTGGCCTCGGCACAGGTGCTGGAACCGGGTAATCAACAGGAAGACCGGGTCCGCTTCGGAGCGAACGTGACGGTGAAGAACCGCGCCAACCGCAAATCGCAGTCCTTCCAGATCGTGGGCGTGGATGAGGCCGATGTCAAGCTAGGAAAAATCGCCTTTGTTTCGCCCATGGCCCGTGCGGTTACCGGTCTGACGGTAGGCGAAATGGCTCACCTGAAATTGGGTGACGAGGTGCGCGAACTGGAGGTAATGGCAATTGCCTATGTGTAGGAGGCCGAAGCCAATTACATAAGATTGTAGGTCAACCCCCTAATTTTCTTCCTCCACCCTTCCTTCCTGGGCACCGGGCTTAAAATGGTTCCACCCCTGGGCCGTAATGTCATGGATATTGCCGCCCTTAGTGTGTAGGCGCAGGCCCTCCTTCGCGTCAGTAATCTCTCCCATGATATAGATGTCCGGCAGGAAACGAACCTTGTCCACATCGGCCGGGTCGATGGTAAACAGCAGTTCATAGTCCTCGCCGCCGGAGAGGGCGCAGGTGATGGGGTCGAGGTTAAAGGTCAGGGCTTGTTCCTGCGCATCGGGGTGGATGGGAACGCCGCTCTCCTCGATAAATGCTCCCACGTTCGACTGCTTACAGAGGTGAAACAGTTCGCTGGCCAGGCCGTCGCTCACGTCGATCATGCTGGTGGGCAAGCAGGTCATTGGCCTTGAAGGCGGCGATGATATCGCGCCGGGCCTCGGGTTTGAGCTGGCGTTCCAGCAGATAGGCGGATTGCTGCCCCAGGTCGGGCTGCATATCGGGGTGCTCCAGGTAGATGCGCTTTTCGCGCTCCAGCAGTTGCAGGCCGAGGTAGGCAGCACCCAGATTGCCCGACACGCAGATCAGGTCGCCGGGCTTTGGCGGTGCGGCGGGTAACGGCTCTACCTTCCTCTACCTCGCCGATAGCGGTGACGCTCAGTACCAATCCCTTATTAGAGGAAGTGGTATCACCCCCGATCAGGTCAACGTGGTAGAACGCACAGGCCATCTTGATGCCGGCGTAGAGTTCTTCCAACGCTTCCACCGAAAAACGGCTGCTGAGGGCCATGCTCACCAGTACCTGTTTGGGCTGGGCATTCATGGCGTAAATATCCGACAGGTTAACTACCACGGCCTTGTAGCCCAGGTGCTTAAGCGGGCTGTAGGATAGGTCGAAGTGAATACCTTCCACCAGCATATCGGTGCTGATGACGGTTTGCTTCCCCCCGTAATCCAAAATAGCGGCGTCATCACCGATACCCAGCTTGGAAGAATCGTTGGTAAGCGCGAACCGCTGCGTCAGGTGTTCGATCAGGCCGAATTCGCCGAGGGTGTTGACGTCGGTACGGGATACTTCTTGTGAATCAGCCATGGGGCGGGGTGTGGATTTGAAACCATGAAAACAGCCGTCTACGCGGGTAAGTTGCGTGAGGTGCCTGGAAGGGCCGACCGCAGGGAGGAGACCCGGAGCGGAGCGGAGGGGCCGAGCGAACAGCGAGCCGGGAAGGGACCGACGGCGAGGCGTTAGCCGAGGCGGCACGCCCACCGGCGGTTTAGTAGGTAGATTGTAGCAGGTAGTACCCTCGTTACGAGTTCATTTCTACCCACTACCCACTACCCAACTACCCGACTACCCACTAAGATACCTACTTCTTCTTCGCCTGTGCCCGCTGCTGCTCTTTCATAGCCTCCTGCAAACGAGCGGTGAAACCGTTTTGCTTCTTGGGCTTCTCCTTGTTTTTCAACAGTTTTCCCATCAACTTTTCTTTGTCAATGACTACTTCTTTGGTGATGATGGTCTGAATGATATTGAGGAGGTTGGAGAAGAACAGGTAGCAGGTGAGACCGGCGGCGAAACTGTTGAAAAAACCGAGGAACATGACCGGCATCAGGTACTGCATATACTTCATGGCGGGCTGGCTGCCGTAGTCCATGTGGCGGGTGTTGTAGTAGGTGTAAATGAGCGTGGAGACGGCCCACAGGATGGCGAACAGGCTGACGTGTGCGCCGATGCCGAGGGGAATCTCGAACGGGAGCTGGAAAAAATTGTCATAGGTGGACAGGTCGTTGGCCCAGAGAAAATTTTCCTGTCTAAATGTGATACTCGCTGGAAAAAAGCGGTATAACGCAAACCAAATGGGCATTTGTAGTACCATAGGCAGGCAGCCGCCCAGAGGGCTGGCACCGTATTCCTGGTACATCTTCATGGTTTCCATCTGAATGGCCTGCTTGTCGCCGTCGTGCTTCTTTTTGAGCTTCTCGATCTCGGGCTTAAGTACCTGCATCTTGCTCTGACTGACGAGCATCTTGTAGGTAAGCGGGAAAACGAGGATCTTAACGAAGAGCGTCAGGATCAGAATGGCTACGCCCTTGTTGCCGATGAAACCGTCGAGGAAGGTGAAAATGGGGCGGATGACCCAGCGGTTGATGGCCCCGAAAATGGAGCGGCCGAAGGGGATGATATCCGACAAGTCATAGCCGATGGCCTGCAGGCGCTCGAACTCATTCGGGGCCCACGTAGAGGGCCATATCCACGACCTCGGTACTGGAGCGGCCGATGGGAATGGCCAAATCGGTCTGGATTTTTTTCAGGTCACCCACCTTTTCAAAGGTCTCGGGGTCGTCGGGGTCTACGGCCGTACGGGTGGTACTGTTGTCGCCGGTGGCGATGATCTCGAAACGGGCCGCGCCGAAACTTTCGCCGGCAATCAGGCTGGTGTTGAAAAACTGCTGGGCGTGCGAGACCCACTTGATGGCCTCGCCTTTCAGTTCTTTCACATCGTCGCCGGTGCAGGAACAGTGGTCGCTGCCGTCGTCGACGGCCTTAAAGTAAACGGTGGAATAGTTGGCCTCGTAACGGGCGTTCTTCTCGATCTTGTCGAGGTAGTTTTCCCAGTGCAGCTGGATCTTATCCTCGCCGGCGGTGAGGATCTGGTTGAGATTTTCGAGCTTCAGGTCATAGTCGATCAGGTAAGTGCCGTCCTTAATACTATAGGACTGCTCAAAATAGCCGCCGTTGGTGGCGGGTGCCCGCATGGTCAGCGTCTGACCGGATAGGGTAGGGGAGAAGTACAGGTCGCTGGTGCGCACGCCGCCGCTGGGGATACCGGCCACGGGCAGGATGTATTCGAAGCGATTTTTGCGGTCCTCGAGTAACTCTAGCGGCAGGGGATATTCCTTGCCTTCGGCGTCTTCGACAATTTTATTGTATTTCTTAAGCGTCACCTTTTTGATTGATCCACCCTTGGTATTGACCTCGACGGTCATCAGATCGTTTTCCAGCGTCACCACTTCGGCCGTACCGGCACCGGCGGCGGCAAACGGGCCGAGCGTTCCGCCTAGTTGAGCGATGCGGGCGGAATCGGTCAGGCCCATCAGGGTAGTTTCTTCGGCGGCAGCCTCATTGGTGCCGCTATTAGGGTCCAGCACTTCGGCGGACTGCTGCTCCACCAGGGCAAGTGAGTCGGCGGTAGCCTGTTGCGCGGCGAGTTGCTCTTCGGAAGGGGCGGACGTGTAGGTCCACACCACGAAAAGGGCGAAGATGAGGCCGATGCCGATGATAGAATTGCGATCCATAGATGACGTAATGTGGTCGATGAGGGGCTGACTAACAGAAGGATAGCGGGGCGAATCGACCGAGAACGCCGCGAAATCGGCCGCAAAGGTAAACATTCCTGCGGTGGGAATGGGTTATTCGGACCACCGACTGCGGAAGCCGGTAAATCCTTTCCTGAACCTGACACGCGAGCGGCGAAAGTGGTTGGCGGAACGATCCGTTTTTCGACGGGTGGAACACTCAAGGGGATGAATGACGAGCGGATTTGATCCTGTCCCAAAAGTCAAATTTACTGCTCCGCGTATTTCGCAAATCGGCTATTTGACGTTAACAATTCGTCTATTTTTTGTTAACGCAGGCGCAAAACTTGCATATTCGGGCCGGGCGGCCGTCTTTTGTAAAACCTTGAGCCGATGCTATGTCCACTAGTGGACGATCGCATATATACTTACCGGAAGACTTCGGCCTATTCTCTTCCGACTCAGGGTTTGCTAGTAGCTGCGAGAAGTGACGCATGTTGGGCTTTTCCCCTTCATTTCGGCTTACTCGTGCGGCGGGGGAAACCACTTACTTTTCTACCCTTCCGATTTTTTACGGTACCTATCTACAGCGTCCGCGTTCGCGGGCAGGTTGACTTTTTTGCCCGGTCGATAGCGGTTCATTCCGCTTCGCACCAATGATGAGCCGACCACTGCCGGAAGTATTTTCCCGGCCGGATTTGTACGCTTTGCTACCTCCGCTCCCCACGGGCGATTGGTAGAATAATAGCCCGTAGCCGATGGGCTACTTTAATTTTTCAAGAAACAAGCAACAATCGAAGGGGATGATGGAAATGACAAACAAGGTGATTATCGCAGGGCACCTCGAGTACGGCTCCAGCCGTAACTACGACCAGGTGCAGGCGCAATTCGCCCACCGGAAAGAGAATTACTACAAGAACGAAATCTTCGTGGACGAGGAGGAAATCTTTTTGCCCGAAGAGATGGCCATCGAGATTCCCCGTAAGGTGCTGTTCTGCACCGACCGGCAGTTCCTCAATTCGCTTAACCTGCTCAAGTTGATGACCACTTTCGCCATCTCCGGCGATCTGAACATCTGGCGCCTGGTAGGCGGAAAATTGCAAGAGCACCATTACCTGGAGCCGAAGGGCGATAAGTCTTCCACGCAAGCATTCCTGGCCGGCCGCCAATTACTGGACGGCAAGGGCAACGAAGAAGCCGCCAAGGAAAAACTGACCCGCGCCATCACCAAGTTCGACCGCCACGCGCAGGCCTACGAGCGGCGCGGCTACACCAATTACCGCCTCGGTAATATGAAGGAGGCAATCTACGATTACGAAAAAAGCATCAGCATTAACCCCATCAAGCCCGATCCCTACTACGGTCTGGGCATGATTAACCTACTGCAAAAAAAGGACTACGCTGCCGCCGCCGTCAACTTTGAACAGGTCACCAAACTTTCCATTCCGCACCAGGCCATCTTCTGGCGCGGCCTCGTCCTCTGGGCCGATTGCCTGGTAGAACTGGGTAAGCCCGAAGAAGCCAAACCGCTTTATTTCCGCTTCAGCAAGCGCGTCCAGCGCCACGGCGAGGAACTCGATGCCCTGGACCGCCGCGTGTCCTATACCTACGGCAAACTACAGGCCGCCGCCGGTAAACACGCCGATGCCATCAGTGCCTTCGAGGCCGCTCTGACGTCTCCCGACGGCAAGAAGAAAACCGTCAAACAGGAAGATATCCTCCTCCAACGCGCCCTGGCCGGTAAGGCGGGCGACATCCGCGGCTGGCGCAAAAACCTCAAAGAAGCCGCTGATGCGGGTAGCAGCGAGGCGGGTAACCTGCTGAAGCAGTTGCGCGCGAATGCGTAACAAATTCTTGTTTTTTGGCGTGCCCGGCCCTAACGGTCCGGCCGGTCCCTTCCCAGCTCCCTGTTCGGTCGGCCCTACGGGCTGTGGCCTTGGACGGCCACCCTGTCCAGGCACCTCACGCGAAATCGAGTAACGAATAACAAGTATCAGCTATCGCTTATAAAATAGCAGCTACCCCTACCCAACCACCTCCCTCAAACCAGCTTCCTTCCCAATCCACCCCGGTACTCCCGCGGCGAGACCCCGGTAACGAGCCGAAACTGCTTGTTGAAGTGCGATAAATTATTGAACCCACTATCAAAGGCAGCTGCGGAAATAGTGATGCTCTCATCCCCCAGCAAGCGGCAGGCGTGGGAAATGCGGAACTCATTGATGAACTGCGTGAATGTTTTGTGCGTCAGTTTTTTGAAATAGCGGCAGAAGGCGGGTTCCGTCATGCTGACCAGTTCGGATACTTCCGACAACGTAACGGACCGGGCATAATTCTCCTGCACGAACTCGTAGATGAGCGTCATCCGCTCGTGGTCCACCGCGCCGGCCTCCACGCCGAAACCGTCGGCATTGAGCAATTTGTAGTCGGTGGAGACGGCCAGAAAATGGAGCACGTCCAGTAGGCCCAGCAGTCGCTCGAAGGGCGGCCGGTCGATCATGGCCAGTAGCCGCCGACCCGCCTCGGCCTTGGCTTTCCCGTGGAAGACGATCCCCCGCCGCGCCCGCTCGAACAGCGTCTTCACCGCCAGCAGTTCCGGCAGGTCGAAAAAGCCCGCGCCGAGAAAATCCTCGCGCAGTTGCAGTACCACCTCCTCGTGCGCATCGGTCATGTTTTCCGTAAAACTGAAGTGCGGCACATTCGGTCCCAGCATCACCAGATCGCCGCTCTGAAAGGTGCTGATGTGATCGCCGATGTGCCGTTTGCCCCGCCCGTCGCTAACGTACACCAGTTCCGTTTCGGGATGGAAGTGCCAATAGGCTTTGTTGCCGATGTTGCAGTTGTTGGAATCGAACTTCCGCAGCGTGAAGGAAGAGCCGAAACCGGGCAAGTACTTTTTCGAGGGTAGGGCGCATGGCGTTAGTAGGGTTAGTGATAAGTCTGACTTTTAATACGAGTCATAAATCCTAAAGAACACCCCCCGCCCCAAATCGTTATAACGCCATGAGCAACGCCATCGACCAACTGCCCGTTACCCACAATACGGCCGAAAACCGATTTGAAACCATCCTCGACGGCCGCCGCGCCGAGATCGACTACCGCATGGTGGACCCCAAATTAATTTCCCTCAACCACACCGAAGTACCCCAGGAATGGAGCGGCCGGGGCGTGGCGAGTAAGCTCACTCGCTTTGCGCTCGACTACGCCCGCGAGCAAGGAATGCAGGTGATGCCCTATTGTCCGTTCATCCACAGCTACATCCGTAAGCACGGTGAATACCGCGATTTGGTACACCCTAAATTCAAGTTTTGATGGTCATCTCCTTCATCGCCGCGCAGGGGATCGATCGGGCCATCGGCCGCAAAGGCGCATTACCTTGGCGGCTACCGGCTGACCATGACCACTTTTGGCGCACCACCAGGGGGCACGCCTTCATTATGGGGCGGGTGAGCTACGAAGTGCCGGATGCCCTATTGTCCGATTACCGGAACGTGATCCTGACCAGCCGCCGGTTGACCGATCTGCCGGAGCATACCTCAACGGCCGCCAATTTGGAAGAAGCCCTGATCGGGCTACACGATGAAGACGAGGTTTTCGTGCTGGGCGGTGCCGAAATCTTCGCCGCCTACCTGCACCGGGCCGTCCGCATGTACCTGACCCACGTGGAAACAAGGGTGCCGGACGCGGATGCTTTTTTTCCACCGGTCGATTGGACTGATTGGCGACTCACCGCCCGCCGCCGGCATCCGGCCGACGACCATCATACTTGCGGCTTTAGCATCTGCACCTATGAGCGGAAATAATAAAAAAAAGTGACACCCTATACCCCAAGTGTTACGGAACTCGTTACCTTGTCCTACCCCAGAATTTTTACGACTTAATGTAGTTGGTCTTTCGCACTACTCTTTGGTGTTCTTGTGAAAAATCACTATATTTATCATTCGTAGGCTGAACCTCTTTCGGTTTGTCCTGTCTTTGTTATGCCGCGCTTCTTCGAGCAATATTCACTTTTAAAGCAACCGAATGGCAACTACTTTAAACTGCGCCGTCGGGTCCCTCGCGCCCTACGTGCCCAGCAACGAACAGCCCTGGGACCTGGCCCGAGTCCGACATCTCTACCGCCGCATCGGCTTCGGCGCCCGGCCCGATCAACTGGAGGTAGCCCAGGAACTCAGTCCCTTCCGCCTGGTGGATCAGATCATTGACGCGGCTCTCACCCAGCCCTCCCGCCCCGAACCCGTATGGGCCAACTGGACGGCGGATGACTACGATGATTTCGAGGAGGAAAGCTACCCCACCTACGTTCGCTGGATGGAACTGCACGTAGACGACATGATTCAGCGGGGGCCGCGCGAAAAACTCGCCCTGTTCTGGCACGACCACTTTTCCACGCGCTACGAGTCGTACTTCTGCCCCGGGCATATGTACCGCTACCACAAAATGCTGATGGATTATGCCTACGGCGATTTCAAGCAATTGGTTCACGACATGACCATTACCCCGGCCATGCTGTTCTTCCTCAACGGCTTCGAGAACCGTGCCGAAAGCCCTAACGAGAACTACGCCCGCGAACTGTTCGAACTCTTCACGCTGGGCGTCAACAACGGCTACACCCAGGAAGACATCGTGCAGGCCAGCCGCGCCCTGACCGGCTATAACGGTTGGACCACCTTTTGCGGTCCCATCGAGTATACCCCCTGGAATTTCGATGATGGGGAAAAAACCATCTTCGGACAGACGGGCAACTACGATCTGGACGGCCTGATCGACTTGCTTTTCCAGCAGCGACAGCAGCAAATCGCTACCTTTATCTGCGAAAAATTGTACGCCTTCTACGTCAACCCCACGATCGACGAGACAATCGTGGCCGGCATGGCCCAAACTTTTCTGGACAACAACTTTGTCGTGGAACCCGTCCTGCGGGAACTGTTCAAAAGCGAACACTTCTTCGATGAGAAGAATCAGGGAGTCATCGTCAAGAGTCCGATGGATATGTTCGTCGGGTTCGTGCGCGAAGGGGATATGCCGTATCACGACGGCCTCCTCAATTGGATGTTCTGGTACGTGGCCAACCTCGGCCAGCAACTCATGGAGCCGCCCGACGTGGCCGGCTGGCCGGGCGACCGATCCTGGGTCGATGGCATCCGGCTGACCAATCGCTGGGGCGGAATGGATAACTTCATGTATGCTTTCAACGATACCGATCCCGACCATCTGGTCAACTTCACCAAATGGCTCAGTGGAAATTCCAATTCACCGGAGGTGATCACCCAGGCTTTTATCGATCATTTCCTTCCCAACGGACTCAACTCCGACACGGCTTTCATAACGGCTACCGAAGCCCTGAAAGCGGAAATCCCTCAGAACTATTATGATACGGGGGCATGGAACCTCGATTGGGATTCCGCCCGTTGGCAAATCATTGCACTGTTACAGCAACTGATCCGTTTCCCCGAATTTCAATTAGCTTAAGTACCCCAAAATACCACACGTATGCAACACAACCACACTAACGGCTCCGGTCGCCGGGGTACTACGCTAGCCGACGGAGCAGCACATAACGAGGATCACAGCCATTTTGGCCGCCGTTCCTTTCTCCGTAATCTCGGTCTGATTACCGCCGGTGGAATGCTACTCAACCGCTTGCCCGTCAGCGCGCTGGCCCCCGGCCGCCTCACCCGTGCCCTAACCAGTGCGGGCGAAGATCGTATCCTCGTACTCATTCGCCTCCAGGGTGGAAACGACGGCCTCAATACGATCATTCCCGTCTACGATTACGGCACTTATCAAACCCTGCGGCCGAGCCTGGCTATTCCCGTAGCTGAGACACTAGACCTAAACGGCTCTCTGCGTCTGACTAACAAACTGGCTGGGGTTTATCCCCTCTGGCAGGATGGAAAAATGAAGGTGGTCAACAATGTCGGCTATCCCGATCAAAACCTGAGCCATTTTCGCTCCTCCGATATCTGGGCTTCCAGTAGCGATGCCGACGTGACGGTTCCCAGCGGTTACCTCGGCCGTTTGCTTGAAAATCAGTACCCTGATTACCTCAGCGACCCGCCCGCCGTTCCGCCCGCCATTCAGATTGGCGGCAGTTCAAATCTGCTGTTCAGCAACTCCGACGAGTTCAACATGGCCATGTCGACCAACAATCCGGAGCAACTTTATCAGATTGCCCAGACCGGTCAACTTTACGATGCCCTCGATGTACCCGATTGCACTTACGGGGAGCAACTCAGCTATTTACGCGCGGTAGCCAACACGACCTACCGCTACGCCGGCGTCATCAACGAGGCATTCGAGCAGGGTGAGCTTCCTTCCGACGTAATGGCCCAGGACTACTCCGGCAACCTCGGTGATCAGTTGGCAATCGTTGCCCGACTCATTCGCGGCGGACTCGGTACCCGGCTTTATATGGTTACCATCGACGGCTTCGATACCCACGCCAACCAACCCGACAACCATCCCTACCTGATGGAAAGTATCGGACACAACGTCGGAGAATTTTTCGCCGACCTGGCTCAGAGCGGCAACGATCAGCGCACCCTCGCCATGACCATGAGCGAATTCGGCCGCCGGCCGGAGCAAAACGGCTCCCAGGGCACCGATCACGGCGCGGCCGCGCCCATGCTGCTCTTCGGCGCGGGGCTTAACGGCAACGGCTCTATCGGAGGACTTCCCGATATGCAGGACCTGGACCAGGCCGGCAACATGAAATTTACCGTCGATTTCCGTTCCATTTACGCTACCGTCCTCAACTACTGGCTCTGCCTGGATGACGACCTGGTCAACTCCGTCCTCGGCGGCGATTATCCCCGCATGGACAGTCTCGGCCTCTTCTGCGATCCCATCAGTAGCAGCAACGACCCGACCAGCCTGGCCTATGATCCTCAACTCAAAGCCTACGTCAACGGCGGCGATCTGGTGGTGGAATACGTCCTGCCCGCCGGAACCTCCGTCGGCATCAGCCTTTACGATGCCCTCGGCCGCGAGCTGAGTTCACCCTTCCGGGGCGAACAAATTTCCGGCGAGCAGCGCATGCGCTTTCCCCTCCAAAACCTCAATTGGTCGGCCGGGCGTCTACGTGTGTAGCCTCTCCATCGGCGGCAAACAGTACGCCCGCAAAATTGCCATGTTCCGCTAACCTACCAATCGTGGTGCGTGACCTCCAATCACGCGTTGGTGCGTGACCTCCGGTCTCGCGAATTTGGCTGCCGACCTCCGGTCGGCAACAGACAAGCCCCCGGTGCCCTCCCGCGCCGGGGGCTTATTATACCCCTCACTCCCTCAACCCCTCACACACCAACGCCGCCGCCCGCGCCGCCGCGCCGCCATCACCCAACCGGTGCCGCAACTCCGCATAATCCTCCTTAAATCGCTCCTGCAAATCTGATTGCAGCAGCCGGTCCAACTCAGCGGCCAGCCGCTCGGGCGTAAGGTCGGATTGGATCAGTTCGGTCACGATCTCGCGGTCCATGACCAGGTTGACCAGCGAGATATAGGGCACGTTGATCAGCCGCCGCGCAATCTGGTAACTCAGGTTGCCGGCCTGGTAGCAGACCACCTCCGGCACCCCGAACAGGGCCGTTTCCAGCGTAGCGGTGCCCGAGGTAACCAGGGCCGCATCGGACCGGCGCAGCAGGTCATGGGTGGCACCGGAGCGCAAAATCAGGCGCGGCGGTTTAGTCGGCAGTTCGTTTAATAGATTCAGGTAATAGCTCTCCTCCTGGCCCGGGGCCATTGCCAGCGCATACGTATGCGCGGGCCGCAGGGCGGCGGCGGCCAGCATCACGGCCAGCATCCGCGCAATTTCCTGCTTGCGGCTGCCGGGTAAGAGGGCCACTAGTTTGGTACCGGGTTCGCGGTCGGTATCGCGGTCGGGCAGGGGCTGGGCCTCCTTATCCGCCACCACGTCCAGCAGCGGGTGGCCCACGAAATCGACGGGAAAATCATAGCGGCCGTAAAATTCCTCCTCGAACGGCAGGATGACCAGCATTCGGTCCACGGATTTCTTGATGTTATGTACCCGGCTGCTGTGCCACGCCCAGATCTGCGGCGAGATGTAGTACACCACCCGGATGCCTTGCTTCTTGGCCCAGCGTGCGATCCGCAAATTAAAACCCGGATAGTCGATCAGCACCAGCACATCGGGGTCAAAAGCCAGCACATCCTCTTTACACCGGCGAATATTCCGCAGAATGGTAGGCAGATTAGCCACCACTTCCACAAAACCCATGAAGGCCAGTTCGCGGTAATGTTTTACAATCTCCGCCCCGGCTGCGGCCATCAGGTCACCGCCCCAGGCGCGCAACTCGGCTGCCGGTTGCAACCGCTTGATTTCGCGCACCAGCGAGCCGCCGTGCAGGTCGCCGGATGCTTCGCCGGCAATGAGGTATATCTTGGTGGGGGATGGTATGACGCAGGTGTTGTAAGGTAAAGAAAACTCGGTGTGTCGGGCGGTAAAGGTAGGTCAGGTTGGGTTTGGGCGTGTCCCCGGCTACCGCCGGGGCCGGTCCCTTCCCGGCTCGCTGATCGCTCGGCCCCTCCGGCTACGCCTCCGGGTCTCCTCCCTCCGGTCGGCCCGTCCAGGCACCTCACGCAGAGACGGGCAAAATTAGCTAAATCCGACGGTTCCGTCCTCACGCGCAGAAACTCGTAGGATCAACCGGTTTTATGACGCCCCATAATGCCCCGTTCATCGAAAAATCGCTCACCCTGAGTGGCGGACCTCTTAATATAGCACCCGAATCAATCCTCATCAGCATGAAAATTTTCCTCTACCTCCTCGCCGGACTCGCCCTGATCGTCGTCGCTGTTTTCGCCTGGGCCTACTGGTACATCTCCATCCCCGATCTCGATCTTCCTGCCGGAGCTACGGAAACGGAAAAACTGGAAAAGATCGATACCTATCTAGCCGATCTCCACGAGCGCAACCAGTTCAACGGCGGCATCCTGATTGCCCGCGCCGGCCGGCCGCTACTGATGAAAGCCTACGGCTACACCGATCACACCGCCACCCAAAAGCTTACGACACAATCCGCCTTCCGGCTCGCCTCCGTTTCAAAACAATTTACCGCCGCCGGTATCCTGGTACTGGTCGAACAGGGAAAAATCGACCTCGACCGGCCGGTTGCCGATTACCTCACCGGTTTTCCCTATTCCGAGGTGCGGGTGCGCCACCTGCTCAACCACACTTCCGGTGTACCGGACAGTTACATGGATCTGGCCGAAGAACACCGCTCCGAGGTAGGCGATACCCTGAGTATTGCCGAGGTAGTAAAGCTGGTGATAAATCACGGACCGCCGGCCGAAGCCGCCCCCGGTGATGCCTACGTGTACAGCAACACCAACTACGTCCTCCTGGCCGGCCTGGTGGAAACCGTCTCCGGCACCTCTTTCGAGAACTTCATGCAGGCCCAGTTATTTACCCCTCTGGGCATGAAAAACTCCCGGGTCTGGAACCTCTTATCCACGGATAGCAGTTTCCCGAACCAAACCGGTTCTTTTCAAAAAACAGGAAGCAAGCGGAGGGAACTCGCCCCCGAATGGATCGACGGCGTAGCCGGCGACGGGGCCGTTTTCAGCAGCGTGGAAGATTTTTTGATCTGGGACGGGTTCTGGCGGGCCAACCCACTGCTTTCGCCTGACCTGCCGGCCGAAGCGTTCCGAAAGCCGGTGCTCAATGACGGAACTACTTCTCCCTACGGTTTCGGCTGGGTCGTCACCAAAGACGGCATGACGCACAATGGCGCCTGGCTGGGTGCCCGCACCTTCATCCGCCGCTTCACCACGGATGACAGCTGCCTCGTCCTGCTCGACAATTCCGCCAGCATGGTACTGGATGACGTAGCTACCCAGGTGATGAAATTCTGGGACTGATGGGTGTAAGAACCTTTAATAAAGGGGCGCGATCCCCGGATCGCGGAGATACACGTCACCATCCCGCACAGCTTGGGTCGCGTCAAATTTTTCCAGGTCCGGATACCGGAACCCTGTGTTTGCGTGAGGTGCCTGGACGGAGACGACCGCAGGGAGGAAGCCCGCAGGGCCGAGCGAACAGCGAGCCGGGAAGGGACCGACCGCTTCGGCCTTAGCCGAGCGGGCACGCCCCCCTGCTTCACTTCTGCCCGCCTTCCTTCATTCCCGGCAGACCCCCACCGGTTTGTCCGCTTTTTAGCCCATCTGTACCCGGACTCTCATTGGGAATGGAAACCGGTGTTGCCTCAGGAGCGATGCCGGGAAAAGTGACGATGGTTTTGAGCGGACGTACGTTACGAATTTTGCTATTGCGGGTGGGTAGGTGGACGTCCAGGCTGAGGTTGTAGTTGACGGGGCGGATATCGTCAATGCGTTGGAGGGGCCATGATTGGCGGGTCTCCAGCACGATTTCGCAGCGGTGGCGGCGTGCGTCGGCATCCACGCGGATGACCTCGGTTTCCACCTCGCGCTCGTTGTGGCGCAGGTGGACGTTGCTGACGAAAATTTCCTGCAAATAATCGACCGGATTCTCACGGTCCTCGAGTTCCACGATGGCGCGCCACTGGAAGGCGAAACGGCGGTCTTCGCGCTTGGCCAAGTCGTAGCGGCCGTCGGTGATGCGGGCGATCGGGTGGGCACTGGTGGCCAGTTCCTCGCGCACCTGGAAAGAGATGGATTGACCCCGGATGGCGTCGGCCACCCGGATGCGGTAGCGCAGCGGTACCACCTCGGTCTGGCCCGCGCCCATTTGCCCGAACAGTGCCTCGGCCGGTTGGCCGGAGATGGTGAACTCACAGCCGAAACGCCCGTCGGGTTCCTCGAAAAAGCGGGTTTCCAGGCGGGGCGGCAGGCGGTAGGTGCCGGGCTGGAGATCGGTGATCGTCCAGGGCATCCGCGCCAGTTCGGCGGGCAGGCCGGAAATGGTGACGTAGTGGCGATGCTCGGACCCCTGGATGAGAAGCGGGAAGTCTTTGGCGCGGCTGAAAGTAGGCTGTAATTGCTGAAAATAGGCTGCGATCTGGTCGGGCGTGGGTAGGGCGGCAAACCAGTTGGCGCGGGTGTAGGTGCCGTCGAAATCGGCGTAAACGATCGTCTCCCAGTCGGTGCCGCTAAAGCTGCCGCGCCGCGAACTGCCCCGGCTGATGGAGCTGTTTATCTTTGCCCCGAAAAAGGGCGTGTTCACGTTGGTGCCCAGTTCGGCTTCCGCGCTCGCCACCGCCTCGGCCGAGCCGAGGTGCTTGACCATCACGCCCTGAAATTCGCGCAGGAAATAGGCTTTGCCGATCAGTTGCGGGTTGGCCTGGTAAAAGAGCCAGAGTTTGGCCATCAGTTCGTTGGTGCGGGCGTCGCGGGCGGCGAGGATGTTGGCCAGCGGGCTGACGAAACTTCCCGACACGGCCAGCACGCTACTCTCGCGCCGCTCGTCGGTACTCAGGGCGGTTTTGAAGGCGGCGTAGGGTGGTTCTATTCCCGCATCGAGGCAGGCTTTGAGGTAGCCGCTACAGTTTTTGGTGAGCACGAAAGCATCGAAACCGGGTTCGGGCTGGACGTTGAATTCGACAAACGACTTGAGGTCGGTCAGCAGACGGTCCTGGCGGTAGTGGAGTTCGTCCAGCGGGGTGCTCCACTCCTCATTCACAAAGATGTAATGGAGCAGGTTGCCGCCATTAATATCGGCCGTTTCCACGTGAGTACGCAGGCTGCGGCGGCCGAGGAATCTGCCGATGTCGGGCGGCGTGTAATCGCGGTTGCCGGCGGCGGCGGGGAAGCCGCAAAAATCGTAGTGTTTACGAAAAACGAGCTGGAGCGCACTGCCCAGCGTGGTGCGGCTGTAGAACCGCTCGGGCGGCCAGCTTTCCAGCCGTTCCTCGCGTAACTTGTCCCGGCGGCGGTCGCGTTGAGCACTGGTGGGGGCAGGTAAAACAAAGAGCAGCAGAAAGGCAAAAAGGGGGAGGTAACGCATGGGCGGGGTGGTCGATCTAAGCGGGTATAACGATGAACCGTGCGGCCTTATTTTTCGTGGAACGGGGAGTTGGTGATGAGAGGCTTTCAATGCGGTATTCTCCGCGAGTCCGATAATTTATCCCTCAGATGTCATTTTAGCCGATTTTTTACTTGTTTAGCTGCCATCAGACCACGTTTTGCCCGCTGTGCGTATCTATAAGTTAACCGGAACTGATTCTACTATTCTCTCCCTCAGGACCGCTTCGAATGTAATTGGAAGGTCTTTTTGTCTTCCGCTCATGAACCGTGAAGAAATGTCCAGTTGTTACCCGGGCACCCCGTGTCCGCTATTTTATTTCATCCCGCCCCGCCGCCGGCGATCCTTCCTTATATAAGGTAGCGGCCGGAAGCGACGGGCAACCAATCGTCGAACATGCCGCAAATCTACCAAAACGTTTTTCCCCTTTTACTGGCCGTATTGTTTGCCTTCGGCCCCACCCTGCTCCGTGCCCAAAACTGCGCGGGCCACATTGAAGATAACCGCAAGGTAAACGGTATCCATATCCTGCGTTCTGACGTACAGACGCTTATCATCCGCGGAAACTACACCTACAGCTGGCGCCTGCTCAGCAACGATAGCGGTATCGGAGCCACCTTTTTTTCCAAGGGCGGCATCCTCTTCAACGCCGGCGACGAGGTCATCTTCATGGACGCTACCGGCATGCGCAAAGCCTACCGCTTTACCGGCATCATGCAAACCGAGCAGGGCGACGAAACCACGCCCGTCTACCGCAACTATTTACAATTGGACATGGATGCCCTGAGTTGGATGTCTACGGCTAAGGTGACCACCATTTATTTCAAAAATAACGTGGCCAACGAGATGCGAAAGTTCTCGCTCATCCCCGAGCGGCAGGCCGAATTCAATGAACTGATCAGCTGTTTTGCAGGGGTCCTGGATCCCACCATGGTACGCACCCAGTCCAGCCCCGCCGGGGTGGTACTAACTAATTCTTCGGCCAGCACCGGCCGGAGTGTAGCCGCCGATCCCGATGAGGACGATGCTGTCCAACCCGCAAACGACGGCGAGGTACGTGACCTGCGGGCCGAACTGGCCGTGGCCAAACGAGAATTGCGGGAGGAGATCGCTTCCGTCCGTGCCGAAACCCGGCAGGCACGCGAGCAGGAAGCCAATAACGTGGCCGAAGAACGCCGCCGTGCGCAAGAGCAACGTGCCGCCATGACCGAAGAAGTGCGCAACGCCCGCGCCCGCGCCGATGAGGAAATTGCCCGGATCCAGGCGGAGAATACCGCGATGGTGCAGGAGCAAAAAGCCCTGGCCGATCAGTTTGTTGCCGAGCGCCGTGCCGCCGCCGAGGCTGCCGTGCAGGCGGCACAGGCCGCCGAGGCTGCTCGTCTGGAGGCTATCACGGCCGAGGTGAATGCCGAGCGCGAAAAATTACGCAATGAACTGACCGCCGCCCGCGAACGCATGGAAGAGGAGCGCCGCAAGATGGACGCCGCGCTGGCCGCGTCCGAAAAGGCCGCCGAGGAACGCCGGCTGGCCGCCGAAAAAGCATCGGCCGAAGAAGTAGCTACCGCCCGCACCCGCGCCGAAAAAGCAGTTGCCGATGCTCGCGCCGCCGCCGATGCCGCCGTGGCTGAGTCGCAGCGTAACGCCGCAGAGGCCCGCGAACGTCATGCCGCCGAACTGGCCGCCACCCTTGCCACCGTGGCCGAACGCCGTACGACCATCGAGGCCGAACTGACCGCTAACCTGAAGGCCATCCGCGAACGGGAGGCCGAATTGCGCAACGCCTCGGCCGCCGATATTGCCACCGCCCGCGAAAAGGCGATCTCCGAACTGACCGAGATCCGTACCTCGAACGCGCAGGCACTGGCCGCCGATAAGCAAAAACTGGAAGAAGCCCGTGCCCTGATCGCCCGCGAACTGGTGGCCGCCCGCGAGCAGTCCGCCGAACGCAGTACCACGGCCGAAACCGAAAGCGTGGCCAAGGTCCGCGCTGCCCGCGAAGCCGCCGCCGCCGAAGAGCAGCGTCTGGCCGAGTCCGTGGCCGAAGCCCGTAAGTTAGCCGATGTAGCCAGGGCTAAGACTGCGGCGGAGCTTTCCGCCGACCTGGAGGAACGCCGCGCCAATGCCGTCGCCGAACGCGAGTTGATCGGTAAGGAAGTACTGCTGGCCCGCACCACGGCCGCCGATTCGATCGCCGCCACCCGTGCCCGCGCCGCCACCGAACGTACCCGCCTGGAAACCGAGTTGGTAGACTATCGCCGCGCCGCCGAAAAGGCCGTGGCAGAGGCCGAATTGGAATCGAACAAACGAATCGATGCCGCAAAAAAACGCGCGGAGGTAGAAATCGCTTACCTCAAGGAGCAGGTACGGATCGCACTGGAAGAAAGCCGGGGACAGGGTGGGGATAAGTAAAAGAAAATTTCTGGTGGTCAGATCGCCAGGATCGAGGCCATCTTGATCAGGTCGGCGCGGGGTTTCTTTTCCTTAGTGATCGCATCTTCAAAAGAGGTGCAGGTCAGTTCGTCGTTCAGGATCCCGACGGCAACGTTTTCCTTGCCGGACATCAGCATCTCCACCGCGCCGTGACCCAGGCGGCTGGCAAGTAGTCGATCCACCGCCGTGGGCGAGCCGCCCCGCTGCAAGTGACCGATCACGGTTACCTTGGGATCCATATTTGCCACATCATAGCGGATCTGCTCGGCAAGCCCATTTGCACCGCCCATATGATGACCCTCGGCCACGATGATGACGGAGAAAAGCTTGCCCCGGGCCTTGTTCTTCTGGAGCACCAGTTTGAGGTCATCCAGCGAGGTCTCCCACTCGGGAATGAGAACCGCACTGGCCCCGGAACCGATGGCCACGTGCAGGGCAATGTATCCCGAGTGGCGGCCCATCACCTCCACGAAGAACAGGCGGTTATGGCTGTCGGCGGTATCGCGAATTTTGTCCACGGCCTCCACGGCGGTGTTGACGGCGGTATCGAAACCGATGGTCAGATCGGTACCGTAGAGGTCATTGTCAATGGTGCCCGGCACACCGATGAATGGGATGCCGTATTCCCGGCTAAAGATATTAGCCCCGGTAAAGGTACCGTTTCCACCGATGGCGATGCAGGCGTCGATGTCGCGGGCGCGCAGGTTGTCGAAAGCGCTCTTGCGACCCTCGGCGGTCATGAACGCCTTGGAGCGGGCGGTGCGCAAAATGGTGCCGCCCCGCTGGATGATGTTGGCCACGTCGCGGCGCTCCATGCGGTTCATGGTGCCGGCGATCATCCCCTCGAAGCCGCGTTCGATACCGTATACGTGCAGATCATGGAAGGCGGCCGTACGGACCACGGCCCGGATGGCGGCGTTCATGCCCGGCGCGTCTCCGCCGGAGGTGAAAACGGCAACTCGTTTAATATTCTTTCGATTCATAAGTCTAGTAGGAAAGCGTGGTCAGTAAGGGACAAGACCGGACTATCGGGGGCGGTGAAAATCAGCCAGTTCGTTGATCGGCTTCTGGATAAAGCGGCCGGGATTCATGTTGCGCGAGTTGATCACGGCCAGTAAGATCGGCTTGAAGTAGTGCGCGATGCTGCCGATAAAGTGGATCGGCAATTCCTGGTGACCCCGGTACTTGCGCACGTGACGGTCGATGAGTTCGGCAAAATTATCGAACACGATGCGCTGGATCAGCGGGTGCTCCTGATGTTCGCCCATGAAACGGGTAAAGGAAGCGAGATACGTATTGGGCATTTCGCTTTCGTAAACCTGGTCGATAACGGTGGCCCGATCGACGGTGATGTAGGACTCGAAAGCGTTTTTAAGTTCGTCGTCCAGTTCGCGGTAGAAGTAGGCTTTCAAAAAAGCCCGGCCGAGGCAAGAGCCGCTACCCTCATCGCCGAGCATATAGCCGAGGTTGGTCACGTTGTCGATCACGTCCGTCCCATCGTACAGGCAGGTGTTGCTACCCGTACCGAGGATACACGCAATGCCCGGATCGGACCCGCAGGTAGCGCGAGCGGCGGCCAGCAGGTCGTGCATGACCATGATTTCGGCTTTAGGCCAGGCTTCCTGTAAACTGGCTACGATAGGCCGCTTGCGCCGCACGTCCCAGCACCCGGCACCATAGTAGTAGATATGAGTGGGAGCGGCCCGGGGCAACAGGTCGGCGCGCAGGCGTTCTACCTCGCCGGCAAATATTTCCGGGTCATGTACCACGGGGTTGAAACCGAGGGTATGGACGATCTCGTCTTCCTTCCCCTTATCCAATAATGCCCAATCGGCCTTGGTGGCCCCCGAATCCGCTACTAACACCATGATCGTTTGTTAAGATAGGCTAAGGTAGTGTATTTTTTACACGAAGTAGTGCGCCCCGGATTCTTTCATGCGAATGGCTGCGGCGAGAGGTAATATGATGTCTTGTTTAAAACTTTTTGTTTTTAAAATGACCACATTGCTTGTCGTAATCAAACAAATGTTTTAGATTTGTACCACAGGATAGGAAGGGCACCGTAAGCCCACGGGAACAGTAGGATCTTCCCTTATCCACGTTGCAAAAATCTTCATCATGTTGAATGTTTACCCTCCGGGGACGGCGCAAGACCGTCCGCTGATCGATATCCCCCGCCTCGTCAAGTTGCTATCGCGCTACTGGTTGGAGGTGGTACTGCTGGCCCTGATCGCTCACTTATTGGTCAGCCGCGGTGCCCGTATCCAAATTTCGATCGTCGATCTGCTTCCTTCTACCGAGCAAAGTTCACTACTCACTCCCGCCGCCCCACTGGTATCGGGTGGAGTGTTGCCTAGTGTGGCTATGAACGTCAGTCTGCCCGCCGGCGGGAAGATCAACAAAAAGACAGCAACCAATACTTCCAAAACTCACGCTCACGTAGCTGCTTCGGCCGCCGAACCCGACTTCAACGACGTGGCCGCCACCGATGATCCCGCTCCCCATATTTCCAACCTGACGCTGATCCTTAGTCCCGACTACGGCAAGCGTAAGGGTCTATCGGAGTTTATCATCAACGCCAAAAAGCAGCGGGTACAACGCTACCTCGATCGCTATGCTCCCATCGCGCGGCGCGAGATGCACCAGTATGGTATCCCCGCCAGCATCACACTGGCCCAGGGTCTACTGGAGAGTAATGCCGGTGACAGTAAACTAGCCGTGGAGAGTAGCAATCACTTTGGGATCAAGTGCCGCAGCAAGTGCCGTGGCTGCACCTGCCGAAATTACGGTGACGATACGGTCTATGATATGTTCCGCGTTTTTACCCGCCCCGCCGATAGTTTCCGTGAGCATAGTATCTTGCTCACATCCGCCCGCTACAAACACCTCAAGGCAAAGGGAAACGATTACGCCGCCTGGGCGCACGGCTTGAAGAAAGCCGGCTATGCCACCGATAAGCGTTACGGCTACAAACTGATCAAGATCATCAAAGAGCTTGATCTGCACGAATACGATCTGGAAGCAGGGGTCTGATCATTGCTGAGCTGTCGCCCGGTACATATTGCGGGCCGCTTCCTCGGAGAACAGTTCTCCCATGCCGTTCTGGAAGACAATCTCCTGATCTCCCTTGAAGACCACCCGGCGAAAGCCGTAACTGGCAATAGTGTCGATCTTGATCTCGTAGATGAAACCATTGGTTTCCTCTTCTACCACCCGCTGGAAATAGCGGTTCTCACGCACGGTTTGTAGTTGACCGGAGATCAGTCGGGAAATGTCGTTGGTAATGGCGGGGGTCATGAAGATCTGGAGCGAATAGTCGGAACCCTGGGGTCCGCGCACGGTAACGTCCTTCATCAGGCCCGCCAGTTCACCGGTTTTAACCTGCGAACTATCCGGTGCCAGTACGGTGGCCGAGATGCCGTGGGGCAACAGCGCCAGCTCGGACCAGTTGTCGGCGGGATCGCTTTTGCAGGACATTAAACCGAGCAGCAGGATAAAAATAAGGAGATAACGCATGGCGGGACAATTTTTTCGGCGGCTAAAGTACGAAGGTCAATCAACAATTTATTGTAATTTTGTCCCCCAAGCCACACCCGTATGATTAAGCGACTGCACATCAGGAACTATGCCATCATCGACTCGCTAGAGATCGATTTTGCGGAGGGCCTGACTATTATCACCGGTGAGACCGGGGCCGGGAAGTCGATTTTGCTCGGTGGCCTTAACCTCATCCTCGGCGGCAGAGCAGACGGGAACTCGCTTTACGACCCCGAGAAAAAGTGCGTGATCGAGGGTCGGTTCGAACTGGCCGATTATGACCTGCGAACGTTTTTCCAACAAAACGATCTGGATTACGAACCGGAACTCATCATCCGGCGGGAGATTACGCCCAGCGGCAAGAGCCGCGCCTTTATCAATGATACGCCGGTTAACCTGAAGGTGCTGGCCGCCCTGAGTAATACACTGATCGACCTGCACCGCCAGTTCGATACGCTGCACATCAACAGCCCCGAGTTTCAACTGCAACTGCTGGATGCCCTTGCGGGTCAGCAACCGGCCGTGGACCAGTACCGAACCGATTACCGCCGCTATGCTGCGGTGCTGACCAAGCTTCGCCAGTTTCGCGAACAGAGCAGCAGTGCCCTGCGCGAGATGGAGTTTTTGGAATTTCAGTTGGAAGAATTACTAGAGGCCGACTTATCCGCCGGCGAACTGGAAATACTGGAGGACGAACTGAGCCGCCTGGCCAACGCCGACGAGATCGTGCAGGTGGCGGCCGCTTCTTTCCGGTATTTGGTGGAAGACGAGCAGTCGATGCTCAGCCAGCTGCAGGACATCGGCCAGCAACTGGCCGCCCCGGCTAAGGTGGACAGCCGCGTGGCGGAGATTTACGAACGCTACCAAAACCTGACCATCGAACTGGAAGAGATCGGTTCCGAATTGGAGCGCGTCAGTGAAAACACCGAATCGGATCCCACGCGTCAAGGTGAGGTGCAGGCCCGCGTAGATTTGATCTACAAATTGCAAACTAAGCACCAGGTAAAAACCCTGGAAGAATTGCTGGTCGTTCGCGACGAGCTTCAAGACAAAGTGGATGATTTCAGCGATATGTCGGGCAAGACGGCTGCCCTGGAAAAAGAAGAGGCTGAACTGCTGATCAAACTCAACGAGCGCGGGGAAGAATTGCGGCAAAAGCGGCAGACCATCGGGCCGGACTTCACCCAGCGGGTGGCGGAACGCCTGGCCGACCTGGCGATGGGCAACGCCCGCCTGGAGGTAGAATTTACGCCCCTGGACGATCCCGGTCCGAGCGGTCTGGATGAGGTTCGTTTCCTGTTCAGCGCCAATCGTGGGGGGCGTCTGCAGACGATCCGCGACGCGGCTTCGGGCGGTGAAATGTCACGTCTGGCACTAGTCACCAAATCATTGGTGGCTTCGGCCATGGCCCTGCCCACCCTGATTTTCGATGAGATCGATAGCGGTATCTCCGGCGACGTAGCCCTGCAAATGGGTAAAATCCTGGAAGAACTAAGTAGCCACCACCAAGTGGTAGTCATCACTCACTCGCCCCAGGTGGCCGGCCGGGCGCATCGCCATTACTTCGTTTATAAAACGGATAAGCAGGACGAGAACCGTACCGTTACCAGGGTCCGCCGTCTCAACGATGAGGAGCGGGTGCGGGCCATTGCTACCATGCTCAGCCAGAGTCCGCCCAGTGAATCCGCGCTGGAAAACGCACGTGAGTTGATCGGATAGCGTCATCATCCAGCTAACTTTTTTATGTACACCCTTAATTTTAGCGGCCGCTTACTCGTCTTCGACCGGCCGGTGGTAATGGGTATCCTCAACGTAACGCCCGACAGTTTTTTTGCCGGTAGCCGTACCGCATCGGTGGAAGATGCCGTGCAACGCGCCGCCGTTATGCTGGATGCCGGGGCCGCCATTATCGATATTGGCGGTATGTCCTCCCGGCCCGGTGCCACGGTGATCGACCAAGCCGAAGAGGCCGCTCGTGTGCTACCCGTAATCGCGGCTCTCCACGATCGCCGCCCGGAGGCGATCATTTCCATCGACACAATCTACGCCGCTACCGCCGCCTCCGCCGTAGCCGCAGGCGCGAGCATGGTCAACGACATCAGTGCCGGTAAACTGGACGGGGATATGTACGCCACCGTGGGCCGGCTGCGCGTGCCCTACTGCCTGATGCATATGCGCGGCCGTCCGGAAACGATGCACAAAGACACGATTTACCAGGAGGACTTTTTACTGGAAATCTGGGATTTTCTGGCTGCCGAGTTAGCCGTCCTAAAGAACCACGGCATTGAGGACATCATTCTCGATCCCGGCTTCGGTTTCGGAAAATCAATCGACCAGAATTTTGAATTAGTACGGCGATTCGGCGAGTTTACCTCTCTGGACCGGCCGTTACTGGCGGGGATCAGCCGCAAATCCATGATTTACCGTACCCTCGATATTCCAGTAGCGGAGGCCCTTAACGGTAGCACCGCACTGCATATGGTGGCCCTGCAAAACGGGGCAAACATCCTGCGGGTACATGATGTAGCGGAAGCGATGCAAGTAGTGAAATTATTCACCAAAATCTACCAGGCAGGCGACTCCGCTCCCCGGTAAAAACGCTCGTTTAGTTCCGCCATACGGTAATCCATCCCCACACCTAGCGCGGCCACCAGTTTATCGTTTTGGTAGTAATGAGCAATATATTTTTTCTCTTCCACGCTTCCCTCAATACCTATACGATCGTAGTCCTCGGCGTGGCCTACGTAGCGGTAGTTGGTGCCCTGCTGGGCCGTCCAGAAAAAGGGGACGCTCCGGTAGCTCATACCCGCACCTGCCATATTCATGCCGGCCACGCGGCCCTGCTGGCCGGCTACTTTCCAGTGCTCGATCCGCACATGGCCATTGCGGTAGGGGTAGTGCGAGATGTCTCCGGCGGCAAAGATCTTACCGTCGGTTTCGGGCACGGCCAGTAGGCCGTTTACTTTGATACCGCCGTCTTTCTCTAACGAAAGTACGTCTTCCAAAAAGCCAGTGGACGGGTGCACTCCAATACCCAGGACGAGCAAATCGGTGGTCAACTTCTTGCCATTTTTCAGGTGGATGGTCGTCACGCGGTTGTCTGCGGTCTCCAGCTTTTCAGCTTCGGTTTCCAGCTCGAAGTGGATACCCGCTTCCCGGTGATCTTTTAAAATAGCCCGACCGATTTCCTCACCGAACGGTCCGGCGAATGGTACCTTGTCACGGGCCACTACGGTTACGTCCGCCCCTAATTTACTCAGCCCCTGGGCAGTTTCCATTCCAATGAAGGAAGCACCGATAATCACCACTTTTGTACCCTTCTCTATGTCGTTACGCAGCCCGGCCGCGTCGTCCGCCTTACGCAGGGTGCGTACATTGGCCCCGTCCGCGCCGGCCATTTTCAGGCGATTGGGCGTACTTCCGGGACATAGTAGCAATTTGGTAAATGAAATAGACCTGCCGTCATCGGTGGTAACCGTTTGTTGCTTCCGGTCGATAGATGTCACGGCTTGTCCGAGGATCAGATCAACATCGTGTTTTTGGTAAAAAGCACGATCACGCAGCGGCAGCTTGTCCGCCGATTTATCGCCGGTCAGAAATTGCTTCGATACCTGTGTACGGTCGTAAGGTAGCTTATCCTCGGCCGAGATCAGTTTGATCTTACCCGTAAATCCGGCCTCGCGCATCCCCTCGGCGGCGTGCGCGCCGGCGGGGCCGCCACCTACGATCACGAATACGTCTTCGTTACCGCTCAGGGCCAGGCTGCTGGGATTGGTCAGGTGGTTGGTCAACTCGCCTTCCGGCAGGTCTACGAAGATGCTTTTTCCCTCAATTCGTAGCGGAAAGGTATTCAGGCCGTCCTGCCCCGGCGTCTCCAGGTGGCGGCCGTTGGTCACGTCAAAACAGGCGTGGTGCCAGGGGCAGATCAACCGATCTCCGCGCAAATAGCCCTTAGCCAGCGGGGCGCCGTAATGCGTACACTTGGCGGCCAGCGCGTGAAATTCGCCATTTTCGTGGTGGACCAGCAGGAAGGTTTTTCCCTCCACGGTCATCTCGCGCATCTCATTTTTGGGCAGGTCTCCGCTATCGGCTACGTAGTATTCGGGCATGGTCGTATTATTTGCAATTGAAGCGTCGCGCGGAACGAAGACCTATTAAACCAGCTATTCGATCAATTCTTCCCGACACGTTCTAAAGCATTGCTTGAGGTCAGATGTTTTGCTTTTCGGCAAAAAGTCGCCTTGTTTTCAACTACTGAGCCAAATGTGTTTATCCATAGAACGGCATCGGGGTTTCGGCGCGAGGTTGTATGTGGGCGTGTCCCCGGCTAAGAGCCGGGGTCGGTCCCTTACCGGCTCGCCTAGCGGCTCGGCCCTGCGGGCTGTCGGCTAACGCCTCCACCGTCCAGGCACCTCACGCGGCTGGGGCTGTGCCCGCGTTTTTGGAGGGCACTGCGCGTCTGGTACCTTTGGTTTTTTTGAAAAAATCCAGTTGTCAACCTATGCTGCTCCGCGCCCGGGGCGCGGCGGCTTGCGTGGGGTGCGCGTCGACCCATGCCTTACGCCCTGGGCTGATCTATGCCGCCTTACCTTTCAGGGCTTAAACCCTGCTCGGACCAAAAGGTCATCAACCTTGTACGGAGAGCGGGGCCATACGCTCTTAGCTCACCTCCAGTAACTCAATATCGAAAATCAGGACGGAGTTGGCGGGAATGGACCCGACCCTATCTCTGCCATAGCCGAGGGCGGAGGGGATGAATAGCCTGATTTTGCCGCCCTCGCCTATTTTAGGCAAGCCGATCTGCCAACCCTGGATCAGGGCACCCAATTGGAACATGGCGGGGGTGCCGGAACCACTCTGGTCGAATACAGTACCATTGAGAAGCTTTCCGGTATAATTCAACTCGATAAAACTGCTGCCCACGGGCGAAGTGCCGGCGGCCCCGGCATTGTCAATGATATAATAAAGGCCGCTGGGGTCACGAACGGCCTGGTCGAGCAGGTTATTGGTGGTCAGGAAATTGACGATCAGTTGCTCATCGCGCACCGATTGGGTGAAGACATTTAACAAGTCGATCGTGAAGATCAGGACGGAGTTGGCGGGGATGCTGCCTACCTGGCGATCGCCATAGCCCAGTCCGCTAGGGACAAAGAGGCGGATACTGCCGCCGGCACCGATCTTTTGTAGTCCGATTTGCCAGCCGGCGATCAGGTTAGCCAGCGGAAAAATGAGGCTATCGCCCGCTCCGACGGCGTCGAAGACTTCGCCATTCGTCAGGGTTCCCTCGTAGCGGACCACAACATTTTGGGTCAGGTCCGGCATATTGTTCGCATCACCCGCATCGTCGATGATGAAGTAGAGGCCGGAGTCGTCCTTCTGCGCCTCACCGAACAGGTTGTTCGTGGTGAGGTAGTTAACGATGGTTTCCTCGTCTTTTTCTGCCTGGGTATCCTTGTTGCAACCCAGGGAGAGCGTGACTAGGAGTACAATAGCGAGGGAAGGTAGTAGGAGCTTGTGCATGGTAGATAATTGGAGGCGCTCTAAGCGAAAGGTAAAGAGGAAAATAGAACGTTATACGAGATTAACGTGCTGCCTGCGCCATCCGTTGTAGTTTGGCGAGTAGCAGGCACAGTTTGAGGTTGAGGGCGGGGCCGGCATCGAAGTACTGGCCGTTGATGGAGAGAAAACCGGTGGGGTCGATCCGTAGATCGGTTAGGTCCTGGTAAAAGGCGGCACCGGGGTCGTTGAGCAAGGAACACCAGTAAATGCCTACATCAGTGAGGGCAAATCCGTTGCGGCAGTTGCCTAGCAGGCTCTGGTCGAGGATAAAATAAATACGTTCCTGGGGCGAGGCGGTCAGGAAATACTGCATCGCGTTTTTCAGCTTGCGAGTGGGCATCCGCACGAAATCGGTATAAACGGGGTCGGTTTCCAGGTCAAGCTCCAGGTAGGCGTGGCAGAGCTGGGCGGGGTCGGTGCTTTCCCGGCGGGAGGTCTGGAAGGCGAGGATGCGCTCCGGCAGGTAGACCTTGCGCAAGGGGCCGGTGTACTTGATGAGAAAGTAATCCAGCAGATCGGCGGCGGTGTGGCGGAACAGCAGTTCCGCCCGGGCGGGTTTCCAGCCTGGCTCGTTTCTTCGTTGGGAGTAATAATCGCGCTGCGAGCGCAGGGTGCTGCCGATGATGTCGCCAAAGTCGCTCTCGCGCAGTAATTGCTCCACTTCCCCGAACTCGCGGTGCGGCAGGTGGCGGGAGAAATAGTCCTTGAACTCCTGCCAGAACAGGCTACGGAACTGCGGTAGCAGTTCTTCGGACCACTGAATGCCGGTGGGTTTATCCGCCTTTTTTTGCTTTTGCTCTTGTTGCGGCGGTGGCGGGTCGGACTTGGATCTAGTCGGTTCCTCAACGACTTGCGCTTCTTCAATGTCCACTGGGTCGGTGGCGGCGGTTTTTACCTGCTTCGCTTTCGCCTTCGGGGCAGGGGGCTGTTCCCGCCCGCAGTCGATACAGAAGCGGGCCGCGTCCGGTAGTTCAGCGTGGCAATTGGGGCAGTATTTCATGGTAAAGCGGGTGGCCTGCGGGCCGGATGAAAAACAAGCGGGAGGCAAAGATAGTTTTTCGGCCTGCAACCACCCGAACCTGGCACGATGCTTGCCGTAACGGCAGTAAGATGATGATTAAAAAAAACCGCCCCCCGGTCGTCTGGTGGGGGCGGTTTTTTATTTGGGCCAGAGACTACTTGACTTAGCCAATTGAACGTACACGTCGGGTCGGAGACTACTCGACCTAGCCGATCAGGTGTGGTCATTGCGTGAGGTGCCTGGAGGGGCGTTAGCGCACGAAGTGCCGAGGCGAATGCCGAAGCCCGTAAGGGACCGGCCCCGGCCCGTTAGGGGTGGGGACACGCCCGAACAACAATCGGCTACCGGAAAAATCAGATGACGAGGTCCGAGTTAGTGCTTGCGTCCTTGTTGGCGCGGACCACGAACGTCTTGGCCCACTTGTCGTGCCAGCCCTGGTGGCGACGATCGACGGCCAGCGAGATGAGCAGGCCGATGAATACCGCGCTATAGATGCCGTTGACGATGTTGAGGGTTGTGAGCATGGGCAGGGCGCTTTGCACCTGAGTAACTTCAAGAAAACCGTCGGCCCGCTGATACTGAGGGGAACTGAACAGTAAGTAGCTTCCGATGAAAGCGAGAATGTATGAAATGACCCAGGGAACAAATCGCTGAATAGCTTGGTCGGTGGAGATGGCGGTGCCGTTACCCTGTACGACTTTCATTTTGAGTATCATCTTGCCCAGTGTGGCGCTTTTGGTGGCCTCGAATACGGGTTTGTATAGAATGAGTATCAAGGTGGAACCGGCAAGAAGCAAAAGCGAGCCGACAAAGTAGGTATTGTAAAGGGTGACGGCGGTGAGCGGCAACAGGATAAGCCCGTCCAGCAGGCTGGCCCCGATGCGGCTCCAGGGGTTGGCATAATTAAGCTCCGTCTTCATGGTGAAGCCCGAGCTGTCCAAGGTTTGAATATCCATGTGGCGTGTGTTTGATGCAGTGAATGTAGTAGCGTTGCATAACGCTGCGTTCTGCTCCAAATATAGGCACACCGGGGCTAATGAGGCGAAAAAGGATCGACGAATGGAAAACTTGATCGGACGAAGCACTCGATCCGTGCTCAATTGGGCCGGGCGTAGAAGGCAACCCGCGGCCCGAAAATGCGCAGGGCGGCAAACACGATGAGCAGTACCGCGCCGCCCCAGGCCACGTACTGGATGAGTGCCGCATCGGCCTGCTCGATCCCTACCGCCACGAGTGCCCAGGCCACCGTGAGGCCGTAAAAAACGTCTTGCCGGTTGGTCAGGTACAGGCCGATGAGGGTGAGCGCGAAGGCCAGAACCGCGCCGCCGACGATTTCGGTCTCGGGGGCGAATCGGACGCCGAGCTGGTCCAGCATCAGGGCGGTGGCGATAACGGTGGCGGCACTGATCCAGCCCAGGTAAATGGAAGGAAATACGTAAGTCCACCGCCAGCCGGAAGCGGACGGCTGCGCCGCCACGTGCCGCCGCAGGGCCACGTTGGCGGCAATGAGCGGCAGCAGGTGCGTGAGCAGATCGAACCACCCCAGTACCTGGTTGCCGCCCAGGCTGATGGGCACGAAGGCAATGGACGCCGCCCCGGCAATGATGAGGCAAATGACGGCCTGGCGCAGGTGCGGCGTGCCGGGTCCGTCGAGTGCCCGGACCACCGTGAAGGAGAATAAGAGCATGCCCGCAAAAATCAGCCCCCAGATGCTGAAGGCGTAGCCGGCCGCATCCACGCGGGTCATGGCATCGTCGGCAAACCGGTCGTCGTCCCGCCCGAAAGCAAAGCTGAGGTAATTGATGAGCGGCACCAGGATAAATACGCCGAGCAGGAACCAGCGCAGGCTGGAAAAACGCGGCGCGGCGGCGGGGGCGGTAGACATACGGGGTATTTTTAGGGCTATAACCGGCCCACGCCGCCGGATGTTGGGCAGATTATTTGCCGCTCAGATAGTCTTTGCCGTTGAAGTCGATATCCAGTTCCTGCAAATCCTTGAAGGAAAACAACCCCTCCAGACTGACGAGAATGAACTCGTTTTCGTCGCCGTTCAGTAGCAACACCAGATCGGTAATGCCCCGTTTGTTTTCGCGGATCAGGATGCGCCCGCCCTCCTTGCCTTCACGAAATTCGATGAAGTCCTCGAATTTGTCCCTCCGCAATTCTTCCGTTAGGCTGCTGATCTCGGGACTAAGCAGGCGCGGCCCGCCCTCAATGGTAAGCACCCGCAGGTGGCTGAGGTGGCGCGTGACCTCGCGGGCATCCTTGTCGCCGGAGAAGATACCGATCGCCTTGATGATGAAGCCCCCGAGGTTAACGTGTTCGGTAGTTTCCAGCCCCCGGTAGTGATCGACGAAGCGTTCCAGACTACGGCTCTGGGCGGAGAGGCTGAGGGCGAAGGAAAGGGTGGTGAGGAGGAGGAGGTGTTTCATTGGGCAAAGGATTGATGGGAAACAAGGATTAGCTAGCGCTTCTTTTATTGATCGCATAGCGATCCTTCGAGGTGAAGGTAATACGGGCAGAACCCCCTTCGGGGGCAGGGGGAATTTTAATGAGTGAATGGTGGGCAGAACCCCCTTCGGGGGCAGGGGGAAAAAATAAGGGGCGGGCCTGACCAAGTGCCTTAGTCCTCCTTGTCCAGCTCATTCGCCAGCCGCACGATCTTGTCCAGGTCGATCTCGCCGACGAAGCTGATGAGGGTAAAACTTTCCTCGCCGCCCGCCAGGAGAAGGAGTTCATCAATGATGCCGTTAGGTTTCTCATGGATGAGGAAATCGACTTTCGACTTATTGCCCTGCCGCACCGTCATCAGCACCTCGTAGTCGTTGGTGGGGATGCGGCGGCGGGCCTCGGCATATAGCTTGGCCACGTCCTGGTCGGTGCTCATGATGCGCAGGCCGCGCAGGTCCTTGACCATGTCCTTGACCAGGGCCTGGTCCTTGTCCTTCACATCCACGTCCCCCAGGTCGAGGCGGTCGATGAGTTGAAAGACCTTGGGGCTGATGTAGACGATGGAAAAGCGGTCGTCTTCGAGGTACTGGCTAAAATATTTTTCGATGGCGTTGGTCGCCTGCGCCCGCAGACCGCCGGCCACGAGGGGCAGGCAGAAGAGCGCAAATAGGAGGAGCTTTTTCATTAGTAGGTTTGGTTTAAAAGGGGGGATTACCGGGGCAGGTTGGCGGTACTGAGTGGATCGGCCAGCAGTTTCAATTGGCGTAAGGGTTTTGACTTATTCTTACCGGCCGCCATTTCGGAGGAGACGGTGCGCAGGCTTTTGACCAGTACGCGGGCCGCTTCTTCGGGGTCGGTGATCTCGTAGCGCGACCAATCGACAGTAGACTCATTTATGGTCTCTGCCATCGGGAAAGTGCCGATTTCCGGCAGGTGGTTCCGTTGCCAGCCGTTAATGGCCAGCACAAGTAGCAGTAGGGTGGCCGCAACCGCCAGGCCGCGCAGCAGGTAACGGCGCGGGCGACCGAGCAGCCGCGCCTTGATCCGTGCCTCGGCGGCGGTGGGCAGACGGCCCCGGCCGGCTGCGGCGTAGTAGCCGAACAGGCGGGCCTCGGGCGGTAGCCCGGCGTCCTTCGGCTGCTGGGCAAAGTAGTTGCGTAGCCGTTGTTCCTCGGCCAGGGTAGTCTCGGCGGCGCGGTAGCGCCGCAGTAGTTCGTCGCGTTCGTTAGCGTTCATGTTCGGATAGTTGTTCCACCGCTTCGCGCAGGCTTTTCCGGCCGCGGTGTAGTTCACTTTTAACTTGGCTGAGGTTCATTTGCAGGTGGTCGGCTATTTCCTGGTAGGTGTAGCCCTCGATCTCGCGCAATTGGATGACCAGCCGCCGGTCCGGCGGCAGGGCCGCCAGCAGGCGGTCGAGCCGGGCACGCTCATCGGAGATTTCCAGCAGCGCGGCCGGGTCGGGTAGGGGGTCCGCCCGGTCTCCGGCGCGATCCAGGTCGGTCCGCCGGCGGTGGTAGGCATCGCGGGTACGGTCGATTCCGGTGTTGCGCACCAGGCGCACGCACCAACCTTCGATGCTACTGATCCCGGCCAGCCGGTCGCGCTGCTGCCACAGTTTGAGTAGGGTATCCTGCACCACGTCCTCGGCCGTTTCCGGCTCGCCCACCAGCCGCAGGGCAATGCGGTACAGGCGGTTGCGCAGGGGCCAGACTTGTTCGTGAAAGGTATCGTTACTCATGCCGGGTCGCGGTTACAACCAGGTAGTCGACGGAGGCAATTGGAAAGTTGCGTACGGGGAGGAAAATTTTTCCATCCGGTCAGGGAGTAAAAATTTAGACACGCTCTTAACAGCTGTTTTTTGGGCGTGCCCCGGCCAAGGGGCCGGGTCGGTCCCCTCCGGGCTTCGCTGTTCGCTCGGTCCCGCAAGCGTGCGGGACGCTAACGCCCCTCCGGGCACCTTACGCATAAGAGCCGAGAACCTCAGCTGATGACCGACTGTGCCCCCCAAGGGTGCAAAAAATACGTTGGTAATTCCCCCGGCCTCTGAAGGGGTAGTATGCATTTTACCGCTTGTTTTACCTCCAGCCGAGGAAAAAACCCCGGTCGGCTGACCATTACAATTTATCCTGCAACAGCCGGTAAGCGGCCGCGAAATTCACGATCCCGTAGCCGTACTCGCCATTCGGCGTAGCGTAGCGGGAAGAGCTTTGCCGTAACGCATCCACGATCTGTGCATTCGTCTTCTCCGGAAAAGCCTGCCAGAGACAAGCCACCAAGCCGGTTACCAAGGGTGCGCTGAGGGAAGTGCCGCTATGGTAGGAAATGCCGCGCCCGGCCCCGTTTACCGCCGCCACGCGCGAACCGGGGGCCATCACATCCGGCTTTACCCGCCCGTCGTAAGTAGGGCCGAAACTGCTGAAGGAAGCCCTTTCTTCGCGCTCCTGGTGCAGGGCACCCACGGCCAGCACCGATTTACTGTCGGCCGGTACGCTGACGTACTTCCAGGCATCGCCGCCCTCATTGCCGGCACTGGTCACCACGATCATGCCCCGGGCAAAAGCGCGGTCGATGGCGATGCTGGCGGGCGAGCGGCTACCATTCATATCCTCGTAGCGGTAGTCCATCGTTTTGTCGGTGAAGGTGGTGTAACCCAGCGAGGAGTTGACCACGTCCACGCCGATGCTATCGGCAATCTCCAGCGCGATAGCGTAGTTGATTTCTTCCAGACGGTGCTCGCCCTGGCCGTTTTCGGTAGTGAAGCAGATGTAGCGGGCCTCGGGCGCGGTGCCGATGAGGAAAAAAGGGTGGTGCGCCGCCATGGTGCTCAGGACGGTGGCCCCGTGCGAGCCGCCATCAAAAGCGGTTTCGTCCTGTTGGACCACATCGTAGTTAGCGGGCACCAGGTCCGCGCTCGGGTAGCCGAGGAAGCCGGGGTAGTTGACCTGCGGAAAACCGCCGTCGAATACAGCCACCAGCATGCCCGTGCCGCGGTAACCCATGCGGTGCAACGTATCGCCGCCCATGCGCCGCAAATCTTTATATCCGGCGCCGTAAAAGGTCTCGCTCACGGTATCACGGTCGAATTTCGGGGCGGGGCGGTCGAAATCAGGCAGGACCGGCATTACCGAGGCTCGCTCGTACTGGTAGGGGGCCACGAAGTACAGGGTGTCGACCTGCGACAATTTAGCGATCCGGTCGCGCTGGGCGGGCGTGGCGGACACCACCAGGCCGTTCATCCAGCGGGAACGCAGCCAGACCGTGCCGCCGGCCGCTTGTACGGCCGCCTCGTAAATGGGGCTGATGGGAAGATCGTCGGCCGTGATCTTCATGCCGACCTTCTGCCGGCGGGCCAGGGCGCGTTCGCTCAGTAAACGATCGGTGTCCGTGATCGTGAGGGGCGTACCTTTTTTATCAGCAAAGCCGACGAAATACATGCCCCGGTCTACTTCCTGGGCGTGGGCGGCGGATAGGCAAAATGATAGGGCAAAGGTAAGAACGAGCAAGCGCATGATGGACGGGGTTTTGGTTGGAAATTATCTAACTATCGGTATCCTCCTGATATTCTGTTTGTCCCAGCCGATCGACAATTATTTGCGCTACGTCTACGTCCTGACCGTCCATGACCAAGTGTATCCGGGCCAATTGATAGACATCCGCTCGCCCTGCCTTGGTCCTTTTTATGTAGGCGGCCAGATCGGGTTGATCTTTTAGTAGAGGACGGTGCTGGGTTTGGTGGGATAGTCGTTTGACCAGTTCTTCGGTTTTAACATCAAGGTAGACGGTAATACCGTGGGTATTCATCCACGCCATGTTATCGTGGTAGACAGGCGTTCCGCCGCCGCAGGCGATGACGATATTTTTCAACCGATCAAAGTTGCGTAAGTAGCGGGTCTCCAGTGCGCGGAAATGATCGGCACCGTGGCGGTCGAAAATTTCGGTGACGGTCATGCCCGTCATTTCTTCGATCCACTCATCCAGGTCCACGAACGGTAAACCGATACGTGCGGCCAAACGTCGGCCGACGTGCGTTTTGCCACTGCCCATAAAACCAGTTAAAAATATGCGCATGTTGAGGAATTGGCTAGTCGGTTAAAAATCACCGGATTCGCCAGATTTAGGCTACCTAACCCTGATTTAGGGAGGTAAATGCTGAAATAACGGCAAACAAAGGGAAATATGCCACAATTGACCGCCGTAATCGGCTAAAGGTAGTCTTTTGGGCGTTTATTGCCGATCAGTTAGCTTTACCCTTTCATCAGACTATCCCATGCTACTCATGTTGACCCGCTTTCTTCCTTACTTAATTATCGGCTTGTTTTGTCTACTGCTTACGTATAGCTGTGCCGGACCGGGTAGTTCCGAGTCCGATCCCGATGGTTTCGTAGCTACGCCTACCGATGGTAAGATCACCAATGCCGATATTATCCGTAATCCTGTTTCTGCCGACAAACCGACGGACACGGTCAATGTGGCCAAACTGACTTTTGACCGCACGGCCGTTGATTTCGGGACCATCCGCCAGGGGGAGGTGGTCAAAGAGACCTACCGCTTTACCAACACGGGGCGGATACCATTGGTCATTTCCGATGCTCGCTCCACCTGCGGTTGCACGGTACCGGACTGGCCCAAAACCCCCATCGCCCCCGGTGCGGAGGGTGAGATCAGTGTTCGCTTCGATTCGGAAAACAGGGAAGGGCGTCAGGGCAAACCCGTCACCATTACGGCCAATACTTACCCGTCCGCTACCACCCTCTACCTCAATGGTACGGTGCTAACGGACTAGTGGAGCGCGATAAATAGTTGCGGCAGCGAAATTGCAAATCAGCCGCCCACCGAACGCGTAGAGCGTCCGCCGCCGTAGCTACGGCCGGCACCGGGGCGCGTGCTGCGCGTGGCCGTGTTATTGATGCGGCTGGCGGCACCGTTCTGCACCGAGTTAAAGGTGCTCTGGTTGCGGTATATCCCGGACGAAGGACGCATTCCGCCCATGGCCATCCGGCCCAGGAAATACCAGCCGAAAAAACCCATGCCACCCCGGCGCACCGCCTGGGTTTGGCGGCTGGTGTCCGACGGGCTACTGTTGTCCGTGATCATTTTGGCCTCGGCCAGGCTAACGGTGTCGGCGTGGCCGTCCAGATAATTGATGAACATCCGGCTGTCTTCGGGGCGGGGGACTTCCTGCTCGTCTACGATTAAGAATTCGCCGTCGGCCGATTCTTCCAGCGTGGTTTCCAGGCCCATTGTGGGGGTAATCTCCTCATCCGGGGAAGTACCGTCGGTAGAAGAGGAGCAGGAATACAGGCCGCCGGTAAAAATTAGCAGACTCAGCAGGTGCTTCAGGGAGAAGGAGCGCATATGAAGTAACTTTACCGCAAAGTAAGACTTTTCCCCTTATGCCGCAACTTTCGGCCCGTTCTCCCCGCGCTTTTTTGATCCCGGTAGTTTTCGTGGCCGGCCTCTGCTCCATCGTCTACGAATTACTCATTTCAACTACCAGTTCCTACTTCCTGGGCGACAGCGTTACGCAGTTCTCGCTCACCATCGGGGTGTACCTGGCCAGCATGGGGGTGGGGTCGTGGCTGTCCAAATTTATCGGCGAGCGGCTTACGGTTTCCTTCGTTGTGATCGAACTACTGCTGGGCCTGATCGGCGGGGCATCGGTGCCGCTATTGTACTATGCCTATACCGTTTTTAATCCGGGTGGTTACCAGGCATTCATGCTTTGTCTTACGGCGGTGGTGGGGCTGCTGACCGGCTTTGAGATCCCGTTACTGGCGCGGGCGTTGCGGCATCACTATCCATTAAAAGAAAACCTGGCCAACGTGCTATCGCTTGACTACATCGGTGCGCTGGCGGCTACCTTACTTTTTCCATTTTTGCTACTGCCCGCCTTCGGACTGTTTCGTACCTCGGCGGCCGTGGGCATGGTTAATATCTTGCTTGGCATCGGGGTGCTACTCTTCCTGCCCGCTGCTTCCGGGGCCGCCGGCCCCGGCCGGGGCACGGTACGACGCTTGCTGCTGGCGGCTATACTGAGTCTGCTTGGTTTTGCCGCGCTACTCATTGTTTCGCGTAAATTACTCGACCGCTGGGAGGCCGCTACCTATCCGCACGATCTGGTCTACGGAGAGCAGACGCCCTACCAAGCCCTCGCCCTCACCCGTAATCAGGAGGAGATACGGCTGTACATCAACCACGTTATTCAGTTTTCCAGTACCGACGAATACCGCTATCACGAAAGCCTGGCACTGATCCCCGCCGGAGCGGTAGCCGATCCGGGGCCGCGCAGTGTACTCATTCTCGGTGGGGGGGAGGGTTCTGCTGGCACGGGAGTTGCTGCGGCTACCGTCGGTTACCGCCATTACCATCGTCGACCTGGACCCCGCCGTGTTCGCGCTGGCCCGCACCCACGCGTCCCTGCGGGATATCAATGGGGATGCGCTGGCCGACCCGCGGGTAATTACCGTCGGTACCGACGCGGCCCAGTTCCTGCGAACCGATACGGCCCATTACGACCTGGTCATCGCCGACCTGCCCGACCCCGGCAACGAGGCCGTGGCACGGCTATACAGCACGCAATTTTTTGGATTGGCCCGCGCCCGACTACTACCCGGCGGTGTGTTTGCCACCCAGGGCACCAGCCCCTTTCATACCCGCAATGCATTCTGGTGCATCTACGAGACGCTGCGGGCGGCCGGCTTCGCTTACGTATATCCTTACCACACCAATGTGCCGAGCTTCGGGGAATGGGGCTTTTTCCTCGCACTGGACCGGCCGGTAGATCCACGCGCCTACCGCCCCACGGGCCACGAGCGCTACCTGGATTCCGGTGTGCTACCCGATTTGTTTTACTTTGCCCAGGACCTGCGCCATCCCGGCGAGTTGGGTGTCAATACCCTGGACCGGCCCCGCTTGCTCGACTATTATCTAGACGACTGGCGGCACTGGCAAAGGTCTTTGCAAACAGTTGAACCGGGGGCGGAAGAATGAGTGAGAATCTACGGTAGTACCGGGTCAGTATTCATCTTCATTAAACAAAAAGTCATCCTTACGGGGAAAATCGGGCCAGATGTCTTCGATGGCCTCGTAGATTTCTCCCTCGTCCTCCATTTCCTGTAAGTTTTCGATAACTTCCAGCGGGGCACCCGAGCGAATTGCATAGTCGATCAATTCATCCCGCGTTGCGGGCCAGGGGGCGTCTTCCAGGTGGGAGGCTAATTCTAGGGTCCAATACATACCGTCGCGTTACTTGGGTTACTTGTGAGTTAATCAAAAGCCGTACAGCGACGTTTTTGTTTCGCCTGCGGGGCCGCAAAAGTAGTCATTGGCGCACCGAAATGCAAGCAAGCGAGGAATGAGTGGATAAGGTGTTGATAACTAGTGTGTTATCAGTTGGAGGGTGTTTGCAGAATCGTAGTTAACCCGAGGAAAGCCGAGGTTGCGTGAGGTGCCTGGAGGGGTGGAGCGATAGCGACGAGTGCGCAGCACCGAGGCGAATGCCGAAGCCCGGAAGGGACCGACGGCGGCAGTTAAGCCGCCGGCACGCCCCAAGCCTTACTTCCACTGCCCGATGATCTCAAACTTTTTATTTTCGTAACCGGGGGGAATGAGGCCGATGCGCGAAGAATTACTGGGACCGGTGGGATCGACAAAAACGTAGCGGCGGCCGCCGATGGTGAACGCATCGCCGGGAATGTCGTCGGAGGCGACGGCAACGGTAAGGTGATCGTCAAACGCGATGACGGCCATAGGTACATCGACGAGTTCGCGGACGAGGGCGTAGAATAGGGCCGAGCGATCCTCGCAGTCGGAATAGGCATAGCCGAAAAGTTCTTCCGGTACCATGGGCTTGCTATGACCGAAATAATCATTGTCCTCCTTATAAGCGAATCCAGAGCGGGTAAAACTGGCCAGCAGTTCCAGCCGCTGTTGCGTGGAAAGGGGACTCATGAGGTGGCGCAACTGGGGCAGCAGGCTGCGGGCCAGGGTGGGAGAGAGGGGCGTGTCGAGGTAGCAGTACTCGTCGATGAAGGGATAATCCTTCATGATATCGACCATGTTCTGGTCGAATTCGACCTCCAGTTGGTGGTCGATGCCGTGGTAGGTATACTTAACGGTACGCACGGTGGGACGGGCGGGCATGCTGGGCCAGCTCTTGAGCGCGAAAGAGAACGAACGGCCCCGGGGGTTGGGCTGCACGGCGGCAATGTAGAGCGACTGCTTGCCCCGGCAATCGCCATTGAGGCAGGTGATATTGGCGTAGGTACGGCCGTTGTCGTCGATGATGGGCACCTCGAAGAGGTCTTCCGTGGTGTAGACATTAACGTAGGAGCGGTTGCCGCGAAAGGTGAGGCGCACGTCGAAACCATCGTCGGCCAGCAATTGGAATAGGGTCAGGTTGCGGGCGTTAGGCGCGCCGCCCCGATAGATGTTATATAAGGTGGCCTCGACAAGACGAAAATACATAAAATCGTTGAGGCCGATCTGTCCGCGCAACAGTTGCAGCTGGTTGCCCAGTCTATCAAGGTCCTGACGCTTCAACTGGCGCAGGGATGAATTAATAATACCATTATCGAGCGTGCGCGGCTCGTCGATCAGCATGCCGGGATCGTAGGTCAGACTGATGGGAACGGTATAAAAACTAAAAGCGGCCGCCGTGGGCGCGCCGCCGGCCTGGGCGGGAACGGGGGTGGAAAAAAGCAGTACGAAGAAAAGGAAACCGAGAAGAAACGGGTAGGTCCGCATGGATGGATAGCTGTATTAGGTAAATGGGGTGAAGCGGAGCAGTAAGGTAGGGGATAGCCCGCGTTTTTGGAAGTACCAAACACAAGCGGGTCGCAAAGTATACGCTTTGCGACCCGCTTTAGTATACCGGATTTACGGCCTTTAGCAGTTATTTAAGGGGAATATCCCCGGCTTAATACATCATTTATTAAATGATCAGCATCGCATCGCCATAGGTGAAGAAGCGGTACTTGTTCTTGATCGCTTCGTGGTAGGCTTCCATGATCAGGTCCTTGCCGCCGAAGGCCGAGGCCATGATCATCAAGCTGGACTTGGGCATATGAAAGTTGGTGATCATCGCATCGGCGATACTGAACTCGAAGGGCGGGAAGATAAAAGTGTTGGTCCAGCCCTCGTTGGTCTTCAGCATATTTTCGGCCGAAACGGAGGTTTCGATGGAACGCATCACGGTCGTACCCACGGCACATACCTTCTTTTCAGCCATCATGCTGCGGTTCACCTTATCCACCGCCTGCTGGGTAATGCGGAAGTACTCGGCGTCCATTTTGTGCTTGGAGAGGTCTTCTACTTCGATGTTGCGAAAGGTACCCAAACCGATGTGGAGGGTGATCTCGGCGTGGTCGACGCCCTTGATCTCCAGTCGTTTCAGCAATTCCTCGCTAAAATGGAGGCCGGCCGAAGGCGCGGCTACCGCGCCGATCTCTTCGGCGTAGAGGGTTTGGAAACGCTCCTTGTCGGCCGAGTCGGCTTCGCGGCCGATGCGCTTAGGCAGCGGCGTATTGCCGAGCTTATATAAGGTCTGGCGAAAATCCTCGTCCGTGCCATCGTACAGAAAACGGATGGTCCGGCCGCGGCTGGTGGTATTGTCCACTACCTCGGCTACCAATTCACGGCTACTGTTCTTTTCGCGGAAATAGAGCTTGTTACCCACGCGAATCTTGCGGGCGGGGTCCACCAGTACGTCCCACAGGCGGGCATGGCTGTTGAGTTCGCGCAGGAGGAAGACCTCGATACGGGCACCGGTTTTTTCTTTTTCGCCGTAGAGGCGGGCGGGGAAGACCTTGGTGTTATTGAAGATCATGGTATCCCCTTCGTCAAAATAATCGATGACTTCCTTGAAAACCTTGTGTTCGAACGTCCCAGTATCGCGGTTTATAACCATCAGGCGGCTTTCGTCACGGCGCTTGGCGGGCCGCTTGGCAATTAGGTTATCGGGCAGTTTAAAATCGAATTGCGATAGTTTCGTCCTCATTCTCGGTGGTTGTGGCAAATTTGGCGCGAAGATAACCCAATCTGGTAAAAGGAGTGGGTCCGGTGCCAAACCCGGGTATATGGTGTATACGGCGGCGGGGGTTAGAAAAATGGGCGGCGGGGGTCGTACGCCGAAAGATCGGGCGCGTTGATCGAATATTACGTGCGGCGGAGTGGGGGCGACTTACCTTTAGCCCCGTCAGTTATCCGCTTGGGTACCGCTACCGCTATCAGACCCAACACGGGGAGGTAGGTCTCGGTTCCATGTATCCGTGGGTCTTGTCAAAAATCGTTTTTTCGGCCGCGCTCGGGTAGAGGGCCGAAGCCGGACGTTGTTCATGCTACCACTGCTTCTCCACTACCCACCATTCTTCATAATACCAGTGTATGCGCATCCTGATCAAGGTTATCACCGAAAGTATCCGCCAGGCCTTCCAGCAGTTGGCCGGTAACAAGTTGCGCACGTTCCTCTCGCTGCTCGGTATTTCTATCGGCATCTTCTGCATTATCGGCGTTCTATCGGCCGTCTCGTCGCTCGAATCCAACCTGCGGGGTTCCATGGCCAAACTGGGCGATAATGTGGTCTACATCGATAAGTGGCCCTGGAAGGACCTTAGCGATAGCTGGTGGGACTACCTCAAGCGCCCCTATCCCGATCACGATGATTACGAGCGCCTCAAGGAAGAAATGCCCAGTGCCGCACTGGTCAATTACATCGCCGGTATCGGCCGAACCACCCTCAAGTACCAAAGCAATAGTGCCGAAGACGTATCCATCGTCATGACCACCATCGAGTTCGACCGGATGTTCAACGTCGACTTGGCCAAGGGCCGTTTTCTGAGTACCTCCGAATACCATTATGGGAGCAATAAGGCCGTACTGGGTGGCGAAACCGCCGAAGCCCTTTTCGGCATCATCGACCCGGTCGGCAAGAAGATAAAAATGAAGGGGCAAAATTACGAGATCATCGGCGTGCTGGCCACGGCCGGCGACGACCTGATCAACCCACTTGATTTCGACGATGATATCATCATCGGCTACAACAACGCCTCCCGCTTCGTCAACCTCAAGCAGTTCGGCAGGTATGGCGGTCAGGTGGCCGTACGCGCCCGCGAAGGGGTTTCCATTCAACGACTGCAAGACGATATCCGGGGCGTTATGCGTTCTTCCCGTCGGCTAAAACCCCGCGAGGAAGACGATTTTGCCATGAACGAACTTTCGCTCATCTCCCAGGCATTCGACGCATTTTTCGGCGTGCTCAACCTCATCGGCTGGCTCATCGGCGGCCTCTCCATCCTGGTCGGCTGTGTCAGCGTAGCCAACATCATGTTTGTCTCCGTCAAGGAACGCACTAGCCTCATTGGCGTTAAAAAAGCACTTGGCGCCAAAGAATACATCATCCTGCTCGAATTCCTGCTCGAGTCCATCATCCTCTGCATCCTCGGCGGCCTCATGGGCCTACTCCTCGTGGTGGGCGTCACCGCCATCATATCTTCCTTTCTCGGCTTCGAGATCTACCTCAACGCCACCAACGCTATTCTCGGCGTCTCCATCAGCGTGGCCACCGGTATTCTGGCGGGGGCCATTCCCGCCCTCCTCGCCGCACGCATGGACCCGGTAGTGGCCATTCGGTCTTAAGGGCTCGCCCGTGCTTTAGAGCGTGGCTAAAATTTTTAAGAACTGAGGATCAATAATTCGCTTCGCGGCTACTTCGTGGTTAAGGTTCCGGCTAGACAAAACCTTGCGCGCATAGCGGGTTACGTCAGTCAGTTTATGTGACGCCAGGTGGTCAAATGCTTGGTTCTCAGCAGGTCAATATTTAGGCACACTCTTAGTAGGACGCTGTGCGTCTGGAACTTTAGTATTTTGGTATACGTCTACACTTGTACGATAGCACGAGCACGTCATACCGCATGTTTCGGGCGTGCCCGTTCGCCTGTCGGCTCACGGTCGGTCCCTTCCGGGCTTCGCTGTCGCTCGGCACTGCGTGCGCTAACGCCCCTCCAGGCACCTCACGCGCTAAGTTTTCCGGGCAATTTTTCCGCACAGCGTCACCCCTCACCCCCCAACAAACACAAACAGCGCGGCCCCGGCTTCGCCGGAACCGCGCTGTCTAACGCGTATCTCTCATGTCGACTATTAGTCGTTAGCCGCTTCGGTCTCCTCTTCTTCTTCCTCGTCACCGCCGCCGGCAATGTCACGTTGCAGATCTTCCATGAATACGTAGTCCACGCTTTCCGATACGGTAGGCAGGATGGTGAGCACGCTATCCAGTTTAGATATCTCGATCAGGCGCTTTACGGGCGGGTGTTCGATGCCGGTAAGGATAAACGAACCCTGGCCGGCCATGAACAGGCGGTTTGCCGTCAGGATAGCACTCAGGCCCGATGAATCGATGTATTGTACCGGCGACACGTCCAGGATCAGGTTGCGTACCCCTTCGTTAGCGAGGATGATGAACTCCGACTTCAGTTTCGGGGCCAGCAGTGAATTCACGTTTTCCTCTTCCAGGCGGAGTACGGTGTAACGTTCTTGCTTATCGAGCGATAGTTTCATATTGGTCTCATTAGGGCGGCAAAGGTAGCCAAATCAGGCTAATCGACAATGCTTGTTTTTCAGCGCAACATCATTTGTTCCTATTTGTTAGTAAGAAACAACAAGATGGTACCCGATGGAGTACCTGCGGACCTGTCCGCTATCGGTCTTTCTGACAGGAAATTATGACAGTAGACCTCACTTGGCACGATTTTGCACGTTACTAGCGTGTAGGCGGATAACAGCGGTGATACCGGATTTACTCCTTCGATTGCCTCCCCGTCCAACCAATCATTTCAATCGGCGGAATACTTTTCCGGCTGCAAAAAATGCTCCGTTCCCCGCGCCCGGCTTAGTGCCGCTCCCGCGAATCGTAGTTTAACCGATGGAATAATTAAGCTCTTCGCATCCAATGTGGCGGCAATTCATGTTTTTGCCCTATAATTGGGGGAAGGAATCGCCCACCCAACAACTGAATATATCCGATTTATGCCCAACAATCAAAGAAAATTTACCCCCGAGATAAAACAGGTGATTAACCATAGTCGCAACGAGGCCATGCGCCTCGGTAACGACTATATCGGTACCGAACACCTGCTATTGGGAGTTTTGCGCGCTAAGGACAGTCTTGCCCTGCGTGTGCTACGCAGCCTGGAGGTAAATCCTAACGATCTGCGCCAGACCATTGAAAGTACGATCTCTCGCTCAACCAGTACTAGCAGTACCCAGCTAAAGCTAAGTGACTTGCCCCTCAATCAGCAAGCGTCACGGGTATTAAAAGTTACTTTTTTGGAAGCGAAAGTTCTGAAAACGAACGAGGTTAGCCCCGAACACCTGCTGCTTTCTATTTTGAAGGAAAAGGAGACCCCTGCCTCCAAAATTTTGCACCAGTTCGATGTCGACTACGACCTTTATAAGTCGGAGTTAGAATACGTAAGTGAGGAGCGTGATTTTGTTTCGGAAGAAAACCTGCCCTTCGCGGCCGCCCCCCAGGATCAGGATGATTCGGGTGAGGAGGAGGATCGCGGTGGTAGCGGCGGCGGTGGCTTCGGCCGCGGTGGTAGCCGCCAGGGTGGTCAGGCCGGTGGAGCCAAGAGCCGTACGCCCGTACTGGATAACTTTGGTCGTGACATTACCAAACTCGCCGATGAAGGTCGTCTCGACCCCATCATCGGCCGGGAGAACGAGATCGAGCGCGTGAGCCAGATCCTTAGTCGCAGGAAGAAGAACAACCCTATCCTCATCGGTGAACCCGGCGTAGGTAAGACGGCGATCGTGGAGGGCTTGGCCCTGCGGATTCAGCAGAAGAAGGTTAGCCGTACGCTGTTCGACAAGCGCATTGTGATGCTCGATCTTGCCGCGCTCGTGGCCGGCACCAAGTACCGCGGCCAGTTTGAGGAGCGCATGAAAGCGATCATGACCGAGTTGGAGAAATCCCGCGACGTGATCCTGTTCATCGACGAGATCCATACCATCGTAGGTGCGGGTGGAGCGACCGGCTCCCTCGACGCCAGCAATATCTTTAAGCCCGCCCTGGCGCGCGGAGAGTTGCAGTGCATCGGTGCCTCCACGCTGGATGAGTACCGTCAGCACATTGAGAAGGACGGTGCCCTCGATCGGCGCTTCCAGAAAGTGCTCGTTAACCCGCCCAGTGCCGAGGAAGCCGTGCACATCCTGAACAACATTAAGAGCAAGTACGAGGAATTCCATAACGTGGACTATTCCGAAGATGCCGTGGAAGCCTGCGTAAAGTTGAGCGACCGCTACATTACCGACCGCTTCCTGCCCGACAAGGCAATCGACGTACTCGATGAGGTCGGTGCCCGCACTCACCTGAAAAATATTCACGTTCCCGAGCATATCGAGGAACTGGAAGGTCAGATCGAGCAGGTCAAGGAAAAGAAAAATCAGGCCGTCCGCAACCAGCAGTACGAGCGTGCCGCCGACCTGCGCGATCAGGAAAGCAAGTTGCAGCGTAATCTGGAGCAGGCCAAGAAGGAATGGGAAGAGGACAGCAAGACGCGCCGCTATCCCGTCAATGAGGAAGATATTGCCGAAGTCGTGTCCATGATGACCGGTATTCCCGTCCGCCGCGTGGCCCAGAGTGAAAGCAAGAAGCTGGTCGGTATGACCAAGGATATTCAGGACGTCATCATCGGCCAGGACGAGGCCATCGACAAAGTGGTTCGCGCCATTCAGCGCAACCGCGTGGGGCTGAAAGATCCCAAGAAGCCGATCGGCACCTTCATTTTCCTCGGCCCCACCGGCGTTGGTAAAACGGAGCTGGCCAAGAGCCTGGCCCGCTACATCTTCGACAGCGAGGATGCGCTGGTCCGGATCGATATGTCGGAATACATGGAGAAATTCTCGGTCAGCCGTCTGATCGGTGCGCCTCCCGGTTATGTCGGTTACGAGGAAGGTGGTCAGTTGACCGAAAAGGTACGCCGTAAGCCCTACAGCGTGATCCTGCTCGACGAGATCGAGAAGGCGCACCCGGACGTCTACAATATCCTTCTTCAGGTACTGGACGACGGTATCCTGACCGACGGTATGGGACGTAAGGTGGACTTTAAGAATACCATGATCATCATGACCTCCAACATCGGGGTACGCCAACTGAAGGATTTCGGTCAGGGCGTTGGTTTCGAGACCAAGTCCCGCCGTGAGAACGCGGAGGATAATAGCAAGTCCGTCATCCAGGGTGCCCTGAAGCGTACTTTCTCGCCCGAATTTCTCAACCGGATTGACGACGTGGTTATCTTTAATAGCCTCGGTCAGGAGGAGATATTCAAGATCATCGACATTGCCCTCGGCGACCTGTATAAGCGTCTGCTGGGTATGGAGTACCACCTCAAGTTGACGGACGAAGCAAAAAAGTTTGTCGCCGAGAAAGGATTCGATCCTCAGTTCGGTGCCCGTCCATTACACCGTGCGATCCAGAAGTACATCGAGGATCCCCTCGCGGAATACATTCTCAACGAGAATCCAGCCGAGGGATCGCATCTTGAAGCAGTAATGAACGAGGCCGGTGACGGCTTGGTGGTTACCGTCAACAAGTCGGTCGAATCGGATGTGGAGGAATAATTTTCCTGAGAATAAGAGCTCCACCCCCGTCCGACCTTGTCGGGCGGGGGTGGCTTATTTCAGGACGGAGGGGGCAAGCCGAGCTTTTTGGCTAATTTTGGCCCGTTAAAAAACTAATGCCCCCGTCGGCACCTTAACTAAACAGGAACCGCTCCGCCACGAACCGGCCGACGTTCCAGGGAATTATCCCGCATCCATTATAACAACTAACGATTGGCAAAGAGAAGAGGCCCCCGCGGCCGCAGTCAGCGCGAAGAACCAAAATTCAATTTCCGGATCAACGATTTGATCCGTAACCCCGAAGTACGTCTGGTGGGCGATAACCTGGAAGCCATCAGTGAAGCGGTGGGCCAGAAGATCGAATCCGATGTGTACCCCACCCGTCAGGTAAAAGATTGGGGCCGCACGGCCGAACTCGACCTGGTCGAGATCAGCCCCAATGCCGAGCCGCCCGTCGTCCGCTTGGTTGATTTCAATAAGTTCCTCTACGAGAAAAAGAAGAAGGAAAAGGAGATCAAATCAAAGGCCGCTAAAACCGTCATTAAAGAAGTCCGCTTCGGACCGAATACCGACGACCACGACTTCGAGTTCAAGGTCCGCCATGCCCAGGCTTTCCTGGAAGAAGGATCGAAAGTAAAGGCTTACGTCCACTTCCGCGGTCGTACCATCGTTTTCAAGGACCGTGGTGAGTTACTGCTTCTCCGCTTCCTGAAGGAACTTGAAGAATTGGGGGCCGCCGAGGCGCTTCCGAAAATGGAGGGACGCCGTATGATCGTGATGATCGCGCCCAAGAAGAAGCCGAAGAAGTAAGAACTACCGGCCTTTTTTCGGTTTGATGCCCAGTTTTAGGCTAATGACGTGGCTGAACGACCCGGTGTCGTCGCCCAAATCCGTGTAGGCATAGTCTACATTGAGTTGCCCCAGTTTCAGGCCCAGGCCGAGGCTGGGGCGACTGCTTATTATCTCCTGCCCATCGAAGTCGGGTTCGCGTTGGAGCTGGTTGATACCGGCCCGCACGAAGATGAAATCTTTGTAGGCGGCCTCCAGGCCGAAAGCGATATCCAGGCTGACGGGATCGGCGGAGAGGATAGTGTTGCGCTTGCCGTCCGTGGTGGCGATGAGATTAAATTCCGGCTGGATGGAGATGGCCTCGTTGAGGGGGAAATCGTAGGCCGCTCCGAGGATGACCTGCGGATTAGTGATCTCCACGGAGTTGATCGGCACCTCGTTACCGGTGAGCTGGAGCACGTCGCGCTCCTCATCGGTAAAGGAGAAGGACCAGGCGTTGAAGGTAGTCGTGATATCGCGGGCCAGCAGGCCGAAGGTCCAGCGGTTGCGCTGTAGTTGGGCGCCCAGATCGAGGCCGAAGCCCCAGCTGTTGGCGAACGGCCCGATGGTGCGGTGGATCACTTTGACATTGCCGCCCCAGCGCAGGGCACTACCATTGGGCCGATCGTTTTGCCGGGCGTAGGTACCGATGAAGGCATAATCGGCTGCCGAGAACTCGCTGATGTTATCGAAATTGATGGTCCCGTCGCTCTCGTAAAGCGTGAGGGTATTGGGGATCTGGTCGATGCCGAAGCGGATCACGCTCAGGCCGATCCGGTGCTGCTTGTTGGCCAGCGGCAGGGTGAAGCCCAGGTAATCGTAATTGCCCACGCCGCCGAACCACTCGGCGTGCATGGCCCCGATCTGGAGACCGTCCTCGTTGGGCAGCGCGGCCAGTCCGGCGGGGTTCCAGACGGCGGCGTACACGTCTTGCTGGCCGGCCACCACGGCATTGCCCATGCCCTGCGCCCGGGCACCCACGCCGATGTTGAGGAATTCGTTGGAATATTTCTGGGCCGAAAGCCGGGTGGCAAATGATGCCGATAAGATCAGGGCACTGAGTAAGGTCAGTCGAGTAGCAACGTGCATAAAGTGGGAGTAGTTGGGGTGCAAAAACGGGGAAGCGAGCGCAAAGGTGAAAAAAGAACGCGCCAATGCGGGCTTTGGTGTGCGATAAGATTCAGGACCGGACAAGTGAATGGCGGCGGACCATGCGTGAGGTGCCCGCAGGGGCCGGCCGATGGGCCGGAGCCGCATTAGCGGCCGAGCGAACAGCGAGCCCGGAGGGCACCGACCGGCCGGCCTTAGCCGGCTGGACACGCCCAACTCAAAGCTAACGATGTATCAATAAGCAGCAAAAAATCGCACTAGCGGGGTAAGAAAGTCGTTTCGACGGGTATCAAGCGGACGGATGAGCCGGCGGGGCGTTGCGAACCATTGCGCACGCACCGGTTTTTTCCGATCTTTAGGCACCTGAACTATACGGCGTGAACAACCAATCCCGAAAACCAAGCTGCATCTTCCTACTTCTTAGCCTCCTGTTCGCCGGTGCGGACGGGGTTGCGCAAGCGTCCTTCCTGACGGTCGGCAACCCGTCGAATTGCGGTTTGAACGCGCAACTGTCCGATAACAATTGTCCGCAGGACGCCGTTGGGCAGGATTTTCCCGATGTGCTGGCCATCAATGTCACGACCGCGCCGGGCAGCAGCCTGGGAACGGACGTCTACCTGAGCGAGGTACGGCTGTTGCTGAACCACACCTGGATCGGGGACGTGAGCATTGAGTTGGAAAGCCCCGGCGGTGCCCGGATCAATCTGATCACCAATCGCGGCGGAACAGAGGATAACCTCGGAGACGGCAGTGCGGCCGCCTGCGCGGGCTACGCCCGCTTCACGTATGCCTCCTGTAACCGGCTGGTGAACGGCACGCCGCCCTATGCCGACCGGCCCTACCGGCCCGAGCAAGACCTGGCGGCCCTGAATGATGGAAGCAACCCGGTGGGCACCTGGAAAATGTACTTTTGCGACGACCTGCAGGCTGACATCGGCGTGCTTCAGTACGTCGAACTGGTCTTTGCGCCCCTCACTTGCCTGCCGGTGCTGAATCCACTGATCGTGAGCAAGGACACCACCGGTCTGACCCTGACCTACGACGGCGGCGCGAATGATTGCGCGGCCACGCTGGTGGAGTTCGGCCCGCCCGGCTTTACCCCCGGCACGGGTGCCGCCGCCGGCACCGGCGGACAAGTGATGACCCTCGGTTGTTCGCCCGCCACACTGGATCTGCCGCTGCCCAACACCGCCTACGAAATCTACCTGCGCTCGTTTTGCCCCGCCACCGCCGGCTACGGCGAGAACAGCTGCCCGGTGAGCCTGACAACCGATTGCCGCCCGCCGGCTACTACCTACCTGACTACTTTTGACGATGAATCCTCCTGCCCGCAGAGCTGCCCGGCCACCTGCGTACTGGCGGGCGACTGGCGTAATGCCGCCGGTAATCTGACCGACTGGTCGGTAAACGCCGGCCCGACCCCCACGGCGGCCACGGGTCCGGCGGACGATATTACGGGCGGCGGCAAGTACCTCTACCTGGAGGCGAACGGGCTGCTGTGCGCCCCGCAATTGCGGGCCGAGTTGCGGTCGCCCTGTTTTGAACTGAATAAAATGAGCAGCGACGAATGCCACCTCAGTTTCAGCTACCATATGCAGGGCAGCACGATGGGCAGCCTGACTTGCGAGATCACCACCGACGGCGGCGTGAGTTGGCAACCGCTGTGGCAGCGGACCGGAAACCAGGGACCCGGTTGGCAGCGGGCCTATCTTTCGCTGGCCGCCTACCCCGACGGGCAGCTATTTCGCATCCGTTTCGTGGGGCGGCGGGGGAACGGTATTTTTTCCGATCTGGCTATCGACCACATCAAACTGCACGGCAGCCAGTCGCTGGGCTACCCGACCGCCCGCTACCACGCCGATACGGATGGCGACGGCTACGGCAACCCGCAAATCTCCATCGAGAGTTGCCTGCCGAATCCCCCGGCGGGCTTTGTGCCGGACAATACGGACTGTGACGACACCCGTTTTTTGGTGAACCCCGGTGCCGCCGAGGTTCCCTGTAATCAGCGGGACGACAATTGCTCCGGCAACCAGAACGACGACGACGGCCTGCTGCCTCCGGCCGTGGTGTTCAACGATACCGTTTGCTTTGGCAGTACGGCCACGCTGACGGCCCAGCCCTATGCGGGGCAACTCACGATCTGGTACGACGTACCCACGGGCGGCTTTCCGCTTACCATTGGCAACAGCTACACGCCGGTCATCAATCCTGCCGTGGGGCCGGATACGGCGCGGTTCACCTACTACGTGGCTTACGGCAACCTGAACACTTGCGCCTCGGCGCAGCGCACACCGGCTACCATCGTGGTGCTGCCGCAACCCCGGGCTTCGTTGATCGAGTCGCCGAGTAGCTGCGCGGGAGATACTTTCGATCTGGCGGACCTGGCGGTGCGCGACCTTAACTTTACCAACCCGACCACCACTTTCTTTGATCCGGCCACCGGTCAGCCCATCACTCAACTACTGGTGGCGCCGCAGCAGAATACCGACTACGGTTACGTCTTCACCTCACCCGCCGGATGTACGGATACCGGCCTGTTTACCCTCACGGTAACGCCCCGCCCCCTGATTGGCTTCAGCCCCGCCGACACCATCCGCCCCTGCGCGGAATCGGACGTGCAACTGACGGTAGTTGACCAGTCCGGCCCCGGCCCTTTTTCTTTCGCGTGGAGCACGGGTCAGACGGATTCGATCATCACCATCGCCGGTGACTCCGGTGCCGCCATTCGTACTTTCGGGTTAACGCTGACGGACAGCCGCGGCTGCGCGACCGTGGACACGGCCGTGGTGATACCGAGCGATAACCTGAGTCCGATTGCCGTGACTGCCGGGGCGGTGAGCAGTTGTCTGGGCACCGACGGTAGTTTGTTGGTGGTGCCCCAGGCGGGCATACCGCCCTACACCTTTACGTACGAGGGTAGCGATGGGTCCGGCGGTACGCAGACCGGCGTTGCCGATAGTTTGCTGCTGAACGGGCTGGCGCAGGGCACCTATCAGATCACGGTAACCGATGCGAGTAGTACGGGCTGCTCGGCCATTTTGCGGAACCTGCGGGTGCTGGGTCCCGGCTTTACGATCGACGACATTAGCACGCAAGACGTGGGGTGCAACGGAGCCGCCACCGGCAGTGCGTGTATCAATATCGGCGGCACCGGCACGGCCGTATTCAGTTGGCCCGGGGGGCAAACGACGGCCTGCGTGGACAGTCTGGCGGCGGGCAAGTACGACGTGACCATCAGCAATGCCGGATGTAGTACGGTAGAAAGCATCATAATCGGCGAGCCGGGTGAACTGCGCTACCTCTCGCTGGAAGCTTTTCCGAGTTGTTTTGACGCGACCGACGGCAGCATCAGCCTGCGCCTCTTCGGTGGTGCCACACCTTATATGGTAGACTGGTCGACTGGCGCGAGCGGTACCTCGCTGCCGGACCTCGGGGCGGGCGACTACGGATTTACCGTGACCGACAGCCGGGGCTGTACGCTGGTGGATTCGGTCTTCCTGCCCGCGCCCGATACCCTGCGGGCTAACCTGACTGCCCTGACGCCCATCAGTTGCAGCGGGGCGGCCGATGGGCGGATCGAATTGGTCGCGGAGGGCGGCCAACCTCCCTACACCTACACCTGGCTGGACGGTGCGCCACCCACCGGTTTGCGCACCGATCTTGCGCCGGGCACTTACCAACTCCTCCTGACCGATGTAGCGGGCTGTACGATCAGCCGGGATTTTACGCTCACCGATCCGCTACCAGTCACCGTTTCGGCCGCAGTGATCGACCGGCCACTCTGCCGGGGCGAGGCGGGCGGCACCATCACCCTCACGCCTGCGGGTGGGGTGGGGGGCTATCTCTACAGCTGGAGCGATAATTTTTTCAGCGGCAACCCCAATCGCACCGGGCTGGTGAACGGTCTGTATCGGGTCTCGGCCCGCGATGCCAACGGCTGTCTGTCCGATACCCTGACGGTAGCCCTGACACCCACGGTAGAAATTTCGGCCGCCGCCGCGCTCCAAATGCCTGCTTGCGCGGGTAGCCCGAGCGGAGCGATCGACCTGACCGTTAGCGGACCCGGCACGTTCAGCTACCTCTGGTCGGATGGCAGCACGGCCGGTGACCGGACCGGACTCACCAGCGGAACCTACCAACTTACGCTCACCAGCTCGGCCGGCTGCTCGCTGGATACGGGCTTCGTGCTTACCGCCCCGCAGGCGTTCCAGTTTACCACCGTGGTGCGGCAACCATCCTGCGCGGGCAGTAGCGACGGCATCATCGACAATATATTCGTGCCGTCCGGCAATCCGCCCTACCAGTTTTTTTGGAACGACGGATCGCAGCACGTCGATCAACTGGGCCTGAGCGGCGGCGACTGGGTATTTACCGTAACCGACGGCATCGGTTGCCGCTTTGTGTCCGATACCTTCCTGATCCGCCGCCCGCCGCCCCTGGAATTGGTGGTAACCGACGTGCGCGGTCCCAGCTGCGCCGGCGGCTCGGACGGTTTTCTGGCCACGGCCGCCACCGGGGGCACGCCGCCCTACACCTGGAACTGGGTGGGCACGGGCGTTACCGACGCGGGCATCAACGGCCTGAGCGGCGGGATGCAACGGCTGGTACTGCGCGATGCACGTAACTGCACCATCGATACCTTGCTGGCCGTGCCTACGCCCGCTCCCCTCACGCTAGCGGTTACTCGTCTGACCGCGACGGACATCTGCCTGGCGGGCGGCCGCGACAGCCTGGTGGTCAGTGTGACCGGCGGTGCGCCGCCCTACACCTACCTCTGGACGGACGGCAGCACGTCCGATACCCTGATTCCGCCGGCCGACGGCACCTACCGCGTAGTGGTGCAGGATGCCCGGGGCTGTCGCCAACAATCGAACGGATTCAAAATTCGCGATGTCGTTCCGCCTTTTTTCTTCACGTCTTTTGATCTCCTGCCACAGCAGTGTTTCGAGCAGAATGACGCTGCGCTCAGCGTCAGTGTATCCGGCGGGTCGGGCCTATACGTCTACCAGTTCAGTACCGGTCAGAATACGCTGACCGACTCCACCGCGCAGACCGCTGCGGGGCTGGGTTATTTCCCCACCTACGGCATCACCGTCACGGATGGGAATACGGGCTGCACCTACGATTCTACCATCGTGGCACCGCCCTTCCCACAGCCGCTCACCACGGCTGCCGGGGTAGTGACCGACGAAAACTGCGCGGGGGCGGGAGACGGCTCGGCCTCCGTACAGGTGTTTGGCGGCACGCCGCCCTACGCCTATGCGTGGTACGATGCGGGGGAAATCTCATCAGTCAGGATTCCGCCCTCACCGATCTGGTTGCCGGTGACTACACCCTCTACCTCACCGACGCGAACGGTTGCCGGGATACGCTGATGGATTTTCTCAGTCGGCACCGGTTCGCCGGCGGTTTCGCTGGTGGGCAGTGCCGTTATTCGGCCCGTCAGTTGCCGGGGCACGGCCACGGGCGGGGTGGCGGTCACGTTGCAGGGCGGTCAGGCTCCACTCACCTATCTCTGGTCGAATGGGGAAACCACCAAAGATGCCAATCTGCTGGCGGCCGGAACGCACTCCCTCAGCGTAACTGACGGGCAGGGGTGTACGTCCGTGATCGGTCCGTTCCAGATCACGCAGGCGGCCACCATTTTCCAGGTGGCGGCGGTAAACACCAATCCTAGTTGCGCCGGTTTACAGAACGGTTCCATCACCCTGGCTCCCGGCGGCGGCCAGCCGCCCTACCAGTACCGTTGGCAGCGCAACGGCCTCCCGCTGCCCCAGACCGGTCCGATGCTAAACGGATTGACGGACGGCACTTACCTCGCCATCAGCACCGACGCGGCGGGTTGCGAACGGCAGAATACCTTTGTTCTAGTCACACCGCCGCCCCTGCTGGCCGCCATCCAGCAAGACGGCGATTCGCTGCGGGCCATCGTCAGCGGCGGCACCCCGCCCTACCAGTACCTCTGGACCCCCGGCGGCGGCGGCCCCGTTATCGGCAATCTCTTGCCCAACCAGGCCTACCGCCTGCGGGTCACCGACGCCAACGTCTGCATCAAACGCGATACGTTGCTGATGGTGCCCACCAATTCCCCCATCCTCCGGTCGGGCGGGCCGCTGGTTTACCCCAACCCCGGCAACGGCCGGTTTTACCTCGATTGGTCCAACTCCACCGTCGGCGGTCCATTGAAAGTAGAGGTCATCGCCGTCGACGGCCGCCTGCTCCAAAGCCGCGAGTATACGAACGGCAATCTCCCCGACCTGGTCGAAGGAACAAGCTGGCCTACGGGCGTGTACCTCCTGCGCCTCCGCACGGAGCGCGGTAGTTGGGTGATGAGGCTGGTGAAGGAGTAGACGAGTAGTGGGGGGTTGTTGGAGAGTTGTCTCATCCAGCGTGGGTTTCGGGCGTGCCCGGTCGGCTAAGGCCGAGCCGGTCGGTCCCTTGCGGGCTTCGCTGTTCGCTCGGTGCTGCGCACGCCCCGCTACGCGGGTGCCCCTCCAGTCACCTCACGCTGGTGAATCAAGGAAGTCAAGGAAAGAGCGGTTGAGGGTATGAAGAATTAACTGCGCTGCTTATCTTAATCGCAAAGCGATCTTTCGACGTGAATAGCTGAATGCAAATCAGACCTGACTAAATATGAAAAATAGAACGATTATAGTGATTTCATTTTTGCTTTCGGCCATAGGATTGGATGGACAGGCTTTCTCAAATCCTCCGAAAGATATAAATGGTGCTGTTGAAATATTAGACGAAAATCTCTCCAGGGAAACGAAGATAAGGCTAACAGAAATCTTTCCTGACAGTCTGCTCATCTGGTACAGGAATTCCGATAAAGAGTTTGATGTGATGGATGGCTGGTTTTCTAAATCGACTCGTGGCGGTAAAAGTAAAGGAACAAGATTCTTAAAATACTATGAAGAAAAAGGACTGAAAATCCCGTATGATATGATTGAAGTTGTTTTGAGAACCTATCAAGTGAAATTGAGCGGTGCTCAGGTGCAACATGATGAGCTGTTAAAGCCCTTTCAGTTGAGGCAGCATAGACATGGTTTGGAAGATGAAATCAAGTTCACGACGGATAGTATGAGGGGATTCTACATTCCCGAAAATCTGACGGATTGTTTTAATTCACTGGACGAGATGTATACGGACAGTCTCAGAATGGCAATCATCGAATTGAGCGAGGATGAATATTCAGCGAGAAACCATCTGTTCGGTATTGGAATTTGGATGAGGAATAATTGGCAACTCTGGGGAGGTTCAAGACTTTCAAGCTATTTCAATGAAATTGGAATCTATCACCCGGATGATATGTCAGGAATAATTATGCACAGTTACCACCGCTATCTGAAGGCTGAGGCTATTCGATTGGATGAGCAAGTGAAATACTATCGAGATTATTGGGAGAAAGCGAAACAAAAGAAGGACGGCAAATAATGGCTGCAATAACAACAGCTACCATTTGCTCTCCGCCCCATTCGTCCGAACCGGCCGGATTAGAGCGTGTCTAAATTTTTACTTCCTGATAACCAAGCATTTAAGAACCTGACGTCATAAAAACTGACTTAAGTAACCCGCTATGCGCGCAAGTTTTTATCTAGCCGGAACTTTAACCACGAAGTAGCCGCGAAGCGAATCATTGATCCTCAGTTCTTAAAAATTTTAGACACGCTCTTATTTTAAACGGTAGGATTTCCTGTACACCTATCATCCTGACAAATACCTCACCCTCATGAAAACCATCCTCCTCCAAGCCGGCTCCCGCTCCGGGGGCAATACCCACCAAATAGCAAGCTTACTTCAGAAACACCTGCAAGCCGACCTAATCGACCTGTGGACTAAAGATATCGGCCCCTACGACTACGAGCACCGCAACTCCGGCGATGATTTTCTGCCCACCATGCGGCGGGTGGTGGAGTATGACCGCATTATTTTCGTCACGCCCGTCTACTGGTACAGCATGAGTGCTACCCTGAAACTCTTTTTCGACCGCCTGACCGATTGCCTAAAAGTAGAAATGGACTTGGGCCGCCGCCTGCGCGGCAAGACGATGGCCGCCGTCGCCTGCGGCTCGGACGACGGGGTGACGGAGGGTTTCTTCGTCCCGTTTCGGAATACGGCGGGTTATCTGGGAATGACCTATGCGGGTGATCTGCATACGTGGGTGGTAGAAGGAGAAGAGGTGCCGGAAGAGGTAGTTTTACGAATCAGCGCATTCGCAGGTCGGTTAGGTAGGTAGAAACGTTCAACAGTCAAGACAACAATTTGCCGCTACCATGTCCGATCCATATCCGCTATTTCATGACTATTTTCCCTACTTGGAGGAACAAGATATGCAACGGTTACGGGAGATCAGTGTCCCGCTCAATCTGCCCAAAAAGGCTCCCTGGAACCGCTACTATTCCGAGGGTAGCCGGATCGGGTTTTTACTGGAAGGTGCCCTGCGGGGATACTTTATCACGGAGTCGGGCGGGGAGCAGACCGTGATCCTACGTCAGGCAGGGCAGAGCATCGGTACCCCGAACTCACTGAAGGGATGGCAGCGCAGGACCTATCATTACCAGGCACTGGTAGCGTCACGTTTGCTGGAATTTCAAAATGAACGATTGTGGCAAACGGCCGCTGTCAACCCCCGCGTCAATCGACTCGTGACGGGTAACCTTTTCGAGAATATCCACACGCTGCTGCAACGAGTAGAAAACCTGATTCACCTCACTCCTTCCGAAAGACTGGCCGATCTCTTATTGCGAAGGCCGGACATATTGGCGGTAATTCCCCAGAAATACGTAGCTCAGTACCTGGGGATGACGCCGGTTTCCTTGTCACGATTGCTGGCAAAAAGAAGGGATAGAAAGAAAAGTTAACCGGCGTTAATTTTTAAATTTAATTCAGACAGGAATTTTGCGGAAGATTCAATCCCCCAATTCCCATGTTGAAGTATAGCCTCGTTTTTCTCTTGCTTTCCGGTATTTTGCCGCTCACCGGCCAAGTGCCGCCGGTCAACCCTTTTCTGATCGACTCGCCCTTTCCACTGGTTCACCAGAACAATTATCGGCAGGGGTTCAGCCTCCTCCCGGCACTGGCCGATCAGGACTCCATTATCGTACGTACCGAATTAACCCCCGATGACCGGGTCTCGCCCTGGTTGCAACTTTCCGCCGCTTACCCCGACGGGAGCCGAACTATTTGGGGTAGCACCAGTACCCATATTTGGAAAGCGGTTTCTGACACGAGCGGCCTGGAAATCGTGAGTACTTACCGGATCGATTTCGACCCCTCCATCAATGACCTCAGTTGGGCATTTCTGCACCTGCCCGGACACCAAGTCCTCACCTACGATGATAATCGCCTCATCAAGGTAGCCGATCAGGATCCTACCGATCCATATTCACCCATCGTTTTGATACAAGAGACAACCGTTCCCTTGTCCATCGGAACCCCGGCTAAACTTACCCGGATGTATAACGGCACCATTGCTTTCGCCTCTGACATCGGGGTTATCGGCTTGCTGAACGATGAACTGGAGTTACTGGACACCTTCCGCCTCGCCCTCGACCCCGACGAGACGGCTTTCCATAATGATTTTGCTTCCGACGAGACCGGGGGAATTTTCACCATCACGACCAAGAAAATGGTCCGGCTACAAATAACCGATAACCAGATTTCGGTGGATTGGCAAGTACCGATGGATTTCGGTGGCAACAATATTCAGGGAGTGGGGACAACACCCACGTTGCTGGGAACCACCGACGACCGTTTGGTATGCGTGGTTAATAGTAAAACGCCGGCCGAAATGATCGCTTTTTGGCGGGATGAAATCCCCGCTGACTGGAACGGCCTGCCTGGGCAAGACCCCCGCGTAGCCGCTATTGTGGCACTGCCGGGTTCAGGTCCACTCAGTTTTCTGTACACAGCAGTAGAAAATAGTCCTGTTGCCTACGGTTACGGTATTGCTTGCGCTCAGTATAATGGCTTGCTGGGCCAGTCTTGTCAAACTAAAAAAGGGGTCTACAAACTCCAGTGGAATACGGTGGCTAATACGCTTGATTTGCAGTGGATCCGCTCGGATATCAACCTCAACAACGTTCCCCTCTATAGCGTGGCCGACAACCTGCTCTATGGATCGGGCCGGGAGGCGGACTGTAATTATTATTACTACGGCCTAAACTGGGAGACGGGTGCGACCGTAAAAAGGTTCCGGCTCGGGAATCAGCCTTATCTGGATGATCCGGGAAATGCTAATATCATATTGGAGGACGGTTCTATATTATTCAACAGCAAGGAGCGCCTGGTGCAGATTTATCCCGCCGGAATTGTGAGTGCCGTTACGAACGCTGACCTATTTGCCGGGCATGGCCCGACCATTTACCCTAATCCACTAAACGACCGTCTAAACATCCGGCTAGCTGCTCCTTTTGCGGGGGGGACCGGGCTGGTCGAGTTGAGTATGTTCGACTTAAGCGGCCGGTTGGTTCATCAATCGAGCCGCCGCAGTACATCAACTGATATTACGGTTGATCTGGCGCGGCTACCTGCCGGAATCTACTTGACTGCTATTCAACTGGACGGGCGGGAGTACCGGCAGTTGGTCGTAAAGCAGTAGTAAAGCATAATAAATAGAACGTTTGCTTCAGCGGCCGGCTTATCGTTCAGCTTCGGGTCCGAGGAAGTTTCAGCTCATCACTGCGTGAGGTGCCTGGACGGCGCCGCCGGCAGGCGGTGGCCCGCAGGGCCGAGCGAACAGCGAGCCGGGAAGGGACCGACCCCGCCGGCAGGCGGGGGCACGCTCCGAAAAGTACTCGCTACACCAGCTCCCCGAACAGGTCGTACTCCGAACTGTCGACGATGCGGGCCAGGACGAAATCGCCGATGCGCAGGTAATGGTCTTCGGCGGGGATGAGGACCTCGTTGTCCACCTCCGGCGAGTCGTGTTCGGAGCGGCCGACGTAGTATTCGCCCTCCTTGCGGTCGATGAGGATGCGGAGGGTTTTGCCCACGCGGGCGGCGTTTAGTTCGGCGCTGATCTCGCGCTGGAGGTCCATGAGGCGGTTGGCGCGGTCGGCCTTCACGTCGGCGGGCACGTCATCGGGCAGGTCGTGGGCGGAGGTGTCTTCCTCGTGGGAATACTGGAAAACGCCCAGCCGCTCGAAGCGCATTTCGCGTACGAAATCGCACATTTCCTCAAATTCGGCCTCCGTCTCGCCGGGGAAACCCACCAGCATGGTGGTGCGGATGGCGATGCCGGGAACCACCGCGCGGGCGTGGCGGATCAGGTCCGTCGTCTCGGCGCGGGTCACCTGGCGGCGCATGCGGTGCAGCACGCCGTCGGCCCCGTGTTGGAGGGGGATGTCGAGGTAGTTGCAGACCTGCGGCAGGGCCGCCATGGCGTCGAACACCTCGCGCGGAAATTTGCTGGGGTAGGCGTAGTGCAGCCTGATCCACTCGATGCCGGGCACGGCGGCCAGGGCTTCGAGTAGCTCGTTGAGGGCGCGTTTTTTGTAAAGATCGAGGCCGTAATAGGTGAGTTCCTGCGCGATGAGCATCAGTTCCTTGACGCCATTATTGGCCATATGCGTGGCCTGCTTCACCAACTGCTCGACGGGGCGGGAAACGTGCTTGCCCCGCATGAGGGGGATGGCGCAGAACGAGCAGGTGCGGTTGCAGCCCTCGCTGATCTTCAGGTAGGCGTAGTGTTGGGGCGTGGTGATGTCGCGCTCGCCGATGAGATCGTGGCGGTAATCGGCGTTGAGTTTTTCCAGCAGGCCGGGCAGCTCCACGGTGCCGAAGTAGGCATCCACTTCGGGAATCTCCTTTTCCAGCTCGTCCTTGTAGCGTTGCGAGAGGCAGCCGGTGACGTAGAGTTTGTCCAGTTCGCCCCGCTTTTTGACCTCCGCGTAGCGTAGGATGGTGTTCACGGATTCTTCCTTGGCCAGGTCGATAAAACCGCAGGTGTTGACGATCACGATGTTCGCGTCGGGATCGTTGCTGTCGTGCACGGTTTGGTAGTCGTTCGCCCGCAACTGGGTGATCAGTTCCTCGCTGTCCACCAGGTTTTTGGAGCAGCCGAGGGTCACGACGTTGACTTTATCGGTACGG
>CAVWSC010000002.1:0-22459 GCA_963757435.1 Lewinellaceae bacterium | reverse complement strand
GGGTGGCAAACGATGCCGAAAAGATCAGGGCACTGAGTAAAGTCAGTCGAGTAGCAACGTGCATAAAGTGGGAGTAGTTGGGGTGCGAAAAACGGGGAAGCGAGCGCAAAGGTGAAAAAAGAACGCGCCAATGCGGGCTTTGGTGTGCGATAAGATTCAGGACCGGACAAGTGAATGGCGGCGGACCATGCGTGAGGTGCCCGCAGGGGCCGGCCGATGGGCCGGAGCCGCATTAGCGGCCGAGCGAACAGCGAGCCCGGAGGGCACCGACCGGCCGGCCTTAGCCGGCTGGACACGCCCAACTTAAAGCTAACGATGTATCAATAAGCAGCAAAAAATCGCACTAGCGGGGTAAGAAAGTCGTTTCGACGGGTATCAAGCGGACGGATGAGCCGGCGGGGCGTTGCGAACCATTGCGCACGCACCGGTTTTTTCCGATCTTTAGGCACCCGAACCATACGGCGTGGCAACAACCAATCCCGAAAATCAAGCTGCATCTTCCTACTTCTTAGCCTCCTGTTCGCTGGTGCGGACGGGGTTGCGCAAGCGTCCTTCCTGACGGTCGGCAACCCGTCGAATTGCGGTTTGAACGCGCAACTGTCCGATAACAATTGTCCGCAGGACGCCGTTGGGCAGGATTTTCCCGATGTGCTGGCCATTAACGTAACGACCGCGCCGGGCAGCAGCCTGGGAACGGACGTCTACCTGAGCGAGGTACGGCTGTTGCTGAACCATACCTGGATCGGGGACATGAGCATCGAATTGGAAAGCCCCGGCGGTGCCCGGATCAACCTGATCACCAATCGCGGCGGTACCGAGGATAACCTCGGAGACGGCAGTGCGGCCGCCTGCGCGGGCTACGCCCGCTTCACTTATGCCTCCTGTAACCGGCTGGTGAACGGTACGCCGCCCTATGCCGACCGGCCCTACCGGCCCGAGCAGGACCTGGCGGCACTGAATGATGGAAGCAACCCGGTGGGCACCTGGAAAATGTACTTTTGCGACGACCTGCAGGCTGACATCGGCGTGCTTCAGTACGTCGAACTGGTCTTTGCGCCCCTCACTTGCCTGCCGGTGCTGAATCCACTGATCGTAAGCAAGAGACACCACCGGTCTGACCCTGACCTACGACGGCGGCGCGAATGATTGCGCGGCCACGCTGGTGGAGTTCGGCCCGCCCGGCTTTACCCCCGGCACGGGTGCTACGGCCGGCACCGGCGGGCAGGTGATGACCCTCGGTTGTTCGCCCGCCACACTGGATCTGCCGCTGCCCAACACGCCTATGAAATCTATTTGCGCCCGTTTTGCCCCGCCACCGCCGGCTATGGCGAGAATAGCTGCCCGGTGAGCCTGACAACCGATTGCCGCCCGCCGGCCACCACCTACCTGACTACTTTTGACGATGAATCCTCCTGCCCGCAGAGCTGCCCGGCCACCTGCGTACTGGCGGGCGACTGGCGTAATGCCGCCGGTAATCTGACCGACTGGTCGGTAAACGCCGGCCCGACCCCCACGGCGGCCACGGGTCCGGCGGACGATATTACGGGCGGCGGCAAGTACCTCTACCTGGAGGCGAACGGGCTGCTGTGCGCCCCGCAATTGCGGGCCGAGTTGCGGTCGCCCTGTTTTGAACTGAATAAAATGGGCAGCGACGAATGCCACCTCAGTTTTAGCTACCATATGCAGGGCAGCACGATGGGCAGCCTGACTTGCGAGATCACCACCGACGGCGGCGTGAGCTGGCAACCGCTGTGGCAGCGGACCGGAAACCAGGGACCCGGTTGGCAGCGGGCCTATCTGTCGCTGGCCGCCTACCCCGACGGGCAGCTATTTCGCATCCGTTTCGTGGGGCGGCGGGGGAACGGTATTTTTTCCGATCTGGCCATCGACCACATCAAACTGCACGGCAGCCAGTCGCTGGGCTACCCGACCGCCCGCTACCACGCCGATACGGACGGCGACGGTTACGGCAACCCGCAAATCTCCATCGAGAGTTGCCTGCCGAATCCCCCGGCGGGCTTTGTGCCGGACAATACGGACTGTGACGACACCCGCTTTTCGGTGAATCCCGGTGCCGCCGAAATTCCCTGCAACCAACGGGACGATAATTGCTCCGGCAACCAGAACGACGACGACGGCCTGCTGCCCCCGGCCGTGGTGTTCAACGATACCGTTTGTTTTGGTAGCACGGCCACGCTGACGGCCCAGCCCTATGCGGGGCAACTCACGATCTGGTACGACGTACCGACGGGCGGCTTTCCGCTCACCATCGGCAACAGCTACACGCCGGTCATCAATCCTGCCGCAGGGCCGGATACGGCGCGGTTCACCTACTACGTGGCTTACGGCAACCTGAACACTTGCGCATCGGCGCAGCGCACACCGGCTACCATCGTGGTGCTGCCGCAACCCCGGGCTTCATTAATCGAGTTGCCGAGTAGCTGCGCGGGAGATACCTTTAACCTGGCGGACCTGGCAGTGCGCGACCTTAACTTTACCAACCCGACCACCACTTTCTTTGATCCGGCCACCGGTCAGCCCATTATCCAATTATTGGTGGCGCCGCAGTTGAATACCGACTACGGTTACGTCTTCACCTCACCCGCCGGTTGTACGGATACCGGCCTGTTTACCCTCACGGTAACGCCCCGCCCCCTGATCGGCTTCAGCCCCGCCGACACCATCCGCCCCTGCGCGGAATCGGACGTGCAACTGACGGTAGTAGACCAGCCCGGCCCCGGCCCTTTTTCCTTTGCGTGGAGCACGGGTCGGACGGATTCGATCATCACCATCGCCGGTGACTCCGGTGCCGCCATTCGTGCTTTCGGGTTAACGCTGACGGACAGCCGCGGCTGCGCGACCGTGGACACGGCCGTGGTGATACCGAGCGACAACCTGAGTCCGATTGCCGTGACTGCCGGGGCGGTGAGCAGTTGCCTGGGCACCGACGGTAGTTTGCTGGTCGTGCCCCAGGCGGGCATACCGCCCTACACCTTTACGTACGAGGGCAGCGATGGGTCCGGCGGTACGCAGACCGGCGTTGCCGATAGTCTGCTGCTGAACGGGCTGGCGCAGGGCACCTATCAGATCACGGTAACCGATGCGAGTAGTACGGGCTGCTCGGCCATTTTGCGGAACCTGCGGGTGCTGGGTCCCGGCTTTACGATCGACGACATCAGCGTGCAGAACGTAGCCTGCAACGGAGCCGCCACCGGCAGTGCGTGTATCAATATCGGCGGCACCGGCACGGCCGTATTCAGTTGGCCCGGGGGTCAAACGACGGCCTGCGTGGACAGCCTGGCGGCGGGCAAGTACGACGTGACCATCAGCAATGCCGGATGTAGTACGGTAGAAAGCATCGTAATCGGCGAGCCGGGTGAACTGCGCTACCTCTCGCTGGAAGCTTTTCCGAGTTGTTTTGACGCGACCGACGGCAGCATCAGTCTGCGCCTCTTCGGTGGTGCCACACCTTATAGGGTAGATTGGTCGACTGGCGCGAGCGGCACCTCGCTGCCGGACCTCGGGGCGGGCGACTACGGATTTACCGTGACCGACAGCCGGGGCTGTACGCTGGTGGATTCGGTCTTCCTGCCCGCGCCCGATACCCTGCGGGCTAACCTGACTGCCCTGACGCCCATCAGTTGCAGCGGGGCGGCCGATGGGCGGATCGAACTGGTTGCGACGGGCGGCCAACCTCCCTACACCTACACCTGGCTGGACGGTGCGCCGCCCACCGGTTTGCGCACCGATCTTGCGCCGGGCACCTACCAACTCCTCCTGACCGATGTGGCGGGCTGTACGATCAGCCGGGATTTTACGCTCACCGATCCGCTACCGGTTACCGTTTCGGCCGCAGTGATCGACCGGCCACTCTGCCGGGGCGAGGCGGGCGGCACCATCACGCTCACGCCTGCGGGTGGGGTGGGGGGCTACCTTTACAGTTGGAGCGATAATTTTTTCAGCGGCAACCCCAATCGCACCGGGTTGGTGGACGGTCTGTATCGGGTCTCGGCCCGCGATGCCAACGGTTGTCTGTCCGATACCCTGACGGTAGCCCTGGCACCCACGGTAGAAATTTCGGCCGCCGCCGCGCTCCAAATGCCTGCTTGCGCGGGTAGCCCGAGCGGAGCGATCGACCTGACCGTTAGCGGACCCGGCACGTTCAGCTACCTCTGGTCGGACGGCAGTACGGCCGGTGACCGGACCGGACTCACCAGCGGAACCTACCAACTCACGCTCACCAGCTCGGCCGGCTGCTCGCTGGATACGGGCTTCGTGCTGACCGCCCCGCAGGCGTTCCAGTTTACCACCGTGGTGCGGCAACCCTCCTGCGCGGGCAGCAGCGACGGCATCATCGACAATATATTCGTGCCGTCCGGCAACCCGCCCTACCAGTTTTTTTGGAACGACGGATCGCAGCACGTCGACCAACTGGGCCTGAGCGGCGGCGACTGGGTATTTACCGTAACCGACGGCATCGGTTGCCGCTTTGTGTCCGATACCTTCACGATCCGCCGGCCGCCGCCCCTGGAATTGGTGGTAACCGACGTGCGCGGTCCCAGCTGCGCCGGCGGCTCGGACGGTTTTCTGGCCACGGCCGCCACCGGGGGAACGCCGCCCTACACCTGGAACTGGGTGGGCACGGGCGTTACCGATGCGGGCATCAACGGCCTGAGCGGCGGGATGCAACGGCTGGTACTGCGCGATGCACGTAACTGCACCATCGATACCTTGCTGGCCGTGCCTACGCCCGCTCCCCTCACGCTAGCGGTTACTCGTCTGACCGCGACGGACATCTGCCTGGCGGGCGGCCGCGACAGCCTGGTGGTCAGTGTGACCGGCGGTGCGCCGCCCTACACCTACCTCTGGACGGACGGCAGCACGTCCGATACCCTGATTCCGCCGGCCGACGGTACCTACCGCGTAGTGGTAGCAAGACGCCCGGGGCTGTCGCAAACAGTCGAATGCATTTAAAATTCGCGATGTAGTTCCGCCTTTTTTCTTTACGTCTTTTGATCTCCTGCCACAGCAGTGTTTCGAGCAGAATGACGCTGCGCTCAGCGTCAGTGTATCCGGCGGGTCGGGCCTATACGTCTACCAGTTCAGTACCGGTCAGAATACGCTGACCGACTCCACCGCGCAGACCGCTGCGGGGCTGGGTTATTTCCCCACCTACAGCATTACCGTCACTGACGGAAATACGGGCTGCACCTACGATTCCATCATCGTGGCACCGCCCTTCCCACAGCCGCTCACCACGGCCGCCGGGGTAGTGACCGACGAAAACTGCGCGGGGGCGGGAGACGGCTCGGCCTCCGTGCAGGTGTTTGGCGGCACGCCGCCCTACGCCTATGCGTGGTACGATGCGGGGGGAAATCTCATCAGCCAGGATTCCGCCCTCACCGATCTGGTTGCCGGTGACTATACCCTGTACCTCACCGACGCGAACGGCTGCCGGGATACCTTGATGGATTTTCTCGTCGGCACCGGTTCGCCGGCGGTTTCGCTGGTGGGCAGTGCCGTTATCCGGCCCGTCAGTTGCCGGGGCACGGCCACGGGCGGGGTGGCGGTCACGTTGCAGGGCGGTCAGGCTCCACTCACCTACCTCTGGTCGAATGGGGAAACCACCAAAGATGCCAATCTGCTGGCGGCCGGAACGCACTCCCTCAGCGTAACTGACGGGCAGGGGTGTACGTCCGTGATCGGTCCGTTCCAGATCACGCAGGCGGCCACCATTTTCCAGGTGGCGGCGGTAAACACCAATCCTAGTTGCGCCGGTTTACAGAACGGTTCCATCACCCTGGCTCCCGGCGGCGGCCAGCCGCCCTACCAGTACCGTTGGCAGCGCAACGGCCTCCCGCTGCCCCAGACCGGTCCGATGCTAAACGGTCTGACGGACGGCACTTACCTCGCCATCAGCACCGACGCGGCGGGTTGCGAGCGGCAGAATACCTTTGTTCTAGTCACACCGCCGCCCCTGCTGGCCGCCATCCAGCAAGACGGCGATTCGCTGCGGGCCATCGTCAGCGGCGGCACCCCGCCCTACCAGTACCTCTGGACCCCCGGCGGCGGCGGCCCCGTTATCGGCAATCTCTTGCCCAACCAGGCCTACCGCCTGCGGGTCACCGACGCCAACGTCTGCATCAAACGCGATACGTTGCTGATGGTGCCCACCAATTTCCCCATCCTCCGGTCGGGCGGGCCGCTGGTTTACCCCAACCCCGGCAACGGCCGGTTTTACCTCGATTGGTCCAACTCCACCATCGGCGGTCCATTAAAAGTAGAGGTCATCGCCGTCGACGGCCGCCTGCTGCAAAGCCGCGAGTATACGAACGGCAATCTCCCCGACCTGGTCGAAGGAACAAGTTGGCCTACGGGCGTGTACCTTCTGCGCCTCCGCACGGAGCGCGGCAGTTGGGTGATGAGGCTGGTGAAGGAGTAGACGAGTAGTGGGGGGTTGTTGGAGAGTTGTCTCATCCAGCGTGGGTTTCGGGCGTGCCCGGTCGGCTAAGGCCGAGCCGGTCGGTCCCTTGCGGGCTTCGCTGTTCGCTCGGTGCTGCGCACGCCCCGCTACGCGGGTGCCCCTCCAGGCACCTCACGCTGGTGCATCAAGGAAGTCAAGGAAAGAGCGGTTGAGGGTATGAAGAATTAACTGCGCTGCTTATCTTAATCGCAAAGCGATCTTTCGACGTGAATAGCTGAATGCAAATCAGACCTGACTAAATATGAAAAATAGAACGATTATAGTGATTTCATTTTTGCTTTCGGCCATAGGATTGGATGGACAGGCTTTCTCAAATCCTCCGAAAGATATAAATGGTGCTGTTGAAATATTAGACGAAAATCTCTCCAGGGAAACGAAGATAAGGCTAACAGAAATCTTTCCTGACAGTCTGCTCATCTGGTACAGGAATTCCGATAAAGAGTTCGATGTCATGGATGGCTGGTTTTCTAAATCGGCTCGTGGCGGTAAAAGTAAAGGAACAAGATTCTTAAAATACTATGAAGAAAAAGGACTGAAAATTCCGTATGATATGATTGAAGTTGTTTTGAGAACCTATCAAGTGAAATTGAGCGGTGCACAGGTGCAACATGATGAGTTGTTAAAGCCCTTTCAGTTAAGGCAGCATAGACATGATTTGGAAGATGAAATCAAGTTCACGACGGATAGTATGAGGGGATTTTATATTCCCGAAAATCTCACGGATTGTTTTAATTCACTGGACGAGATGTATACGGACAGTCTCAGAATGGCAATCATCGAACTGAGCGAGGACGAATATTCAGCGAGAAACCATCTGTTCGGTATTGGAATCTGGATGAGGAATAATTGGCAACTCTGGGGAGGTTCAAGACTTTCAAGCTATTTCAATGAAATTGGAATCTATCACCCGGATGATATGTCAGGAATAATTATGCACAGTTACCACCGCTATCTGAAGGGTGAGGCTATTCGATTGGATGAGCAAGTGAAATACTATCGAGATTATTGGGAGAAAGCGAAACAAAAGAAGGACGGCAAATAATGGCTGCAATAACAACAGCTACCATTTGCTCTCCGCCCCATTCGTCCGAACCGGCCGGATTAGAGCGTGTCTAAATTTTTACTTCCTGAGAACCAAGCATTTAAGAACCTGGCGTCATAAAACTGACTTACGTAACCCGCTATGCGCGCAAGTTTTTATCTAGCCGGAACTTTAACCACGAAGTAGCCGCGAAGCGAATCATTGATCCTCAGTTCTTAAAAATTTTAGACACGCTCTTACTTTAAACGGTAGGATTTCCTGTACACCTATCATCCTGACAAATACCTCACCCTCATGAAAACCATCCTCCTCCAAGCCGGCTCCCGCTCCGGGGGCAATACCCACCAAATAGCAAGCTTACTTCAGAAACACCTGCAAGCCGACCTAATCGACCTGTGGACTAAAGATATCGGCCCCTACGACTACGAGCACCGCAACTCCGGCGATGATTTTCTGCCCACCATGCGGCGGGTGGTGGAGTATGACCGCATTATTTTCGTCACGCCCGTCTACTGGTACAGCATGAGTGCTACCCTGAAACTCTTTTTCGACCGCCTGACCGATTGCCTGAAAGTAGAAATGGACTTGGGCCGCCGCCTGCGCGGCAAGACGATGGCCGCCGTCGCCTGCGGCTCGGACGACGTGGTGACGGAGGGTTTCTTCGTCCCGTTTCGGAATACGGCGGGTTATCTGGGAATGACCTATGCGGGTGATCTGCATACGTGGGTGGTAGAAGGAGAAGAGGTGCCGGAAGAGGTAGTTTTACGAATCAGCGCATTCGCAGGTCGGTTAGGTAGGTAGAAACGTTCAACAGTCAGAGACAACAATTTGCCGCTACCATGTCCGATCCATATCTGCTATTTCATGACTATTTTCCCTACCTGGAGGAACAAGATATGCAACGGTTACGGGAGATCAGTGTCCCGCTCAATCTGCCCAAAAAGGCTCCCTGGAACCGCTACTATTCCGAGGGTAGCCGGATCGGGTTTTTACTGGAAGGTGCCCTGCGGGGATACTTTATCACGGAGTCGGGCGGGGAGCAGACCGTGATCCTACGTCAGGCAGGGCAGAGCATCGGTACCCCGAACTCACTGAAGGGATGGCAGCGCAGGACCTATCATTACCAGGCACTGGTAGCGTCACGTTTGCTGGAATTTCAAAATGAACGATTGTGGCAAACGGCCGCTGTCAACCCCCGCGTCAATCGACTCGTGACGGGTAACCTTTTCGAGAATATCCACACGCTGCTGCAACGAGTAGAAAACCTGATTCACCTCACTCCTTCCGAAAGACTGGCCGATCTCTTATTGCGAAAGCCGGACATATTGGCGGTAATTCCCCAGAAATACGTAGCTCAGTACCTGGGTATGACGCCGGTTTCCTTGTCACGACTGCTGGCAAAAGGAAAGGATAGTAAGAAAAGTTAACCGGCGTTAATTTTTAAATTTAATTCAGACAGGAATTTTGCGGAAGATTCAATCCCCCAATTCCCATGTTGAAGTATAGCCTCGTTTTTCTCTTGCTTTCCGGTATTTTGCCGCTCACCGGCCAAGTGCCGCCAGTCAACCCTTTTCTGATCGACTCGCCCTTTCCACTGGTTCACCAGAACAATTATCGGCAGGGGTTCAGCCTCCTCCCGGCACTGGCCGATCAGGACTCCATTATCGTACGTACCGAATTAACCCCCGATAACCGGGTCTCGCCCTGGTTGCAACTTTCCGCCGCTTACCCCGACGGGAGCCGAACTATTTGGGGTAGCACCAGTACCCATATTTGGAAAGCGGTTTCTGACACGAGCGGCCTGGAAATCGTGAGTACTTACCGGATCGATTTCGACCCCTCCATCAATGACCTCAGTTGGGCATTTCTGCACCTGCCCGGACACCAAGTCCTCACCTACGATGATAATCGCCTCATCAAGGTAGCCGATCAGGATCCTACCGATCCATATTCACCCATCGTTTTGATACAAGAGACAACCGTTCCCTTGTCCATCGGAACCCCGGCTAAACTTACCCGGATGTATAACGGCACCATTGCTTTCGCCTCTGACATCGGGGTTATCGGCTTGCTGAACGATGAACTGGAGTTACTGGACACCTTCCGCCTCGCCCTCGACCCCGACGAGACGGCTTTCCATAATGATTTTGCTTCCGACGAGACCGGGGGAATTTTCACCATTACGACCAAGAAAATGGTCCGGCTACAAATAACCGATAACCAGATTTCGGTGGATTGGCAAGTACCGATGGATTTCGGTGGCAACAATATTCAGGGAGTGGGGACAACACCCACGTTGCTGGGAACCACCGACGACCGTTTGGTATGCGTGGTTAATAGTAAAACGCCGGCCGAAATGATCGCTTTTTGGCGGGATGAAATCCCCGCTGACTGGAACGGCCTGCCTGGGCAAGACCCCCGCGTAGCCGCTATTGTGGCATTGCCGGGTTCAGGTCCACTCAGTTTTCTGTACACAGCGGTAGAAAATAGTCCTGTTGCCTACGGTTACGGTATTGCTTGCGCTCAGTATAATGGCTTGCTGGGCCAGTCTTGTCAAACTAAAAAAGGGGTCTACAAACTCCAGTGGAATACGGTGGCTAATACGCTTGATTTGCAGTGGATCCGCTCGGATATCAACCTCAACAACGTTCCCCTCTATAGCGTGGCCGACAACCTGCTCTATGGATCGGGCCGGGAGGCGGACTGTAATTATTATTACTACGGCCTAAACTGGGAGACGGGTGCGACCGTAAAAAGGTTCCGGCTCGGGAATCAGCCTTATCTGGATGATCCGGGAAATGCTAATATCGTATTGGAGGACGGTTCTATATTATTCAACAGCAAGGAGCGCCTGGTGCAGATTTATCCCGCCGGAATTGTGAGTGCCGTTACGAACGCTGACCTATTTGCCGGGCATGGCCCGACCATTTACCCTAATCCACTAAACGACCGTCTAAACATCCGGCTAGCTGCTCCTTTTGCGGGGGGGAACGGGCTGGTCGAGTTGAGTATGTTCGACTTAAGCGGCCGGTTGGTTCATCAATCGAGCCGCCGCAGTACATCAACTGATATTACGGTTGATCTGGCGCGGCTACCCGCCGGAATCTACTTGACTGCTATTCAACTGGACGGGCGGGAGTACCGGCAGTTGGTCGTAAAGCAGTAGTAAAGCATAACAAATAGAAAGTTTGCTTCAGCGGCTGGCTTATCGTTCAGGTTCGGGATCCGAGGAAGTTTTAGCTCAACACTGCGTGAGGTGCCTGGACGGCGCCGCCGGCAGGCGGTGGCCCGCAGGGCCGAGCGAACAGCGAGCCGGTAAGGGACCGACCCCGCCGGCAGGCGGGGGCACGCCCCGAAAAGCACCCGCTACACCAGCTCCCCGAACAGGTCGTACTCCGAACTGTCGACGATGCGGGCCAGGACGAAATCGCCGATGCGCAGGTAATGGTCTTCGGCGGGGATGAGGACCTCGTTGTCCACCTCCGGCGAGTCGTGTTCGGAGCGGCCGACGTAGTATTCGCCCTCCTTGCGGTCGATGAGGATGCGGAGGGTTTTGCCCACGCGGGCGGCGTTTAGTTCGGCGCTGATCTCGCGCTGGAGGTCCATGAGGCGGTTGGCGCGGTCGGCCTTCACGTCGGCGGGCACGTCATCGGGCAGGTCGTGGGCGGAGGTGTCTTCCTCGTGGGAATACTGGAAAACGCCCAGCCGCTCGAAGCGCATTTCGCGCACGAAATCGCACATTTCCTCGAATTCGGCCTCCGTCTCGCCGGGGAAACCGACCAGCATGGTGGTGCGGATGGCGATGCCGGGAACCACCGCGCGGGCGTGGCGGATCAGGTCCGTCGTCTCGGCGCGGGTCACCTGGCGGCGCATGCGGTGCAGCACGCCGTCGGCCCCGTGTTGGAGGGGGATGTCGAGGTAGTTGCAGACCTGCGGCAGGGCCGCCATGGCGTCGAACACCTCGCGCGGAAATTTGCTGGGGTAGGCGTAGTGCAGCCTGATCCACTCGATGCCGGGCACGGCGGCCAGGGCTTCGAGTAGCTCGTTGAGGGCGCGTTTTTTGTAAAGATCGAGGCCGTAATAGGTGAGTTCCTGCGCGATGAGCATCAGTTCCTTCACGCCGTTATTCGCCATGTGGCCGGCCTGTTTGACGAACTGCTCGATGGGGCGCGAGACGTGCTTGCCGCGCATGAGGGGGATGGCGCAGAACGAGCAGGTGCGGTTGCAGCCCTCGCTGATCTTCAGGTAGGCGTAGTGTTGGGGCGTGGTGATGTCACGCTCGCCGATGAGATCGTGGCGGTAATCTGCGTTCAGTTTTTCCAGCAGGCCGGGCAGCTCCACGGTGCCGAAGTAGGCATCCACTTCGGGAATCTCCTTTTCCAGCTCGTCCTTGTAGCGTTGCGAGAGGCAGCCGGTGACGTAGAGTTTGTCCAGTTCGCCCCGCTTTTTGACCTCCGCGTAGCGCAGGATGGTGTTCACGGATTCTTCCTTGGCCAGGTCGATAAAACCGCAGGTGTTGACGATCACGATGTTCGCGTCGGGGTCGTTGCTGTCGTGCACGGTTTGGTAGTCGTTGGCCCGCAACTGGGTGATCAGTTCCTCGCTGTCCACCAGGTTTTTGGAGCAGCCGAGGGTCACGACGTTGACTTTATCGGTACGGAGCGTTTTGGTCTTCATGGTAGCAGGGGATAAACGGGGCGCAAAGGTAAGAAGATATGGGGGGATGCGGAAGCGGAGCGTTGACGATGGCTTGCGGGTACTTTACCGACTAACGAGCAGGCGGGTTAAATGCCCGACGAGTGAGGGGGAACTGCGGGAATAAAATTCCTCCGCCACCCTGTTTCTTTTCTGCATCAGTACATTATAGGAGTGGCAGCCGCGCGGCGGCTCCGTCAATTACGTCCTGAAATAGATTACTTAAACTCCTTATTACATGCGTTACGCCTACTTCCTCGCCCTGGCCCTTTTTCTCGTCGCCTGCGGCGCCGACCGCTCCGATGCCAATCTGAACGATTCGGCTGCCGCCGACCCCGAAGCCGCCGCGATACCCACCGTAAACCCGCCGCTGGCGGGGCTGGATGTTCCGTTCCAGACCTTTATCGTCGGTGAGGCCGCCACGACGATTAAACTGGACAACGGCGGCAGCATCGTCATCCCCGAGCGGGCCTTCGTGTACGGCGACGGCACCCCTTCGGTAGGCGAGGTGAAGATCAATTACCGCGAGTTTCGCACCCCCGCCGAAGTGATCCTGAGCGGTATTCCGATGAGTGCCCTGAACGCCGAGGGCAAGCCCGAAAATTTCCAGTCCGCCGGCATGTTCGAGATCCGCGCCCGGGATGCGGCGGGCACCGAGTTGCAACTGGCCGATACCAGGCAGATCGAAGTTAATATGTACAGCAACGTGCCCGGTGCCTACGATACCTGGTTCCTGGACGAGGCCGCCAACCGCTGGGAGCGCACCGGTTTGGGCAACCAATTGACGCCCCTGCCTCAATCGGTTTCCTCCACGACCGACGCCGCCGCCCCGGTGCCCCCGGCCAAGCGCAACAACAGCCGCCCCGCCATCAACTTCCCCGTGGATTACACCGATTTCCCCGAGCTGGCGGACTATGTGGACGTCGTCTGGGAATACGCCGGTACCCCGGGCAGCAAGACCGACCCCGATAAGAACGAGTGGATTTTCCGGACCGACTGGACGGACGTAAAACTGCAGCCGGGCACGCAGGCCGGTACCTATCAACTGGTACTCAACCAGCAGGGCCACGACCGCAAGACTTTCACCACGCCCGTGCGCGCCATCCCGTCCGAAGAAGATTACGCCACGGCAATGGCCGCCTTCGAGGAACAAAACCGGACCTACCAGTCTCGCCGCGCCCAGCAAAACCGTTCCCTGGCTACGGCCGGCCTGCGCAGTCTGCCTATCCTTACGCTGGGTATTCACAACTGCGACATCTTCAATTCCTGGGAAGAAAACATTGCGCTGCCGGCCGATTTTCGCATCAAGGAAGGCGACGAGCCTACCGGCAGCAAACCGGCCACCATCTACCTGGTTACTTCCAACGGCAATATGGTGGTCCGTTTTCCGCAGAATCAGTGGCGCAACTTTGCCTTCGACGGCAAGGCGCAAAACCGGATCGTCGCCCTCTACGGTGACAAGCGCGCCGCCCTGCTTTCCGCGTCGGAGTTTGCCGGTTTGCAGGAAGAAGTCATTAATAAAGCGGGCGGGGAGCAATCCTTTACCTTCAATCTGTCGCCGCAGGCGGAGCCACTGGCTTCGGTGGCGGACCTGGATGTGCTGCTGGGGCTGGACTGAGAGCGTAAAAGCGTGAGGGGCCTGGAAGGGGCGGCCCTGGAATAGCCGAAAAGGTTGGAACTATCGAACCGGGCCACCGCCCGTAGGGCCGAGCAGACCTGCGAGCCTGTAAGGACCCGACCGGCCGGCGGTAGCCGGCCGGGCACGCCCCCTAACTGCTAACTAACCACCGATGCGCACCCTCTTCCTGCTCCTGTTGCTCCCTCTGTTTGCTGCGGCGCAACCCACCGGCCCGGTGCTGTACCCGGTAAAAAAAGACCACCGCTGGGGCTACATGGACATGGAAGGCCGCCTGGTGATCCCGTACCGCTACGACCTGATCGGGGAGGTGCTCGAGATCGAGGGCTTGCAGGAAAACTCGCGCGGCCTGCGGTTGGTGCAGATCGGTGAGGGCGTGGGCTTAATGGACAACTACCGAAACGAGTTGCTGCCCCCCATCTACGAAGGCGTATTCCCTTTGACCGAAAGCCTTTTCGCCGTCAAAAGCGGCGGGCTGTTCTACCTGCGGCGGGAGGGAGAAAACCGGCCGGTGAGCGAAGAGGAAACCGGCTACCCGTCACTGCGCTACCTGGGCCGGACCGGCGGCGGGCAGATTTACCTCGAATTTCGGAGAGCCGGCCGGCGGGGCGTCGTCGATCAGGACGGCCGCGAGGTGGTGCCCGCCCGCTACGCACGGCTGCGCGCCTGGCCGAACGCACCGGGCTACTTCGGAGTGGCGGAACACAAAAACAATCGCCTGCGTTGGGGCATCCATCAGGCCGGGGCGGCGGAACCGCTCTTTGCCCCGGTTCATACCCGCGTGGAAGCAGTACACCCCGATCTGTTCCTGCTCTACGAACAAACCGGTAACCCACCCCGCGCCGTGGACCGCAACGACCAACCCCACTTCGGCACGGACAGCCTAATGAGAATCGACTACCTAAATCAACACTGGGTAGTAGTGGTCAACTACCTGAACCCCGGCGCGGAGATCGTCCGCGAGGGCCGGCACCGGGCTTACTCGCCCACCCGCCACGCGTGGTACGAGGGCGCGGGCCGCCGGTTCGAGCGCGTGGACAGTGCCTACGTAAGCGGACGAGCCGCCCAGACCTGCCTGATCGACAGCACGGGCACGGATGTCTGGACCACCCCCTTCATCAATATCCGACCTTACCCGTGGCCCAACCTTTACCTCGTCACCAACTTCGGCCGCCATGGGCTGGTAGACCCCCGCTTTCCCGAACGCGGGACGGCCGTCATCTATGATTCCATCGGCCCGCCGCGCGAAGGACTGGCACCGGTCTACCGCCGCTCGCCGCTGAATAGATCGGACCTGCTGGCGGGTCTGCTCAACGAGCGGCTGGAGCAAATCGTGGCCCCGGAATACGACCGCATCACTTACACCAACAACAAGGTTACCGTACAACGCAGCCTTCAATTACAGCAGGTGCTGGATTCGCTGGCACTAGCGTTGATTGATAGTGCCCAGGCCCGCCTCGGCCTGGCTCCCCGTATCATCAGAAATGGAGAACGGCAGCGGTGGGGCGGCAGCAGCACCGAAACCCGCCTGCTAACACTGGACGATAGCCTGCGGGTGGCGGAAGTCGCCTCCTTCGGCAACGTGCGCAGCCTGCGGGTGCGCGGCGAGTACCGGGGCGAATACCGCGATGCCGAAGAACTGTCTTATCAGGGTGGTGACCTGATCGACTTCCAGCAGTGGATAGACGGTAACCGGGGCATTCCCGTGCCGCGCAATGCCACCCTGCGCCTCGATTATGCCGGGAGGAACCGCTACGGCGGAGACTTAACTTACCTGCGGTCCCTCACCGGCGATTGGAAAGACGAACGGCTGCTCCAACCCGCCCTGAACGTAAATAGCGTTAGCCCGCGCCCCACCACCATCTTCCACGGCGAGGGTTCGATTCACAGCGGTTTGAGCCGCCTGCTTAGTCGCGGAAGTAGTCTCCACCCGGCCTACCTGTACCGCCATGACCTGGGGCGGCTGGAAGAAATACCGGACCTGGTGGGTGCCCGCCTGCACGACCGCGAGCGGCGTTCTCAGGTAATGGCCGTACTGGCCGCCGACGGCCGTTTCCGGCTGGTGGACACATCGGGAAGCCTGGTCCGGTCCGCCGACACGATTTTCAGTTGTACCTACCTGGGGGAGTTCATCGGCGGTGAGGCCCGCTTCTGCACGGGCGGCGAACTGGTAGCCATCGAAACGGCCGAGGAACGCCGCCGGGAAGTCATCTCCGGCCACGAACTGGCGCGACGCTTCAACGTGTTTCCGGCCGCCGAACTCGGTGCCGCCCCGCCCAGCCTGACGGTCCGCGACCTGCCGGGAGATTCCACGCGCTGGGGCATAATAAGCACGAGCGGCCGCGTTTTGGTGCCACCCACCTACGACTATCTGGACGATGGGATCGGTGGTCAGTTTGTCGCGGTCCGGCGGGGTAATTACGGCGTCATTACTCCCCGGGACTCAGTGATCGTCCCGTTACAATACCCTTACGTCAGCCACTACCGGGGCTACTGGCGGGTGAACGTGGCGGCCGACGGCCCGATCTACTACGACCGGCGCGGCTATGAACTGATCGGCAGTGACTACACGGAGCGCGGTAACTTTTGCAATGACCGCTGCCCCGTCCGCGACCGCTTGGGTCGCTGGGGCTACGTGGACGGCGACGGCCGCCCGGCCATCCCTTGTCGCTACGCGGTCGCGCGTGATTTTGGGTCGGGGCTGGCGGCCGTGGCCGTGGATTCCAGTCACTGGCAACTGATCGACGCGGCTGGCAACACCGTCGCCGATCTGGCCGGTGCGGGGGTGCGCGACGCGGGCATCGTTATTGAAGGACGGTGCTGGTTTGCAAATGCCTCCGGCGGCTACGGCTACCTGGACGGGGCGGGTAGGGTAGTGGTGGAACCCGCTTTCCAGCGCACCTTCGACTTCTCGGGCGGCCGCGCCCGCGCCGTAGCGGACCAGACCACGGGCCTGATCGACACGGCCGGAAACTGGGTGCTGCCCCCCGGCGAATTTCTGCGGATCGAAGATTTCGACCCCGTTTCCGGATTGGCTACGGCCCAGCCGAAATCCCGCCGGGGCAAGATACTGCTCAACCGTGACGGCCGCGAGGTGACACCCCTCTACACCGCCCTGCGCCCCGCCGGCGAGGGTTACTTCGCGTTTAAGGACGGTCTCCGCTACGGCCTGCTGGATACTACCGGTGCCATATTATTGCGGGATCGCTACGCAGTGATCGGTCCGGTGAGCGAGGGAGTCGTGCAAGTCAAAGAACGCGCCGACGGCCGTTGGTCGCTGATCGACCTGCGGGCGGGCGGCAAGCCCTTCCTGCCGGAAACCTTCGACCGCGTGGATCCATTTCGCGAGGGGTATCTGCTGGTTCAGGAACGCGGCGATGAACCCGAAACCCGTTACCTCGTCGATCGCAACGGCCGCCGCCTGCCCGGAGGCGGCCCTGACCTGCTGCTCGTGGGCGGCGGCGGCTTCGCCGCCCGCCTCGACCCGCGGACCGCGAGCTCCAGTACTATACCGACCCGGAGGGTAACGAGGCCTTCCCCGGCCGCCGCTTCGACGGCAAGATCGGCCCCTTCGAGCAGGGCATTGCCATAGCGGAGCACCGGGGCCGACGCGGCCTGTTCAACGATCAGGGAATGCTGGTTGTGCCCGGCAAATACGTGCTACTGGAACCCGTCGGCGACGGCACCTACCGTGCCGGGCCGCCCGCCTTCGGCATCTACAACCGCCGGGGAGAACTCGTCATCCCACCCGAGTACGATCGCATTGTCCTCCTCACCGGCAACATCTTCCGCGTGGAACGCGGCGAAGCCGTCGGCTACCGCGATCAGGACGGGGAGTGGGTATGGGAACTGGGGAGATAGAGGGGTATTATCCTAACTCCACCACCAGATCATCCTGCTCCACCAGCGTCTTCGCCGGCAGGTGCAGCTTCACCACCTCGCCGCCGCGCGGCGCGGTGACGGTGCTCTCCATCTTCATCGCCTCGATGATGAACAGCGGATCGCCCTCGGCCACGGTATCGCCCTCCTGGACCAGGATGCGGCTGAGGTTTCCCTGGAGGGGCGAACCCACCTCGCGCTCGCCGCTCGCTTTGCGGTGAACACGCACGTTACTGGTCAGGCTCGCATCGCGGACGGTGACCGAGCGGGTCTGCCCGTTAAGGCTGAAGAAAGCCAGGCGGTTGCCCTGCTCGTCGCCGACGGTGACGTTGAGGAACTTGATAGCGATCGTTTTGCCCGGGCCGATGGTGACCAATATCTCCTCGTTCGGCTTCAGGCCGTAGAAAAAGGCCGGGGTGGGAATGTTACGAACCTCGCCGTACTTCTCATTAAATTCATGGTATTCCTCGTAGACCTTGGGGTAAAGCAGGTAACTGAGCAGGTCGCGCAGTCCCTTTTCGGCCCCGAATTTCTCCTGGAAAGCGGCTAGTTCGGCATCGAAATCCACGGACTCCAGGTGGGCGTTGGGGCGGTCGGTATAGGCGGGTTCGCCCTTGAGGACCAGGCGCTGGATGTCGGCGGGGAAACCACCGGCGGGCTGGCCCAGATCGCCGCGCATCAGGCTCTTCACGCTGTCGGGGAAATCCAGCTTGTCGCCGCGCTCGCGTACGTCCTCGGCCGTCAGTTTATTGGCGGTCATGAACATCGCCATGTCGCCCACTACCTTCGACGAGGGGGTTACCTTGATCAGGTTGCCGAACAACTCGTTGGCCGCCTCGTAATTCTTGCGGATCAGCGGAAATTGCTCCTCCAAGCCCCAGCCCCCGCGCCTGCGGGCGCAGGTTGGAATACTGCCCGCCGGGGATCTCACTGGTGTAGATGGCCGCCGTACTCGACCGGAGTTCGGTCTCGAAGGGGTAGTAGTAGGTGCGTACCGTTTCCCAGTAATCGGCGTAGGCATTCAATTTTTCCAGGTCGAAGGGGTTCTCGCGGGGGTGTCCCTGGAGCATGGCCACCGTGGAGTTAAAACTGGGCTGCGAGGTCAGGCCCGAGAGCGAGGAGATCGCCACGTCGATAGCGTCCACGCCCGCCTCCACGGCCCGCAGGTAGGTGGCCGACTGGATGCCGCTGGTATCGTGGGTGTGCAGGTGAATGGGCAGGCTGACGGTGTCCTTCAACATCCCGATCAGTTCGGTGGCGGCACGGGGTTTTAGTAGTCCGGCCATGTCCTTCACGGCCAGGATGTGCGCTCTCCGCGCCCTCCAGGCGCTGGGCCAGTTCACGGTAGTAATCCAGGGTGTACTTGGTTTCGGCCGGGTCGCTCAGGTCACCGGAATAGCAGAGGCAGGCTTCGGCCAGGCTACCGGTGCGTTCGCGTACGGCGCGGATGCTGACCTCCATGTTATCCACCCAGTTCAGCGAGTCGAAGATGCGGAACAGGTCGATGCCCTCCTCGGCCGCCCGCTCGATGAAAGCCACGATCAGGTTATCCGGATAGGCCTTGTAACCCACGCCGTTGCTGCCGCGCAGCAACATCTGGAACAGCGTATTCGGGATGGCGGCCCGCAGCTTTTCCAGCCGTTTCCAGGGGTCTTCCTTCAAAAACCGCAGGGCCACGTCGAAGGTCGCGCCGCCCCATACTTCCATGCTCAGCAGTTCGCCGGCTTCGGCCTTGGCGAAGCTTTCGGCCACGCGTAGCATATCGTAAGTACGCATCCGGGTGGCCAATAGGCTCTGGTGCGCGTCGCGGAAGGTGGTGTCGGTGTAGTGGATCTTGGTTTCGGCCTTCAGCCAGGCGGCGAAGCCCTCGGGACCCAGTTCGCGCAGCCGGTCGCGGGTGCCGGTGGGGTAGGGGGCGTAGGCATCGAAAGCCGGCACTTTGGGCACCAGGAACTCGCGGCCCACTTCGGGTTTCTTCACGTCCGGGTTGCCGTTCACCACCGTTTCGCCCAGGTAGCGCAGCAGGCGGGTGCCGCGGTCGCGGAAGTTGCGCTGCTTCAGCAGCTCCGGGTGGTTGGGGATGAATTTTACCGTGGCCTCGCCGCGCTGAAATTCCTTGTTTTCCAGTACGTTCAGCAAGAAACCGATGTTGGTGCTCACGCCCCGTACCCGGAACTCGCGCAGTGCGCGGTGCAGCCGCCGCGAGGCCCCCGGCAGGGTATTACCCCAGGCCGTCACCTTCACCAGCATGCTATCGAAAAACGGACTGATGACCGCCCCCGCAAAGGCCGATCCCGCGTCCAGCCGGATGCCCATGCCCGAAGCCGACCGGTAGGCGATCAGCGTGCCGTAATCGGGCCGGAAGCCATTACTGGGGTTTTCCGTGGTCACGCGGCACTGCACGGCGCAGCCGTTGATCTTGATGTCGTCCTGGTCCTTAATAAAGATGATCGGGTGCTCCAGCCGGTAGCCCATGCTCACCAGAAATTGCAGCCGCACGATGTCCACGCCCGTAATTTCCTCGGTCACGGTATGCTCCACCTGGATGCGGGGGTTCACCTCGATGAAGTAGATCGAGTTGTCCTCGTCCACCAGAAACTCCACCGTCCCGGCGCACGAATAGCCCACCTCGCGGCAGAGCAGCAGGGCGTAGTCGTACATTTTCTGCTTGGTGGCCTCGTCCAGCGTCACGCAGGGGGCCACTTCCACCACCTTCTGGAAGCGGCGCTGCACGGAGCAGTCCCGCTCGTACAGGTGCACCAGGTTACCGTGGCGGTCGCCGACGATCTGCACCTCGATGTGCTTGGGGTTTTCGATAAATTTTTCCAGAAAGACCGTCCCGTCCCCGAAAGCGGTAGTGGCCTCCGATTTAGCCTCCTCGAATTCTACGGCCAGGTCTCGCGGGTCGCGCACCACGCGCATCCCCCGCCCGCCGCCGCCGAGGCGGCCTTGATGATCACCGGGTAGCCGATCCGCTCGGCTTCGGACAGGGCCACGGCCGCGCCTGGTCCAGGTCCTCCCGGTTCCCCTCGATCAGCGGCACGTTCACGCGCCGCGCCAGGGCTTTGGCGGTCACCTTATCGCCCAGTTGGTCCATCGCCTCCGGGCTGGGCCCCACGAATTCGATGTCCGCGTCGCGGCAGGCGCGCGCAAAATCGGTGTTCTCCGACAGGAAGCCGTAGCCGGGGTGAATGGCATCCACCCGCTGCTGCTTGGCCAGCTTGATGATGGCCGGAATATCCAGGTACGGCTTTAGCGGCTCGTCGTCCGGCCCGATCTGATAGCTCTCATCGGCCTTGTACCGGTGCAGGCTGTAGCGGTCCTCATAGGTGTACATCGCCACCGTCCGGATGCCCAGCTCACTGGCGGCGCGCAGCACGCGAATGGCGATCTCCCCCCGGTTAGCAACGAGGATACGATCAAAGCGGCGGACGTGGGATGGGGTCATTGGTGGCGTGGTTTAGCGGACGAAGGTGCGGCATTTATCGGGTTGCCGCAATCTTACTTTTTGGCCTAAACCGGTTTACGAGGTACTAGTGCGCGGGGCGGTTCATGTTTTTGGGCACCCCGGCCGCCCTGGCGGGCGTCCGGCCGGGCCGTCCACCACTCCGCTTCGCTCCGGCCCTGCGGGCTGCCTCCCTGCCGGTCGGCCTGGTTCCCACCCCTGGTGCGGGCAGATGCGAGACCTCCGGGCTCGTGAAAGAGTGAATTCCCCACGTCCAGTCGGGGATAGCAAGCTAGTGGATTCCGGATCGCATAGCTTCAAGGGTGCTGCCGCAGCATCAACATACGTCTACTATACGTTCACCTTCCCGAAAAACTCCAACCCAGTCAAAAAAAATTGATTAAAATATCACGCTACCTATTGCAAAAAGTCATATGTTTGTACTGTCTTCTTCGGAAGCTGTCTTATCACATGAAAGAAAAATACGACCGAGTAGCGGGAATAGCCTGTTGCTATCTTGCAGACCTATAGGGAGTTGTGCGCATTTTTTTGCGTGAACCTGTAAATCTCTCGTCTGGCGACGTGCGCTTTAAATTCACCGCGCACCATCGTCGGGGTTGTCCTTGCCGAGCCATTTATAGCTCCGGCGCGTACTCTTTTTTTATGTGATACGATTGCTTGCCTGCAATCACTTACCGCCTCGATCCGGCGGCATATCACATGAAACTATGAGTTTATTTACACGCTTTTTTTTGGTATTTTTGAGTCTGCTGTCGCTACTGACGCAGCCCCTCGCCGCAGGTCACGCGGATTACCCTCATTTTCCCGTTTTGTTACCTTCCGCCGCCGCGGAAGCCTACGCCCGCGCCTATTCGGTGCGGCCCGCTTACGTATTATCGGAGCCGGATGGACTTTTACGGATGAGCGACACGCAGTCGGCCGGGGCACCGCCGGCCCCCTGCGCCGGTAACCCCGGTGACGTAGGTGGCACGGTTTTCCAGGATTTCAATAATGACGGGACGAACGACGCCGCTGAAACCGGGCAGGCGGGCGTGGTGGTAACGGTTTTTGACTGTAATGGCGTCACGGCGGGCAGCGCGACCACGGATGCCAACGGCGAGTGGACGGTAACCGGCCTGACCCGGGGGATACTTACCGCGTGGAGTTCAGCCTGCCGGCTGACGGCAGCCTGGATAATTTGCAGCCCGGTTTTGCCGGAACGGATAATGCGACGGACGTGCAGTTCGTGGTGCCGGGGAGTGGGAACTGTACGGTGGA
>CAVWSC010000001.1:0-34218 GCA_963757435.1 Lewinellaceae bacterium | reverse complement strand
ATCCAAATCGGCAACTACGTCTGGTTCGATACCGACCGCGACGGCGTGCAGGACCCCTGCGAAAACGGCATCGACGGCGTATCCGTATCATTATATAATAAGGCAACTACCACATTTACGGCCGTGACTACTACGGCCAATGGTGGGCAGTATTTTTTTGACAATGTAGCGGATGAAACCGAATACGCCATCGTATTCGGCTACGATCATACGCTCACGGCTACGGACGGCTTGTTCTCACCCGGAACCGGTCAGTTTTCGGTCGGCGGACAGATGTACAACCTGACTACTACTGACGCCGCGCCCTCCATTGTCGGGCCGGATGCCAATGACCGGAACGACTCCGACGCGAGCCTAATGACGATGGCGGGCCTGACGGGCTACCCGATGATCTCCTACACGACGGACGGTGCGAGTAACCATACGCTGGACGTGGGCCTGGCCCCTTCCTGTATGCTGGCGATCGGTACGGTTACTCCCGGCGCGTGCGTACCCACTACCAGCCAGTATACGCTGGATGTGGAGTTGACCTATTCCGACGCCCCGGCCGGGGAGATGATCACCATTACGGCCGGCGGTGTGAGCCAAAATTTTACGCCCACCATGACTGCGGGTACGGACGTATTCACCCTGGTCGGCCTGAATAGCGACGGAACAACGGGCATCGACGTGACGGCCTCTTTTGCGACTACGACGACCTGCATGGATCTGGCCGCTGCGGCCTACAATGCGCCGATGAGCTGTACGCTGCCCCCCTCACCGGCCTGCGCCGGCAACCCCGGCGACGTCGGCGGCGTCGTCTTTCAGGATTTTGAGAATGACGGAGCCAAGGCGGGGAATCCCGGTCAGTCGGGCGTAGTGGTGAGCGTGTATGACTGTGCCGGTAATGAGGTAGCGGGCAGTCCCGTGGCCACTAATGCCGGTGGTGGGTGGACGATCACCGGCCTGGACCAGACGGCCGAGTACCGCGTGGAGTTCAGCCTGCCGCCCGCGCTGGACAATTTACAGCCGGGTTTTGCCGGAACCGATAACGCGACGGAGGTGCGGTTCGTGATGCCGGGAAGCGGGAACTGTACGGTGGATTACGGGGTGGTAAGACCTGTCACTTATTGCCCCGCATACGTAAATTCAGAGACTCCGATAGGTGAGTTGTTTTACGGTCAGCGGCTTCTTGGTCCGGGAATCGGCGTCATTACCTGTGGTACGATCGACAATTTGCCAATGAGCGAACGGTACGTAGTCGGGTTACTTGATTTTCGGAACATTGCCGTTACCGCTAGCCGGCCGGAAATAAATCCGGGGGTGTTCCACCATCCGGATTGGACGGTCGATGTGCTCGGTAACGTCTTCGGTACGGACTTTGATGCAACAGGAAATATGTACGTGACGGCTTCCAGCCATTACTCGAATATTTTTGGCTACGATCTTGGCGGAACTACACCGCAAAAACCTCGCCGTAGCGATAATTAATTACGGTAATTTGGGCGGCGGTCCACAGGATTTGGGAGCGGCAGGTACGGTTTACCAACTAGATGCCAAGACGGGAGAACCTAGCGTTTTCGTACAACTGCCGCAGCAACAGTTCACTTTCACCCACTTCTCCTGTGAAGACGAAACGGACCCATCCCTGACCCGTACAACGGGTCCTGGGTTGGGAAACATCGTCTACGACGCTGCGCACGATCAATTCTTTGTTTCCAACTTTGAGGACGGGGCTATCTATCGGATCAGTGCTACGGGTGCCATCTTAAGTGTATTCGATCCTCAAACACTTGCCAATTTCGCTTCCGACAACGGTTCCCCCGGTTGGGCAGCGGATGCCAAGCCATACGGGATGGCCGTAAATCCTGCCGGAAACCGGTTGTTCTTCGGCACCCACGAGCTTAATACTACCCCCGGCGTTTACTCCATTGATCTAACGGCTAGTGGAGACTTTACGGGTACGGAAGTTTTTCATAAGACTATCTTACCAGATGGAGACATTGGCTTCCTGTTTGCCATCGAACCCGGCTGGGTAGCCGTTTCCGACCTAGAGTTTAATCCAGACGGATCCCTGGTGGCAGCCCTGCGCACGGGCTGCGCGGGTGCCTACCCCACTTCACACAACCACGGTGCCACCTATTATATCATTACGGATAATAATGCCAACGGTATATTCTCTGAAGCGGCCAGCCAGATCAGGATTCGCTACCGTAATGATGAAACGAGTAACGACGATGGATACGGTGGTATAGGCATTTGGGACCGCCATGATGGCACGTATCAGTACGTAGTTTCCAGTTCCGATATGCGCACGGAGGAAGGCCCCCACGGCTTGTTGGTGTTCCCCCATGACTTCACCAATAATGGTAACGGAACTACCCAATACTTTCTCCGGCCCACGGCGGCTGTGCCGTATATCCCCTCTTTTAACATCAACGACTTTAAAGGGATCGGTGGTGACGTAGCACTTTCAAGTTCCTGCCCGCCACTACCCATCCAGATCGGTAACTACGTTTGGGCCGAAGAAGGAACCCCCGACGGAATCCAGCAAGCCTGTGAGAAGGGCCTCGACGGCGTCACCATCAAGCTCTACGACGATGCCGGTACCCTGGTGGGCGTGGACGTGACCGCCGACGGCGGCCAGTATTATTTCGACCCCTCGAACGTGGACATCACCGGCGTAAATCCCGACGGTTCCCCCATGACCGGCTTCACCGGCCTGACGGAAGGCGAAAAGTACTTCATCGTCATCATGGGCGATGCCTACGACGATACCACCGATGAACTGACCGTCGGTACCCTCACGTACGCCCTCACCGGAAACGATACCGGCGAAGGAAGCAATCCCGATCTGAATGATTCCGATGCTACGGAGATGACCGTTCCCGGCGGGGTGGGGGATATGCCGGTGATCATGTTTACGGCGGGAGAAACCGATCATACTTTTGATGCAGGTCTCATCCCACTCTGCATTCCACCAACCGACCTTCGTCTCGTCATCATCCCCGGTGCCTGTACCAACGATGCCGTTGACGACGGACGCATCGTACTCATGCGCTTCACGGACGCGGACCGCTTCGGGGTCAGTTCCATCGGCGCTGCCATGTACGACGGACCCGACTACGCGGCTGCCGCCCCGATCTCCGGGACGGAAATTAACCTGGAGACCGGCATTCCGAATACCGGCGGCATCTTTGTCGTCCGAATTTTTAACGAGAACAACGGTTGTTTCATCGACACGACCATTACCGTACCCGCAACGGCCTGCCTGGTCGATCCGATGGGTTACCTCTACTGCGAGGAAACCGGGGAGTTGATCACCGGCGGCACCGTTGAGATTACGACGATGAACGACGCTACGTTCATCGTCACCCGCGACGGTTCCAACGGTCAGTACCAGTTCTTTTCCGACGGCACGCCCGACGTGTTTACCATTACCTACACCCCTCCGGCCGGCTACGCCCTGAGCACCACCCGCCTACCCACAACGGGTGCGGGGGCAATGGGCGCGCTCGATCCAATGGGCGGATCGGCGGATAACCCGACCAGTGAAAGCCCGCTCCGCGTAGGATCGACGACCACCGACATGGTTATTCTGGATGACTTTTCCGAAGCCGCAAATCCATATTACTTCAAGATCGCCTTCGAGCGAGGAGACCCCGAAGTGCTGGACAACAACATTCCGCTCTCGGGCTGTTCGGTCAGTTTGGGCAGCACCGTATTTAAGGATGCCGATAACAACGGTCTCCAGGAAGGTACCGAAGCCGGAATCCCGAACGTGCCGGTCGTACTCTGCCTGGAAGGCGGCGACGGTAGTAACGATGGAACCGATGACACTGATCTGGTAACCGGTGCCGACGGTATCCTCGGGACGGCCGACGACGCCTTCGGTCCTGACGGGATCGACGACGGGGGCGGTAACGACGACGGCCAACCCGGCCGCTTCACCGATGCTAACGGCGACTACTTCTTCGGCGGCCTCTCCTCCGGCGATTACTTCGTCAAGGTGCCCGTAGCCGCATTTGCCGCCGGAGCGGCACTGGAGAACTGTCGCATCTCTTCCAATACCAGTAGCGGCACCTTCGCCGGCGAAGTCGATCCTGACGGTAACCTCGACGGCGATGACAACGGCGTACAGGTCGGCGGAGTCGGTACTGAGGTCCGCACGGGCGTCATTACGCTATCCGCGAACGTAGAACCGACGGACGGCGTGAACGAGGGTAGCCAGGGCAACGATCAGGACAATACCGTCGGTAACACGGACGACGATAACGGCAACATGACGCTCGACCTCAGCTTCTTCGCCCCCGTCAGTCTCGGCGATACCGTATTCGTGGACGTGGACCGGAACAGCCTGCAAACGGTGGATGACTTGCCGCTGGCCGGCGTATCGGTCACCCTCTTCACGGCCGCCGGAACACCCGTAACGACCGACGTGAACGGCGATCCATTCCCCGGTGCCACCGGCGGAGTACTGATGACCAATGCCGACGGTTTCTATGAGTTCGCCAACCTGCCGCCGGGCGATTACTACGTCGTCTTCGACTTCAGCACCGCCCCCGGGGCCGGCTTCTACGATCCCGTCACCCAGAACGTGGACGGCAACGCGAGTGAGGACGACGACTCCGACGCCGCCCCGAACGGCCGGTCGGACAATACCGGCTTCCTTACGTCGGGCACCAACTACCCGGATCTGGATGCAGGCGTATTCTGTAACGTGGAAGTAGAAGCCGGGATGGTCGTGACTATTTGCGGTAGCAAATTCGTGCTGCTCTCCGACCTCAACCCGAGTATTTCGCCCACTGACGTTATCGGCTTCGGCGGTACCTGGACGACCAGCGGCAGCGGTACTTTCGACGATACCGGGACCATGATGGGTGACTTCGGCACGGCTACTACCTACACCCCCAGCGCGGCCGACGCCCTGGCGGGCGAGGTGACGCTCACGCTTACTTCGGATAACCCGATGGATTTCGGTAGCACCGCCTGCGGGCCGGTGAGCGACGAGGTGATCATCACCATCCTGAAAGTAGACTGCGGGACCTTCCCGTGGAACGGGCAAGACTGATTTTAAGGATTGAGTGTTTTATATTCCCATGAAGATGGTGCCGTCGACGAGAGTCGGCGGCACCTTTTGTTGAGAAAACGGCGCATCTTATGAAGTAAAGAGGCAAGAAACAGGTTGTCAGGGGAAGGAGCAATCGCTAAAACGGATGGTATGCAGTAATGTCACACAACTCGTTGTATCAAACCGCTACCGGTAGCAACCGATGCACCGGCAGACACACAGTTGATAAAAATGCTTATGTTTGTCTCACTTCCACGGAAGCGACCTTGTCTCATGTAGCTGAAATTGATGACCTTTTTAGCGGGAATGGCCCGTCTATCCTTTCCATACCGGTAGCTTTTTCTCTGGGCAACAACTTGCCATGAAGAAACTGAATCGCTATATTTTCACTTCTCGTGAAGAATAGTTCCTCAGAATTTACCCGGTGGGGAATGTTTGAAGTCAAACATTTACTATGTTACGTGATCGGGTTGCTCTTCGCAATCTTTAATAACCGCTACCCCGTAGCGGCATATCACGTGAGACTATGGTTTTTTCTACTGCTCGGATAGTGTTTCTTTTATTCTCGGCCATTATTGTGCCGTCCCTTCAGGCCGGTTTGGCGGACTATCCCTATTTTCCTTCCGGCTTACCGTCACCGGTAGTTGAATTACAAGAATGTGCCTACGCGGAATCATCCGTCTATGTACTGACGGATCCTTATTCCTGGGAGTCTCTTAATCTGCCTGATTCAGACGGTCATTATCAGGAGTTGACTATGCGTTCATCTTCTGTAGAAGCGAGCTGCTCGGAAGGAACCGATCTTACCGCTACCACCTTTTTCAATGACCTCTCCGGGGCCGTGACTTACTGCGTCGGCACCTTTTCCAACGAGAATTTACGTAGCCTGCGTAATGCCCAACGACGGCGGCGGCGTGATCGGTAGTAACGGTACCTGGAGCGGCTTTGCCGGGACGGGAGCACAAGTACTTAGCGACGGCCGGGTAAATCCTGGTAATATGGCAGTTGGTACTTATAACCTTACTTATACACGTCTGACCCGTTCCGGCACGCTGACTTTAACCATTCCGGCCAGAACGGCAGCCGGGCACAAACGTCGGTTCCCGGTATCTGTACCGATGCGGGGGTACACAATTTGTTTAACCAGCTAACCGGTGCTGATGCGGGCGGTACGTGGTTTGCCCCTGCAACCAACCCCACTGGCGGAACGTTCGTCGGCGGCACTACCGGCACCTTTAACCCGGCGGGATCGACCGGTGGCCTTTACCGGTTCTATTATACTTCTCCCCGCCCACCGGGGCCTTGGGAAGTTGTTCCAATAACGCTCAGGTTGAAATCTTCGTAGGCGGCCCACAGGTGACCGCCGGGGCACTAAGCGTAAGCTGTACCGACGGAGTACCAAACAGTGACGGGCTGATCCAGATCAGCAGAGCAACGGGGGGCGATCGTTACCTGCTCTCCGCTCCGAACAGCCCCGTTACCGGTACCTACGCTTCGGCTACGTCTTTTAGTGGGGCCACTTTTCCGCTTATCATCAGCGATAACCTCGCGAACCCTACGGGTACCGTAACCTACAACTTACGGGTATTTGGCGGTTCCGCCACTTGCTTTACGGACGTAGTCATCACTTTACAGCACAGGGATGTGAATTTCGTTGTGACTGTACGGAGTTCCTCTACCTGAATGACGAAGACCTGGGAATTGTACACAAATTTGAAATAAACGCAATAACCGGCGTAGTTAGCGAAATCGGCTCTCCCTGGTTCAACGGTCGGGTGGTTGCTAACGATCTGAAACCCCACGGCGTTGCTTTCGACCTGAACGGATTCTTGTATATCGGACAGCGCTCCCGTGATTTTAACCCCATCATGAAACTGACCTGTGATGGTGACCTTGTCGAAGCGGAAGCTATCCCCGACCTGGGTCCCCAGTTGTTCAATATGGGATCACGCAACAACACTTTATATACCGGAAATCTCAACGACGATGAAATTACCACGTATGACTTATGCACCGGCGAGCGCACCGGGGGGATGCTGGTAAGAGGCAGGGACGTGAACGGAAACGTCCTCGACGTAGACATCTGGGGTTACTACCAGGATGATACCGACTGGTACGTCGCGGACCGCACCACTAACGCCGTCTATACCGGCTCGTTAGACGAAGCACTTTACACCAGCCCACCCACCGCGCAGGGTGCACTTTTGTTCAATCTGACCATACCTACGGCGAACAATATCGGTCCGATGGGTCTGACCCGGGACCCGGCGGGCAATACCTACGTTGTCGTTAATCAATCGTTTAGCGGTGCTGTTACCCCGGTGATCATCCAGAAGTACGATAATACTGGTACGTTGATTAACACCGTATCGGATAACAACAACGGTGGGGCGAATGCGACCAATGGACTGCCGGGATTTTGGGGCGCACGGGGCATTTCTTACAGTGAGTTCACCGACCGAATTTACGTAGCGGCCCGCGAGAATTGTGTTTCGGTATTTAGCAACGACCTCACGCCCTTACCCGCTTTCAACATCGGTAACCCGTTAAACGGGAGGCCGAAAGGCATCGATCTCCTAAAGGAGTGTTGTCCCACGAATAATAATGTAGTTCTGGACACCACGCTTTGTGCGGCCTCTACCGGGGACATCCTCTTTCTCCAGCAACTCATCAATTGTAACGGTGCTATTTGTGAAGGACTGTGGGAGGAAGGTGCGGACAATACCGGCTTGGCCTATAATGATTGTAACAACTCCGTTGAGGTAACCGCCCCGGGTGCCTGCGGAACGTTCACCTTCGAGTCCGACGGTACGGGACGCTTTGCCCGCTGTGGAATTTTTAAATTCGACGTCAACATTGAAGTAGAAAATATCACCGCGCCGGTAATTGCCGCCGGTGATGCTCCTACTTGTGCGAATGACAACGACCCGGGAGCCTTTACCTTCAGTACCGCGGCTTCCGGTAGTAGCGCAATCACCTACCAGTGGCAACAGAGTACCACGGACTGCGACGGCCCGTGGAGCGACGTTGCCGGGGCACCTACGGATGCTACGCCGTTCGACCCGCCCGCACTGACCGAAGACACTTACTACCGGGTCATCACTTCCGTCAATGGTGCCTGCCTGACGGGGATGTGCGCGGATACGAGCAATTGTGTGCTGGTTATGGTGGAGGATGGTTGTCCCGTCTGCTCCGTCACCATCACCCCCACCGTCTCTGGCTGCTACCAAAACAGTGGCAGCAAAAACAACGGTAAGTGTAGAAGTAGCATGGAGCAATGCGACCGTCAGTCCAGCAGTAAATAATACCTCGGATGTCATTACCATCACCTTGGGTGGTCTCACCAGGACCATTAATCCTGGGCCTTATACCTCAACGGGTGGCAATGGAACCATTGTTTCTCCCCAGGTTGTGGCCTTTGAAATTGATGCAGATGGTAGCACGGGTAGTATCGATGCCGTTTTCGCCAATGATCCGGCTTGTACGGGAACGAGTAGCTATACCGCTCCACCGCTTCTGCACCCCTACGGTTTGTGAAGTGAGTACCGGACAAACAGGGGGTCCGGTTTTTAACAATTACAATGCCAACGGTATTAAAGAAAATGGCGAAAGCACTGGAGTAGCTGGCGTAACCGTAACCGCCTACGATTGTAATGGTAATTCGTTCACCACCACCACCGATGAATTCGGTTTATATTCCTTCACGGGCCTGACGGCAGGAAGCTCTTCGATCCGAGTGGAGTTTTCAAACCTGCCCGGCTATGCGGGCCAGGGCACCCCGAATGGTACTGATGGTAATACTACAGTTCAGTTTGTCGATGCACCCGATTGTACGGTGGACCTGGGAGTATTAGATCAGAACGACTTCTGCCAGTCTAATCCTGAAGCTATCGTACCTTGTTTCGTCGCAGGCAATCCTCAGCATCCTGCTTCTGCTAATGACGGTGCGTTGGTCGGGGTGGGCTATGACCTCAGCGGTGGATAACACCTACTACGCTACGGTACCCGAAGTGGGTACAGTTTGGGGCGTGGCTTACAACAAGCAAGATAACTTAGTATATTCTGCGGCTTTTCTCAAGCGCCACTCTGGTCTGGGCCCAGACGGACTGGGAGCAATCTACCAAACCGATCTGGACAATAGCACCACCTCGCTACTCGTAGATGTAACAACCCTGCCTGGTGTAAACCTTGGCAGCATTGGTATTAATGTTGCTCGTGGTCTTGGAGCCAAAATCACCCCTAATGCGGACCCTGAAGCTTTTGACTAAAGTAGGCAAAGTAGGCATGGGCGATATCGATATTTCCGAAGATGGCTCTACGCTGTACTTCATTAACCTTTTTGAACGAAAGTTGCATATCGTTAACACGGCATCTCCGACCGCTGCACCAGGTGTGGATATTCCCTAATCCGGGCTGTAGCGGCGGTGAGTTCCGTCCCTGGGCGACGAAAGTGTACAAAGGGTAAGGTTTACGTTGGCGTAATTTGCGATGCAAGTACCTCACAGTCCAAAGCTGACCTGCGTGCTTATATATACACTTACGATATTGCGGGTGGAGCTTTTGACCCTTTGCCAATCCTTGATTTCCCGCTGACTTACCCAAAAGGTTATCCATGGGTTCAGGCTCCGTCTATTACGGGGTGGTTTCCCATGGACTGATGACTTTGCTACCCTTGCAACGAATGGATCGAATTGCCTCTAGGCCAGAAGTTATTATTTATCCTCAACCATTGCTATCAGATATTGAGTTTGACATTGACGGTAGTATGATTATAGGTTTCATGGATCGCGTGGGCATGCAATTGGGCAATAGACAGCCCGCACCTGATGGAACAGGATCTGCACCTGATGGAACAGGATCGTACAGAACAATTGTCGGAGGTGATATTCTACGTGCGTATTCTGGTGGTGGACGCATACGTATTAGAGAATAACGCTAAGGCTGGTCCAGCGATTGGTTTTGGACCCGGCAATAACCAAGGCCCTGGTTTTGGAGAATTTTATAATGACGATTTTTTAAATGGAAGTTTTGACTCACGCCGGAAAGCGCTAGCCGTTGGTTCTGGCCATTCTGCCTGGCTCAGGCGAGGTGTTGGCTGTAGTGATGGATCCTGTATAATAACACGCCCGATGCGGGAGGTTTTAGAAGGTTAGATAATACAACCGGCGTATTCACTGCCTCCTACATTGTAGTTGAGGGTATAGGCACTGAAGGGTTATTCGGTAAAAGCCAAAGCCTGGGCGACGTTGAACTGACCTGTGGCATAGCCGTATACCTCGAAATTGGTAACTACTCTGGCAAGACGACAACGAAGATGGCATCCAGTCTGCTCCGTCACCATCAACCGCGTCTCCGTCTCCGAATGCTTCTTCGACGAAGCAACCGGCGAAAGCCTGGCGGCAGTAGAAATCGAAGTGAGCTGGGAAAACCCTCCCGGCCCCGCCTTTACCCCTTCTACGGCCGGACCGCGTAGGGATCGTATCGCGGTAGAAGTAAACGGAGAAACCAAGTTTGTTTTTCTGGAAGCTCCTTTTGTGAACCGCCAGAGTAATATCGAGGGTTATTACGAATTGTCACCACCCCAGTTGGTCCGGTTCGTCGTACCGTCCGACGGGATGAGTGCGCAAACGATAACGGCTAATTTTGAAAGCGATCCTACCTGCGCGGATAGTGACGTCTACGACCGACCGGCCGCCTGCCCCACGGACCCCTGCGTAGCTGATGCAAATACCGTTGGGGGTAACGTTTTTGAAGACCTCAATCTTAATGGTAACCAGGATAGCGGAGAACCCACGGGCGTACCGGGCATCATGGTTTCCATTTACGGCTGTGATGCTACGGGCAACAGCGTATTACTGGGAACCACTACCACCGATACGGAAGGTAATTATTACTTCGACGACAACAACACCTCACCCAACTTAGTGGACGGAGAAGATTACCGCGTAGAGTTCATGATGACGGGTGGTTCGGTGTTCGAACCGACCTGTGGCAACCAAAACGGTTATACGACCGTACAATTCGGTACGGCTCCTACTTGTGATCTTAATCTCGGAGTAGTTGACCCCTCTACGAGTTGCCAGGAAAATCCTGACATCGTACTCACTTGCTACGTTTGCGGAACATTTAACGGAACGAACACCGAGGATTTCGGTACCATCGTTAGCTACCCCTTCAATGCGCCACCCACTAATTTTGGCCTAATCCCGGTAATGATGCCGGTCCCCTTAATACCTACTACGGATACCAAAACCAGACCGGTGCGGTCTGGGGCCTGGCTTACCGTCCAGCGGATAGCTTAATGTTTAGTAGCGCGGTATTGCGCCGGCATACGGGTTTCGGACCATTGGGTAGTGCCGGTATCTACGTAACGGATTTTGCCAGGCACCCGGCACCGACGGAAACGATGCACCGACCCCATCCTTCCTGGACCTCAGCTTTGGTGGAACCTTTGACTTTGGTGGCACCCCCGCCCGTGCGGACCTGGCACCTCCCCCACCACTGCGGCCCCATAACCGGGACAGCGAAGCATTCCCGCTCGTCGGTACGATCGGTTTCGGAGACGTTGAAGTTGCCGCTGATGGTAACACGCTCTATACCGTCAACCTATTCACCAAGCAACTGTTCCAGGTTGACATCAGCGGTTACGATGGTACTGCGAGTACCTTACCCGAGGTAGCTGACGTAGCGGTAGACGCTCTTACCTAACCCCTGTGGTAGCACCGGTGATTTGCGCCCCTGGGCCGTAAAAGTAAAAGGAAACGATCTCGTACGTCGGCTTCGTATGCGATGCCAGTGTAACCGATCGTAGAGAAGACATACGAGCCTACGTTTACATCTTCAACACCGTTACGGGAACCTTTAACCCGAGCCCCGTTCTTGATTTCCCCTTAAACTACCCGCGAGGTTCGTCAACCTTCCGGCCACCACTATGGGACCGTAACGTTTGGGAACCCGTGGAGTAACGACTGGGACGGAACCATTGCCGACGAAAATGATTGGTTTACTAGAACTACTGGAAATTAGCTTCGGAGGCGAGCCGTAATCGATATACGATTACCCTCAGCCCATTCTGGCCGACATTGAAATTGACGTCGACAATACCATCGTCTTGGTGTTCAACGACCGAACCGCTATGCAAACCGGAAACAAGGAATTGGCCCCCAGCGGACAGTACGTTTATGGATCAGTGCCGCCGCCGGAGACATTTTACGGGCATTTTCTCCCGATGGGGTCACGTATATCCTGGAAAGTGAGGCGCATGTCAGGAGGATTACACGGGCGCGGGGCCAAATAATTTTCAGGGGCCGGGTTACGGAGAATTTTTTGACGATAACTTCTTCTTTAAAGTAACCAACTAGGTCCACTCCGAAATCGTAGTGGGTGGCGCGGCCATTGCTCCCGGTTCCGGTGAGACGATAGTAACCGTCATTGACCCGATAAACGGCACGTAATTCCAATGGTACCCGGACGTACAATAACGCTACCGGAGCGGTGGTCAGGGGCTACAATGATCTTCAGGTCAAGTGCAAACGCTAGTTCACCTACTTTCCGTAAGTCCGCCGGCTTGGGTGATGTCGAGTTCCGCTGTAACCCCTTCCAAAAGCTGGAAATCGGCAACTACGCCTGGCTCGACGAAAACGAAGACGGTATTCAAGACCCCTGTGAGCCAGCCACTCGTAGGTCTATCGGTAGGGCTCTACGCCCCTGACGGTACGCTGCTGGCCACGACTACGACCAACGCCGACGGTGAGTACTATTTCAGCGAAGACGGTGCGACCGAATCAGACCTGGGTAAATGGCGGTGATGGCCTGGAACCCATGACGGACTACCTGATCGTCTTCGGTGACGGGCAGTTCGACGCCTACGACCGGCCTCGACTTAGGCGCGAACGAAAGTTACCCACTGACCATCAACGATACCGGACAAGCCCCCAACGCGGACTTGAACGACAGCGATGTAGATGCGGCGACCCTGACCACGGCCATGGGTGACCTGGCGGCGGGTTTGCCCTTCATTACCTTTACTACGCCGGAGAACGGGGTGGATCATAGTTTAGACGTTGGGTTCATCGAGCCAGAACGCTACTCCCTCGGCTCCACCGTCTTCACCGATCAGAACAACAACGGCCTCCAGGATCCCGGCGATACCGGCATCGACGGGGTACCCGTTGAACTCTATAATGCCGCCGGTAACTTGATCGACATCGGCCCCGACGGTGTGCTCGGAACGGCTGACGATAATATGGGAGACCCTTATCTTACCGCCGGGGGAGGGCTGTATTACTTCTCCGCGCTACCCCCCGGTCAGTACACCGTCCAGATTCCCGCCACTGCCTTCATGGCGGGCGGTCCGCTGGCGGTCATCAATGTTTCATCCACGCCGACCGTAACGGTTGACAACGAAACCGACGGTGACGACAACGGTAGCCAGACCGGCGGCGCGGGTACCCTGATTACGTCCCCTCTCATTACCCTGGGCGAAGCCGGCGGCGAACCCACCGGCGCAAGTGAAAGCTTCTCCGGCGGCACGGCCGACGATGCCCTGGATAACAGCGGCGACATGACCGTAGACTTCGGTGTCTTCGCCCCCGTCTCCGTAGGTGATACGACCTTCGTTGACCTGGACAACAACGGCCTGCAAGACCCCACCGACCCCGCACTGGCCGGTGTCTCCGTAACCCTCTTCACCGCTGCCGGAGTACAGGTAACGACGGACGTGAACGGCAATCCATTCCCCGGTGCCACCGGCGGAGTACTGATGACGAACAGTGCCGGATCCTACCAATTCGCCAACCTGCCGCCGGGTGACTACTACGTGGTCTTCAACATCAGCACCGCGCCCGGTGCCGGGTTTTACGAACTGACCCAGCAAAACGTGGGCGGCAACACCAACGAAGCCGATGACTCCGATGCGGCCCCCAACGGCCGATCCGACAATACCGGCTTCCTTACTTCGGGCACCAATTATCCAGACCTGGATGCCGGGGTGGTTTGCAACGTGGCGGTGACCACCGCATTATCAGCGACGGTTTGCGGCAGCAGGTCACTATTGCTGGCCGATCTTAACGCCACCATCACCCCGGACGACGTGACCGGATTCGGCGGGACCTGGATGACCAGCGGTAGCGGTACCTTTGATGATACCGGTACGACCAGCGGTGAGTTCGGCGTAGCCACCACTTATACCCCCAGCGCGGCCGATGCCGCGGCGGGCGAGGTGACGCTCACGCTCACTACGGATAACCCGATGGAACCGCCCTTCAACAATGCCGCTTGCGGTCCCGAAAGTGCCACCACTACGGTAACGGTGTTGCTGGTAGACTGCGGTACCTTCCCCTGGAACGGGCAGGATTGATGCAAAACGAAGTTGTTTTATTTCCATAAAAAAGGTGCCGCCAACGCAAGTTGGCGGCACCTTTTTTATGGGTAAGGGAAATGGATCAGGCTTTTTTCTAGGGGCACCCCGGCTCCCTACCGGTCGCCGGCCGGGTCGTCCACCACTCCGCTTCGCTCCGGCCCTGCGGGCTCCTTCCTGCCGGTCGGCTTGTTCCCACCCCTGGTGCGGGCGGTGCGTGACCTCCGCTTGCGTGGAAAAGAGATGCGGCCACCTCTGGTCGGCAGATGGCAAAGCAGTCCTCCGTAGATAGTTACCTGCCGGAGGTTGGGGTAGTCTTCATCCGCGAAAGCGGAAACCTCGCACCGGCGTACGTCCGGGCTTGATCGAACATACTGAAGTGCCAGACGATCGGTGTTTTACCGAAATACGGACGAAGCCACCCGCGTGAGGGATGGGAGGCGTTGTCTGAACGAAATGAAGGGGCGCATCGCCCCGAAATGAAGAGAGTGCCGGACAGCCCGGCCCGGCCGGCAGGCCGGGACACGCCCATCCTTAGACGACCTCCGCTACCGTAAAAATACTTCCCCCGACGAATACCAGGTCCCGCTCCTCATCGGCGGCTGATCTGGCGGCTTGCAGTGCATCGGACACACTCGCATAACTTTCGCCCCGCAGCCCGAAACCGGCCGCCGCCGTACGCAATTCCCCGGCCGGCAGACCGCGCGGAATATCCGCCTTGCAGAAATAGTAGCGGGCGGCAGCGGGGAAGAGCGGCAGTGCGGCGTCCAGATCCTTATCGTTCACCACGCCCAGCACGATGTGCAGCCGGTCGGGAGAATCCACCAGTTGCACCAGCCGCTCCAGCGCGGGCCGGAGGCCGCCGGGGTTGTGGGCGCTGTCCACCAGCACGCGGGGGCGGGTGCCGATGAACTGCCAGCGGCCCAGGTAGTTGACGGCCGTAAGATCGGCCCAGGCGGATTGGAGATCGGCGGCGGACCAGTGGCGGTCGGTAAGTTGTTGGAGGGCGGCGTAGGCGGTGCGCAAATTACGCCTCAGGAAAGGACCGCTGAGGAAGGTGGTCAGGCGTTGCGCGTTCATCTCGTTCAGGGTGGGGGAGCAGTCCGCCAGTTCGAAGGTAGTGCCGCCGTCCGCGCCGTTCGCTACATCGGTAACCCGGTAGCGTTCTTCAGCCAGGATCAGTGTGCTACCCTGCGCGGCGGCCTCGGCCTCGAAGATGGGGAAGGTCCGCTCGTCGTACTCCCCGATTACCACGGGGCGACCGGGTTTGATGATCTTAGATTTTTCCCCCGCGATCAGTTCCACCGTATCGCCCAGCAGATCGGTATGATCGAGGCTCACATTGGTAATCACGCTGAACTCGGGGTCGATCACATTGGTGGAATCCAGCCTCCCGCCCAGGCCTACCTCCACCACGGCATACTCCACGCCAGCCCGCGCAAAGGCATCAAAGGCCATCGCCACGGTGATCTCGAAAAAGCTGGGTTGTATCCGCTCCAGCGCGGGCCGGATGCGTTCCACGAAATCGACCACGAACTCGCGGTCCACCAGTTGCCCGTCGATCTTGATCCGCTCGCGGAAATCCCGGTAGTGGGGTGAAGTGTAGAGGCCCACCCGTACGCCCGCCTGCATCAGCGCGGCCGCCAGCAGGTGCGAAACCGTGCCCTTGCCATTCGTGCCGCCCACGTGGATGCTACGAAACTTCCGTTCCGGCCGGCCCAAAAATTCCAGCAGGGCGTGGGTATTGGTCAGGTTCTTCTTAAAGGCCGCCGCGCCCTGCCGCTGGTACATCGGTAGCTGGGTGTACAAATACTCCAGCGTGGCCGCGTAGGCCGCATCTTTACTCGCGATGGCTACTGCAACTTAAAATTATAGGTAATCGTACCGCACTGCTTGTCCACGTCGCCCGGCGAAAATCGCCACGACTTCGCATTACTAATCGCGGAACTCACCATATCCGGCGTCGTCTGCCCGCTCGATCCGCGCAGCGTTTGCTCCGCGCTCACCACGCGGCCGTCGCCACCCACGCAGACATTGAGTACCACGGTACCCTGCTTGGTAAATTTCTCATTCAGGCGCGGGGCGGATTCCACGCCCCGGTTTCCCAATCCGCCGCCCACGCGTCCGCTACCGGTCGAAACGCCCTCCAGGGCCCCGGCATTGGGGTCGCCGTTCGGGTCGCCCTGGTTGCCGCTGGTTCCGGTGTTTCCCTTACCGCTGCCGCTACCGAACAGGCCGCCCACTTCGCCCTTCAGCCGGTCGGCCTCCGCCTTACGTGCGCGCTCGGCGGCCTCTTTGGCCTCCTTATCGCGCTTGGCTTGCTCCTGCCGCGCCTGTTCCCGGCGTTGCTGCTCGCGTTGGTCGGCTTCCTGCCGGTCGCGCTCCTTGCGTTCGGCCTCCTGCCGCTTGCGCAGGGCAACGGCGGCGGGGTCCTCGGTGGTCACCACCGGCGGTGCGGGGGTGGGTTCGGGCCGGGTGGTGGGTTGCGGCGGGGTGGGCACGGGGTCCGGCTGGGGCGGGGTGGGTTCGGGCTGCGTCTCCGGCTCGGCGGGTCGGGCGGGCGCGGGTGCTGCATTATCGTCGCCCTGGCCCTGGTCGGGCAGGCCCAGGTTCACCAGGATACCGGGCTGGCCGGGGGGCGGGTTCTGGAAAAAAAAGATCGGTACGACCAGTACGATGAACAACAGGATCAACGAGGCCAGACCGCCGATGCGGCCCTTCTTCTGGTTGGTACTTTCCCGGTGGGTGAGGGTGGCTTCCATAAGGTAATGCGGGTTCTGAATAACGGTAACGCGCCCGGGGCCGGGTTTGGCGTAACGAAGGGGCGAATTTAAAGTTTTATTAGCGGATCTCTAGCAGCCGCTTCCTCACCCCCAACCTCCGAGCGTGCCATTTCGCGCAAGCGAAAGAGCACCTCGGAGCGTTGGGGGCGCATCGGGGGGCACTTCGGGGGTGACGGAACATCAGGGCGTGTCCCCCCGCAAGGGTGCGGGGGGCCGGGCTGTCCGGCACTCTCTCCGCTACGCTCCGTTCAGACAACACCTCCCATCCCTCACGCGGGGCGGGCGGCCGTCTGTGTTTTTCCCCCTGCCCCCGAAGGGGGTTCTGCTCGTACCACCTTCACTTATTAAAATTCCCCCTGCCCCCGAAGGGGGTTCTGCTCGTACCACCTTCACTCATTAAATTCCCCCTGCCCCCGAAGGGGGTTCTGCCTATATCGCCCTCCATCCTTCACTTTGAAAGATAAGTTATGATCGAGAGAAGCAGCGTTAGCTAATCCTTACTATAGGGGAAACTATTTGTTTTAACCGCCCGTTTTCCTGAGAAAGCTAGTCTCATGGCCATCGAAGTCCCCGCGGGAAAAATATTCATCACCCCCGCCGATCTGCGCAAGCGCTACGGTGATTTCGACCCCGCCATTTTCACCCGCTGGCAGGAAGAGGGCAAGGTGGATAAAATCCGCGACGGCCTGTATTTAAGCGGGGAGTTCGAGCTGCGGGGGGACCTGGACCGTTTTGTTATCGCCGAAGAGCTATATAGTCCTTCTTATATCTCTCTACATAGTGCGCTGCGGTACTACAACTTCATTCCGGAGACAGTCTATCAGGTTACCTCAGTTACTAGCTGATAAATCAATAGACTTCAATTACCGGAATGCCAATTATAAATATCATCATATTAACAGTGAGGCATTTTTCGGCTACACTTCCATTGAGTGGCGGGGCGGTAGCTACCATATGGCATCGCCGGAAAAAGCCCTGTTAGACCTGGCGTGGTTCGAGCCGCAATTTGCTGATCCCGAGTGGCTGGATGAGATGCGTTTTGATGTAGACGAGATGAACGAGCAACTGGATTGGACCACCATGCTACTCTATGGTGAGCAAATGCAATCGAAGGAGATGATGCTCCGAATTACCTCATTTTTAGACGTATATTATCCATGAAAAACATTGAGGAAATTCGCGGATACTATCCGGTAGAATTACAGGACCGCCAGGAAAATCTATTGCGCGAATACTTGCAGTATGAGATACTGAAGATACTGTTTGAATCTGCTCACGGGCACAAGTTCACGTTTCTGGGAGGTACCTGTCTGCGGATCGTATACGGAACGGAGCGATTTTCGGAAGATCTGGATTTTGATAATGTCGGGTTAAGCAAGGAAGAATTTGAGGAAACCGCCGCCACGATACAGGATCGGTTAGCGGAGCTGGGCTACGAGGCCCATTTGAAGTTTGCCTACAAGGGGGCTTTTCACTGCAACGTTCGCTTCCCCGGTCTGCTGTTCCATTACCAGTTAAGCGGTCATAAGGAGGCCCGGGTGCTCATCAAAATTGATACTGAAAAGCAACATTTTGAGTACGACCGCAGCATGGTGGATCTGGACAAGTTCGGCGTGCAGGCCCGGATCGCGGCGGTGCCGCTTTCACTGTTGTGCAGCATGAAGATTGCGGCGGTAATGGGCCGTAAGCGGCCGAAAGGGCGTGATTTTTATGACCTGATCTGGATACTGGCCCGGACTACCCCGGATTATGCCTATACCCAGGATCGGTTTAACGTGTCTACTGCCGAAGGCTTGAGGGAATTGGTCCGCGAACGCATTGCCCCCTTTGATTTTGAAATGCTGATGCGCGACGTAGAGCCATTTCTATTTGATCGGGAAGTATTATCCACCGTACGCAACTTCCCCGCCTTCTGGGAAAACGTTCGGCTCAACTGAATCACCCCCCGCCCTCCGCAGCGGGCCAGGGGTGGTAGCGGGGCCGACCGCAGGGAGGCAGACCCGTAGGGGCCGAGCGAACAGCGAGCAGCGGACGGCCCGGCCGCCCGCCGGATACGGCGGGCGGGGACCCACCATTAGCTAACAAATCGTAAAACCAAACCAACCTGCTTCGCTTTACTAGCCGGAAGCCGTATTTTTGCGCCTTCTTAGACCAAAGCAGCCCCGAAAATGACCATTACCGAAAGATTTGCGCAGGGATATATCGTGGTCCTGGACGGGGCGATGGGGTCGCTCATTCAAGGCTACCAACTGAAGGAAAAGGACTACCGGGGCGATGCGTTTGCCACCGCGCCGGGTGACCTGAAGGGCAACCACGATCTGCTGGCGATCACCCGCCCCGACGTGATCGAGGAGATTCACCGCGCCTACCTGGAGGCCGGGGCCGACCTGATCGAAACCAACACCTTCAGCGGTACCACGATTGCGCAGGCGGACTACCGGATGGAAGGCGCGGTGGAGGCGATCAACCTGGAATCGGCCCGCGTGGCACGGCGCGTGGCCGACGAATATACCGCCCGCAACCCCGCCAAACCCCGTTACGTGCTGGGGGCCGTGGGACCGACCAACCGGACGCTATCAATCTCGCCCGACGTGAATAATCCGGGCTACCGCGCCGTTACTTTCGATGAGGTGCAGCAGGCCTATTACGAACAAATTACCGCCCTGGCTGCCGGGGGCGTGGACGCGATATTGATCGAGACCATTTTCGATACCCTCAACGCCAAGGCCGCCCTGTTTGCCCTCAGCCGCGTGCGGGACGAGGTGGACCGCGAGCTGCCCGTCATTGTCTCCGGCACCATCACCGACGCCAGCGGGCGCACCCTTTCCGGCCAAACCGTGGAGGCGTTTTGGATCAGCGTGGCGCACGCGCAGCCGCTCTGCGTGGGCCTGAACTGCGCCCTGGGCGCGGCCGAGATGCGGGCCTACCTGGCCGACCTGGCGCGGGTGGCCCCCTGCTACGTGCACGCCTACCCCAACGCCGGCCTGCCGAATGAATTCGGCGAATACGACCAGGGGGCCGACGAGATGCGCGGCTACATCCGGGACTTTGGGGAGACCGGCATCGTGAACATGATCGGCGGCTGCTGCGGCACCACGCCCGCGCACATCCGCGCCATGGCCGAGGCCGTGGCCGGCCTGCCCGCCCGCGCCCTGCCCGAGCTGCCCGCCTATACCCGCCTGAGCGGATTGGAGCCGCTGGTGATTCGCCCGGAAACCAATTTCGTGAACGTGGGCGAGCGCACCAACGTCACCGGCTCGCGCCGTTTCGCCCGCCTGATCAAGGACGGCGACTACGCCGCCGCCCTGGACGTGGCCCGCCACCAGGTGGAGGGCGGTGCCCAGATCATCGACGTGAACATGGACGAGGGCCTGCTGGACGGCGTGGAGGCCATGACCACTTATCTGAACCTGCTGATGGCCGAACCCGACATCGCGAAGCTGCCCATCATGGTAGACTCGTCGAAGTGGGAGGTGATCGAGGCGGGCCTGCGCTGTGTGCAGGGTAAGTGCGTGGTGAATTCCATCTCGATGAAGGAGGGCGAGGAGACCTTCTTGCGCCACGCCCGCCTGGTGCGTGCCTACGGCGCGGCCGCCGTGGTGATGGCCTTCGACGAGGAGGGCCAGGCCGACACCACCGAGCGCAAAGTAGCGATCTGCCAACGCGCCTACCGCCTGCTGACTGAAGAGGTGGACTTCCCGCCCGAGGACATTATTTTCGACCCCAACATCTTCGCCGTCGCCACCGGTATTGAGGAGCACAATGCCTACGGCCTCAACTTTATCGAAGCCACCCGGCTGATCAAGGAAACCTGCCCTGGGGCCAAGGTGAGCGGGGGGGTGAGTAATTTCAGTTTCTCGTTTCGCGGCAACGACGTGGTGCGCGAGGCCATGCACACCGCTTTCCTCTACCACGCCATCGCCGCCGGGATGGATATGGGGATTGTAAACGCCGGCATGATCGAGGTTTACGAAGACGTGCCCACCGACCTGCGCGAGTGCATCGAGGACGTGCTATTCAACCGCCGCCCCGATGCCACCGAGCGCCTGACCGACCTGGCCGAGACCCTGCGCGGCGAGTCGGGCGGCAGCCGCCCCGCCCAGGATCTGACGTGGCGCGAAGCCCCCGTGGCCGAACGCCTGCGCCACAGCCTGGTGCGCGGCATCACCACCTACGTGACCGAAGACGCCGAGGCCGCCCGCCGGGAGTACGGCAGTCCGCTGGCCGTGATCGAAGGTCCGCTGATGGATGGCATGAACGTGGTGGGCGACCTATTTGGCGCGGGCAAGATGTTTTTGCCGCAGGTGGTGAAATCGGCCCGCGTGATGAAACAGGCGGTGGCGTATTTGGAGGTGTTTATGGTGGGCGGGGCGCGGTATGGGGAGGGGGAGGGAGACCTCTCCCCCGGCCCCTCTCCAAAGGAGAGGGGTGACGGGGTGAGTGCCGGGTTTGTAAGCAGTGCCGGCTCCGAATCCCTCACCCCCGGCCCCTCTCCTCGGGAGAGGGGTGACGGGGCGGGTGCCGGGTTTGTGAGCAGTGCCGGCTCCGAATCCCTCACCCCCGGCCCCTCTCCTCGGGAGAGGGGTGACGGGACGGGTGCCGGGTTTGTAAGCAGTGCCGGCTCCGAATCCCTCACCCCCGGCCCCTCTCCTCGGGAGAGAGGTGACGGGACGGGTGCCGGGTTTGTAAGCAGTGCCGGCTCCGAATCCCTCACCCCCGGCCCCTCTCCTCGGGAGAGGGGTGACGGGGTGCGTTCTGAGCAATATGATACTAAATCTCTTATTGGTTCGAGGGAGGGGGAAATTGTTGATAATTACTGGGAAGTAGACCTTGAATATGCCGGAGTAGTGTTGGGGTTTGCGAAAAAGATGAGGAAAGAATCTACGGAAAGCGAAGAAAAGCTGTGGAAACACATTCGGAATAGGCAGATTTGCAATGCCAAATTTTATCGGCAAAAACCTATGGGACAGTGGATACCTGATTTTGTTTGTACGGAAAAGAGGATTGTTATAGAAATAGATGGAGAATACCATGATACTCCTGAAATGATTATATCCGATAATAAAAGGGATGAGGCATTCACAAGAGTTGGCTACCAGATTCTTCGATTTACCAATCACGAAGTATTGACAAAACTCCCCAACATTTGCAAAAAAATTGGAGATACGTTAAAGGAAACCCTTGATCGTCCTGTACCATTTCCAAAGGAAATGGTATACCACGCCCCGTCACCCCTCTCCCGAGGAGAGGGGCCGGGGGTGAGGGAACACGGCGAGACAAGCGCCCACGCCCCATCACCCCTCCCCCCGGGGGAGGAGAGGGGCCGGGGGTGAGGGAACACGGCGAAACAAATGCCCACCCCCCGTCACCCCTCTCCCGAGGAGAGGGGCCGGGGGAGAGGTCCCAAGCAACAAATGCCCCCGCCCCGTCACCCCTCTCCCGAGGAGAGGGGCCGGGGGTGAGGGAACACGGCGAGACAAGTGCCCCCACCCGCCCCGCCCGCCCCACCATCCTCCTCGCAACCGTAAAAGGTGACGTCCACGACATCGGCAAAAACATTGTCGGCGTCGTGTTATCCTGCAACAATTACGAGATCGTGGACCTGGGCGTCATGGTGCCGCTGCAAAAAATACTGGACGAGGCCCAGCGCCTCGGCGTCCAGATCATCGGGTTGAGCGGGCTGATCACGCCCTCGCTGGATGAAATGGTCTACGTGGCCCGCGAGATGGAAAAACGCGGCATGACCACACCCCTGCTCATCGGCGGGGCCACTACGTCCAAGACGCATACGGCCGTGAAGATCGAGCCGGAATACTCCGGCCCCATCGTGCACGTGCATGATGCCAGCCGGGCGGTGGCGGTATGCAGCTCGCTACTGAGCGAAGACAGGAAGGAGCGGGAGCGTTATCTGCAAGGTATTAAGGATGAGTTCGAGCGCGTGCGGGTGCACCGCGCCGGACAGACGCAGCGCAAGCGCAGTATCCCGCTTACGGGGGCGCGGAACAACTGGCTGGAACTCGACTGGTCCGCCTACGCGCCGCCCGTGCCCGCCCGACCGGGCGTGCACGTGTGGGAGGACGTGGACCTCAGGCTGCTGGTCGATTATATCGACTGGACGCCTTTCTTTAGCAGCTGGCAACTGGCCGGAAAATTCCCCGCCATCCTGACCGACGAGGTGGTAGGGGAGGAGAGTACCAAACTATACAACGATGCCCGCTCCATGCTGCGCCGCATCATCGACGAAAAGTGGCTGCGGGCGCGGGCCGTATTCGGCATCTTCCCCGCCAATACGGTGGACTTTGACGATATCGCCGTCTACAGCGACGAAAGCCGGACCACCGAACTCGTGCGCCTCAACCACCTGCGGCAGCAATCCAAGAAAGCGACCGGGCGGCCCAATCTGTCCGCTGACCGATTACGTGGCCCCGGCCGCGAGCGGCGTGGCCGATTATTTGGGCGCGTTCGCCGTCACGGCGGGCATCGGCATCGAGGAGCACGTGGCCCGTTTCGAGGCCGCACACGATGACTACAACGCCATCCTCATCAAGAGCCTGGCCGACCGCCTGGCCGAGGCCCTGGCCGAGTACCTCCACGCCCGCGTGCGCCGCGAGTACTGGGGCTATGCCGCCGGAGAGGAATTGGCGGGCGATGACCTGATCCACGAAAAGTACCGGGGCATCCGGCCGGCCCCCGGCTACCCGGCCTGCCCGGAACACAGCGAAAAAACCAAGCTCTGGCAACTCCTCGACGCGGAAGACAACACCGGCATCACCCTCACCGAAAACTTCGCGATGTACCCCACCGCGGCCGTCAGCGGCTGGTATCTCAGTCATCCCGACGCCAAATATTTCACCGTCAAAGGGATTCAGGACGACCAGGTGGCCGACTACGCCAAGCGTAAAGGCTGGACGCTGGAAGAGGCGGAGCGGTGGCTGGCTTCGGTGAGATGATAGGCAGGGAATAGGGTGGCGGGGGCGTGTCCCCGTCCCTGCCGGTCCGGGGCCGGTCCCTTGCGGGGTTCGCTGATCGCTCCGTGCTAGCGCACCAGGCCCTCCAGGCACCTCACGCTGGTGGGCCTACTTTAACACCATCTTCACGTACCGAAAGAGTGACAATACGTACCTTTAGCCGTCAATCCCTAAAAAACTACTGTTATGCGGAATATGCTACTCCTTTCCTTTTGCCTGTTGCTCTCCAGCGGTCTGGTCGCTCAGATCACCCTCACGGATGCCTATTTCCCCTCCGTGGGCGATACCCTCGTGATCAGCAACCCCGACAGCCTGTCCATCACCACGGTCGAGATCGGTGCCACCGGCGGCCCGCAGACCTGGGATTTCAGCGACCTGGAACCATTCGCCACCTTCCGCCGCCCCGTGCTGGCTACTGAAGCCGGTACCGAAGACGACGTTTTTCCTACGGCCAACGTGAAAATCCTGGTAACCGACCTGACCACTAACTACTACCTCAAGACGGCCACGGAATTTACGCTGGTCGGCACCAGCGGTGCCTCCGATCTGGCGGCTGATTTTGACGTAGCATTCCCCTTTGCCAATCCGTACACGGAGCGCCGCGCACCCCTTTCCTTCATCGACCAGAACAGCGATGTAGCCCTAATTGCCGGCACTTTTTCTACGGACAGCCTGCCGGATTTTATCAACGACATTCCCGGCATTGGTGATTTGCTGGCTGCTGCTGACAGTATTCGCTTTGGCACCACCGTCACCACCAGTGATCTGGTTGACGCCTACGGCACTCTGCTGGTAGACGGTGCCGAATATGAGGTTATCCGCGAAAAGCGCAATGAGACCCGCATGGTCACGCTCGAAGTACATACCGTTTTCTTTGGGTGGTCCAACGTAACCTCCCAAGTGAGTGCCTCCTTTCCCGAACTCATCAACCAGCTCGGCCAGGATACCATCGTCCAGTACAGCTTCTGGGCCGAGGGCGTTCCCGAACCCGTGATGCAGATCACTACCTCGCCCGACGGCGAGACGGTAGAGCGCGCTTCCTTCAAATCCGGCCCGCAGACGGTTTCCGTCCGCAATCCCTATGCCGGTATCGCCAACGGTATCCGCCTGTTCCCCAACCCCGCCGCCGATTGGTTCCGCCTCGAAAGCGACGCCCTGCCCACCGGAACCTACCGCGTGGAGGTGTACAACACCCTCGGCCGCCTGGTGCGCACCCAGCCGGTCGGCTTCGCCGCCGGCCTCACGGATCGCGTTGAATTGAACCGACTGCCTGACGGGGTCTACCTGGCAAGTCTCTACGATACGGCCAACCGGTTGGTGGTGACCAAGCGTGTGCTGGTCGGGCGGTAAACGGCGACCAGTGTTAACGACCGAACTTAAGTATGAGGCTTCGCCAACCGTATTTTAGTACATTTGTAGCTCGGCCTACGCGTACCTAAAGCAGGTACACGTATAGGCTGAGTCGAAAATACTAAACAACCAGGCGCGCAGCGTCCTTCGAAAATATGCGGCTCCGCCACCCCAACCCCTATGCTCACCACCAACCACCGCTACTCCCCCGTCCGGCAGTTTCTCCTCGGCCTCCTCGGCTTCGCCATATTCCTGGGCGTCTGGTGGGGGCTGGCCGAGGTGCTCTCCGAAAACCGGGCCATTATCGAGTACGACACCCGCCCGGCCTCCGCCATCACCATGGATTCGGCCTCCCTCGCCGCCCGCGACTCCCTGCTGGCGGCCGACGAAGAGCGGCTGGCCAACGCCACGGAGTTCGAGAAGGTCTACCCCCTGCTGCCGCCGCCCCTCGCCGTCATCGGCGCCCTGCCCGGCCTGTTCACCGCCGACCCCGGCAGCCCCGCCACCGCCCTGCTACCCAACACCGTCGTCTCCGTCTGGCGCAACCTCCAGGGCTACTTCTGGGCCGTTTTCCTCAGCCTGCTCATCGGCATCCCCATCGGCCTCATCCCGCCCCTGCGGGCCATGTTCTCCCGCCAGATCGACACCCTGCGCTACGTGCCGATCACGGCCCTCATCCCGCTGTTCATCATCGCCTTCGGCCTCGGCGAGGCCCTCAAGGTTTCCTTCCTCGCCTTCGGCATCCTGGTCTACCTCCTGCCCGTCGTCGTGCAGCGCCTCGACGAAACCGCCGACGTCTACCTCAAAACCGCCTTCACCCTCGGCGCCACCGACTGGCAGCTCGTCCGCTCCGTCTACCTGCCCTCCGTTTTCGCCAAAATCATCGACGACATCCGCGTCCTCACCGCCATCTCCTGGACCTACATCATCATCGCCGAATCCCTCAACCGCGACGAGGGCCTCGGCGGCCTCATCTACATCTTCGCCCGCCAGGGCCGCCTCCCCTCCGTCTACGGCGTGCTCATCATCATCGTCCTCATCGGCTTCGCCCAGGACCGCCTCTTCGTCTACCTCGACCGGCGGCTCTTCCCCCACAAATACCTGCCCCAGGTCATGCCCGGCCTCAAAGAAACCCGCTTCAGCATCCTCACCATCCTCGGCGTGGTCATGGCCTTCCTCCTGCTCACCCTCGCGCTACCGGGTGCTGCCCCCGTGCTGGGTTATGCCACCGCCTTTACGGTGGTCGCTTCCATCCTGATGCTCGTGATGGGGGAGGTCAAGTTACAGGCTTACCGGCGGAAGGTGGGTTGAGTTTTAGGGGGGGGTAGTAAGTCGGTTATTTATAGCGAGTTACCCGATTTGTTTTGGGCGTGCCCCGGCCTTGCGGGCCGGGTCGGCGTCTTCCAGGCGCGCCTGTCGGCTTGGTGCTGCGCACTCCGCCGCTACGCGGCGGCCCTTCCAGGTGCCTCACGCAGCTCATAGAAAAAATGTCTTCCCAATTTGGGAAAAAATCATACATCGTAATTCTTCAATTGCAACTCTTATATAAATATGAACAACTTTATCTTGCGCTTATCCGCCTTATTTCTCCTACTGGCAATGTCCCTCACCGCCACTGCCCAAAAGTATAAAGAGGGAGTTATCGAAATGGGCCTGATCTCAGTAGAGAGCATTACGGAAGGGGCGCAAACCAATTTGTCGCAGAGAGAAATCTGCATATGATACAGAAGTGAGCGTTACCGCCCTATTCGCCCAACTTAAAACCATGTGGGACCGATTTTTCAGGAATTTGGTGCGACAATCTGGTTTGCGCCCAGCTAAAATCTCCTGAAACGCAAATCAGCGATGATTGTAAAGGGTGTTTTGACATTATTCACGCTAAATGGAAACGCTCTGACGAAGGCGATCACCGATATGATAGCTATCCCACTAGGGTGCTGACCAAAAAATTTCATTATATTTAAATCTGGCCAGAATAAAGCAGTGACTGACACTTGAATATTTTGGCCACGTAACGAAACTTACAACGTGCTACACTAGCATATCCTCCAATGAAAAATCTAATCTACATCCTGGCCTTGATATTCACGCTACTTCACCTTTCGTGTTATTCCATCGACAAAACTCTTTTCTATTATGTCCAACATTCCAAAGTTGATCGCATGGATTATACTTTTCTTTGTAATCCTCAACTTGTCGATGATGTAAATTCCAAATGGTTGAAGAGCAGGGAATTTGAATGTTATCTGGAAACATCTTTTGTAAAGTCTTTTCCGGAAAGGTATGGAAGGTATCTCACAGGCTACAATACGAAAGATCAGGTAATCAAATTACTAGGTAAACCCAATAGTGAAATGGAAGGATATATAGAATATTTGGCAAGTCCAGAATGCAGATCCCCTAATGCATTGGTGTTTATCACGCTTCTTCGATTTGATTATGGTAAGTTAGATACGATTAGTAATATATCATGTAAAAGCTTTAGTATTCAAAAGTAGTAGGTGCGTGACGATTACAAGTGTACGATCGGATATATGTTGCATTATAGAAAAGAAGTACAGGTTGCTCTTATTTTAAAGATTAATCTGATTGAATATGTCGTATCGTTGGCTGTCCAGTTTGTCAGGCTTGAATCACTATAGGTTTTGCACTCGCTTCCTGGAGACCTCTCCCCCGGCCCGGCTATTCGTCTGGGTCCCGTTCGCTTCGCGGCTACTTCGTGGTAACCCCAGCCGCCGTGGAGGAGAGGGGTGACGGGAAGTTGACCTACCGTTAAAAGTGTAGTGGGTAAACCTAAATAGATTGGACAGCCTAATATTATACTACCACGACTTAAGGTGGTCTCACCGTGAACAACGATAGCTACAGCACCGGACCCGCACCGGACCCGCCAATCTTACTTCCTTTTCATAAGCCACCCGCATTCATTTGCCCCACCATACCCGCAATCCCCGGGAAGGTTAGTATTTTCGCGTCCTCTATGCAATTCCTCTATCCCGCCTTCCTCTGGGCACTGGCCGCCCTGGCCATTCCCATCATCATTCACCTGTTCTACTTTCGCCGCTTCCGGCGGGTGTACTTTACCAACGTGCGCTTCCTGCGCGAGGTGAAAGAAGAGACCAGTGCCCGCTCCCGCCTGCGCAACCTGCTCGTGTTGCTCATGCGGCTGCTGGCCGTGGCTTTCCTGGTATTTGCCTTTGCCCAGCCCTTTCTGCCCACCGATACCGAAGTGACCGCCGGCCGCCGCGCCGTGAGCGTGTACGTCGATAACTCCTTCAGCATGAGTGCCGGCGGCGAGGACCGGCCGCTGGTGGAACGCGCCAAGAGCCGCGCCCGCGAGATCGTCTCCGCCTACGGGGTGGAGGACCGCTTCCACGTGCTGACCAACGATTTTCTCGGCCGCCGCCAGCGGCTACTGGGTAAGGAGGAAGCCCTGGAAGAGATCAGCCGGATCGAGATCGGCCCCGCCGTGCGGCAACTCTCCACCGTGCTGGCGCGGCAGCGCCAGGCACTGGGCACCGAAGACCTGGTTAACCGCGAGGCTTACGTGCTGTCCGATTTCCAGACCGCCAGTTCCGACCTCACGGCCGACAACATCGACACCTCCGTCCAGGTCATCCTGCTGCCCCTGCGGGCGGCTGACGAGCGTAACGTAGGCATCGACTCCGCCTGGTTCGAGGCCCCGGTGCCGCAGTTGAACCAGAATAACCTGTTGCTGGTGCGCGTCAAAAATTATAGCGACGAAGACGTGGAGGACGTGCGCCTTAGCCTGGATTACAACGGCCAGACCAAACCCGAGGGCCTGCTCGCCATCCCCGCCGGGGGCACGGTCACCGACAGCGTATTCATCAACATCGCCCAGCCCGGCCTGGGCCGCGCCACCCTGCGCATCACCGATTTTCCGGTCACCTTCGACGACACCTACTACATCACTTTCCGGGTGGCCGACAAGGTGCGCGTGCTCAACATCCACGATGGCAGCCCGGACCGCTACCTCAGCGCCGCCCTCTCCGGTCTGCGCGTCTTTGACCCCACCTACACCGATAGCCGCACCATCGACTATGGTAGCCTGGGCGACTACGGCCTCGTGATCCTGAGCGACCTGGGCACCGTCAGCAGCGGCCTGGCCACGGCCCTGCGCAACTACGTCAGCGAAGACGGCGGCAACCTCCTCATCTTCCCCGCCCGCGGTGCCGACCTGGCCACCTACCGCACCTTCCTGGCCGGCTTCCCGGCCAATGAGTTACAGGCGTTCGCTGAAACCACACAGGAAGTAAGCGGCATCAACACCGATGAATTCGTCTTCCGCGACGTGTTCGAGAACCGCAACTCCGCCCTGCGCCTGCCCACCACCACCGGCAATTTTCCCCTCACCACCTACGGCGGCCGCAACCAGGAAAACCTGCTCACCTACCGCGGCGGTGGAACGGCCCTGGCCAAGTACAGCGTTGGCGGCGGCTACCTTTACCTCAGCGCGGCACCGCTGTCCGCCACCTATAACAACCTGTCGCAGAACGCCGAGGTCTTCATCCCCATGCTCTACAAAATGGCCATCAGCAGCGGCAGCCGCCGCCCGGCCGCTTACACCATCGGCAGCGATGAGGTCATCACCACCGAACGCCGCCAGACCTCGCAGGACATCGTTTACCGCCTGCGCGGCCCCGGCGAGGAATTCATCCCCGAGCAACGCATCGTCGGTTCCCGCGTTTTCCTCAGCGTCGGCGAAGACACCCGCGAGGCCGGTTTCTACGACCTATTCCGCCAACCCGGCGAGACCGACGACCTCTTCGCCTTCAACTACGACCGCCGCGAAAGCAACCCCACCCACCTCGACGACGAGCAACTGGCCGGCCTCACCAACGAGCGCGTCAGCATCATCCGGGCCGGTAGCGACGCCGCCCTCACCGCCCGCATCACCGAACGCAACCAGGGCCGTACGTTCTGGCGCTGGTGCCTCATCGCGGCCCTCGTATTCCTTGGGCTGGAGACGCTGTTGCTGCGTTTTTGGAAAGTGTAGGAAGTGGACCGCCGGGTGTATCTTGGGCGTGCCCACTCGCCTGCCGGCTCGCGGTCGGTCCCTTCCAGGCTCGCAAGTCTGCTCGGCCCTGCGGGCTGCTCTCTCCGTTCGCCCCTTCCAGGCACCTCACGCGAACACGCCGCTCGTACACGCCGCTCAGGTAGAGGACGTCTACGTCCGAGAAGTGATCTGCCGCACCTGCTCGTACCACGTCCGGGCGGCTACGCCGCCCGGCTCGGACCTGGAGGTCCTCGACCTGAGCGGCGTACACGTCGCTCGTACACGTCGCTCAGGTCAAGGACGTCCACGTCCGAGAAGTGATCTGCCGCACCTGCCCGCACCACGGACGGCCGGCCGCGCCGCCCGGCTGGGACCTGAAGGTCTTCGACCTCTATTCATGAAGGTCGAGCAACGAAGATCACGGCAACTTTACCCCGCGCAGCGTAAACGGGACCTTCTCCACGCTGGCATCCGTGCGGACGGTGATGACCAGCTTCCAGTCCGGTTGTGGAGCGCCGCGCAGCGGGATTTGCAGGAAAGTATTATTGGAGAAGGAACCGTATTTTTGGCGCTTACCACCGGCATCATATACTTCGATGCCTACCAGCTTATCCGTAGGGTCCCAGATGATGAAGTTTAGTTCGTAGCGATCAGAATCATTGTCGTAGGCGCGGCCACCCATGGCAAATAGGTCGGAAGCCTTCGTGTACTGGTAGGTTCCCTCGCCGCCAATTGGGCGGTTTAGGTCCGGTACTGTCTGCCCCCCTGCGCGTAGGCGTTTCACGGTTTGGGTGTAGTCATCGCCTTGCTTGCCGTTCAGGCTGTCGAATACCATTCGATCGACCAAGATGAGGTGGAAGTCATCGGCACTTTTGGGGAATAGATCGGTGTTCAATAACTGCTCGAAGTCGATCGCCTCCAGGAGGCTACCATTTTCAGCGGACGGGCGGAAAACGGAGATATTGCCCCGAATCTCCGTGATCTCGGTGGCCTGCCGCTTTTCGGGGGTAAGGGAGAGGGTAATGTTAGGAGAGGAAGAAAAATTGTCGTCGAACATCCCGGATTCGATCCACTTCATTTCCGTGCCTAGATCGTCCGCAGCGTAATCGATGCTTTCGATCTGGACTTGGTTGGTTTTATTAACCGTCATCCCTTTTAATTTGAGTTTGATCTCGACCTTTGGGGAATAGCTGCCGCTTTGTTCCCGGCTACGGGTTTCCTTAACGTGCTCGACCGATAGTTCGATGGGTTGGGAGAGGAGGGGGAGGGTCACCAAAGCGGCAATAAGTAAGGAGAATAAGCGCATGGGGAAAGAAAATTAATGGATTGAAAATGGAAAGAGGGCGGATAATTACTGTAGCGGCACGGAGCCGATTGAAAACGGGTAGCGGGTAACGGACTCGGGCGTCTCGATCTGGAAGTGAATTTCATCCCCGGCCGTTAGTGCGCGCTTGAGGTTGTAGGTGGTCCCGGAACTGAATCCTCCCTTAATTGATTTTCCACCCCCGGCTTCGAGCACGGAAACATTAACCAGTCGGTCGACGTCCCCTTCGACGCTGAGGTAGAGCTTGGCTCCATTACCACCGATGGAATCACCTAACCTGCTCAATTGCTCGGTAAGCTGTAGGATCATTTCGGCGATTCCCTCGCCGGCTTCCCCCATTTGACGCAGTGAGTCGAGTTTGGTTTGCATCCCCGCGATCCGTTCCCTGCTCTCGGCTTCCTTAGCGGCTAGACGGGCTTTTTCGGACAACTGGATAATTTGTAGTCCGGCCACTTTTCCGTCCAGTAAATCCTTATCGAAGCGTGTAGACGCATTGATGACCACCACCTCGCCGCCGTTTTCCCGGCTAGGCTGGAAAATGAGTAGTTCTCCACGCACTTCCTTCAGGGCGGTAGCTGTTCGCGCCGGAGCGGAAATTTCTACGTCCAGGGTAGGAAATGTAGTATAGCGGCTGTGAAGGCGGGAGCCGGGTTCGAGCACGTCACCGGCATCATCCACTACCGGGTCGAGGGAGATGCGGCGCAGGGTGCGGCCCTCCTCGTCGCTTCCTTCCACTTCAAAGGAGAGTAGCAGGGTGTTGGTAGCCCCCCTCCGGGAGTCCCGCTGCTCGACTACGTTCTTGAGGGTGACGACAGGTGCGGTGAATTGAGCAAATACAGGGAAGACAATAAGGAGGGTGCTGAAAAAAAATAAGATACGATGCATGGGAGGAGGTTGGAAGTGAAATAGTTAGCCATGAGTGAATGAGAATGCCTCAACTTACGAATGTCTCGGCCCGATTCAAGTTTATCTGGTACAAAACCCGGTCCAATGCGATTCAGGAAATGAAACGGGCCGGCGTGAGGCGGGATAAATGAAAGAGCGGCATAGGAAAATCAATGAAGCCTCACCGGGCCGATTTTGAAGGGATAACTGGTGATGAATGCCGTTTTTCACGCTATTCCTCAATCTTTACTTACCCGCGTGAGGTGCCTGGAGGGCCGACCGCCAGGGAGGGTGCGCAGCACGGAGCGATAGCGAACCCCGGAAGGGACCGACGCCGACCGCCAGGGAGGGGGCACGCCCAAGGGATAAAAAATTAAAAGCGTTGCACCCCGGAGACGATGTAGGGTGGGCGCTGCTTGATCTCGTCGTAGATGTTGGAGAGGTAGATGGAGATGATGTAGAGGTTGAGGCACATGACAGCGAAAAAAATGGCGATGAACACGACGAGGAACGTCCAGCCGGAGAGGGCTTCCTGGGGGATGCCGAAGAGGTCGAAGCCGGAGAAGCGAACGAGGACAGCGTTGAGGACGACGCCGAGGAGGAAGAGCAGGGAGAAGCCGAAGATCCACGCGAGCAGGCTGCGCAGGAAGGTGGTGTAGCTGGTGACGGCCAGCAGGGAGGTACGGAACTGTTCGGGGAAGGACTCGCCGCCCTGGAGGGGGACGGTGGTGGCAACGGGGACGGACCGGTAGCCGACCAGGGAGTAGACGGCTTTCATGTAGCGCAGGTTTTCGCGCAGGCGGAGCAGGGAATTGAGGGCACGGCGCGAGATGATGCGCGTGTCGTGGGCCAGGGAATCGAGTTCGATAGTAGAGTAGCGGCGCATGATGGCGATGAAGACGCCATGGAGGCCGCGCCGTTTGGTGAGCCGGCGGGGTGCGCGCAGGTAGGCGATGTCGGCTCCGTTGCGGGTGGCGGCGAAGAGCTGAGTGACGACCCCGGGGTGGTCGAGGAAAATGGTCTCGAACAGGAGGGTGTAGTCGCCGTTGGCGCGGTCGAGGCCGGCCAGGATGGCGTGGTTGCGCAGGGTGCGGCGGCTGAGGTTGATGAGGTAGAGGTGGGCGCGCAGTTCGGCCGGCAGACCGGTGAGGTACTCGTCGGGCGGGAGTTCGGGCAGGTTGTTGACCAGCACGAACTCGAAGTGGGTAAAGGAGGTACTGACCACTTCCAGCAAACGGGGCAGCAGGGTAGGGAGCCGCCGGTGATCGGTGGGATCGTGGAGGAGGATGACGAGGGAGAGGAACTGGTCGTGCATGGAAGCGGGCTGGGGGAGGATTAGTCCAGGTGCAACACCATGACGGGAACCTCGGGGGAAAGCACGATGGGCTTGATTTGAGAATTATGGAAGAAGCGCTCCCAGAAGCCGCGCTGCTTAGTGACCATGATAGCCATCTGTACGGGGTTGGCCTCGATGTAGGCATTC